>CAYFGP010000117.1:0-20292 GCA_964342385.1 uncultured Oleiphilus sp. | reverse complement strand
CTCATTAGTTCATGCCCATGCTGGGCGTACACAAGCCAGATAAACAGTTGAGCGAAACAATATGCAGTTTGATATTAATGGTGTGATTTTTGACTTAGACGGCACTCTGGTGAGTTCCGAACTGGACTTCCAGCAGATGCGCCGCGATATCGGCTGCCCATTACAAGAGGATATTCTGGCCTTTATTGATCAACTGCCGGACCAAAACCAGCAAGAAGAGGCCATGGCGATTATTCGCAATCATGAGCTAGAAGACGCCCACGCCGCAGTCTGGCTGCCAGGAGCACAACATCTGGTTCATAGACTTCATGCTCTGCAGATTCCTATGGCCATTGTCACCCGTAACTATTCTCAGGCCGCTCGGATTAAAATCAATAATAATGAGATGCCCATTAAAACCCTAATCACAAGGGAAGATGCACCAGCCAAACCCGACCCTACAGCGCTGTTGCAGATTGCTGACAGCTGGCAGATCAAACCTGAGCGTATTGTCTACGTGGGTGACTTTCGTTACGACGTTGAAGCCGCCAATAATGCCAATATGGTGTCGTGCCTTTATGCACCAGAAGTTTTACCCGATTACGCTCATACTGCAGATCTAGTGATAGAGCACTTTGACCAACTAACACAACTAATGACGAAACGATCGATTCAACTCGAAGAAAGCTAAAGTATTCAACACCATTATTAAACGCTTTAGCTTTAATACCAACATACTAATGTCCAAACTGTTAAGCATTTAGGACGCCTAGTAGTAGAGGCTATCTACACCCCATTGAGTGTAACCAGCGCAGCAACATCATGGTCTGCTTGGCATCAAGTGATAGAGACTGTAGACTCGCTTCCAAGCTTTGATCAGATGCTTTTTCTCGTACAGCCCTAACCACATTAGCCAAGGGTATTCCCGCCATATGCCAGATACCCAAGGGTTGGTCCGGCGTCACCACCACTTCCTGCTCATCAATCACACCGTCATTGACTACAGGCATCGCTTTGACTTCCAGCTGATCGAAACTAACCGTTTGGTGCATGGGCTCAGCATCGGGCCATTGATTACGTTGCTGCCAGAAAGGATGATCTGTCCATTGCTGTTCCATGGCATAAAAATCCCGACCAATACGGGCAAAACGATAAAACAGACCACTGACCCTTTGCTGGTAGAACTGCTCAGCCAAAGCTTTTCGGTCAGGATATTTCAGCAATGTATTAATTACTGCTGGAGCCTGCAGCGCAGAAGACAGTGCTTGAAAGATACCGTTGCCAGATAACGGATCAACCGCCATTGCCGCATCCCCTACTCTGAGCCAGTTTGCTCCTACAGTTTGCTCACACAGAATGGGTGTACTGGTACGACCATGGGGGATACCAACCGGTTCAGCATCAGCCATAAACTCTGCAGCTTCCGGGATCTGCTCAAAGCGCTGGCGGCAATATTTTGCTAACTGATCTTTGCCTGGTAGTTTATGGCTTCCGCTACTGTTATTCCCATCACCATTGCTGGCAACGGCATTATTGTCGGAAGTATTAGCAGAGTTAGAAGACTTGTTTACCCCTACATCCAACGTTAATTGCAGATAGCGTTTACCTGATTCCGTTTTGGCCATCCATGCCCAGCCATCGGCCAAACTAACAGCCGCCGAGCCCCTTTCAGTTTCTGGCCCTTGCCAATACTGCAGCAGAGATAAAGTCTCAGGCCCACGTATTCTGGGTAAATGAGCCGAAGGTGCAGCACGTCCCCTGGCTTCTACCAAGAAGTCCACATTTAATTCAGAGTCATCTGCCAAACGAATAACAAAACCCTTATCCCCCTGATTAGAGGCTTGCTCTTGTTCGAAAACCTTACTGATCTTAGCCTCTACCACCCCAATATCTGCAGCCCGAAGATCTTCCAAAATCAACTGATCCACCTGCTGGCGGTCAATCAAGCGTTCGGTGTTGGCACTGTTATGCTCACCGTTCCAGACAGCATTTCTGGCAGACGGGTCTGGTAAGTTGGCAATCACGCGATTAAAACCGGCATATCTCAAACCTTCCACTACCCGGTCAGAAATACCTTCTACAGCAGAAAACGGTCGTGGTTCACCGATGACTTGTACGGAATAACCTAAACGCTTTAGCCCTAAAGCCACTGCACCACCTGCCGGGCCTGCACCCAGTACCACAATCTTTTTAGTCATCATATTTTCCCGGTGAGAGTTGTTTAGGGGTTAAGGTTTAGGATTAAGGCTGAGTACCAGCACTTTGACCGGTAAAACCTTTGCACTCTGGACCAAAGTAACTGGCACCTTGCTGCAACAAATGACGAACTTCACTTAATGGGAGTTTTTTGCCTGTGGCCTGGCTACTTTGCGAATTATAGAAGGCTTGAGCATTCTGATCAGCCGGATTACTTTGGGAAAATTGAGAGCTTTGAGCTAAAAGCAGATTACATACATGGCCACTCATACGGGCCGTGCCCATACTGGCTCCAGCCTGTTGGTCATCTGCACTTCTTACATGACCACCAAAGTCAGCATACTCCGTTTCCAAATAGGACCACTCTTCAGCAGCGCAGCGGGCATCGCCGGTCATACGAAACACACCGGGATAAGCCGCAGGATAAACCGGATCGCCTTTTGCTGGTGACGATGCACAAATGACAATACCGGCATTTAATGCCGCCTGAATGGAATCACGTAAGCTTTCGCGATCTTGACGTAAACCCAGGCTCATATTAATGACATCAACTTCTTGCTCAATCAACCAATCAATGGCCGCACTGACTTGCCCTGTCGAGGTGGTAAAACGCTCCTGAAATACCTGAGCCAGATAAAAGCGGGTATCGGGCGCAACCTGATGGATCGTATCGATAATATGACTGCCATGCCCTAACTGATCGGGCTCAGCATCGGCCATCCACAGGCTATTATCCTGCATCACAAAGGCGGCACTATCAGCAATCCACTCCTGCTGATGGGCAAAAAAACCACTATCAACCACACCCACTTTTATCATTTTTATACCTTATTATTTTTGTTCTTAAGCCAAACTTAAAGCTGCCTTATTTACCTAAATGCTGATTGCTTTGATTCAGCTAATGAGGCATCAACACTACCGCTCGACCTTAATCAACTGCCCCTGCTCCAGCGATAGGTAAAGATCTGCATTTTCCAGGGTGCTGGCTCTATGGCTGATCAGAATACGGGTGCGCTCCTGGAACAGCAGATCAACACTGGCGATAATTTCCCGCTCTGTCGCCTCATCTACTGCAGAAGTCGCTTCATCCATAACCAGAATTTTAGGTTGTTGTAATAGGGCTCGGGCAATGGCAATACGCTGTTTCTGCCCACCAGACAATTGCTGTCCCCGCTCCCCCAACTGGGTATCCATACCTTGCGGCAGTTGAGCAATCAACTCACCCAGCTGAGCCTGAATCGCGGCAGCTTTGACCTGCTCATCGGAAGCCGCAGGCCAAGCATAACGAATATTTTCGGTCAGGCTGCCCCGGAACAATACAATCTCTTGGCTCACCACCGCAATACGACGACGTAGATCACCTAGACTGCACTCACGCAGATCCACACCATCACATAGAATTCGACCTTCATCGGGATCATAGTGACGTTGTAGCAGATCGATCAGTGTGGATTTCCCCGCTCCCGATGGCCCCATAATGGCCACCTTTTGCCCAGCCTCTATGGTCACCGAGGCCTGACTTAAGGTTTTCTGATCACGTTTTTGATGGGTAAAGCTGACATTATCCAGCTGTAAACGGCCACCTTGTTCTGGTAACTCAACAGGGCTCAGCTGTGAGTCCACATTGACTGGTTCAGCGCGCAGTTCCATGACACGATCCAGACTCACCACCATACGCTGTAACGACACATAAAGCCCTAACAAGCTTTGCACTGGACCGATAGCCATACCAAGGTAGGTGGAGAAAGCAATTAAAGCACCCAGCTGCCATTGACCTTCAATCACCCAGTAACCGCCTAAGATAAAGACCCCCGCTCGGGAGATCGAAGTTAAAGTGCCGGGAATCGCCTGAGTAAAGAATTCGACAATCTGCAGTTTTAATAGCTGATTCAGATAACTATCGCCCAGTCCCTGCAGACGACGGGACTCTTTGGCTTCCTGGCCAACGGACTGAATAAACTTCATCGCAGGTAGGGTTTCGACCAAAAAAGAGGACAGATCTGCCGAACGCTCTCTTAATGCCCGAGTGTGTTTTTCCACCTTACGCCGCATCCAGCGTAACCAAAGCACTTCCAGCGGGATCAAAACCGCAACAATTAACGACAACTCCCACGACAAAGTGAGCATCAGCACCGTAGCCCCGATCAAGCCCAAGATACTTGAAACAGAAGCAAACAAGGCATCAACGGCAAAACGCTGAATCTGAGCCACATCACCGTCTATTCGGGACATCAGATCCCCGATACGACGCTGAGAATAAAATGAGGGCGAGAGTTTCTGCAGATGTTGATACAGATCTTCACGCAGAGAAAATAAAACCCGGCCAGATAGCCGGGTATGACAATAGCGATTGAAACCGGAAAGCACGGTATTAAAGATACCAACAACCACCATCACTCCTGCAATCTGCAGCAGCATGGCGTAATCTTTAGCCAGCAAACCATCATCGATCAGCATTTTGGTTAACCAGGGCTGCAGCAACACCATGATGGAAGCCAGCAGCGACAGTCCTAACACCACAAAAATAGCTTTCTTTTGCGGCTTTATAAAACTGAACAGCCAGCGTAAGCTCGCCTCATGATTGTGCTGAAAAGCTGGATTCTCACCATCCCCAGCTCTGTTGGAATTATCGATAATTCGGGTTAACCACCTGACCATTAAAAGCTCCGATTGAGTAAATCTTGCTGTCCCTATTATGTTTTATTGTCCCTGATAACATCCCTGTTTTCACTCCCCGTCCCTGGGGATTCAAAGATCTTATTTCATGATTTGAGGCATCAGATCCTAGACAAGTGGGCAGACCTGTCAGTACAACGATCACCTTTGAAATAAATCTAACCTTTGAACATTCCGTTTTGTATCATTTAGCTATAAATTCGATTATTAATCATAATGTTACGATAAATCAGAATTAATAGTTAAACATTACCATCGCCTGTACATAGACGTTTTTATCATCATTGCCTTGTGAGCCTTTATTTGCATCTCCTTCCGGCTCATAGATACCGATCAGAGGAATGACACTGAAGTTATCGTTGATACCCCAGAACGCATACAGATCCAGTTCGTTGGCTTCGAAGTCATTGTTTTCTTCTTTACCAAACTTCCAGTACTGGATACCCAGCGCGATATTTTCCTGCGGCAACAGGGTGATATCCAGACGGTTTACATTGTTGCCCGAGTTAAATGGACCCGCATAGTTCGCCGCCACTTCACCCTGGAACCAGGTACCAAAACCACGGGTTACACCGAAGAACAGTGGATCAAAGCTCTCATCATCGGCGGTACCGGCTTTATCGCCGGAGAAGGTCGCGTAGCGATAATTAACGATAGGTGTCCAAGGCAGCTCGGAGAACATCCAGCTCGCTTCAGCGGTCCAGGCAGACGCATCTTTTTCTGTCTGATCACCACCGCTTTCCTTCACATATTCAAAGTTCAGGAACAGATTCTCGACACCGGCAGTACCTTGGGCACGTACGCTAAAGATATTCATGCCATCACGGTTATCGTACAGACCCAGACCTTTACCCAGATC
This sequence comes from uncultured Oleiphilus sp., assembly GCA_964342385.1. Lineage (GTDB taxonomy): Bacteria > Pseudomonadota > Gammaproteobacteria > Pseudomonadales > Halomonadaceae > Oceanospirillum. Next base: position 14,582 of record CAYFGP010000117.1, on the reverse strand, counting down.
CACATCGGTCACCGTCATATAGCTAGCACCGATGGTACCCAGATTTTCATCAACGTATTCCAGATTTGCACCCACCAGTTCAGGGCTTTGCTGGAACTTGTTATCTGACTTCAACCAGAACAGATCACCACGTACCGGGCCTTCAGGGTCAACCTTCAGGATTGCGGTATTATCAAAGCTCTTACGACCCGCCAGGTAGTAAGCACCACCACGGTCCAGACCGCCATTGGAGAACGCCTCAAAACCTTCACCAGCGCTCAGGGAATCACCCGCAATCAGGAAACCATCACCCAATACGAAGGTTTGGCGACCTACAGACAGATCAATCAAACCATCTTTAAATTTCCAGCCCGCATAAGCGTTTTCCAGATGGACTTTTCGCTCATCACCCGTGGTAAAACCACCCGCATCACCATCACCAAAAGTACCCAGAGCGATCATACCCAACGTACCGTAAACCGAGTGGTCGGCATTGATCTGACGAGTTGCAGCCAGATCACCCTTGATATAAGCCTCCTGCCAGCTCTTATCGCCTGGATTACCGGTGTAGTTTTCATCTGCAGACATGGCTGCGGCCATCGCTTCAACATTAAATTCTACAGTGCCCGCATCGCTTTCAGAGATCACCGCCGCTTGAACGGCTGCCGGAAAACTTGCCAGAAAGATAGCGCTGCATAGAGGTTTTTTTATTGCTTTTAACATTTTTGGGTCCTGCTCGTTGTTATTGTTTCGGTCAAGATTTAAAAGTTTTCATAAAGCGTTATTTAAGAGTCGTGGCTCTTATTTCTTCAGGTCTAAAGGCCGCATTGCTCAACACGGTAAAAGCTCATCCGGTTAAAAAAGGCTCTTAAAAAGCCGCTAAAAAGCATTTTTTGGCCGCACGAAACCCTTGGCTGATTTACGCCAAAATTTTTAGTGTCAAATTTTTATAAAGATTCTCACGAGTGAGGCAGCTTGGATTTAGCTCTCACAAACTAAAGAGCTACCACTAATAGGCTGGCCTGAAGGAAAACTCCCCAGGCCATACCCAACTGAAATAACCGGTTTATTTCAGTACTGTCAGACGTAGATCAGAGGTGGCCATATCACCAGATAGTTTCATATAGCCTATTCGCTCAAGGTTATCTGGATTGTGGATTGAGATAGTGTTACTGGCACCGCCCACATAGATTTTCTTGCCATCAGTGGTCATATTGATGTTGTAGTAAGTATGATCCAGGCCTTGAACACCCAGGGTTTCACCGGTTTTCAGATTGTGTTTTGACAGCTGGTTGAAAGAACCAAACATCACATCCTTATTGTTTGGATCGGTGACCCAGTTGAAGACGATAAATTCAAACGGTACGGTTTCAATGTTTTCCACCTGACCGGTCTTTTTATCAATGCGTACATGGCCCCATAAGAAATCAGCCTGCGACTCATCTCCCGGCGCACCATTCCAGCGAATAGTGAAATAAGGCATTACAAACTCGCCAACGTGTTCTCCCATGGTATGCATTGCAAACGCATCGGGTGGTACCCACTTATCCGGTGCCCGCTCCCAATTTTGCAGAGCGGTAATTAAACGAGTTTCGCCATTAACCGGATTGATCGCTTTAATATCACCGCCACCCAGGATCACCTCGCCGTTTTCCATCGTCCCTATCTTGGTAATACGACGATCTACTGGGAAAGTACGTACAGGTTGAGCATTCAGACCGTCCGCCGTATTGTAAACCGCCAATCTTGGTGACATGGTTTCAAAACGATCTGACAGTTTGCGCACCGGGTTCTGTACCGTATACAGCTCCTTACCATCCGCGCTGACCGCCATAGAGATAAAACTCTTGATCTGCACGTTGTCGTAAGATTGCTTTAATGAAAACTTGATATCACAGCTGGTGATATCAAAACCGTAGACATCTTCCCACTTATTGGTCATCACATAAGCAATGCGACCATCAGGAGAAGTGGCGATACCACCATTACCAAAGGTACCCGGTACATCACAGGTACGTACTACCTGATCTGTTTCCGTATCAATCACATGCAGGTGATTCGGACGGGTCACGGTCAACATATACTCGTGTCCACCCGCCTTCATACCATTGATGCTGTCAGCGGAAGTACCCTGCGGTTGATTCGCCGCACAGCCCGCCAACAGCGCACTACCACCCACTAGGGTAGCAAGCGTCATATGACGCATCTGGCCCGTCAGTGTATTGAGCAAAGGGTTTGTTCTTGTCATCTTTTTATACTCCATTAATTCTCAGGGCCTACTCTTCAGGGAAGATACTGTCCAGCTTGCGCCAATCCTCATCTGCTTTAGCCACATCTTTGGACCAATCAGGATGAGTACTCATGGTGTCAGGCACCTGGGCTGGCCACCAACAGGCATCTGCACAGCCATATAGATCGGCTTCCATCGGCTGACATAACGAGCCTAAGCCACCAAACGGATCCACTTCCCAGCCAGGATCATTAACAGAGGTACAACCCACCATGGATTGCATAGCCACCACTTCCTCAACATCATCTTGCGAAGTGGTGCGATCAAGCATTTTTGCTTTTTTGTTAAACGATTTGAGATGTTTCATCGGGAATTCCTTCTTGGAGATACATACGTATCAAAGAACGCTGGGTTCTCCAGCATGATGCGGGTATACACGTCTACACCGAAATCGACCCAGTCTCTCAGCAGGTCGCAATAGTGGTAGGACGGTGTACTCGCATCACCGTATTTGGCATAACTTTCGTGGTAACAACCACCAGAACAGATATTTCGGATACGACAGGTCTCACAACCGGTATTACTACGGTCAAGGCGCTGTTCAACAAAGGAAGCTAACTGAGGTTTATCGATACCCTGATCCACATCACCAAAGGTCGGCAGTTCAGAGCCGGTGAAGCGGTGACACAGATTGATACCACCTTTGGTATCCACAGCCAGCAAGGCAACACCTGCGCCACAGGGCAGCTGTTTCTTGTTGCCTTCATGAAGATCGGTCATCAGTTGGTGCATATTGCCGAAGCCAAAGTTTTTATGCTCCAGTGCCGCTTTCAGGTATTCATGCCCCAGGCGTTTCATACCGGCAAACACTGTCTGCATCTCTTCAGCATTCAGATTAAATGCACTGATATCCCCCGAGGTTACAGGACCAAAACCCACTTCCGCAAAACCCAGGTCATGATGCAGGTGATCAAAGATCGCTTCTACATCCGTAATGCCATGGGTTAACGTCACACGACAGCCTACAGGACGTGAATCGTAACGCTCCAGCAGCATGGCTACCTTCTGTTTCACCACGTCATAAGTACCCTGACCACCTACGGTAATGCGGTTTTTATCGTGCATCGCCTTTGGTCCATCCATAGAGATGGTCAAACCAAAACGGTGCGCGTTAAACCACTCCACCAGGTCTTCAGTCAGCATCGTGGCGTTGGTGGTCATAGTGAAGCTGACCTCGGATTCAAGCTCAGCAAAACGTTGCTCACAATAGGCCACTACATCACGAATCAGTGGCATATTGGTCAGAGGTTCACCGCCAAAAAACACCACGTTGTACTGGCGTTGATCCGGTGACTCTTCAAGCAGCATTTCGATCGACTTGATCGCCGTCTCGTAGGACATCTTATTGCCTTGAGATGGTGTGGTCAGATCCTCTTTATAGCAGTAGGTGCAGCTCAGGTTACAACCGGTATTGGTGTTCAATACGATGGTTGTCAGCGGGAACTGTTTGACAGCTTGGGGCTCATGATTGATCTGTACCACACCACCGTCGGACAGCACCTTGAGGGATTTCAGCTCCTCAATGGTTTCCATCACATCATCGGCGGCATAACGGCCCTGAAAGCGATCACGAATCATGCCTGCAGTGACACGATCCTGATCCGCAAACAGCTCAATCAGCTCACGGCTTAAGCCTTCCAGCTCAAACAGGCTACTGGTCGGAATGTGAAACATCATTTTGCGTGTTTCCACATCCACCAGATGCATATTGGGTTTAACCAGGGATAAAGCACCCATATCGATCTCACCTTTTATTGTTATCGGGCTTTAACTCGACTCGCTTTGGCAAGGATTAAAGCATCTGTTCTGAGGTGTATCTATGTGTAAAACGATTAATACTTTGCAGCAGAATTAATCGATCAACGCACGAACAAAGGTTTGTACCGTAACCAACAGGTGACTCTCACCGGATACTTTCTGGTTACCGTCATGAACCGTGCCCACTACGGTCAGGTTCCCTACGTTATTGGTTGACATCTTACGTTCAGGATTTGGCCCCGCATCACCCGGTACGAAGATACCGCGATCATCAATAGTGCCCGCGTATTTGATGTCATTATCGTGCTGTGCAATCTCATCAAATGGCTTCAGTGTCCATTGAGCCGGCATATAGCCCAGACGCAAGTCATCCGCCGTGCCCGCTTTACCATCAGCACCTGCGGCATAACCTACCGCGCGATACCAGGATTTCTGCTTAGGAATCGGGCCACCACCGCCACCGACACGGGCAATAGAATCCGAAGGCGTAATCTCAACACGGGCCAGTTCATCATAAACCGCCAGCATATCGTCTGCCGCAGTACGACCAACCTTGATATCGCGACTACCCACCTTAGCGCTACGGCTGGCTTCTGCCAAAACCACAGTACGGTTGTCATCACGCTCAATAATGCTGATCACTTTCACGCCGACGCCCAAACGGATACTGCCATTTAGCTTGTTACCGGAGATAGTCAGCAGTTTGCGTTCGCCCTGCTTGATATAGGAAGGAGTGATAGCGGTAATGGCGCTGTTTTTAACTGCAACAACATCACCACCCAGTACATCATCATTACGCTGGTACATACGACCTTCCAGCGACTGACCATCTTCTGAAGCGGCAAACACCTGACGCATCTTGATACCGTTAATCGTCATGCTGCCACGCCATTCGTAACCGGTATAAACAATCGCTTTACCCGTACCGGACATCGGCGTGCCGTCAGCGTATTGACCTTCCAGAGTGACGCTATAATGGTCGTTGTCGTTCTGGCTGATCACTACGGTGGCATCAAACTGGCCTTTCTGAGGCAGATAACCGGACATCGCCCAGCGCCCCTCCAGCGATTTTTTCTCAACCGCTTGCCACTGGCTCCACTCCTCCGTATTCAGGCCATAATCATTACCCAGCTTATGGGCAACCTGATTCAGAGCGATATCAAACCAGGCACGATCACGGGCTCCGGCATGCAGTTCTGCCGTCGGCTGTTGGCCCATATGGAAATGTACCAGCCATTTCCACTCATCTTCTGTACGACGTTGCAAAGCAACACGGGCACCCGAGTGGCAACGCACACAGGTCTCCTGCAGCAGAGGATCGAAGGATTCCATGACGTTAGGCTCTTTTTCCAGCACGTAACGCACGCCCTCTGTCTCAGCAGGTGCCAGCCCCTGAGTATCCGCCAGGTATTTCACCAGCGCGCGCTTCTCCTGTGCAGAAATTGCAGCGCCTCGCTGCTGCTCCATACGGCTGATAGTCATCATCCAGCCTTCAGGGGTCTTACGCTGTTCGCTAATCCGTGAGAAAGGGGCCGCAGCATTGCCTGTATCCGTGTGACAGGCCAGACAACGGTCTCGAATAATGGATTCACCGTCCGCCACCTGGGCCTGTGCAGGTACCAGACCTGCCAGGGTCAATGCCCCTGTACCCAATAGCGCCCGAGTTATCTTATTTTTCTTCAAGGCCATCACTCCTACTTTTTTTAATTGTTAATTCCGTAGCTAAGCTAAAATGCTGCCAAGCATTTTGATTTTTATATTCATCTAAGAACAACATCTAAACAACATCATGGGAGATGGCTCTGTTTAGCTATTCAGACGTTTAGTCACCTGGCACTGCTTCCACTTGCTCGGTTTTGATGTTCACCTGGTCTGAAAAAGTGCCCACAAGTTTTCTGGGTTTAATCAGGCTTGCTCAAAATCAACGCACCTTTTCTGTTTTAGCCTATTTAGGCTTAAGGTTAAGTTACTCCTAAGGTGTAAATAGAGTTCCAACCAATTGTGCTAAGTTGTAGCCAGATGTAACAGAAACCTACAACCCGGAAAATTCGCTACATAAGCAACTGATTTCGATAATATATTTTTTGTAAGCTGCAGATTTAACAGTACTTTATTCCGTTTGCTATTGTTTGCTAGACTCAAAAAAAGGTTTTGATAACGAAAATAATTATGACAACAGACAACCCAAACAATAACCATATATTAATTGTGGAAGACGATCTTGCATCGCGCTCATTACTGGTCAGCTACTTTCAAAAAGAGGGGTACCGTGTCAGCGAAAGCGAACAGGCTGATGATCTGGTAACCCGGGTTGCTGAACAGAAGATTGACCTGGTCCTGCTGGATATTAATCTGCCCGGTAAAGATGGCCTCACCCTGACCCGGGAGCTAAGAGCGACATCACGCGTCGGGATTATCTTAGTCACAAGTAAGATAGATGAGATTGACCGTATTGTCGGCCTGGAACTGGGTGCCGATGACTACGTCACCAAACCCTTTAACCCCAGAGAGCTACTAGTTCGGGCCAAGAATTTACTCTGGCGGGTGAAAGAACATCCCGCCGAACAGGGCGTCGCTCAGGATCGCATTCTGCTGAATTTTGAAGGCTGGACACTGGATGGTAATAAACGTCTGTTACAGGGACCCGGTGAGGAAAGTGAACGTTTGCCAGAAGGTGAATTCCGTTTACTCCATGCGTTGATCAAACACTCCGGCCAGGTGCTGTCCCGTGATCAACTGATGGATGTGATCCATGGCCGTGAATGGACTCCCAACGACCGTTCGGTGGATGTAATGGTGGGCCGCTTACGACGTAAGCTGGGTGATAACCCATCTGATCCTCACTTTATTCTCACCGCTCACGGTGCAGGTTATATGTTTGCAGGCAAAGTGGACTGATCTTTTGGCTGGTTTTCCATCGGGTTTTCAACAGGTTAAACGTCTCTATCAGGGCGAACGCTATATTATCAGCCGTGCAATCCGGCTACAGGATCAACAAGCAGTCATTATCAAACAGCTCAGCGATAACCTGTCGCCGCAAGAAGCCGCCGAAGCGCAACATCTGTTACAACATGAGTTTGAGCTGCTGGACAAGCTGAATATTGAGGGCGTTATCCGCCCTCTTGACCAGCAATTACTCGCTCATAGCGACCCGTCCTCAAACAATGAACACTCGACGGAGCAGCAAATCCGCGCTAATAGCCCGCCTACTCCAACTATCTCCTTAGAGCCTACGGATAACAACCAGAACCTGGCGGGCTTATACACTTTATTTGAAGATCATGGCGGAATCGCCCTCAGGGAGTTACGCCAGCAAAAAGATTACCACTGGCATCAGTGGTTACCCGTTGCCATTCAACTGAGTGATATCCTGGGCCAAATCCATAACGAGCAGATTATCCATAAGCAGATCAGCCCGGATAATATTCTACTTAACCTTGAAACAGGCCGGGTGGAAATTATCGATTTTACCCAAGCCACACGCCTGCAACGAGAACAGATTTCATGGCAGGGCAGCCAGTTAAAAAACAGCACCCTGCCCTATATTGCCCCGGAGCAAACAGGACGCATCAACCGCAGTATCGATTATCGCACCGATTTTTACAGCCTGGGTGTAACCCTTTATCAACTGATGAGCGGACACCTGCCCTTCTCGGGCAATGATCGCTTAAAACTGATCCATCGCCATATCGCCAAACAACCCCTGCCACCTCATCAGGTTAATAATGCACTCCCTGAGGTCGTATCGCAGATTATTCTGAAACTGATGGCAAAAGACGCCTCCATGCGTTATCAATCCAGCTATGGCTTGACTCAGGATCTGCAACACTGCCTGGAACAGTGGCAAAACAAAGGGGTTATCAATAACTTCAAACTGGCGGGTGATGATCTGCCCGAGCGTTTTGTCCTGCCGCAGAAGCTCTATGGTCGGCACGATCTCATACAACAATTAACAAGCTGTTACGACCATAACGCCCTGGGTGAAGCCAATATTGTCATGATTTCCGGCTATGCCGGTATCGGCAAATCCAGCCTGGTGCATGAGATCCGTCAGTATATCAATGAGCATAACGGCCATTTTATCAGTGGTAAGTTTGCTCAATTTGGTCGCAACCGCCCCTACGCTGCTATATTGCAGGCACTGCAAAACTTTATCCGTCAGTTATTGACCGAATCGAAAGCCAATGTCAGCCGCTGGCGTCAGCTGATTCTGGAGGCACTGGGCAATAATGGCCTGGTAGTAATTAAGCTAATTCCTGAGTTGGAGTTGATTATCGGCCCCCAGCCCGATGTGCCCAAGCTGCCACCAGCCGAAGAGAAAAACCGCTTTTCACGGATTTTCCTGCGTTTATTGCGTGTATTTGCCAGTAAAGAGCAACCTTTGGTGATCTTTCTGGATGATTTGCATTGGGCAGATCTCTCCTCAATCGCCCTGTTAACGGCCCTGGCCCAGTACAAAAGCAGTGATCAGCAGCCACTGAACTATCTTATGTTGATCGGTAGCTACCGGGATGAGGAGCTGCATCAGAGCCATCCCTTAAGAGGCTTTCTGGAAAAGCTAAGACAACTGCCGGTTAAGCTATTAGAGCAACGCCTAAAACCACTGAACCTCAATCAGATTAAAAGCCTGCTATCTGATACCTTGTGTCAATCTACTGACAAATGTACCGAACTGGCGGCAACTTGCTTGGAAAAAACCCAGGGCAATCCATTTTTCCTCAATCAGTTTTTAATCTCACTGCAAGACGACGGCTTAATCTACTTTAATAAAAATGGCTGGTACTGGGATCAAAAAGCGATTCAATCCCAAGGTATGTCCGATAATGTTGTGGATCTTATGGTGAGTAAGATTCAACGTTTAAGTCCTGCCACACAGCGAGTCCTGCGTCTGGCATCCTGTATCGGCAACCCCTTTAGCTTAAGCACCTTATCTATCGTTAATAACCACAGTGCCAGGGAAACAGGCACTCACCTGTGGCAGGCATTATCGGAGCGCTTAGTGATTCCGATGGATGACAACTATCGTCTCACCCTGCATCTGAATACCAGAGATATTAATACCGATGTGCGCTATCGCTTTGTCCACGATAGGGTTCAGCAAGCGGCCTACAGTCTACTGGATGATGAGGAAAGACAACGACTGCACCTGCAAGTAGGCCAACTGCTGTTAGAAACCGTGCCCAAGGATAAGCTGGATAACCATATTTTTGAGATCACCAATCATCTCAATCAGGCTCAAAACCTACTGCAAGAAAAACAGCAAAAATGCCAACTGGCTGAAATGAACCTCAGGGCCGGTGAACTGTCGAGAAATGCAGCAGCATTTGGCGCGGCATTTGAGTACTTTCAACACGGCCTGCATATGTTGGAAGATGGCTGGCAACAGCATTATTCCCTGGCATTAGCCTTAAACACCCATGCCGCAGAAGCCGCTTTTATTCAGGCGGATTTTGATCAGATGCAGCACCTGATAGAAGAAGTGCAAAACAACGCCACTCAGCTATTGGATCAGGTACGGGTCTACGAGCTGCAGATTCAGGCTCATATTTCCCGCAGTCATTTTGATCTGGCCCTGCAAACCGCCCTGGATATTTTGCATCTACTTGGCGTTGATATCCCGCGCAAGCCCAGTAAGTTTGAGTTTTGGCAGACTTTTTTAACCACGCGCTGGTTGATCAAACAGAATCCACAGGAAAAAATGCTCAAGCAGGATGAGATTAGCGATCCTCATATTAAAGCCGCACTGCCGATTATGGCCAGTATGTTTGGAGTGGTGAAGTTCTCCAGCTCTGGCCTGCGTCCCATGGTGATGGCCAAACAGGTGGAGCTCACCATTCGCTATGGTTTGATGCCATCCTCGGCTCAGGCCTTTGCCGGTTATGGCGGTGTTTTATGTGGTCAGTTTCAGCAATTGGACAGGGGTTATCAGCTGGGCCAGATCGCCCTGGCCATTGATAAACAACTGCCCTCGCGCCTAACGCACCATAAAACCCTATCGCTATTTGATTCCTATGTTCGCCATTGGAAGGAACCTCTGTCTAATGCTCTGGATTCGTTACTCTATGGCCATCAACTGGCGTTGGACTGTGGTGATATCGAATGGGATGCCTACTGTCTGGCGGCGTATATTCAGTATCAGTTACCTTTGGCCGAGAACCTGGCGGAGATTCAACCCAAACTGCACGATTTTATGCAGCAGATTCATCTATCGGGCCAGAAACAGTCGGAGTACTACTCCCGTTATGCCCTGCAAACCATCGATAATCTACGGGGTTTAAATCACAACCCAACCCAACTTGAGGGACGCTATAACCAGGAAGAGCAGATGCTGGCACTGCATGCGAAAAACAATCACAGAACCGCAGTGTGTATGCATCACTTCTATAAAGGCATGCTGTGTTATCTGTTTGGCCAATATGAACAGGCCGAGCAGCACTGCCAGAAGGGCAAGCAAGATCTCGCCTCCATTGGTGGTACCTATACTACGGTCTGGTTCCAGTTTTTCTCTGCCATGACCCAACTGGCATTAGTGCCCAGCTCCAGTGTGTTGCTACAACCCAAACGTATTCATCGCGTACACCGTATTTTAAAACAGGTGAAACACTGGGCCGAACATAACCCAATCAATCAGCAGCACAGGGTTTATCTGATCAAGGCGGAACTGGCGCGGGTTAAAAAGCGTTATAACAAAGCGATGGCGTTGTTTGAGCAGGCGATTCAATACAGCCAGCTAGCGGAAATCCCTATGGAAAGGGCCCTGTCTTATGAGCTCGCCGCCCGTATGTACCGGGAATGGGACAAACCCGTTATTGCCGACGCCTATATTCGCCTGGCTCTACAGCACTACCGCAACTGGGGTGCTAATGCCAAGGTCGATCAACTGATAGAAACCCATCATATTCAGGAACATTCGCCTAAGCCTCAGGTATCGGAACAGCTGCCGGATCATGAACAAAATGCCAATAACAACAAGATACTGGATATTCTGTCGGTGATACGGGCATCCCATGCCATTGCCGATGAGATCGTGCTGGAACGCTTATTAGGCCGCTTGATGACCCTGGCGCTGGAAAATGCCGGTGGCCAGAAAGCGATTCTGGCACTGCGCAGAGGTGACGAACTCTTTATTGAAGCTGAGGCCGATTTCCATAACGATCCCCGCTTCTTCTCCAGCCTACCAATCGAAGGTGAGAGCCAGAAGCTACCGGTCAATATTGTACATTACGTGCATCGGACAAAGGAAACCGTGGTACTGAGCAATGCCCTGGAACACGAGATGTTTATGCACGACAGCTATATTCGTCAAAAACAGCCTCGCTCCCTGCTCTGTATGCCGATTCTTTACCACGGTGACTTGACCGCTATCCTCTACCTGGAAAACAGGGAAAGTAGCGATGTCTTTACCCGAGAACGGTTGGAAACGTTACAGATCTTATCTGCTCAGGCGGCGATCTCCATTGAAAATGCAAAACTCTACCTCAGCCTGCAGCAATCCGAACATGAGTTCCGTTCGCTGTTTGAGAATGCGGTCGAAGGGATTTTTAGAGCTAATCCCAAAGGCGAATTTCTCTCAGTTAACCCGGCGCTGGCCCAGCTATTGGGTTACTATTCTCCAGAAGAGTTTTTAAAACATACCAACAATGTACAACAGGGCTGTTTTAAAGCACCGGCTCAACAGCAAAACTTTGTCCAAACCCTGCTGAAAAACAACCAGGTCCGCAACTTTGAAACCCAGTGGTTAAAAGCCGACTATCAGGCCGTTGAGATTACAATCTCCGCCCGAGGGGTATTAGACGATAAAGGTCAGATCCTCTATTACGAAGGCTCAATCACCGATATCAGCGAACGCAAAAACCGCGAGAAAGCGGAAAAAGCCCATATGGATGCGATACTGGCACAGCAAAAGGCTGAAGCCGCCAGTGAAGCAAAATCCCAATTCCTGGCCACTATGAGCCATGAAATTCGCACCCCAATGAACGGCATTCTGGGCATGGCACAACTGCTGATGCGCAGCCAATTAACGCCTGAGCAGCGCCAACAGATCCAAAATATCTACCAATCCGGCCAATCCCTGCTCGCCATCCTGAATGACGTGCTCGACTTCACCAAGGTCGAAGCCGGTCAATTGGAGCTGGACCCACAACCCTTTAGCCTGATACAGGTGATCTCCGAACTTCAGGCGGTGATTAAACCCTTAACCGACGAGAAAGCCCTTAAATTTATCCTGGACCTTAACACCTCGGACATTGACTATATCCACGGTGATCGCCGGGTACTGACCCAGATTCTGATGAATCTGTGTGCCAATGCGGTGAAATTTACCGAACAGGGGCAGATTAATCTGCGCGTGAAGTGTTTGCCCACTTTAGAGCACAGCTCAGAGTACAAAGCAGAACGCAACTCAGAGTGCCGCTCAGAATACAAGGCAGAACAACTCAGCCGAATCCGCTTTGAGGTGGAAGACACCGGCATCGGCATCGACAAAGAATCCCATAGCCGTATCTTCCAGCACTTTAGCCAGGCCGATAGCTCTATTACCCGCCGTTTTGGTGGTACAGGCCTGGGCCTATCCATCTGTAAACAACTGGTGGAACTGCAAAACGGCCAGATCGGCTTTGATAGTGAAGCCGACCAAGGGTGTCTGTTCTGGTTTGAACTGGAATACCCGGTGCTTCAAGCGACTGAAACACACGCCATTGTTTATCAACCAAATAAAGTAATCACTTACACTGGCAACAGCTCAAGTAACAGCCTAAAGCAGATGGCCGCTCTGGACTCAGCCCCTGAGCAAAACCATCACGCAAACGGCTACCCAAACAACTATGCATCTACTGCCCAGAGTCAGTATCTGCATCAGGCGCAAACTAACCCAGCAGAATGGACACAACAGCAACACAGCAGCCCCCTGCATATCCTGCTGGTAGAAGACACCGAAATTAACCAACAAGTCGCCGCAGGCCTATTGGAGAGCGACGGCCATCGAGTGGATATCGCAGAAGATGGCTACACAGCCCTCTCCCTACATAACGACAACGATTACGATCTGGTGTTAATGGATATTCACTTACCGGATATGGACGGCATGGAAACCACCCGCCGTATGCGCCAGCATAAAGACCCGGTCAAAGCCGCCATCATCGTAATTGCCCTAACCGCCGCCCTCACCCAGGCTGAACAACAGAAATATCAGTCTGCGGGTATGGATGATGTACTGGCTAAACCCCTGCAATATCACCAACTGCTAGAGATACTGAAAAAGCATCACCTCTATGATGGCCAGATCGATCAGATAAGTACTTACCAATCAGTTGAAGCCGATAACAAAAGGCCTGCTCCTCTGACAACCAATACAAACCAAACCAGAAATAGCACGGATCAGCAAACCTCCCCACTGATTAACGAACAACTGATCCAACAGCATAAAACTATGCTCGGGCAAGAACGCTTTGCCGAACTACTGGACAGCTTTAAAGGTCAATTTGAAGATCTGCACCAACAGCTGGAAACCGCCATTGCTGAAGAGAATTACGAACAAGCCGGTAAACTCGCCCACCGTATGGCAGGCTCATGTGCAAACTTTGGCTTGAAGAGACTGAGTGAGGTTTGCAAAGGAATTGAGAACAACGCTGCTAATCCTGACTTAGTAGATTTAGAAGGTTTGTATCGAGCTAGTTATGAACAATTATCCAGTCTTTAGCTCTTCTCGCTTCGATATTGTTTCGGCCAAATTTGATAGCTCCTTCTCATAAATAAAGGAGATATATTTGGATGTCATATATCTCCGTGTTCTCATTTTTAAAAATCAAAGTACCCATTATCACTCAGTGACTCCGACCGATTAGCAAGCCTTTCAACTGCATTGTTAAACTTCCGTCTAACCAAAACATCAAATGCAATTGTTAAAGCTTCAATGACACTCTCTTCAGGAATATTTTTTCCTTTTAAAACAGATCTCAAAGAAAGCCTGTGCCAATCATTCTCTCCAAGCTCACCATAATCAAGCATTAACCTTGCTAGTTCTTTTTTAGAATATTTAACCTCTATACGTGTAGCAGCAAAATTAAATATTTTAGAATAAATATCTGGATACTCGCCAGAAGAGTCAAATGAAAACTTTTTCTTTTCAATTTCAAACCCTTCTTCCCTTTTATTTTTGAACACAACAATCTTAGCTTGGGCTATGTTCTGTTTAGATGTTGAAAACCTTCTGGCTTCGCAAAATCAATCATAAAATCAATGGGTTGGTATTTTTCTTGTCTATGCTGATCAAACCATCTGAACCAACCTAAATATCGATGCAGATACTTTGTCGCTACACCATGGAATCGAGCAATCCATATTTTTAATCTTTGGTGGTAACTATTCACTCCCTGAATATGGTAAGCCTCTTCTTTAACTCGCTCTCCTGCACTTGCATTCAGTACTTTATGAGTGAAGCTATGCTTATTTGTGAAAGCTTCAAAGGTCAGATGACCATCTGTACAAAGCGCAATATCTGCACTTAACCGGGGTAATAATGCATCTTCAACCTGATCAATCGTGAAACGCTTCAAGA
>CAYFGP010000116.1:0-21139 GCA_964342385.1 uncultured Oleiphilus sp. | reverse complement strand
AATAATCTTCTGCTGTATCTTGGTCTGGCAGCCCATTGCATCGAGCGTAATGATAAGCTCCTGGACAGGGATCTTTCGCTATTCTTAAGGTAGTTGATTCACTGTTCGGAGGGCTTAAATATGCGTTTCATGGGACCTCTCACTGAAGATGAAATTGCTGACCTGTCAGATCTCTATAGCCACTCTGGTAAACAGGCTACGCGCCGTAGGGCCCACGCAATTTTGTTAAGCAATAAACAGTTCACAATGGACCAGATTGCTCTCATTCTCGATGCTACTCGGGAAACTGTTGGCCATTGGTTTAACAGCTGGGAAAAGAAAGGGTTAGAAGGCTTAGATGATCTGCCACGGCAAGGGAGAGACACTATCTACGATGAGGATGAGATCTCTCAGTTCGTGGTTTTCTTGCAAGAAACACCTCAGCAACTGAAGATTGCACAAGCCAAATTGGAGCAACAAACCGGCAAGCATTCCAGCGATAAAACCTTGAAAAGAGCTTTAAAAAAGACTATAGCTTCAAACGAGCCCGATTGAGCTTAAGAAAGCGAAGAGATGACCAAGACTTCAGAAACACTCGAGGTTTGATCGAAGAGTTCATTGAGTGGGAACAGGAGGGGCGCTGTGAACTGTACTTCTTTGATGAATCAGGGTTTGCCCAGTCATCATCTCTGCCCTATGTCTGGAGCCCAATTTGGACAAAGGATTGAAATACCGGGTTATTCTCATAGTAAGCGCTTGAATGTTCTTGGTTTTTTAAGCCAGCAAGGCTCCTTATTTTATCAAGCGACCACAGAGCGAGTAACCAGTGACGTTGTTATTCAAGCTTTCGAGGGTTTTATTGAACAAAAGTCTCCAGAGTCATTTGTGGTAATTTTTCTGGATAATGCACCAATGCATCGCTCAGGGAAATTCAAAAAGATGTGTTATGAATGGGTCAATCAGCAAGTTTACACAATCTTTCTATCGACTTACTCGCCAGAGCTGAACTCAATAGAGTTACTTTGGGAAAAGATAAAGTATGAATGGCTACCGATCTCAGCAAATTTAAGCTTTGAAGATCTCTGCCAGTCAGTGAATGGCATCCTGACTGGCTACGGAGATAAATATCGAATTAATTTTGTATGAGTGCTTACCTTTGCTTGTTAATTGTTTCTTTCAGAATTTTTAAGATGGTCAAAATGTAATTGTGACCATAAATATCCGGTTACTACTCCACACGCCCCAAAGCCTAATGCTATAAACAAGCCAATAAACTCAGAAAGCAACATATTTGGTGGCAAAGACTCTCCCATTGATTTCGAGAAACCAACTGCAGCCTCCGTTATTGATTTCAATTCTACCAAGCCAGCCCCAAGAAGAATCTTGGTTAGCCAGTCAGAAATTAGTTCAAGGTTAGTTCTCTGCCTACTATCTGTTCTAGAAGAATTATTGGGATCAGCTCCGGGAACTCCGAACATAAACCCAAGCAACCCCCCCATTGCAAAAGTGCTAAGTGCAAGCAAAAGAAAGGCTGCAATCACATTAAGATAGGGGTACGTGACAATAAATATAG
The DNA here is from genome assembly GCA_964342385.1 of uncultured Oleiphilus sp. Classification (GTDB taxonomy): domain Bacteria; phylum Pseudomonadota; class Gammaproteobacteria; order Pseudomonadales; family Halomonadaceae; genus Oceanospirillum. The sequence continues at coordinate 19,587 of CAYFGP010000116.1, read as the reverse complement.
CCATAATGACAAAATAAATTGCCATGGACATCGCCCAACCATAGCTTCGAAAATACGTTAGGAAACCATTTTTTTTATCTGACCTTTGATTAGAGGTAGCCATTCATTCTCCCTGGATGATGTCTCTTAGTATGTAAACTTAGCAGTGAGCGAAGCCGATTCAGTTGGAACTGCTTGTTATATTTTCCATTATTCAAGAATTTCTACAGAGAAATATGCTGCAAGTGAGTTCCAGAAACCTGCTTGCCTAGTACTTAATAGATTGACTCTAAGCTTTCTGTTTTTGTACTCAAACTCCATGTGACTTCCAACTTTCAAAGATTCAACTTTTATATCTTGACCATCCTTACTTGAAATTCTAAGCGTTGCAACTCCTTTTGAAATTCTATCTACATTAACATAAAAATCAGAAATATTTTCATTACTATCAGAATACTTTGCCACATCAATTCTATATTTTTTCTTTGCCCAACTAGTAGAAAGAAGTGTTACCCATGTTTCAGTATTATTATCTGAAAGAAGCGATTTAGGTTGCGTGTGAATTGAAGTTGAAACATCATCCATAGAAGTTAATAGGGCAGACATTTGCTGCTTGAGAGATGCTAACTCATTATCTAGTAGTGCCACCTTCTTTGACTGCAAATCCAGTGAGGTAATAAGTTCAGAATCTTGTTCACGCTGACTATCTTCAAGGAATTTTCCTGCAATAAGAATTAATAAACCCGCTATTATTGCTGACACCAGCTGCGAGTTAAGAAAAGACCATATTTTATTCATCTTGATACCATATTTCATTTAAATCAAATGAAGCTATAGAAAAATATAAGCTTCATAAATTGACTATTTTGTACTAAAAAACCGAATCTCTACGTGAATTTCAGAGCCGGAAGTATCTAAAAATGGCTAAAACTCACACTGCAGTGCAAAAATCATCACAATGAGACCTGAATAAGATTTTCTAAAACTTTAACTCTGGGCGGCAAAAAGTAGAGCAACAAAGGTGCTGCACTTTTTGCCATCCAAGTGCATTTACCTTGTTAGGCAGCTTTATTAATAATATCCATTGACATATCAGAGTGTTACTTTTCTTTTACCTAAGTCTTGATTTTTTGTCTTCAAGGCTTTTATTACATGCTGAAACGCTGGACTTTCCTTACCATCTTTATCGAGAAAGTAAGAGTGACCTTTAGGATTGTCAAATTTATTGTTAAATGAATCACAATTTATTGCATAAACATTATCTGATACCTTATTCATATCTTCGGGGCCAGTATGCCCGATGCGCCGACTAAATACCAAGTTGCGCATATTCGAAACCTTACTTGCAGGCATTGCAAAATCATCATTTGCGTAGTAACAAATTACTCTTTGGGCAGAATCTGGGATGAACTGTCCTTCCTCACCACGCTCTAGTGTTTCATTCGGTATATCCGATGCCATAAGAAATACATTTTTAAATAAGTATGGGACACCGCCGCCACCAAATTTTTTTGCCCAGTTGTATAAACACTGCACAAGAACTCTTCCACCCATAGAATGAGCAAGAACGTGCATTCGTTTCATACATGGTTTTGCTCGATTTTCCTCCTGCCATGCAATAAGTTTAGAAATGGATCTAGAAAGTATTTTACCTGTCTGCTCAGCAGAATCTTGATCATCCCAATAATCTTTTATTACGCCAAAATCGTTATCACAAGGCCAAATAATAGGAACAACAATAATCTTATTAAGACCTGAATTATTCAATTGTGTTTGCATTGCCATTGCACGTGGAAAAATATCTTCATATGGTTGATTATTGAAACCATGCACATAGAACAATATCTCTTTTTCACTTGCATCCATTAATGCCTGCATAAACGGCTTACTCTCAATTTCTTCAAACTCTGTATCTGACACCAATTTACAGTAGCGTAAACTTTGAGATATCTCATTGGACTTTTGAAACTTAAAATTGGCACCTGATTTTTTCAATGTTTTATTCGTAATAAAGTACATTTCATTTCACCATTTGTTGATATTAAACCTTGCTCAGAGGAAAAACGACGAGCACCAGTGAGTTGATTTTCCGATGCATCAACTTGTTAGGTGTTGTCACGACGTTTAAATCCAGATGCGGCCGATGCAGAAAGAAAGCTTAAAAGTACACCTAGAACCACATTAAATGGTTGCGATGCAAGCTCACGCTTTTTTGATGCGTATCAGCTTCTTGTTAAAGAGCATCGATAATAAGTGCTTTTGCTTCAGGATCCTGAATATCAGCGTATACAGAAGATTTTAAATCTATAGCCGGATTATACTCTTTCATAAAAGATGCCACGTATCCTGCTGCTAAAAAAGCATTAAACAAACCAGCAGTATCCCGTTCCAAACTTTACTAGAAGTATCATTAGATCTTAGAGCTTCATCGTCTTTCATTTTTAATTTCCTTACGATGATTAAGACAACTAACATCTTATTCATTATGTTCAAGCTTGATCAAACTCACAAGACAATCAAGGAAAGCAACAGAGTTCAAACAATAGCTATCATCTATTTTCTGAGTTATCTGAGATACTCCATACCATTGAGATAATAGATATCGATTCCCCCCCTCTATTAAACATAAGATAAAATCATATCGTACAGACCGTATTGATTGCTATATTGTACTGTCGATAACGGGCTGTAAGAAGAATATACTGGAGTGAAGCATTTTAAACAACACGTAAAATATTACCGTATTGAATAGGGAATAACAGCTATCTTATCACGTATAAGACAACAACAAGATACTCGCGACAATATAAGACCAATTCCAAACATTGTAAAAACAAAAAACATTAAATAAAAAATATCACCTGATTTTTTTATTCAATGCTTTCAATGAAATATTCCAAGAATCACAAAAAACAGTCCTATATGCCGACGTAGACATAGCGATCATCAGTAGATAAATACAGATATATCGCGACAAAATATCGCAAAGAATATCACCCCTTAGGACCTTCATGATTATGCTCCTAGAAAGCGTCGATGCTAGAGCAAGCTGTGATCAAGCTCTTAATAGCTTGACCACATCACACTTATGGTATTTAGGGTTAGGATAGGCTCTTTATGCCGCCACAGAGGCAGAAACAGCAGCAGGGACAGTAACAAAGTGCTTTTTCACGGCGATCATATTCTGGTTGTTACCCAGCTCGTAGATAAAGTCTTGTCGCACATATTGATCTGCATTTTGCAGAAAGCTTTTGATATAGCGTATATCTGCAGCATCAAACCAGTTCTCTTTGAATACGAGCCATAGATATTCCACTACTTCTCTAGCCAGATCAGCCCTCGTACAACCCAAGCTTTTAGGTTTATGGCCATAGAATTCCGTTTTTTTGAGTGACATCGCCAGATATTCACGCCAATAGGTCTTAAATTTCAGGCTATTACTATGGTTTGTTCTGTAGATGTCTGCTAGACGTTTCAAAGATAAACAATGGCCCTGGCGGCCCAGCAAAGACAGATTAGCTTCACACATAGCGGCAGCTGCCTGGGAAATTTTTTGCTGACCCCGGGGCTTTGGCTGTTCATTAAAGGCGTCATCTAGCAAAGTTTCCTGAAAAAAATCAGGCTCCATACTATGGTCAACAATCAACTGATCGGTTTCTTCCTGCAACAAGCTGTAGATATCATCCACAGAGACCTTATACGTAACCTTGCCGTATAGCTCTTGAGTCTGAGATTGACGCAGTTTAAGCCGAAGTTCATGGAGAACTTTTACCGGGTCTTGAACCAATGTGGAGAAGTTTAATTGAAAGGTTGCCGCTAATTTTTGATTCAGTGTTCGAACCGCAAACTCCGGGCAGTATTCAGTGCCAAATAGCGTTACAAAATCAGGTTGCTCGGGCAGTGTAAAAACGCAAATATAGCCAGTGCTCATCGCAATCAACCTTAAGATACAAACAGTAAATGGGTTATCATTATTATGGTTGAGGTCACTGCTAGCTCTCTGGTTAGCTAGGCCTCTAAATAGGACAATCCATTGATCCGTTGCTTAACTGATTAAGTACTCTCCCTTAAGAGCTTTGAATAAAATCAATCTTCCGACACAATTTGACCGGAACACTCTAAAACCCTTAAGTCCTCACTAAGTGATAGGGTATAGCAATAAGTGTCTGAAAAATATTACAAACTATTACTTCATCAGATTATTTTAAAATAAAAAATCTATCTCTGAGTACAGATAAAACTATAAATTCATAAAAACCAGCAATAACCCTAGGTCACACGAGGTGTCACACTGAGAGAAAATTTCAAGAGTTTGATCACAAACAAAAGCCCACCTGATCAGTCTCAACCAAGTGGGCTTAAAAGCGGTAAAGATATTTTAGGCAGCAACAGTATCTGCTTCCTCCTGCTCTGCCTTGTTCTGAGATGCTTGTTGTTCTTGCATAACCTGCTGATGCTCCAGATAAGCCTCATGGGCATTTTCTAAGAATTCAGCAAGCCAGACAGCTACTTCTGGTGAATCCAGTTTTTTGCTGTCCACAGATTCCAAGGCATCTTGCTTGATATCTTCTGGAAAAACCGTTTCCAGCTTGGCATTAAGCAGGTCACGCTCATAGTCCTGGGTAAACTCGGGATGGCCTTGCAAGGTGACAATATGTTCGCCGTAAACCAGACCCGCATTGCTACAGAAACCAGAATAAGCCAGACGTTCACTAACGGCAGGTTTCTCGATCACCTGATCCTGATGAATAGCATTAATAGCAAAACTGCTGATACCACCTGGAATAAAGTCATGCTCACCTTCGATCAGGTAGTCCTGTACACCCAGAGACCAACCACCGGAGAACTTCTCGACCTTGCCGCCCAGTGCATCTGCAACGATCTGGTGACCAAAACAGATGCCCACCATAGGACGTTTCTGTTCATGAACTTGCACAATCAGTTGTCTTAGAGGCTCCATCCAGGGCAAATTATCGTATACCCCATCAACTGAGCCAGTGATAATCCAACCATCACATTCATCCAGCGACTCAGGAAAGATATTGTCCAGTACGGGATAAATTTGGTACTCAAAACCCTTGTCAGTACTGCTAAACAGGTTTACAAACATATCCGCAAAACTGCCGTGCTGATCCACTAGCATCTCTGGACCAATATCTGTTGCCAAAATACCTAGCTTCATATTATTTTCCTGCCATATCATAGGGTTATTAATTTTTAGTAACCGCAAATATACTGACTTATAGTCGATCCGACTAGCCAATATAAGTTCTTAAGACTGCAAAATATCAAATTGGGTTCCGATTCTTTGTTAAATTCCGACCATTTTAGTTGGTTATTAACCCTAAGCGTTTGTATCCACTAACAAAAAAATTTTGCATTTCTTTGCTATCTAAGCAGAGAAATGCAAAATTTAAGTCGTTTCCAGGATGTTTAATCGGACTCACCAGCCCAGTCTCAATACAGTTTTTCAGCACCTCAGTTTCAAATAACAAGGTTAGAAACAACCTGAACACCTTTGAGAGCCCTGATTATCAGGTCAAGATAGACCTCAGACCTTAAATCTCAGCACCTGCTGGGATAGATTATCAGACATGCTGAGCAGGGACTGACTTTGCTGAGCCGCCGTTTCTGCACCCTGCGTGGTTTGCACCATGATCGTACTGATCTCGGTCAGGCTCTGGCTGATATCCACTACTGTACTGCGCTGCTCATCCGTGGCCGTGGCCACCTGAGAGTTCATCTCACGCATACGTTGTACGGCCTCAAGCACCTGATTCAGGTCTTGAGTGCTGGCACTGAGCTGATCACTGCAATTGACGGCTTCAGAGCTACAGGCCGATAAGGTTTTAGCGCTCTTTTCGGCACCGGTTTGCAGATTGGAGACCATCTGTTCGATATCGGTGATAGAGCCTTGCGTCCTCGTCGCTAAAGAACGTACTTCATCGGCAACCACCGCAAAACCACGCCCTGTCTCACCAGCACGGGCTGCTTCAATGGCCGCATTCAGCGCTAACAGGTTGGTCTGTTCGGCAATAGCACGAATCACATCAATCACTTCACTGATGGAGTCGCTGTGTTTCTTCAGCTGATTGACCTCATGCATCGAAGAAGACACCTGCTCTGACAGCTGACGAATCGCCTGATTATTACTCTGCAGAGCACTGCTGCTATTCTGAAGGATATCAGCCGCTTGAATGGCATCATCCAGCGTTTGGCGAGCATGATCCGCGACTTCATTGGAACTGGCTTCCATCTCAGTGGCAGTTGCAGATAAACGAGCACTCTGCACACCCTGCTGCTCAACCCCTTGCAGGGTTTCCTGGCTGATATCTGAGCTGATTTTGGCGGTGTTATGTACCTGATCCACCGTAGTTTTGATCTGATTAACCAGATTACGCAGCTGCTCCGATAACTGGTTAGTACTGACTGATAGCTCGGTCAGTTCATCATTACCTTTCACCGGTAGCGCCGTCGTCAGATCCCCCTGGGCAATTCGGGCTATACCGGATACCACTTGGCGCAAAGCACTTTGCAGATAACGGATCAGACGGATACCAAATAGCAGCGAACAGATCACTGCCAAAGCCGCACCGACAATAATCAGTAATTTGCCTTGCTGAATAGTATCGGAGGTAGAGATCTTCACCTCCCCTTCCTGCTGCTTAGCCAGCTGAATAAACTGATCGATCAGACCTTCGTTGCGAGTTACTAAAGCCTCAATCTCAACCAACAGAACATTGGATTTCTCGGTAGCTCGGATCCCATTCAGATGAGATACCAGCGTCAGCTTATCGTCCAACAGCTGTGCTTTATAGGGTTGCCAGGTTTCGATAATGGATTCATAGGCTTCTTCATCCAACGATTTGGCTTCCGATACCCCCTTCTCAATGCGCGCAATGGTGGCCTGAATATCCTGATACTGCTTATCTGCTTTGCTGACATCGGTGGTTTTCAGCAAATTAGTCACTTTTGAAGCCAGGAAAGAGAGATCATCCCGTAGCGGTTTCAGTACCTTGAGATAGTCATAACGAAACTCTTCGAACAACAGATCTTCCAGCGTGTAAACGATCTCACTGGTAAGGTATTTATATTCTTCTGCTTGCTCCTGAATCTGTTGCTGTTGCGTCCAGTACAACTGCTTCTGCTGCACGATTTGATTGGATTTGGCAAAGATATTTTCTGTAGTTTCCTGGGCGTCAGTTAATGCCTGGGAGGAATTATTGCCTTCAATGGTTTGTAGTTGCTGGAAAGCAGCGGCGAAAGTTTGCTCAATACGCTGCAGGGATAGGCTGACATCCTCCCCCACCTGAGAGCCTTTACCGGACAGATACTCCAGCAGGATATATTTGGTTTCTAGTAGATTGGCTCTCAGATCACCACTGACCGCCACTCGGGGAGATGCTTTATTGACTGCGATATCCACCTGCTCTCCCACAGAATTAAAACTATGGTAGGACGCCACTGAGGTCAGCAGGAACAAGGATAAAATCACAATAAGTGTCAGAGCGATGCGTTGACCGACGGAAATACTCATAGTCACTCCGCTATTTCATCATTCTGTAGACAATAGAAGATCGCCAGTGCAGATCCGCACTGTGAAATTATTATTTTTTTGAAGGAAGCAGCTGCCTGATCCTGGCAGCTGCAAGAAAGGTATTAGGCGGCGCGGGAACGCAAGAAGTTGGCCATCCAGCCAGCCACAACCACAGAATCAGTCGCGGCATCATCTTCACGTACGCTGGCCAGACCTTGGTCTGCCGCTTCATCCGGAATCACTGCGCCTTTACGCAGATCAATTAACTCATCTTCATAAGCGATATTAAATTCCGGGTGTGCCTGGAAGGTCAGAATCTGGTTGTCGTAGACCAGACCGGCATACTGACAGAACTCAGAGCTGGCAAATACCTCTGCATTATCCGGCTTATTGATCACCTGATCCTGGTGCATAGCACTGATTGTGAACGCAGAAGGCGCACCAGCCAGAAAATCATAGGAACCTTTCAGCTCATAGCTGTGCAGACCCACACCCCAGCCACCGGAGTATTTGTCCACTTTACCGCCAAAGGTTTCCGCCACAATCTGGTGACCAAAGCAGATACCGACCATCGGCTTGCCCGCAGCGTGAATCTCGGTGATCAGCTCTTTTAACTGCAGCATCCACGGCAGGTTCTGATACACGTTAAATTTGGAACCAGTAATGATCCAACCATCACATTGCTCTGCCCCACCCGGGAAGTGACCTTCACGCACATCAAACACTTCATACTCGAAGTTTTCCTGTGCCTGATCAAACAGTTGAACAAACATATCCGCGTAGGAACCATATTGGTTCAGCAACTCATCCGGGGTAATACCCGTCGCTAAGATACCTAATTTCATCTTTATACCTGTCAATGTGAATGCCTGCAGAGCTCTTACATTTAGTCATTTAGCCCTGCAGGGGTGTTTCTAATTATTAGCACTCAAAACAAAGCGATGCCGATACTCTCTAGGTGCAAGCAAGAGAATATGATTTATTGCCGTTCGTCTTTGCTGAGTGTTTTCGGGAAGCTAATATTTTGACTCGCCCACCGCCTGTTTTATTCAGGCAGTGAGCTAAGCAGCTTAAGGCTGTGGACTAAGCCGTTATTGTGGCTTGGCCAACATACGCGCCTGTCGACGCATCTGGTACATGGCGGCAATCACGCCGATGGCTACGATAGCAATCATAATAGTCGCCAGGGCATTCACCTCTGGGGTTACACCCAGACGAACCTTGGAGAAAATCACCATCGGCAGAGTACTGTTACCCGGACCGGATACAAAGCTGGCGATTACCAGATCATCCAGAGACAGAGTGAACGATAGCAGCCAACCGGAGATAATCGCCGGTGCAATCAACGGCAGCGTCACCAGGAAGAACAGTGAGGATGGCTTAGCGCCCAGATCCATCGCCGCTTCTTCCAGTGTCTCATCCATTGAGGACAGTCGAGCCTGAACAATCACCGCCACATAAGCCATACAGAAGGTCGTGTGCGCGATAATAATGGTGCCGGTACCACGACCTGACGGCCAACCAAACATGCCTTCCATCGCAACAAACAGCAGCAGTAACGACAGACCGGTAATTACCTCAGGCATCACCAGTGGCGCGGTGATCCAACCGGACAGAATCATCTTGCCACGGAAAGGTCCAAAGCGACTCAGTACAAAGCCGGCCATGGTGCCCAGCACCACCGCAAGGGTGGCACTGATAAAGGCGATTTTCAGACTGAGCAAAGCCGCATCGATAATCTGTTCATTGTTAAACAACTCGCTGTACCACTTCAGGGACCAGCCGCCCCAGACGGTTACCAGCTTGGATTTGTTAAAGCTGTAGATGATCAGGGCAATAATTGGCGCGTACAGGAATAGAAAACCAAAACCCGCCGTAACATTTAGAAAGAGTGATCTGCGTTTCATTAGATAGCCTCCTCTTTACCCTGGCCATTACGGATCAACATAATCGGCAGTACCAACACAACCAGCATCACAATTGCCACCGCAGAAGCCATCGGCCAATCACGGTTCAGGAAGAACTCATCCCACAATACTCGACCAATCATCAAGGTATCCGAGCCACCTAACAGTGCAGGAATTACAAACTCACCTACTGCTGGGATAAATACCAGCAGACAACCTGCAACAACACCTGGAATTGCTAAAGGCAACGTAATCAGGAAGAAGCTCTGGAATGGACGACAGCCCAGATCCTCAGCCGCTTCCAGCAGAGTCATATCCAGCTTTTCCAGCGCGCTATACAATGGCAGCACCATAAACGGTAGGTAGGTATAAACGATACCGATATACACCGCGAAATCAGTCTGCAGCATGGTGATCGGCTGATCGATAATGCCGACACTTAGCAGGAACTCATTCACGATGCCGTTTTTCTTCAGGAAACCCATCCAAGCGTAAACACGCAGTAGGAAAGAGGTCCAGAATGGCAGGATCACCAGCGCCAGCAGCAGACCGCGCTTTGAGCCATCGGCACGAGCGATCATATACGCGATCGGGAATGCCACTAACAGGGTGAAAAAGGTCGATACCGCTGCAATCTTAATGGAGCTTAAATAGGCATCCAGATAAAACGCATCCTCAAACAGGTAAAGGTAATTACCCAGATTGAGTTTGATATTGACGTAGGCCTCTTCCCAATCCATCTCAAACAGAGAGGTATAAGGCGGTACCGCAATAGCGGTTTCAGACAGGGAGATCTTAAATACCACTAAGAAGGGTACAAAGAAGAAGATCCCTAACCAGATCATAGGTACACCAACTACGGAGAAACGACCCCAGTTGATGCGACGCATAAAGTTGTACTTGGTCATTAACGAAGAAGAATCGTTAATCCAAGGCAGGCGTGATGTCGTACTCATGATGTCAGTACCACGCTGCTGTCAACGTCCCAGGACAGGAACACTTTATCATCCCACGTAAAGCGCTCGCCCATATGACGGTTAAAGTTAGGCTGAGTCACGCGTACTTCTTTGCCACTGGCCAGACGTACCTTAAACACCGACAGGCTGCCCATGTAGGCAATCTCTTCGATCACACCATGGATGCAGTTCTCTTCTTGTTCTGGTTTATCATGGCTGATCTTGATCTTTTCAGGACGCAGCGCCACATGAACAATCTGATTTGGTGCACAGCTGATACCGTGGTTGATATACAGCGTCGCGCCGGCTTCTTCGGATTTAATACGCACCGTATCCGGCTCGTCTTCAATAACCTCACCTTCAAACAGATTCACCGAGCCAATAAACTCTGCTACGAAGCGACTATTTGGATACTCGTAAACATCATGAGGCTCATCAGTCTGTACGATCACACCGTGGTTCATTACCCCGATACGGGTCGATAGCGTCATCGCTTCTTCCTGATCGTGAGTTACCACCACAAAGGTCACACCCAGCTCTTCCTGAATGTTGATCAGCTCAAACTGAGTCTCTTCACGCAGTTTCTTATCCAGTGCACCCAGTGGCTCATCCAGCAGTAGCAGCTTAGGACGTTTGACTAACGCACGGGCCAGGGCCACACGCTGACGCTGACCACCGGATAACTGGTGAGGTTTGCGCTTACCCAGATGACCCAGCTGTACCATTTCCAGCATCTGTTCAACACGTTGCTTGGTTTCGCTACGGCTAACGCCTTCGCGCTTCAGACCAAAGGCGACGTTATCTGCCACACTCAGGTGTGGGAACAAAGCGTAGGATTGGAACATCATATTGACCGGGCGTTTCCAGGGCTGGATACCCGCCATATCAATACCGTCAATCAGAATACGGCCACTGGTTGGCTCTTCAAAGCCTGCCAGCATACGCAGCAAGGTACTTTTACCAGAACCAGAACCGCCTAACAGACAGAACAGCTCGTTTTTATAGATATCCAGTGAAATATTATCGACCGCAGTAAACTCACCGAATTTCTTAGTGATATTTTCAATGCGAAGGAAGGGTTCGTCACTGTTTTGTTTCCACGTCGGCATCTTTGCAGTGTCTGCCGCTGCGGCTTGTTGGAGGTTGATCGGTTGGGATGAAGTCATAACTAACCCTCAGTACTTATTCTTATTTAGTGATTCTGTTGTTAGCTGTCACAAAACTGGAAACAGAAACGGCCAGACCACCCTTAAGGGAGCCTCTAAATAAGCTTTTTAATGTAAAACCCTTGGCTATAAATATGCCGATTAAAAAACTTATCTAGTTGCTCTCTACTTAACTGACTTTTTCAGTTTTTTCTTGCAAGAACCAGAGGGGAAAACGAGGCTTTCCCCTCTGTATAGTTTAGAACCTTAAGCCTTATATTATCGGGCTTTCAGGCCAAATAGCTCATCTACTTATCTGCCCGTTTTACTTTTTACCTTGCCAAAACAGGACCTAGCGGCCTGTTTTGATTCCAGTCCAGGCACGAGTTAACAGGCGATCAAACTTGGCAGTGTGCGCATTCTGAGTAAACAGGTTGGCTTTTACTGCATCAGATGGATAGATACCTGGGTTGTTGATCACGTCAGCATTTAACAGTGGCTCAGCCGCTTTGTTCGCTACCGCGTAGTAAACGTAGTTAGAGATACCGGCACTGGTTTCCGCTTTCAGGATGTAGTCGATAAACTGGTGCGCTGCATCTTTATGAGGTGCATCAGCTGGGATCGCTAACAGATCGAACCAAACCAGCGTACCTTCTTTAGGAATGGAGTAACCGATTTTGTGGCCCTGACCGGCTTCTTCTGCACGGCTTTGTGCCTGCAGGATGTCACCGTTGTAACCCAGTGCTACACAGATCTCACCGTTGGCCAGATCGGAGATATATTTACCGGAGTGGAAGTACTTGTAGCTATCACGTACCGAGTTCAACAGCTTGGTGCCCGCTTTCAGATCTTTTTTCTTCTCTGAGTTAGGGTCCAGACCGATATAGTTCAGTGCGATAGACATCACTTCAGCCGGAGAGTCCAGCAGGCCGATACCACAATCTGCCAGCTTAGCCGCCACTTCCGGGTTAAAGATCAGGTCCAGCGTGTCCAGAGGCATATCGCCCAGACGCTCTTTTACCATCTTCTCGTTGTAACCCAGACCGATGGTGCCCCACGCATAAGGAACATTGTGCTTGTTACCCGCATCGTGACGCTCAATCTTGGAGATCAGGACTTTGTCCAGATTACCGTAGTTGCTCAGTTTGGAACGGTCGATTTCAGAGTAGATCCCCGCCTGAACCTGACGCTCCAGGAAAGCACCCGTGGGTACCACAACGTCATAACCGGAACCGCCAGACATCAGTTTGGCTTCCAGTACTTCGTTAGAATCGTAAACATCGTAGTTTACTTTGATACCCGTTTCTTTCTCGAACTGCTTAACCGCTGCCGGATCGATATAATCAGACCAGTTGTACACGTTAAGAACCTTGTCTTCAGCCAGGGCTGAGGTAGACAGAGTCAGTGCAACTGCTGCGGCTAAACCTAGTTTTTTCTGGTGCATTGTTTTTCTCCGCTTACGCCGTCAAACATTTCCTTGTGAAACTTTTTGTCGGCATTCGTTTTTATTATTGATGATGGCTTGCGCCATTCGTCAGTCGAAAATCTGCAACGCTTTGGGGCTGTAATGACTGTACGCCAGCATCCCAATGGCGCCATATACCCCCCAATGGGTATTTTAAAAAAATGCCCCGAATCAAAGAGTTAAAAGATGATCCGGGGCATTCAGTCAAATCATAGGTAGCCTAGGTAGGCTTCGTACTCTACGTCAGAGATACGTTCATGAAGTTTTTGCTGTTCCTGACGTTTAGCGGCGGTAAAGACACGAACAAACTCCTCACCCAGATACTCATTCAGGAAAGAGCTCTGATTGAAGATTTCGGTCGCCTCATCCCACTTGTTTGGCAGAACCAGATCCTGATTACCTTCAGCGTAGGCATCACCCTCAATCGCTTTAGGTGGCATCAGTTTGTTTTCGATACCGTATAACGCACCGGCCAGAATTGTCGCCAGTACCAGATATGGGTTGGCATCAGCACCGGCTACACGGTGTTCAATACGACGCGCCACACATGGGCTTTCCGGAATACGGATCGCAACAGTACGGTTCTCATAACCCCAGCTGGCAAAGGTTGGCGCGTGAGCACCGGCCATAAAGCGACGGTAGGAGTTCATATGCGGGGCAAAGGCCAGCATGCTATCAGCCATGGTATTCATCAGACCGGCAACTGCGTGTTTCAGGATATCGGTGCCTTCTTCGCCACCGTTATCAAACACGTTTTTGCCTTCTTCATTGATCAGGCTGAAGTGCACGTGGAAACCGTTACCACTCTTATTGCCGTATGGCTTAGCCATAAAGGTGGCGGAGTGACCGTGCTTGCGGGCAATACCTTTAATCAGACGCTTAAACATAATCGCCTGATCTGCCGCCAGTGCAGGGTTAGGTACGTGATTCAGATTGATCTCAAACTGACCCGGGCCTAATTCAGAGATAATAGTATCTGCCGGAACGCCCTGCTCTTCACACACCTGACGTACTTCTGCAAAGAAGCCTTCCATATTGTCCATCTCATCGATGGAGTAACAGTCGGTCGCGGTCAGACGACGACCATGGCCTTCTTTTAGTACCGGCGGCTGTGGACGCTGAGTCTCTTCAGACTGGCCATCCATCAGGTAAAACTCTAACTCTGTCGCAACAACCGGGGTCAGACCCAGCTTTTTAAAACGCTCAACAATACCGCACAGCGCCTGACGCGGGTCTGCACTGAATGGCGTACTGTCTGGGTTAAACATCATCGCCAGAATCTGATTACGCGGGTTTTTCGCCCAGGACACAGGCTTTGGCTGATCGTGAACCGGCATACATACGCCATCACTATCACCGGTTTCAAATACCAGACCATTCTCTAATACATCATCACCCCAGAAATCAAAGCCGATTACGGAACGAGGTAACTTAACCCCCTCTTCCATTACTTTGCCCAGGGCATTGGCTGGCATACGTTTGCCACGAAGATTGCCGTTCAGATCTGTGATAAATAGATCAAATTCTTTTTGATTGTCTGAGCTGGAAGACATATAAACTCTCTCTTGAAAATCTGTCCGACCTGTTAGCCGCTGTTATTCGGTTATGCCATCGAGTAAAAATCGATGGCCCCAGGTAGATGCTTGGGGAAACTCAACCGTTAAACAGAGCACTTGATCAGATTGCCGATCACTAAAAATTAAATTATTGTGATCACAAATTTAAGAAAGATATGATCACAATTTAAAAATAGCGTCAACAGCATTTAGTCAATTTATTGTTTTGCACCACTATGGTGATCACATTAAGATGAAATGCACCACTTAGTGACTCTATATTCAATCTAGGACTCTAAAGGCCAAATGGATAAGAAATCACCAATAAGAATTACCTTAACCAAGCGCGAAGAGAGTGTAACTATCACCCAGTGGGTATACGGCACTTTGCGCAACGCCATTATGACCGGGCAGATCCTGCCAGGCCGGGCATTAACCATTCGTGAATTAGCTAAGATACTGGATGTCAGCCCTATGCCAGTTCGGGAGGCTTTGCGCCAATTAGCGGCGGAGAGTGCACTGGAGATTCAGGGCAATCGGCGTGTGATGGTGCCGAAAATGACGGCAATGAAGTTTAATGAACTGTGTGAAGCACGCATTAATCTGGAGTCTCACGCTGCTGCACGGGCCCTGCCTTATATCGATAATGAGCGCCTAGAACAGCTGATTGCGCTAGATAAAGAGATCGATGAAGCCCAGGATAACGGCGATATGGAGCAGATTACGGTACGCAACCAGCGTTTCCATCGTGCTCTGTATACCGCCAACCCTCATCAGGTCACTCTGCCCTTGATCGAAAGCCTATGGTTACAGCTCGGCCCCTTTATGCGGCTGGCCAATAGCCGGCTGGAAGAGCACTACACTATCGACCGCCATAGCGAGGCATTACGGGCGATTGAGAAGAAAGATGCCCTGGCGCTACAACTAGCGGTAGCTGCTGATATTCGTGAAGGTTTTGCCTTTGCCGGTACGCCAGAACTACTGCACAGCTTTATTGAACAATCCGCCTCTGGGGCTGATTAATTTTCCTCATCTAGTATCTTTTCTATGGCGGGCTTGCCCGCCTTAAGCAGCTCAACTCAACCCTCTTCAACCCTTAGACTCACATCTTTAAGCCGTCCTTCAATTCAATCTTAAAACCTGCACCTTAGACAGACCATTTCACACCCTCAACCTCTTTTCTTAGCAAAATATTCCACCCACCTGCTCTTTTTTCACCTTTTTTAGAAAATATTTTCCTAATCGTACTTTAAGCATCTCCCAACATCTCTTTTTGTTAAAAGCCTGTAAAAACGGGCTTTTATGGCTAAAAAACAGCTCAGATCAGGTCTGAAAAACACCCTTTTTGTCCCCTTCTACGTCTTAGTAGGTATATTGACATTTTAATTTTGTGATCACAAAATTAAGTCATTAACAAAAACGAGAGCGATTTTGTTAACAAAAACTTGATCACAATTTCGTTATTAGGCTTTTGGTGCGGAAAGAGATTTTCCCCACGTTTAGGAGAACAACCATGTCCCAAGAAAAAAAATATAATGCAGTGACAACTGACTATCAGGCCCTGGACGCGGCCCACCACCTGCACCCATTCACCAACACTGGTGCGCTGAATAAAAAAGGTGCTCGTGTAATCACTAACGCAGAGGGTGTATATCTGTGGGATAGCGAAGGTCAAAAGATGCTGGACGGCATGGCAGGCCTGTGGTGTGTCAACATGGGTTATGGTCGTAAAGAGCTGGTAGAAGCCGCGACTCAACAGATGGAAAAGCTGGCGTTCTATAACACCTTCTTCCAAACCTCCCATATGCCTGCGGCTGAACTGGCACAAGAGATTGCCAGCGTCACTCCAGGTGATCTGAACCACATCTTCTTCGCCAACTCAGGTTCAGAAGCGATCGACACTATTATCCGTATGGTGCGTCAGTACTGGTGTATTGAAGGTAAGCCATACAAAAACATTCTGATCGCCCGTGAGAATGCCTACCACGGTAGTACTGTGGCCGGTGCCAGCCTGGGCGGTATGGGTGGCATGCACAAACAAGGCGCACCAGGTGTGGGCGGTATCGAGCGTATCCGTCAGCCATACTGGTACGGCGAAGCAGGCGATATGAGCGAAGAAGAGTTCGGTATCGCCTGTGCTAAAGCTCTGGAAGAGAAAATCCTGGAAGTTGGCCCTGACAATGTTGCTGCTTTTGTGGGTGAACCGATTCAAGGCGCCGGTGGTGTAATCGTTCCACCATCTAACTACTGGGCAGAGATTCAAAAGATCTGTGACAAGTACGACATCCTGCTGGCCGCTGATGAAGTGATCTGTGGTTTTGGGCGTACCGGTAGCTGGTTCGGTAGCCAGACTCTAGAGATCAAACCAGACATTATGTCTATGGCAAAAGGCCTGTCTTCCGGTTACCTGCCAATCTCTGCAGTGGCCGTAGGTGATCGTATTGCTAATGCCCTGATCGCACACGATGACGACTTCAACCACGGCTTCACCTACTCCGGTCACCCTGCAGCAGCAGCGGTAGCACTGGCGAATATCAAGCTGATGAAAGAAGAGAATATCGTTGATTATGTCGCGAACGATATCGGTCCTTACTTCCAGCAGAAACTGCGTGAGACTCTGGCAGACCACCCACTGGTAGGCCATATTGAAGGTATCGGCCTGGTTGCGGGTATCGCACTGGTTAAAGACAAAGAAACCAAAGAGTTCTTCCCAGGTGACCTGGATATCGGCTACATCTGTCGTGAACACTGCTTCAACAACGGTCTGATCATGCGCGCCGTAGGCAGTCGCATGGTACTGTCACCACCTCTGGTGATCACCCGTGAAGAAGTCGATGAGCTGTGTGAAAAAGCTCTGCACTGCTTCAACCTGACACTGCAGTCAGTTAGCTAAGCCTAAATGCCCGTTACTCGGACCGCTCTAAGTTTATTCTTTGGATCAGGTTTGACTAACGGGCATTTTTATTTAGCATAAACAACAAGTTACAAGCTTTTCTAAAATACCAACTATCCTTTCAAGAGCAAACCGGAGAATAAATGATGCAGCAGAAAGTCAACCCGGAACTGATCACCAGCCAATGCGCTAAGGATCTGGCTCTTTTAATTCATCACCTGCGTGTACCCAGCTTCCTCACCGTATTAGAGGAAGTGATCGGCAGCCACTGCCACTTCGACACCTTTCTGGTAGTGACCTACAAAAAGTCATTTACCCCAATTATTCTTCATCCAACAGATCCAGCTGAACAAAGCCCAACATTGCATGCTTACGTCGACAAGGCTTTTATTCTCGACCCACTGTTTAACGCCATCCAAAATGGTCTGCAACCCGGCATCTGTCGTCTGGTCGATATCTGCCCAGACTCCTTCGAAGAAACCGAGTATTACCAAAGCTGCTATAAAAAATTCGATCTAGTGGATGAGATCAACCTCACCATCCAACTGGACCAGAGCACCACTTGCGCCATTACACTCGGCCGCAAGTCCTTCCTGGGCAGTATCACCCGCGCCGAACTAAACCGCCTGAAAAGCATCTATCCGGTGATTGAATCCCTGATTCACCAATTCTGGCTGGCTCAATCCCAGGAATATGTGAAATACGAAAAATCTGAAGGCCCGATCAAGCAGGCACTGAAAACATTTGCCAGTGGCGTACTGACTCAACGAGAACAGGAAATTTTAGGCTTAATTCTGCAAGGACACTCATCGAAGTCTATTGCAGATATTCTGAGTATCAGCGTCGGCACTGTTAAGGTGCATAGAAAGAATATCCATAGCCGACTGAATACTTCAACTCAGTCAGAGATCTTTACACTGTTTTTGAATCACTTGAATGCGATTGAGACATAGGGTTGGGTTGTTGGATAGGAAAAGCCCAGCGAATGCTGGGCTTTTCCTATATGTGGGATAGTTTTTTCTGTAAAATCAGAAAGATAAGCTCGGATGTTCGATTTCCCTTTAAGATAGCAATATCTTCATTTTACTAAATGATGCTCTATTCATATTAGGCTTTAGACCTGAGAACACCAAAGCCCCCAACAAAGATCTATTAACAATAAATTTTTTTCCCGTTAATATTAAAGTTATGATTAAACATTCCCCATATAGGGTTTAGTTTTGCCGCCTTAAAATAACTTTCAACTTCATTCACATCTGACCTTTCTATAAAATCATATCTTATCATCCCAGTCTTCCTATCTTTTACAACATCATTTATCAAATAAACATAATCTTCCGTAACAATAATCAGCCCAGGGCTTATCCTTTTCCCGAAAACAAACAACAAGAATAAAACACCTACTGTTAATATTATATCCATTACTGCAGGAGGCAGACCATTAACAGCGCCCCAATAATACAGCCCCACCACCCCTATTACAAAAAACTTATCTTTCCAGCCACTAAATAAAAAAGCAGCAATAGACTCTATAAAGCCAACATCTTCTACTATAGCATTAGAGTAAACGCCTTGGATTTTTCCATCTGGCACAACATCTTCTACTATTTCATCCATATTCTTATATTCTTTAATATCGCGCACAGCACCACCTCAATCAAAGTCAATAATATCAAAAATATTCCCAGCTATTTCCATTGCTAATGACCCATCATTATCACCAGTCATTTTATCTATATAGCCATCTGCTTTTTCTATCATTTCCAAGATATCAACAACATTGCTACCAGCATTAGCAACGCTACTGTTGTTGATTGACTCACCTATTTCTTGAAGATCGATTCTATGATCAAGCCAATTGGTATTTTCGACATCAATACCGTTATCTATTGCTCTAGATACCAACCCACCTGCAACAAAGAAACTAATCTTTAAAGCAAGCAGATCCAACCCTCTACAGCGTTGTAAAGCTATTCTAAACTCTGCCTCTGGAATATCTTCAATAATCTTTTTTGTATTTAAATCTACTGATTTTACAAAACACTCGTCAGAGTAAATACTTTCAAGCTGTTGACTATTATTCACAAAAACTCCTTCCTGAATCAGTGATTTAAATTTCGATCCTGCCTGAGACCCCTTCTTGCTCACC
>CAYFGP010000115.1:0-21170 GCA_964342385.1 uncultured Oleiphilus sp. | reverse complement strand
TGGTCTTCTGGCCGCTGGTGGTTACGCAAACTCTTCCTTCCTGATGGGTTGGACCGGTGGTTACGTACTGCTGGCAATGCTTCTGGCTCCTTACCTGCGTAAGTTTGGTAAGTTCACTGTGCCAGATTTCATCGGTGACCGTTTCTACAGTAAGACTGCACGTCTGGTAGCTGTAGCGTGTCTGATTGTTGCTTCTGTGACCTACGTAATTGGTCAGATGGCGGGTGCGGGTATCGCATTCTCCCGTTTCCTGGAAGTAGACAAAGACACCGGTCTGGTTATCGCTTCTGTTGTAGTATTCTTCTACGCAGTACTGGGTGGTATGAAAGGTATTACCTACACCCAGGTTGCTCAGTATGTTGTACTGATCATCGCTTACACCATTCCTGCGATCTTCATCTCTATGGAGCTGACGGGTAACCCAATCCCTGCGTTTGGTCTGTTCGGTGATCACACCGCTTCAGGTATGCCTCTGCTGGCTAAACTGGATCAAATCGTTGTAGATCTTGGTTTTGCTGCCTATACCGCAGATGTGCCGAATAAACTGAACATGGTTCTGTTTACTCTGACTCTGATGATCGGTACTGCAGGTCTGCCACACGTAATTATCCGTTTCTTCACTGTACCTAAAGTTGCTGACGCACGTTGGTCTGCTGGTTGGGCGCTGATCTTCATCGCTCTGCTGTACCTGACTGCTCCTGCGGTAGCTTCTATGGCGCGTCTGAACCTGATCAACACTGTTTACCCGAATGGTGTACAGGCTGAGTCTATCAAGTACGACGAGCGTCCTGACTGGATGAAGACTTGGGAAGAAACCAAGCTGATCAAGTTTGAAGATAAGAATGGCGACGGCCGCATCCAGTTCTACAATGGTAAGGCTGATATGTCTGACCGTGGCTGGAATGGTAACGAGCTGACTTACAACCGTGACATCCTGGTACTGGCTAACCCTGAAATTGCACAGCTGCCTGGCTGGGTAATCGGTCTGATCGCTGCTGGTGGTCTGGCTGCTGCACTATCTACTGCTGCAGGTCTGCTGTTGGCTATCTCCTCTGCGATTAGTCACGATTTGATTAAGAACTCGATTAACCCTGATATCTCAGAAAAAGGCGAGCTGATGGCCGCGCGGGCCTCTATGACCGTCGCCATTGTGATTGCAACTTATCTGGGTATGAACCCTCCTGGTTTCGCGGCTCAGGTAGTAGCTCTGGCGTTCGGTATTGCGGCAGCATCTATCTTCCCTGTGCTGATGATGGGTATCTTCTCCAAGCGCATCAACAACAAAGGTGCGGTTGCGGGTATGCTGACTGGTCTGATTATCACCCTGGTATACATCTTCATGTACAAAGGTTGGTTCTTCATCCCAGGTACTGCGAACCTGCCAGATAATCCTGATAACTGGATTCTGGGTATCTCTCCTCTGTCCTTCGGTGCAATTGGTGCGATCATCAACTTCACAGTGGCATACTTTGTATCCTCTGCGACTGAAGAGCCACCTCAAGAGATTCAAGATCTGGTTGAAAGCGTACGTTACCCTAAAGGTGCTGGCGCTGCAGTTGACCACTAATGATCCGGATGTAGACTCTTTCTACATAAGGACATAAAGTGAGAGCGGGCTTCCTGGATGACAGGAAGCCCGTTTTACTTTCAGGATACGTTTTGAGGAAAAGGTTTTTATGATCTGGCATTTATTAGCAGCATTTTCGGCAGGTTTAGCGGCAGCAGGTATCGCACTGATACTGCGTAAACTGAGTCGGGGTATTATTCCGAAATGGTTTATCCCTGCTTTTGCCGGAGCGGGAATGCTGGCTTACCAAATCAATATGGATTATGGCTGGTATGAGCACAAACTCGAGAAGTTACCTTCCGAGTCCTATATCGTTTCCTCTGAAGCTCCAGGTAAGATCTGGCGTCCATGGACCTATTTCTTTCCAATGACCTCTGCATTTACTGTACTGGACACCAAGACCATCGATACCCGTATGATTGGCGATCAGCGCGTAGCAGAGTTTGTGTTATACCGTTTTGAGAAACATTACACCGATCGCGTGGCTAATAATCACTTTGTACTGAACTGTGGCTCCCGCGAGTTACTGCCGGTGAATGAAGAAGGTTCATTGGATATCAGTCAGAAACGCCTGTTGCTGGCAAGTGATCCTCTATTATCTAAAGTCTGTCTCTGATTTTCTTTTCGTAATTCCCTCTTTATCAATTCTTTCCCCAGGTCAGCTGTAGTGTTGAGACTAAAGTACGGCTTACAGCTGACTAATGGGTCTGCTAGATTGTTCCATAGCATAATTTTATAACTCTGTTTAGTTGTTGAGGGCTGGATAGCTGATCACAGCTAAATAGTGTTGGTTGTTGAGTGCTATTAGTTAAGCGCTATTGGGTTAAGTACTAATTTTTAAATAGTTAATACCGTGATAACAGGCTCTGATAATTAGGATAAAAAAATCTATGAGCAGTGAGTTTGATCTTTCTCATCCGCCGTTTGATTTGCTCAGCCCGGAGGAGCAGCACAAGTTAGTTTCTCGTCTTGATATTGGTTATTTTGGTAATGACGAGACGATTCTTGATGCGGGTCAAGAGGCTGAGTCTGTCTATGTGGTGTTGAAAGGTGCCGTGGCTGAGATTGATCCTCAAGCCAATGAATCAGACCCTGAGGGCGGTGTGCTTCGTGAGTACGCCCACGAAGATCTGTTTGGTGCAATTGCCATTATTAACGGTTCCAGCCGTTATACCTTCCGTGCTCTGGAAGAGACGATTTCCTGGCAATTACCAAAAGAAGTTTTTTTAGAGCTGCTGGAGGCCAATGAGGCTTTTGCGGCTTACTTCCAGAATACTCTGGCCGAAAAGGCACGCCTGCTTGAGCAGCGCCGCAGCGAACAGTTGGGCGGCGGTGATATGTCCTCCTTCATGCTGGCGATGGTGAAAGATTCCGTCCTGCGTGAAGCCGTTGTTCTACCATCCGGTACCACCATTCTTGAAGCGACTCGTACCATGCGTGAACAGCATGCGGATTGTCTGTTGGTTCAAAAAGGCGGTCAGTACGGCATGGTAACCCGCACAGACTTGCTTGAAGGCGTGGTGCTGCAGGATATGGGGCTGGATGGTGATATCTGTGATCTAGCCAGTTATAACCTGTTAACGGTGGAGTCTGATGACTTCCTGTTTAACGCTCTGGTTCTAATGACCCGCCATAAGATTCAACGTGTTGTAGCATTTGATGATGGTGAACTGGCCGGCCTGGTTGAGCTAACTGATGTACTGAGTTTCTTCTCCAGTCAATCCCATGTTATTGGTTTGCAGATTGAGCGTGCCAGTAATCTGGAAGAGCTCGCTATCGCAGCTAAGGGCACAACCGAGCTGGTGAATGGCTTGGTAGCTCAGGGCGTTAAAGTACGTTTTGCTATGGATCTATTGGCCGCGCTAAACGGTCGTATTATTGCCAAGGCCTACGAACAGCTGGTACCGGAAGAGATCCGCAAGAAAACCTGTTTGTTGGTAATGGGTAGTGAAGGCCGTGGTGAGCAGGTACTTAAGACCGATCAGGATAATGCCCTGATTATTGCCGATGATCTGGATTGGAATGAATGCAGTAAGGTGATGGATAAGTTCACTACGACCTTACTGGATTTTGGTTATCCGCTGTGCCCTGGCAAGATTATGGTATCTAACCCTGAGTGGGTGATGCGTGAGTCAGAATGGCGTAAAACGCTGAAAAACTGGACTGCCTCTGTAGAGGGTAACGGTCTGATGAATCTGGCGATTTTTGTCGATGGCCATGCAGTGGCGGGCAATACCAGCCTGTTTAATAATCTGCGTGATGATCTGTTCCGGGCGCTGGAAGGCAATGAGGTGTTTTACTCTTACTTTGCTATGCCGCTGCGTCGTTTCAGTACACCGCTGACTTTCTTTGGTGGTCTGAAAAAATCTGATGCCATGGATATCAAGAAAGGCGGTATTTTCCCAATTGTGCATGGTATTCGCACCATGGCATTGCAATTCAAGATTAAAGAAACCAATACCTTTGAACGTATTGAGGCATTGGTTGAGAAGCGTGTGATGAAGCGCAAGTTTGCTGATGATCTGGCAGAGGCCTTGGTGGTATTAAGCACCCTGCGTCTGCAGCAGCAGCTCAAAGTTGAAACTGGCCAGGCCGCTCTGGGTGAGGGGAATATGGTCAGTGCGGTCAGTCTGAATAAGCTGGACCGGGATCTATTACGCGAAGCGCTGCACATGGTGAAAGAATTTAAGTCGAGAATGTCGCATAGATATCACCTCGACCGATAAAAATAAAATTCAAGGTCTCCTGTGAGGTAAGCAAAATGGTTTTAAAAACAATAAGAAGTGCTACCGATAAATGGGCTCATAAAGATGGCGATTATGCCTTTATGTTTGAGCCTTACACTGGCGATGAAGTGATCGCCCTGGACTGCGAGATGACTGATCTGGACCCGCAAAAAGCGGAGCTGGTATCGATCGCTGCAGTAAAAATCAAAGGGACTCAGGTGCTGACCAGTGAAAAGCTGGATATCAAGCTGCAAAAGCCTGAGAGTCTGACAGGTGATTCTATTAAGATTCACCGTATTCGTGGTGTCGATCTGCGTGGTGGTGAGGTGCTGCCGGATGCGCTGGAGCAACTGCTGCAGTTTGTCGGTAATCGTCCGATTATGGGCTACTACATCGATTATGATATTACGGTGCTGAACCGTTTTATCCGCCCGCGTTTTGGTTTTAGTCTACCGAATAAAACCATTGAACTGTCACACCGTTATCTGAATAAGGTGAAGCGTGCGAACCCAGAGCTTCAGCCTGATCTGCACTTTGAGAAGATTGCAGAGAAATTGGGTGTGCCTATGGTTGGCCAGCGTCACAGTGCTATTGGCGATGCGACCACAACTGCGTTGATGTATGTGCGTTTGCTGAAAGGTCCTGTGCCGACATCATAATAGTGACGAGTCCCGTAATAGGCCAGAGCACCATAATAGGCATATGTCGTTGTTAAAGTACCTATGTTGTTATAGTCGCTATGTTGTAGAGTGCCTATAGTGATGGCTGAAACGATGATGATTCTAGCGATGTTGATATCAGGGCAATAAGATCTCCGTAAAATCAGTGCTACTTTGTAGACTGTTGTGGCCTGCAATCTCTTGCAGGCCTTCTTTACTCTTCTCTGTTTCTTTCTTGTGCTCTTTCTTGAAGTGCAGCCTGATTAGCTTGCTTTATCCTCTGTATAGCTTTGGCTCAGGTCTTAGAGCGGGTATCTCCAGATCGCTTAAATCAGGTCCTACAGGAACAACGCGGGTTGGGTTGATGGTGTCGTGGCTGTAGTAGTAATGACGCTTGATATGATCAAAATTCACTGTCTCGCTGATCTCTTTAAACTGATAGATCGCCTTGGTGTAATCCCATAATGCCGGGTAATCCTGCAGACGTTTTTGGTTGCACTTGAAATGACCGTAATAGACCGGATCAAAACGAATCAAAGTGGTAAACAGGCGGATGTCGGCTTCGGTGAGGTAATCGCCTGTCAGGTAGTTACTTTCCAGTAAAAGATCCTCCAACTTATCCAGTTGGGTAAACAGCTGCTGAAAGGCTTCTTCGTAGGCTTCCTGGCTGGTAGCGAAACCACAACGATAGACACCGTTATTAATGCTCGGATAAATCGCATCGTTAAGGGCTTCAATCTCTCGCTGCAAGTGTTGTGGATAAAGATCGATCTTGTTTCCGGTTAGGTCGTCAAAAGCGGAGTTAAAGACACGGATAATTTCAGCGGACTCGTTGTTGACGATAGTATGCGCCTCTTTATCCCATAAG
This sequence comes from uncultured Oleiphilus sp., assembly GCA_964342385.1. GTDB lineage: Bacteria > Pseudomonadota > Gammaproteobacteria > Pseudomonadales > Halomonadaceae > Oceanospirillum. Next base: position 15,350 of record CAYFGP010000115.1, on the reverse strand, counting down.
ACGGGTACCGTAACGCGTCCGGTGTAGCCTGAATCTGCTTTGCTATAAAGCTGATGATGACGATTAAAGCCGTAGTTGGGCTCCGGTTGATCATATTGCCAGCCCTCCGTCAGCATATCCGGTGATACTGCAGTAAAGTCGATTAACTCTTCTAATCCCTTTAGATGTCTGACAATCATGGTTCTATGAGCCCAGGGGCAGGCGTGAGAGATATAGAGATGGTAACGGCCCGCTTGTGCAGGAAATAGCTCAGAAGGCAATGTATTGCGAAACTGGGAAGACTCTCTGACAAAGCGCCCGTTATTGTTCTTGGTGTCATACCATTTGTCTTGCCACTGACCATCAACTAATAAGCCCATCACTCTAACCTCTTGTTTGCTAACTGTTGATTAGCTTACCTGGAGTTATTTCGGATAAAAATCAGTAAAAAACAGGCTTATCTTTCGATAAAATCGAACTAAAAGTAAAGGCAAGGAGTTGGGGTGATGGGTGATATGCCCTTGGTGAAGTAGGTATTGGATTGGTTTTGAGATTTGTACAAGCTCGTGTGCAGAGGGGGGGGGCTAAAACCTATGCACTCATTTCCCCGGTGAGTGTCGGGAAAACAAGTGCTTATGATGTGATACCAGGTTTACCAGCTGCCATCCTCACTTGGACGAATCCAGGTGTGAGAGAACCAGTAGAAACGAGAAGATTTATCGTGTGGTGCGGTACAGTAGTATTCCACTAGGCCAACATTTTCACCGCGGCGACTTTTAATCATAAAGCTGGGTTTGTTTTCTTTACCGCGCAGATAGTGATCGACAGGCAGGCCCTGACGGTTTTTGCATCTCAGACCACTTAATACATAGCTACCAGAATATAGTTCTACAACGGCTTCAGGGTAGTTGTCATCATGCAGTAAAATGCTATTACCGCCTTTCACTCGACGTACCGGCATTGGCAGGCTGCTAAGCTTTACTTTCAGGTTCTGGATATTTTTAGCAGAGCCTGTGGCAGTAAAGCGAGGTTGGTATGTTGTGCTGCTAAAACGACTTGCGGGGCCCTGTTGCAGGCCAAAACCGGTATAACCCATCTGTTTGATCAGTTTTTTCGCTTGGCCGTCGGCTTCACCTTCTGGGTAGGCAAACAGGGTTGGTTTGATGCCTAGCTTTTTCTGTAGGGCTTTTTCGTTCAGCTCCAGTTCACGTTGTAGGCGCGCTTTTTTCTGTTTTGGGAATTCGCCGGGTAGCGTTTTTGCCATATTGGTAGCCATCAAACCCATGGAGCCAATGCTCCCGCCCTGACGGCGGACCTCCATCAGTTGATCCCAGCTCATATAGAGCGGATGTTCTTTCATAATGGGAGCTGCAGCGACAAAAACAGTAAATGGTAAACCGCGACGTGCCAGTTGAGGTAAGGCATTCTCAAAGACGCTGATATAGGCATTATCAAAAGTGATAGCAATCACTTTATCGGGCAGCTTTTGTTTATTGCGGATGCGTTTGACGATTTTTTCCAGTGGCCAGACTTTGTAGTTATTCTGTTCCAGATAATCCAGATGAGAGATAAAGTCTTTTAACGGGGCGCTTTTGCTGGGTGGGGTACGGTCGCTGATATGCTGGTATTGCAAAACGACAGCATGGCGGGCGGCCATGGCTTCAGTGACAGGTAAAACCAATGTTGTCAGTAACAACGTCAGTTGCCAGAATTTACCGCTGAGTGCTTTTATCATCTAAAGGCCGCCTTAAGAACTTCCATCGCTTCGTTAATTTCCTGAATCTTAGCGGGATCACCACCACGGTCGGGATGATGCTGCATGGCTAATTTTCGGTACTGCTTCTTTATTTCGGCAAAAGTGATCGGTTCTTCAAGATCCAGGCATTTTAAAGCTCTTGAACTCAGTCCGCGGGCAACCTGTTTTTCTTCTTCGATATCAATCTTTTTCCAGAAGTTGCGCAGCATATCATCCAGCTCTTCTTCAGTGGTTTCCTGAAGAGCACTGAGATCGAGGTAGTAGTCCCGCATGGGATCTTTTTCACTCAGTAGCTGGTGACCAAATTCGTAGGGGTGCAGCTTGATATTGACCGCAGAGATCTCAAGAATCCAATGGGCATTGCGGATCAGCTCATCCTTCAGTTCATAAAGCGCGTTATAAACCAGAAAGTGAGTACGAAACAGCGTCATCGTATCAGAGAAGGTTTGAGTCGTGACTTCGATCACGCCCACATCTCCTAAAGCTTTAATCAGAGCATGTTCGTTCAGCCCTTGAGGGTGGGCTTCCAGTACCAGCTGCAGCGTGTCCAGCAGACGAGATCGTTGCAGAGTATTCATCAGACGCTGTTACCTAAACTTATACGGAAAACAATTTATACAATGAAGGTTAATCATAAACGCTTTATACATCAAAGTGTTGCCAATTTTCTGATTTTTTCTATCTGATTTCAGTTTACAAATGTGCTGAATTTGGGTAAAAGAGCCAGTTTTTATAATGCACTCAAACAAAAGTTTCTCTGCAGAGGCTGCAGCCTCCCCTGGCGGTAAGCCAGTGAAACAGCGAAAGACTTTGGTTTGGGAATGTATGCCATACATCTTATCCAGCCGGAGCAGTCATGCAGGAACTATTACCGAAAGAGAAACGCGAATTTAACAAGCTACAAAAGCGTTTACGTCGTCATGTGGGACAGGCGATTGCTGATTTCAATATGATTCAGGAAGGCGACAAGGTGATGGTGTGTTTATCCGGTGGTAAGGACTCTTACACCATGCTGGATATTCTGATGAATCTGCAGAAAAGTGCGCCGGTTAATTTTGAGCTGGTCGCGGTGAACCTGGATCAGAAGCAGCCGGGTTTCCCTGAGCATGTGCTGCCTGAATATCTGGCAACCCTGGATGTGGAATACCATATTCTGGAGCGTGATACCTACAGCATCGTGCAAGAAAAAGTGCCGGAAGGTAAAACTACCTGTGCACTGTGTTCCCGTCTACGTCGTGGCTCTCTCTACGGCTTTGCGGAAGAGATCGGTGCGACCAAGATTGCGTTGGGTCACCATAGAGACGATATGCTGGAAACGCTGTTTCTGAATATGTTCTACGGTGGCACGATGAAGTCGATGCCACCTAAGCTGTTGAGTGATGATGGCAAGAATATTGTGATTCGCCCGCTAGCCTATTGCCCGGAAAAAGATATTGCTGAATTTGCAGAGCTGAAACAGTTCCCGATTATTCCGTGTAACTTGTGTGGTTCTCAGGATGGTCTACAGCGTCAGGTGATTAAAGAGATGCTGCAGGGTTGGGAAAAACAACATCCGGGCCGTCTGGAGATTATGTTCCGCGCTATGCAGAATGTAGCGCCATCTCAGCTGGCTGATGGCGAGTTGTTTGATTTTAAAAACCTGGAACAGAAACAGCTGAGTATGATGGCTAATCGCATCGAAATTGTGGATGCGGCAAGTTAGTCAGAAAATTGTATTGAGATCACATAAAACGGCAGCCATAGGGCTGCCGTTTTGCTATAAGCAGTTAAACCAGAACAAAGACATTTTAATCTTCAAATGTCATTAAGGCATAAAAAGGCACATCCTGCTCAATCAGTTTTTCCCGTCCACCAGCGTCTGGTAAATCAATTAATGTGCAAGCCTCGTGAATACGGGCAGAGAAACGTCTGACAAGCGCTGCAGCGGCCAGCATGCTTTCGCCGGAGGCAATGGCATCATCAAACAGCAAAACGTTGTCATCGGCACTCAGGGCGCTTTCACTTAAGGCAACAGCTTGATGGCCCAAAGCATTGTCGACATTTTCTTCAAAACTGGGGCCGGGAATCATTTGTGGTGGTCGAATACGAATTAGAGGTTTTTGTAAGCGATAGGCCACGATAGAGCCTGGCAATAAGCCGCTATCACTGACAGTAACCACTGCACTGATATCTGAACCGGTATAACGATGAATTAACAGATCGCAGGCAATCTGCAGAGCTTTAGGATCGGCTAAGAGGGGAGAAAGGTCTCGGAATTTGTGCCCTTTATTTGGAAAGTCAGGCACACTGGCAACCAGATTTTTCAGATAGACTTGATCAATAATCATACAGGCCTCCTACACTGGGGCGGTTATTCCCTGTGAGCAGGCCTGATGCTATCCAGTATTATCCAGATTTATAGTGCTTCGTTATCCGGCCGCGTTGGTGACTTCTACCTGTCGCGGTTCAAAATCCGGTAACCCAGCCAGCTCACTTAAATCATCCATATTAAGAATATGGACCTCTTTGCCGTTAACTGCAATCAGTTCGCTGTTTTGGAAGCGTGTAAATACCCGGCTTACGGTTTCTACTGCCAGACCCAGATAGTTGCCTATCTCGTTACGGGACATGGGCAGGCGGAAGGTGTAAGGGGAGTAACCACGGCGCTTAAAGCGAGTGGATAGGTTAGTCAGGAAGGTTGCGACACGTTGTTCAGCATTCTTTTTGCTCAACAACATCATCATCTGTTTATCATCGCGCAGCTCGCGGCTCATGATACGCAGAATCTGAGATCTAAGCTCTGGCAACTCTTTGGCCAGCTCTTCCAGACGAGAGAAAGGAATTTCACAAACGGTGGTAGTTTCTAACGCTTTGGCAGAAACTGGGTAGGTATCACAATCAATACCATCCAGACCAACCAGTTCGCTGGGCAGGTGGAAGTTTGTGATCTGTTCTTCGCCATCATTGGTCATGGCGTAGTTTTTGACGCTGCCTGAACGTACCGCATACACACAATCGAAGCGGTCGCCCTGGTGGAACAGGTGCTCACCCTTTTTCAAAGGCTGTCTGCGCTTAATGATCTTATCCAGCTGGTCAATATCCTCAAAATTGAGGGAAATTGGCAGGCACAGTGAACTTAAGCTGCAAGTAACACACTTGGTTTCCTTGCTGGGGTGAAAGCAGATTCCTTTTAGTTGCCCTTTTGGCATGACTGAACTCCGGGCTTTTTTAATAATCGTTGACAATCTAGGCCGTAGTTCATTATGAACATTTTGCCTTTTTACGCAAAGGTTTTTTGACGCATATCAGATTTATTAGCAAAGTGTCATCGAAACAAAAAAGCCAGCCTGGGTTAGGCTGGCTTTTTATTAGAGTAATAACTTGCCAATAACCAGTTAAATAATGCGTGAATAGGACTGGGTTAAGGCTTTTTTATCAAGATACTTATCAAAAGCCATACATACTGCCCTTACCAGTAAGCGGCCTGCTGGAGTGACTGTGAATTTGTTTACTTCACGGGTCACCAGGCCATCCCGGCAGTGTTGCTCTAAAAATTCCAACTCTTCGGCAAAATAGGCGTTAAAGTCGATATTAAACTGTTCACCTATCTGGTCACCGTCCAGCTCAAAGTGACAAATAATCTGGTTAATGACGCTGCGGCGTAAAATATCGTCTTCGCTCAGCTCTATACCCTTGATCACCGGTAGATGGCCTTCATCAATGGCTGATTGATACTCTTCAATGGTGTAAGCGTTTTGGCTATAGGTATTGGCCTGCTGACTGATAGAAGACACACCCATAGCGATCAGATCACAATCGGAGTGGGTGGTATAACCCTGGAAGTTGCGATGTAGCTTGCCTTCGCGTTGAGCGATGGCTAGCGTATCGTCAGGTTTGGCAAAGTGATCCATACCGATATAGACATAGCCCGCTTCAACCAGGCGGTTAATGGTATGTTCCAGAATCTGCAGCTTAGTATCAGGTGAAGGCAGGTCGTCGTTATTGATACGGCGCTGAGGTTTAAAGCGCTCCGGCAGGTGGGCGTAGTTAAAGACTGAGATGCGGTCGGGGCTCATCTTAATGATGGTTTCCAGTGTCTCAGCAAAGGTGTCTACTGTTTGCAGTGGCAGACCGTAGATCAGGTCGATATTCAATGAGCGGAAGCCTAAACGACGGGCATGATCCAGAATATCCTGAGTCATCTCTTCTGATTGGATACGGTTAACCGCTTTTTGTACGTCAGGATTAAAGTCCTGCACGCCCAGGCTAACACGGTTAAAGCCCAGCTCACGCAGCAGTTCCATGGTTTCGCCGGTGGCTTCCCTTGGGTCGATCTCAATGGAGAAGTCGCCTTCATCATCGCCCTGTAACTGGAAGTGCTTGCGGGTTTCTGCCATCAGATCACGCATCTGCTCATGACTGAGGAAGGTTGGCGTACCACCGCCCCAGTGCAGCTGTTTTACCAAGCGGTTATCACTGCCGGCACGTTCCGCTTGCATAGCGATCTCTTTGTACACTCGTTCCAGATAGGGTTCAGCCTTAGCGGTGTCCTTCGTGGCGATCTTATTACAGCCACAGTAGAAGCAGATGGTGTCACAGAAGGGAATATGGAAATACAGCGACAGAGGACTGTCAGCATCACGGCTGCGTTGTACTGCCGCGTTATACTCGTTTTCAGCAAACTGATCGGTAAACTGAACAGCCGTTGGATAGGAAGTGTAGCGTGGGCCTGAGATGTTATAACGCTGAATCAGGTCGTGGTCCCATTCAATTTGGCTCAGATTACTCATGGTATTACCTACTTCTGGCTTTGAACAGGCAGTTAGCGCTCGGTCAAAGCTATTAAAAATTAAAAGCGAATCAGTATTAATGGCCGCTGTGGACCAGATCCCCAGAGAATAATGGCATCAGCTGCCAGATTGCAAAGACGATGATCAATATTGCGGACACTGAGCGCAAAATAGGTGATTGACTCAGCTGTTTAAATTGAGCGGCCAGACCGCCGGTGAGAATCATCGCAGGTAGAGTGCCCAGGCCAAAGGCGAGCATAATCAGTGCGCCTTCAACTGGGGATGACGCGGATAAGGTCCAGATCAAGACACTGTAGATCAGGCCACAAGGTAACCAGCCCCATACCAGGCCCAGTAATAGCGCTTGTCCCGCGTTACGTACCGGCATCAACTTAGAGGCTAGAGGCTGAATAAAACGCCATAGATAGCGCCCGACCTGTTCGATATGCACCAAGCCTTTCCACCAGTTAGCCAGGTAAAGCGCCATCATAATCAGCATAACAGAGGCTAATACTCGCAAGACGATACCGATAGAGATCAGCTGTTCGCTCAGTAGTGTGCCAAAAAAGGCCACTAAAGCACCGGTCAGGGTATAGGTGAGGATGCGCCCAGAGTTATAGGCCAGCAGGTTGGTGATCAGGCTGCTGTGTTGGCTACGTGCAAGTGCCAGAGTGCTCATAATACCACCACACATACCGATGCAGTGAGCACCACCCATCAGGCCAAACAGAAAGGCTGCGGTGAGATTCATCGACTCCATTAAGTGTCCAGCGTGTTCCATGATCAGCTGTCTTTTTTCTCTGGGCTATTGGCACTGTCAGAGCTTGTGCTATTGCTGTCTGTCTGGGTCGAAGTCGAGGCTTGAGCTGTCGTTTCTGAAGAGGGTTGGGCGGCAGGTTCGTCCAGGCCTGCGGCTTTACGGGCTTCCGCCTTTTCAGTGGCTTCGGCATCCTCATCGTACAGAATGCTGTAAGCAGGACCGCTTAAATCATCAAATTGATTGGAGTCCACAGCCCAGAAAAATGCCCAGATAGCCACACCCAGCAAGATCAGAGATAGAGGAATTAACAGAAATAAAATACTCATCTTGGTATCCCGTATAAATGATTTGCTGATTAACCGGTGACTGAGGCTTGCTTGGCCTGATTCGCCGTTTGACTGGTTTGCAGTTTAGGTGCGCCCTTATTTAGGCGCAGGGCATTCATGACGACAATCAGAGAACTGGCCGACATACCGATGGCTGCCAGATAAGGTGGAATAATCCCCGCAGCGGCCAATGGCAATGCTGTCAGATTGTAGGTTAATGACCAGGTTAAGTTTTGGCGTATCACACGGCGTGTTTTACGGCTTAGGGTAATGCTGTCGGCAATACGTTGTAGGTGACTGGCCATCAGTAGCGCATCGGCACTGGTTTTTGCCAGATCGGTGGCGTTACCCATGGCAATGGATACATCTGCACCGGCCAATACGGGGACATCGTTGACGCCATCGCCGACCATAATAATGCTTTCGCCCTGAGCTTGCAGTTCGCGGATGTAGCTCAGTTTCTCTTCTGGCGTAGCACCAGAGCGGACATTGGTGATACCGGTTTGTTCGGCAACTGCTTTTACCGCGCCGGATTGATCGCCAGATAATAGATCGACTTCCAATCCCAGGGTTTGCAGCGATTGCACCGCCTGTGCTGCATCAGAGCGAATATGATCGCCAATAGCAAACCAGGCAATGGGTTGGCTTTCTTTACCAAGGAGTAGCCACTGGCCTTCGGCGCAAGGGGGTTGAATGGCATCACTTTGACCGGTAACAAACTCAGGTGTACCGATGCGGTAGCTATCGCCCAGAATCTCACCTTCCAGACCTTTACCCGGTGTAGAGGTGACCTGTTCGGCCAGATAGTAACCGCGGTATTCATCAAAGGCACGGGCAATCGGGTGCTCGGAGCTGCGTTCCAGTGCAGCGGCCAGCTTAAGGGCGGTGTCTGCATCCAGATCGTCAATCAGGGGTTGTGTCTCGGTTAGAACCAGGCGGCCTTCAGTCAGGGTGCCGGTTTTATCAAATACGATACGTGTGGCTTGTGCCAGGGTTTCTACCACATGGCCTCGAGTAACCAGTAAGCCTTTTTCACGCAAGGCGTTGGTGGAGGTGGTCAGTGCCGTTGGTGTCGCCAGAGACAGTGCGCAAGGGCAGGTAACAACCAATACCGATAGCACAATCCAGAAGGCGTCTTCCGGCTTGTGTTGCCACCAGTACAGGCCAACGGCACAGGTTGATACGAGTACGCCTAATACAAACCAGTGAGCCACACGGTTGGTGATCTCCGCGGTTTTAGGACGTTCGGAGAAGGCGCGATCCAGCAGGTGCACGATATTAGCCACGCGGGCATTTTGACCGGTCTTCTCCACGCGAATCTTCAGTGGGCTTTCGGTATTCATGGTGCCCGCCAGTACCTTATCGCCCACTTGCTTGGATACTGGCATATATTCACCGGTCAGGGCGGATTCGTTCAGGCTGCTCTGGCCTTCGATAATCTCGCCGTCTGCCGGTACAGTGTGACCGGGTTTTACCAGCAGGATATCGCCTTCGGCCAGCTCACGGGTCAGTACCACTTCCTCTTCCTGTTGTTCATTCAGGCGAGTCGTACTGGTAGGAATCAGGGAGTTTAGGGCGTTACCACTGCGACCAATTCGATGCCGGGCGCGCATCTCAAGATAGCGACCAAAGAGTAGGAAAAAGGTGAACATACTCACCGAGTCAAAATAGACTTCACCACTATTGGTAATGGTAGCCCAGGCACTGGCGGCAAAGGCGACGCCAATAGCCAGTGAGACGGGCACATCCATGGTGAGATGACGACTGCGGAAGTCACGAATGGCCGCGCGAAAAAACGGTTGTGCGGAGTAGAGAATTACTGGGGTGGCAACCACCAGAGATAGCCAGCGGAACAGCATCACATACTGCTCTTCCATATCCTGGAAGGCGCCGGCGTAGAGCATTACGGCAAACATCATCGCCTGCATCATGCCGACACCGGCAATGATCAAGCGACGAATGGTTTTTTTCTCTTCTTTAACCAAGCGTTCCTGTTGTTCGTCAGCTTGATAAGGGAAAGCCTGGAAACCAATGGCAGAGAACAGTGCCATCAGTTTACTGAGATCAACCTGTTCCGGGTTCCAGCTCAGGCTGGCCCTGTGGTTGCTCAGGTTAACGCGTACGCTATCGACACCTGTGGTTTTACTGATCTGGTGTTCGATCAACCAGACGCAGGCTGCACAAGTAATGCCTTCAATAGCAAGAGACGCTTCCTTGTGATTATTATCGAGAGTGCGTACAAAGCTGTTTTGCACGTCTTCCCGATCATAAAGGGCAAAGGCCGCTTGCTGTTCATCACTAAGTTCATCTGGGCGGGCAGCAGGGCCATCCCGAAAGCGGTAGTAGTTTTCTAAACCGCCATTGACAATGGCATGGGCTACAGCTTCGCAGCCCAGGCAGCACATATCGTGTTTTTCATTGTCAATAACAACAGAGAAGTTGGAACCGGCAGGAACCGGTTCACCACAGTGATAACAGGATAAGCTCATTTCAGCCCTATGTGTTGTTCAACCCGATTTATACTCGTCAGACGAGCTTCTACTGTTGAGCGCCTGCTTTAAAGGCGATGCCTTCTGTCGCAGGGAACTTGCTGCCACCTTTCAGGCGCCAGGTATTGTCTTCCACGGGTGAAATATCCATATACCAGAAGTTCTGTGGAACCTTATCCAGCTGACCACGGTAGTGGTTGTTGGAGATCTGGCTTAGGGTGATTTCATAATCCAGCGCAGCGCGAGTCGGATTGATCATCTGCAGTCTCAGCTGCTCAGGCCAGCTTTGCAGCTGACCTGACAGGGTGAGTACAACTTCACCGGTTAGCTCATCCACCTTCATGTCGGCAGCCATATTCAGCTCTGCCGCGGTACGATCCCGCTGCAGCACCTGGTTAATGGCCAAGCCCTCCTTGTAGTAATTGTCGTTCACTGTGCCATCAAAAAACTTAATGGACAGGGTCAGCATGGTGATACCGACAATGACAGTCACAATGAGTGGTACCAGCAGGAACCAGGGCCAAAACTGTTTGTACCACGCAGTGGAGTTGCTATTCGTATTTTGCATGTAAAGTTACCGTTGTACTGCACTGATAAAGCGTGATTCCTTGGTCAATTCATGGGCTGAATCGTCCGCAGATTTCACTGTAATCTGAATGTCTGCACTTGGTACGTTCATCTTGGATTTATGCAAGATGATACGTACTGGCAGGTTGATCACCTCGCCGGCGCTTACTGAGACTTCAGTTTGGCCCACGAGTTCAAGTCCAGTCAGGCCTTCTACACTCAGTGCGTAGTTATGGTCTTTCTGGTCCATGTTGGCGATCTTGATGATATAGCTATTTTCAATATTTCCGTTCACGTCCATGCGGTATAGCTGGTTACGATCACGCAGGACTTCCAGTTCCAGAGGTACACGATCGCTAACGGCAATACCCAAGGTTACAACCATAGCCATCAGGGCAACAAAGTAGCCGATTAGGCGAGGACGCATGATGTGAGTCTTTTTACCTTCCAGCTCGTTTTCCGTGGTATAGCGAACGAGGCCTCTGTCATAGCCCATTTTGTCCATCATTTCGTCACAGCCATCGATACAGGCGGCGCAAGTAATACACTCGTATTGCAGGCCGTCACGAATATCGATCCCCACGGGACATACCTGAACGCAGACGCCGCAGTCAATACAGTCGCCTAGCCCTTCAGCTTTGTAATCCGCGCCTTTTTTACGGCGGCCACGGCTTTCACCGCGAGCTGCATCGTAGGATACCACCAGGGTGTCACGGTCGAACATTACACTCTGGAAGCGGGCGTATGGACACATGTAGATACAGACTTGCTCACGTAGCCAGCCTGCATTGATATAGGTGGCAGCAGTGAAGAAGAACAACCACCACAGCTCCCAAGGACCTAGATCCCACTCAAGGATTCGAGGGCCAAGCTCTCTGACAGGGGAGAAGTAACCGACAAAAGCAAAAGCCGTGGCCAGTGCAAAGAAAAGCCAGAGCACGTGTTTTGCCGTTTTTTTGCGAATCTTTTCACCGGTCATTTCACTGCGGTCCAGCGACATACGCTTATTGCGTGAACCTTCAGTAACGCGTTCTGCCCAGATATACAGGAACGTCCAGACGCTTTGAGGGCAGGCATAACCGCACCATACCCGACCGGCAAATACGGTCATAAAGAAGAGTAAAAAGGCGCAAATAATCAATATCCACGATAGCAGCATAAAATCGTGGGGGAAAAATGTGAATCCGAAGACATGGAACTGTCGATTCGGCAGATCAAACAGAATTGCTTGTTTGCCATCCCATTGCAGCCAGGAGAAGGTAAAGTAAGCAACTAGCATCACCCAGTTCAGGCTGGTGCGAAGCTTGGTGAAAAAGCCAATGGCTTTTCGCACATAAATTTGTTGTCGTTTCTGATAGAGGGATTCCACCTCTTGTTTCTTCTCTTCCTTGCGCCCTTTTGCTGCGCGCAGCGCGGCCGCCTTCTTCTGGGCAGCATCAGTAATATCCTGAGTAGGAATTCTATCCGTCATCTCACTAACCAACCTTATTTTCGTACCAATAGGTTGAACCAGGAAGTTTTTATAATACAGGTTCAGGTGGTGTTAATTTTACGGGATTTTGCAGGTAGGGGGCAGGGAAAAGGAGTGCGACACTCTGTCGCACTCCTTTAGGTTTACTTGCCTTGAGACAGGCTGTAAACGTAGGCAGTTACCAGGTGAACTTTGTCTTCACCAATGTAACGTGCCTGTGCAGGCATGTGACCGTTACGGCCCAGGCGTACAGACTGCTCAACAGACTTCGCCAGACCCCATTCAGGGTTCAGGTACAGCCAGGTATCATCAGTCAGGTTAGGTGCACCTAGAGCAAAGTTACCTTTACCGTCAGCACCGTGACAGGCAGAACACATCGCACCGTAGGTAGCGCCACCTACTTTTGCTGCCGCAGCGTCGGTTTCTTTGCCGCTCAGGCTTAGAACGTACTGAACCATCTGGTCCACACCTTCGTCACCCAGTACTTCGCCCCAAGCAGGCATCTGGCCGTTACGACCCTGAACGATGGTGTGCTTGATTGCTTCAGCTGAACCGCCATACAGCCAATCGCTGTCGGTCAGATTTGGGAAACCGTATGCACCGCGGCCGTCAGAACCGTGACATAGTGAACAGTTGTTTGCGAACAGACGCTGACCTACTTTCATTGCTTCTGCATCACCAGCCAGTTGCTCAACTGGGATTTTTGCATACTGCTCGAAAATTGGTGCGTAGTGCTCGTCTGCGTACGCCACTTCTTCAGCCCACTGGCCTTCCTGAGTCCAGCCCAGAACGCCTTTGTAGTTGCCCAGGCCTGGATACAGAGCCAGGTAGATCAGGCTGAATACGATGGTTCCAATAAACATGAAGAACCACCAGCGGGGCATAGGGTTGTCATACTCTTCGATACCATCGAAGCTGTGACCCATAGTTTTTACTTCACCTTTAGGTGGGGCTGAGCGGTTGGCAAACAGCACCCACCAACATCCTGCGATCACGCCCAAGGTGATGACGATGATCCATGCGCTCCAAAAGCTACTCATGGTCTTTTTTCTCCAATTCTGATTTTCTCAGGTTATGGTCATCTTCGTCGGCAAAGGGCAGATTGGCAGCCTCATCAAAATCTTTCTTCCGCCGTTTGCTATAAGCCCACAAGATCAAGCTTATAAAGCCCACCATTACAAGAATGGTTAGAATGCCGCGATAGGTATTGATGTCCATTAATCCTTACCGTTTGTCTTTCAGCACAGTACCCAGCTGCTGAAGATAAGCCACCATCGCTTCAATTTCAGTTTTACCCTGAACAGAAGCTTTAGCGTTTTCGATATCTTCATCAGTGTAAGGCACGCCCAGTGTACGCAGAGTGGCCAGTTTCTTAGCAGTGTCGCTACCGTCTAGAGTAGCGGTGAACAGCCAAGGGTAAGATGGCATTTTAGACTCAGGTACTACGTCACGTGGGTCATACAGGTGAGCACGGTGCCAATCGTCAGAGTAACGACCGCCTACACGAGCCAGATCAGGACCTGTACGCTTGGAGCCCCACTGGAATGGGTGATTCCAAACAGACTCGCCAGCTACAGAGTAGTGACCATAACGCTCGGTTTCGGAGCGGAACGGACGAACCATTTGAGAGTGACATACATAACAACCTTCACGGATGTAGATGTCACGACCTTCAATCTCAAGTGCGGTCAGAGGCTTCAGGCCTTCAACCGGTTGAGTAGTTTGCTTTTGGAAAAACAGAGGTACGATCTCAGCCAGACCACCGAAACTGACCACAATCAGGATCAGTACAATCATCAAGCCGATATTCTTTTCGACGTTTTCGTGTTTCATGTCTCTTGATCCTTACCTTAGGCAGTCTGTGCTACAGGCTTGGCTTCAGCGCTACGAACGGTCATAAACACGTTGTAGGCCATCAGCAGCATACCCACTACCCAGAACGCACCGCCTAACCAGCGAACGAAGAAACCTGGGTGGCTTGCTTCAAGTGCTTCTACGAAGCTGTAAGTCAGAGTACCGTCAGCGTTAACTGCGCGCCACATCAGACCCTGCAGGATACCGTTAACCCACATCGCAGCGATGTACAGTACAGTACCGATGGTAGACAGCCAGAAGTGAACGTTGATCAGGTTAGAGCTGTACATAGCCTCTTTACCGAACACACGTGGGATCAGGTGGTAAGTTGCACCGATAGAGATCATCGCAACCCAACCCAGTGCACCTGCGTGTACGTGACCGATAGTCCAGTCAGTGTAGTGAGACAGGGCGTTTACAGTCTTGATCGCCATCATCGGGCCTTCGAAGGTAGACATACCGTAGAAAGACAGAGATACAACCAGGAAACGCAGGATAGGATCGTTACGCAGTTTGTGCCATGCGCCAGACAAGGTCATCATACCGTTGATCATACCACCCCAGGAAGGAGCCAGCAGGATCAGAGACATGATCATACCCAGAGACTGAGTCCAGTCAGGCAGAGCAGTGTAGTGCAGGTGGTGTGGACCCGCCCACATATAAGTACAGATCAGAGCCCAGAAGTGTACGATGGACAGACGGTAGGAGTATACCGGACGCTCAGCCTGCTTAGGTACGAAGTAGTACATCATACCCAGGAAGCCCGCAGTCAGGAAGAAACCTACAGCGTTGTGACCATACCACCACTGTGCCATTGCATCGATAGCACCGGCGTATGCAGAGTAAGACTTAGTCAGACTTACTGGCAGAGCAGCACTGTTTACAATGTGCAGGATTGCAACGGTCAGAATGAAGGCCGCGTAGAACCAGTTCGCCACGTAGATGTGGGAGGTTTTACGGATCTTAACTGTCGCCAGGAAGTTGATTGCGTAAGCAACCCAAACTACTGCGATCAGAATATCGATTGGCCATTCCAGCTCGGCGTACTCTTTACCGGACGTCCAGCCCAGTGGCAGAGAGATAGCCGCCAGAACGATAATCAGCTGCCAGCCCCAGAAGGTGAAGGAAGCCAGAGTATCGGAGAACAGGCGAACCTGACAGGTACGCTGTACTACGTAGTAGGAGGTTGCGAACAGGGCGCTACCACCGAAGGCGAAAATCACGGCGTTAGTATGCAGTGGACGTAAACGACCAAAGCTAAGCCATGCAGTGTCAAAGTTAAGTGCCGGCCACACCAATTGAGCAGCGATTAAGACACCGACGGCCATGCCGACGATACCCCAAACGACTGTCATGATGGCGAACTCTCGGACCACCTT
>CAYFGP010000114.1:0-21288 GCA_964342385.1 uncultured Oleiphilus sp. | reverse complement strand
CCGCTTATTTTATTCACAGTACAATCCCAATCTGCAGTTCAATTGCTGGAGACCAAGGATAGACTCAATCAGCACAGAGAGCTGATGAGTAATATTCGTCGTGAAGCGGCTTTATTGGCATCAGGATACCGCAATGATCCCAGTGAAAGCCTGCTGGAGAATCTTGCTCAGTATCATATCAGTGCTGAACAGCTGGATCAGTTGTTGCACTCCTATGGCCATGAGCTGGAAGAGATATTGCCGCTCTGGCAGCACTATCAGCAACGCCATCAGGATTTCCATGTTCTGGTGCAAAAGATTGCTTCGGATTCCAGTCACTACGGTCATCTATTATCTCAGTCCCGAGATGTTTTCTATCAGGCTGAAAGAATACTGGAAAAGAGTTCTTTTTCATTACAGGAACAGCATCAGTATGAATTGATTCTGGCAGATATTTTTCTTTATACCCTACGTTATATCGCTTTGCCTGATGGGGATTCGGCAACAGAGCTCTATTCTTATATGGATAGCATCACGATTGATCCAATGATTGTGGATCATCCTGAGGCCTTAGCAATGTTCCGGCCGGTATTCGATTACGAAAACCGGATTCGAGATTCGGTCAATGTCATTCATCGCTCCGTTAGTGAATTGATGACTCTGCCTGTTTATTACTCATTTGAACTGTTTGAGAACGATTTTGAGCACTGGGTGGATCAGCGTTACCAGGAAAAAAGTCATTACCTGCAGTTGCTGATACAGCTGGTCGTAGCCTTGTTACTGGTGGTGGCTTTTGTCACCTGGTATTTGAAAAAGGCTAAAAAGACATTAGAGCAAACTATTGCTCAGCTGGAGGCTTTTAAAAGTGCGTTGGACGAGCACGCTATTGTCAGTATTACCGATAAGCATGGTCTGATCACTTACGTGAATAAAAAGTTTGTTGAGGTCAGTGGCTACAGTGAACAGGAGCTGTTAGGGAAAAGCCATAAGTTAGTGAACTCGGGCCTACATCCCCAATCTTTCTTTAAAGCCTTGTGGGGGGCTGTATTTAGAAAAGAAGTCTGGCATGGGGATGTGTGTAATAAGACGAAGAATGGTAAGTCTTATTGGGTTCGGGCCACGGTCGTGCCTGTGTTCGATAAGTTCCAGAAATTAGATTCTATTATCTCGATTCGTACCGATATCAGTCATCAAAAACAGATTGAAGCAGCCTTAGTTGAAGAGAAAGAACGAGCGGAAGAAGCCAGTAAGGCGAAAAGTAGTTTCCTGGCCAATATGAGTCACGAGATACGTACTCCGATGAATGCCGTTATCGGCATGAGTCATCTGGCGCTGCAAAGTCACCCAGATCGGCAAATGAAGGGCTATCTGGATAAAATTCAGGGGGCTGCCCAAAACCTATTAGGCATCATTAACGATATTCTGGATTTTTCAAAGATCGAAGCAGGTAAGCTTGATATTGAGCAAACAGCGTTTCGTTTGGATAACGTGCTGAATAACCTGGCAGCGATGACTGATGTTAAGGTGACTGAGAAAAAGCTGTCCATTGGTTTTGATTATGCCGATGATGTGCCGCTTTCTCTGGAAGGTGACCCTCTGCGTTTAGGGCAGGTACTGCTCAATCTGGTGAATAACGCCATCAAGTTTACCGAACAGGGTGAAATTAAGATTAATGTAACCTTGATCAGTCAGACCGATGATCAGCTTGAACTGCGCTTTGCCGTTAAAGATACCGGTATCGGGCTCTCCACTGAGGCTCAGCAAAAACTGTTTCAGTCGTTCTCACAGGCCGATGTCTCTACGACACGTCGATACGGTGGCACTGGCTTAGGACTGGCGATTTGTAAACAACTGGTTGAGCTGATGGGTGGGCAGATCGGTGTTTATTCTGAATTGGGTAAGGGCAGTGAGTTTTTCTTTACCGTTCAGACACGACTGCATCAAAGTATCCGTGCTCAGAGACCTGATCTAAGAGCGATCCGTTTACTCTATATCGAAGATGATAAGATCGCCCTGGCTTCAACCTTAGAGATGTTGCACGCTGCTGGTATCACGGCGGTAGGTGAGAGTAACTCTCCTGATGGGTTAAACCAATTGGTCAATACGGCATTAATCGAAGAATCTGAGTTTGATGTGGTGTTGGTGGATTGGCAAATGCCTGTGATGGATGGTTTGCAGGTTGCTCAGTCGATCCGTAATAACTCTGCATTGAAAAAACAGCCTGTCATTATTTTAATTACTGCTCATGGTGGTGAAGAGCTGCAGGTACAGGTCAACAAACAGTTGGTTGATGCTGTACTGCTGAAACCCCTATCGGCCTCACACCTGATCGACAGTATTCAAGAGGCGTTAGTCAATCGCGCTCAGTCCAGCGGTGGTATTACTATTGGTTTTGCCCAGCATGAAGGGGATGATATCTCCTCGCGTGCAGGTGCAAGGGTCTTGATTGCAGAAGATAATGCCATTAACCAGGAAGTGATTCAGGGCTTGATGATGCCTTTTGCTATGAATATCACTCTGGTGGATAACGGTGAAGATGCAGTTAAAGCGGTCCAGTCTGAACAATTTGATCTGGTGATGATGGATATTCAGATGCCTAAGCTAGACGGTATGGGGGCAACCGCACAGATTATCCAGATGCAGTTACCTAAACAGCCACCGATTGTTGCCATGACCGCTCATGCGATGAAAGAGGATGTGCAGCGTTGTCTGAATGCGGGCATGTCGGATCATATAGCCAAACCGATTGATCCCGAGCGGCTGGAAGAACTGCTGGTCAAGTGGATAGAGCCCAGAGCCATTATTGGCGAGCTGCAGGGGCGTTCAAACTCTGACCAAGAGGCTTCAGGTTTACCTTGCTATATCGAAGGGGTAAATCTAAATCTGGCGCTGCGGTCGACAGCAGGGAATACTAAACTGTTACAACGTTTAATAAAACAGTTTATTGAGGACTATCAGCAAGGTAGCACGCCTGCAGAAGATATGATTCGCGGGGCTGATTGGGAAAGTCTAAAGCTTTGGTTGCATACTCTTAAAGGTTCTTCAGCCACTTTGGGTATGACAAACGTGGCCGCTGAAGCTGAAGCCATAGAGAAAATAATACAGGGACAGCAATTGATTCAGTCTGATGACTTATCTGCCCTGAAAGAGCAATTGCATGGGGTGATTAGCCGTATTCTCCAATGTATGGAGCAGCATGGTACTTCAGAGGCTGAAGATAGGTTTGCAACTCAAGTCCTGGCAGCTCAAGCCTCAGATGTTAGAGCTATAGACGCCCGAGCTAGAGAGATGCAAACAGCAGGGGACCAAATCCAGGAATATTGGGTTGAAGATAATAATGATGATGCATTCAGAAAGTCGTTACAGCCGACCATGCCCACTGAATTACCAGTAAAAGAGATCAATGAATTACTTGACCGTATGCAGGCACTGCTGGAAGAAGGCGATGCCGAAGTATTGGATATCGCGCCAGATCTACTGGAGTTGTGTCAATTGGATGAGGGGATGATGAACAAAGCAGCTACATTACTGGATTGCCTGGAAGGTTTTGAGTTTGATCAGGCCTTATCCCTTGTGAACGATCTTAGACAAGGACTTTAACATGTCTCTTATACAGACATCTGCCACAGAAAAAGCCACGGTTTTGATCGTGGATGATACCCCTATGAATATCTCGATTCTGGTGGGGCTGCTGAAACCCTTTTATAAAACTGTGGTAGCCAAAGATGGTGAACAAGCGT
This sequence comes from uncultured Oleiphilus sp., assembly GCA_964342385.1. Taxonomy (GTDB): domain Bacteria; phylum Pseudomonadota; class Gammaproteobacteria; order Pseudomonadales; family Halomonadaceae; genus Oceanospirillum. The sequence goes on along the minus strand of CAYFGP010000114.1, from coordinate 17,569 downwards.
TGAACCGGGTGTTCTCTGGTAGTGTGCCTGATCTGATTTTGTTGGATATTATGATGCCGGGTATTGATGGTTATGAAGTGTGCAAGCGCCTCAAAGCTGATCCCAGAAGTAAACATATTCCGGTGATTTTTATCAGTGCCATGAGTGATGCTGTGGATGAGGAAAAAGGCTTATTACTCGGTGCGGTGGATTATATTGCTAAGCCGGTGAGTCCACCGATTGTGTTGGCGCGAGTGAAAACTCATCTGGCACTGTCTCAGCAGCAAAGAGCCTTGGCCAATGAGGTGGAGGCCAGAACTCAGGAACTGGAAAAGTCCCGCAAGGAGCTGATTCGTCGTCTGGGTTTAGCGGCAGAATATAAAGATAATGAGACCGGGCTGCATGTACAAAGAATGGCAGAGTACGCCCGCCTGATCGCTGTGGAGATGGGGTTTAGCCATAAAGATGCTGAGACTCTGGCAGCAGCAGCTCCTATGCATGATATCGGTAAACTAGGCATACCGGATGAGATCCTGTGTAAACCCGGCAAACTAACCGCGGAAGAATACAAAATCATTCAGGGACATCCTGAGATTGGAGCCAGAATATTGGGTACGCCTGACTCAGAGCTGTTATTAATTGCCCAGCAAGTGGCGCTGTACCATCACGAGAAGTGGGACGGCAGTGGTTATCCTCAGGGGCTCAAAGGCGATGATATTCCTCTGGTAGCGCGTATTGCCGCAGTGGCCGATGTATTTGATGCACTGGTCTGTGTGCGGCCATACAAAAAGGCCTGGCCACTGGAAAAAGTACTGGCTTTATTTGAAGACGAAAAGGGGCGTCACTTTGATCCTCAGGTCATTGAAGCGTTTAAACAGGTCTTACCTGAAGTACAAGAAGTCATGGTGCGCTTGGCTGATCAACCTGATTAGCAGTGTATAAGGTATTTTGTATGTAAAAACACTCTTTTTATTAAGGATAAGGTTTTATACTAGGCTCTATCATAGAAGCCTGTTAAAGGGATATCTGGATGCCTAAGTGGCTGCTGTTATGTGCTGTTATTTTACTCCCCATCATTACTTCAAAGCCTGTTGTAGCGGAAGAAGTGTGGCGCATTACTTCGTTAAACTGGGAGCCTTATTCCGGTGCTCAATTACCTGGGCAGGGGGCTTCTATTCAGGCGCTTAGGGCTTTGCTTCAACCTCATGGTATCCGTCTTGAGGTCGAGTTTTACCCTTGGCGTCGGGCACAGATGCTTGCTCGAAGTGAAGGTTATATCGGCTATTTCCCCGCCTGGCCAGAAGAAGTTCAGCCGGGGTTTGTCGGCTCCAGTGCCATTGATTATTCCCATCTGGCGATCATCAAGCGCTCAAATCTGCCGTTACACTTCTCGTCTCTAGATGCACTTTTTCGTGAGTATCGCATAGGCCTGGTAAAAACCTATGTTTACCCACACTATATTGCTGATTTGATAGAAAAATACCCTGAGCAGGTCATCTGGGCTGAAACTGAAAAAGCGCTGATGCGTAAACTCTCTATTGGCCGACATCCTGTTGCTATTACAGATCCTAAAGTCATGCGTTACCAGGTGGATCAGGAACAATTGCCTAATATAGAGTTGCACTCCATTTTAGAACAAACGCCTTTAGTCATTGCACTGCGTAATCAAGATGATAATTATATTAAAATCAATCGATTACAGGGTATTATTCAACAGAAGCTTGAGTCCAGGCATTGAGCCTTTTGAGGAAATTATGCAGGTACAATGATAACTGGCATTATTCTTCTGGCGCTTTAGTACTATCCTTTATTGAGTGTTTTTCTTAAAGAAAACCCTACTTGCTTCCCTTTCAGCCTTGGGCTTGAAGTCTGAATGGATCATGATTATGCGTAAAGTTTACCCCTATACCCTGTTAGATGTGTTCACGGAACAGATGTTTGGTGGCAATCAATTGGCTGTATTTACTCAGGCTGAAGGGCTGAGTGATACTCAAATGCAGCAGATAGCCAATGAGATGAATCTGGCTGAAACCACTTTTGTCACAGAAGGCAGTGATAGTCAAAAACCGAATGTCAGAATTTTTACGACGGCTGATGAAATGCCCTTTGCAGGTCACCCCACTATTGGTACTGCAATCTGCTTAGCCTGTTTGGAGCATCAAGAAGATGGCGATGAAATCAGTCATTGGACATTGATGGAAAAGGTTGGCCCCGTCCCCGTCACTGTTGACCGCAGTCACTCGATTGCTAAGGCTGAATTTACAACGGCTGTTTTGCCTTCGTTAAAGCATTCTGCATTGAGTAAAGCGCAGGCTGCGCAGTTGCTGAATATTGAAGAGGAAAAGATCTTCTCAGTGCCTATGGTTGGCGATTGCGGCGCGCCTTTTACTCTGATTGAGCTGAAAGAAAAAGCGGCTGTCGATGCCGTGCAGATCCAGAGCAGTTTAAAAGAGTTGTTTTATGCGGACAGTGATTGGCCGGCTTTTTATCTGTTCAGCCGTGATGATCATCAGCTCTATGCCCGTATGTTGTGTCAGGAGGTTAATCTGGTCGAAGATGCTGCAACGGGCAGTGCTGCGGCTGCGGTATCTGGCTATTTGGCCCAGAGTTTGGAATCTGGCAATTATCGCTTTCACATCAATCAAGGTGTTCAGATGGGACGGCCTAGTAGGATCGAGTTAGGCATTACTATTGGTGAAGGCCTATGTGGCCTCTCGGGTGTGACCAAGGTGACCGTTGCCGGACAAGCTGTCATCGTGGGTGAAGGTTATTTACGACTATAATGGCACTCTCGTAGTGCTGATAAAAAGACTGATCAGAGTTTTGATTAAGGCGGGCTGGCGTAAGTAACCAACCTGCCCTGCTGACTTAAACTTGTTTCTACTAGATCAAAAAACAGGTCATCAGAAAAGGAAATGGTCGGAGAGGAAAGAGAGAATTAGGCTCCTTTCGGCAACCGTAACATGAGCAGGGTTCCTTCGTTCACCTTGCTGACCACTGTAATATCGCCACCCTGAATAATACTGATGATACGTGCTGCGTAGGCATCCGATACTGCGCTGTTATTGGATGACGGATATTTATTAAAGAACTGGTTCTGCTGCTCAATTGAGGTCAGCCCCATATGATGAACGGTAATGTGCAGATGTTCATCGGTGTGAATCGTGAGCAGTACCGTTTCCTTCTTAGGGGAGGCATCGACTGCCAGGCGTACAAGATTGCCCAGAAGCGTACGACATAAGAGTGCTTCTCCGTAACATCGACATTTATTGGGCGCATCTAATGCGATAGTCACCGATCTGTCTTTGGCATGGGGACGCTCGGCATTAATCACTTGCTCGGTGATGGCAATCAAGTCAAAGGATTCAGGACGCAGTTCATACTGGCCGGTTTCCATTTTCCACAGGTTCAAAGAACCATCTACCTGCGCCAGCAGATTATGACTCAGGTGATCCATCTGTTTTAACTGCTGTTTTACCTCTGCCGACAGAGAACGATGCTGTAACAAATCTTGGTTCAGAGATAGAAGCTCTGTTAAGGGCGCTTTGAGGTCGATATCACTGAGACGGTCCAGTTCAGCTTTTAAATAGGTGTTCTCGGCAATTAACTGGCTACTTGCGTTAGTGTTTTCTTCACTAACTTCTTGTTCAGGAAGGTCCTGATCAAGGGAGATCTCTTCATCCAATAACGATTGCAGCAGGGGATAGGATGGATCACTTTCTGCAGGATCCGTCATATCTATGGTGATTTCCCGCGGAATATGAGTGCTTTTTTGCGTTAGACGTAGCACCTTCTCGCATAATTTGGCAGGGGTAAAAGGCTGAATCAGTAGGTCATCTACTCCGGCTAAAATCGCTTTATCAATATTATTCCGATCTGTTTCTGCCGTGACCAACATAAAGAGTGTACTTTGCAGCTCTGGATCTGAACGCACCTGTAACAGTAGATCTATGCCTTCAATATCCGGCATCTCCCAATCACAGATAATGCAGTTGATAGGGTTTTGCTGCAGATGAGTTTGGGCCTCTCTGCCATCGCTGGCTTCAAAGATATTCACAAAGCCTCGGCGGAACAGGTGGCTTTGAATTACTTTTCTCATGGAGGTCTGCTTACTGACCAGCAGTATAACGGCAGTTTCCTGTTTCATAATTATCTCGGTAACTTTCTAAAGCACACGCTGTCTGCCGTCTGGGCGGCAAACATTGTCGGTTAATTGCCTGATGAGAAAATTACAGCAATATCTGTACCCACGAAATGAAAAGACTAAGAGAAGAGCGGGGATCAGGTGTAAATGAAGAATGAGAGACAAGGCTTGTGTTAACTACAAGCCTTGGTAAAGCAAGTCTGAAAAATCTTTAGCGAGTCAGCTTGTCTAGCTGCTCCAGATTGCTCTGTAGCCAGCTGTTCAGATCTTTGCTGTAGTATCGATTCAGACTGTTCAGAGTCCATTGTTGTGCTGCCGATTGTTCCGCTTTCGGCTTTTTATCCGTTATCCATAGACAACGCATACCTTCCAGCTCTGTGCTATCGGTAGCTGAGTCTCCCAGCACTGGCAGGCTAAGCGATAGCAGTAGCGGTTTCAGCTCTTCCTGTATGCTGCATAGCCCATCCCACTCCTGTTGCCAGAGTTTGTCATCCAAATCCAGTTGGAAACGGCTAATGCTCTGATCATTACTTTGTTCATTACGACGAATCTGCTGACCGTGGTCAGGCCATAACAGGCTAAGGTCTTCCGCAATAATTCGGTTCATCACCTTCAGGTTATCCGGTGCTAACCAGAAATAGTGTTGATCTGCACGGTCTTTATCTGCAACCAGGCTGACTTTAGCACCCTGAGGTTTCAGCTGTACCGCTGCATCCACTGGGACGATACGGATATTTTGTTGCCTAAGTTGAGGATATAACGTCAGCTGTGGCCAGACAGAGGCAACGGTCACCAGGCCTGAATATTGCGGCAGTTGATCTTGTTTCAGTGGTAGTTTCTTATTCAGCCAATAGGGCAGACGGGAAACTGGATAACGTTTTGCCGGTAAGTAGTCGACTGCAACCGGTGTATTAGCCAACAGAGATTGAGTGATCAGGTAGGTGACCGGCAGTGCGGTCGCGACCCGAACTTCACTGGCTTGCTGAGCTTTCCCGTTATTTGCTGCTTGCGAAGCCGTTGGCTGATTCAGAGTAGTCGATTGAGCATAAAGCGGCTGAGTACAGCAAAGTGAACCGATCAATAGTAGAGCGGCTTTAGCCCGTTTGTGCTGACTGAGCAGCGGACTGTTGAGAACTTTATTTTGTCGAAACATCTTATCTTGTCTCTTTAAATATCAAGGGCAGGATAATGCGTTGTGTTTGTCCCGCCCTAAAATTCCATTACGCCAGGTGTCAGGCTGTTTTTAATAGCTTCAGCTGGTTGAGCAGTACGGTACCCAGGAACAGACTACTGGCCAGCAGCACAATAGCGGCACCGGAAGGAATCGGTAGCTCCAGTGCCATAGGCACGACCACGCCAGCCACACAGCAACCCGTCGAGATCAGCAGAGTCAGGATGAAGAACTGCTTGAGGTCTTTGCTGATCAGGCGAGCAGTTGTTGCAGGAATCAGAAGTAAGGCTCCGACCAGCACAGCACCGATAATTTTCACTGCAGCGACGGTAATTAGTGCAATCAACAGTACAAAGGCGTAATCCAGCAGAGTGACATTCACCTTTCTGCCGCCAACACCTTGTACCCTGGCCAGTTCAGGTTGCAGAGCCGCCATTAAGGCTTGATTCGCATACCTTAGTGCTAGCAATAGACTGATAAAGGAGATAACCGCGAGGATGAGCAGGTCGGTTGGTGTTACTGTGAGGATGGAACCAAACAGCACATTTTCCAGAATATGCACATTGACCTTTTTTGCCACGTAGAGCAGCAATGCAGCACCCAGAGCGATAGCAAAGGCGAGAAATACACCCACTAAGGCATCGTAAGGCACCTGGGTGCGGCTTTTAATCCAGTGCAGCAAGAGAGCAAAACTGAGACAGAAGCTAAACAGACCAGCAACGGGTTGAGTCGCAGGCTCACCTAGCAGAATACCGATAGCGATACCAGTGAGAGCACCATGGCCGACGGCCTCAGAAAAGAACGCCAGTCGTTTTACCACTACCAGGGTACCCAGAGCACCCAGCAAAGGGCCGGTCAGTAGTGCTGCAATCAGTGCATAGGTAACAAAAGGGTACTGGAACATTTCCGGCAACCAGCCCTGATCAACCAGAGCGCTGACCTGTTGATGAATCAGATCAATCATAAGGTGGCTCCTTCGGTTGTTTTGTGAGCTGCAGGGGTGGCTTTGGCTTTGATTGGCGTTGTAGCAGGCGTCATGCCATAGATCTGTTCAGGGCTACCACAGTTTTCCAGACCGCTATTGATCACCACCACGTTATCAGCGTGTTGACGTACAAAGTCATGATCGTGATGCACCATAATCAGGGTGCAGCCTTGTTTTTTCAGCTGCAGAATCATGCTTTCGATCTGTTGTTGTGCCTGCTGATCCAGTCCTGTCATGGGCTCATCCAATAACCAGAATTGGCTGTTTTGCGCCAGAGCACGGGCGAATAACAGACGTTGACGCTCACCGCCGGAGAGCTGCCCCAGTTTACGTTGTGACTTATCTTCCAGACCGACCTTTTGCATCAGCTCATTCAGCTGCTGTCGCTGCTGCGATGTCTTCTTACGGAAAAAAGCCCGCTTTTGTGTGCTGGCGTAAAGATAGTCTTCGATAGTAATCGGAAGCGTGGCATCAAAAGCAGCTAACTGAGGAATATAGGCCGGTGTGAGTTGAGAGTCTTGCGCCTCTTGCTCTGCAGGCCAGTGCAGAGCGATCTCACCGCTATGGGGCATCAGACCCAGAATCGATTTCAGTAGTGATGATTTACCTGCACCGTTAGGGCCGGTAAACAAGTGCAGTTTGCCTGCTTCCAATGTCAGATCGAACTGTTTAAGCAGCGTATTATCGCCAATGGTCAAACTAAACTGCTGGAGTGTAATGGCTGGACCCATGATCTATCCCTTATCCACCTGCTGGCTGGCCTGAGTAAACGCCTCACTCAGGGTTTTCAGGTTTTGTTCCATCTCTTTGTAAACTTTATCCGGGTCATAGGGACCGTGGGTCATATGAGAGAAATGAAATAGGCGGATACCCGTGGAACGCTCGATAGTACTGACATAACGGTTATCCATATCCAGTTCGGTAAACAGCAGGTTGACGTTAGCCGCTTTAATTCGATCAATGGTCTTTTGTAGCTGGCTGGCGCTGGGTTCTACACCGTGGGCAGGCTCAATCACCGTATCGATGGCAATGCCAAACTCCTGTAGGAAATAACCGTAGGCGTTATGAGTACTGGCGATACGGATATGAGTCATATCGGTGTTGACCAGCTGGCGCATATAACGGTTTTTTAGCCCACGCAGTTTACGGGCGTATTTGATGGCATTTTTCTGGAAGTACTTGGCATTATCAGGATCTAGTTGACCTAGAGACTTTGCAATGGTGTAAACCTGACGAATGGCGGCATCAATAGAAACAAAGGTGTGTGGATTCCAAGCATTTTGTGTATTGGCCGCTGCTAGTAGAGGTACATCTTTATTGGCATTAATCAGCGTCAGTTGTTCTTTTAGCTCGGGCTGGCTGTGAATCAGTTTTTCCACTGCATGAGTGGCAAACTCATCGTGACCAATGCCGTTCAGTACTAGGGCATCCATGCTCAACAGACGTTTCAGGTCCTTGGGTTGCAGCTCATAGCTATGGGGATTAAAGCCCTCATCCACTAAAGGCACAATCTCCGCCCGATCACCAATCACATTCGCTACGTAGCTGTAGTAAGGGTGCAGGGTGATACCCACTTTCAGCGGCTCTTTTAATGGTGCGGCAGAGACCGATGCGCTAAATAGCAGAGTCGTAATACTTAACAAGGCTGCTTTAAGTGTGGCTTTTATTCTTACAGTACTGGTTTCTACGGCATTCCTTTTTACAGAGCCCTTCTTAATAGTACTGCTGCCTGCAATGTTTTTGCTTAGGCACTTAATCACTGATTTCATCATTAAAACTCTTTGCTTTGCAGTTGCCATGGGCTATCGGCATGACAATGTGTATCGGATACCTGGCCGCTATGGGTGTAGATCTCGCCTGCGGTTTGCTCAGATTCAGGGATAAGCAGCATAAAGGAGCTCAGTTCAGCCTGTTGGCTAATTGCCAGATAACAACCGGCTTCCGGGGTGCTCCACTGATAAAGAGATTGGCGGCTGCTGTTTTCTTCCAGCTGGTCAAAGGGGGGAATCAGTTGTTCAGTGAGTGAGGCTATGCTAGGCCAAGTTCCGTCCAGCTGTTGTATAAAGCGGATCTCAGTGATTGCATTGCTCAGATTAAGCAGCATCGCTTTATCATCTACTGACAGGGACAGATGTTGGCGTTTTTCAGGCACTGGTGCCTGATTCATACTAATGCCCAAAGCACCTAATAGTAAGACAATTGCTAAAGCCAACAGGCACCAGCGGGTTTCCTGTCGGCCATTTAAAGGCTCAATGGTTTGTTTTATTCCACCAGGCCGTTGTACTTGTGTATTTTGCATCCTTACAACTCGTCGTAATCAATTTCAACCGGGGCCTCATGGCCCGCATCAAAGCGAATGTAGAACTCGCCCTCTGGACGGGTGAATGATACCTGAGAACGCTTATCAGTTGTAAGTTTTTGCAAAAGATTCTCATTGTAATCTAGGACTGATACTCGTTTGTTTGTAGCAGGGCTGCCATCGCTAAAGCCTGCTTCGCAGGTAATCAGCTGTTTTTCAGCGTTACAGGTCATTAATGGGTAGTGGGCATGGGCTAGAGAGCTTGTGAATAATAGAGTGCTACTGATAAGTAATAGGAAAGTGCTAAGCCCTGTGGTTGTCTGATAAATCTTATGGAAAGCAGAATCTTGGCTGCGGATCATTGTTCTTTCCTTAATGAGAATGTATGGCTCTTGTAAGTACTTTTAACCCTGGTCGTGGGTACTGTTGTAAGCGTGACCTAAATGCGGGATAGCCCCATCAATCAAAGCTGCTCGACGCATTGATTGATGGGGCTAAAAAAAGGGGGCTATATAGTGTGATAGATCTTAAGGCAGTTGGCTCTCAAAGGTCATATATAGCAGGTGGCCAACCTTATCAGCCCGTGGGCTGCTGGAGTCCAGCTCAATATAGGCAGACAGATACCAAGGGCCCGCCATATCTGGTGTGAACTTCACCATACCGTTAGCATCGGTTTTCAGCTTCTGCATCTTGCGATCATCGCGGTACTTGGTGCCGTGAGGGGTCAATTCGATCTCAACGTTGGCTTGAGGTTTACCGTCCAGGAACAGTTGGAATTCAGCTTCTTCGTCGCTGACTACATCGTTCGGGTGAGTCGGACCTGCCAGTTCCAGGCCTTTGTTTTTCAGCTTCAGCACAGTGTTAGTCGGTGCCTGCCAGGTGATATAGCTGATGCTGGAAACCTGATATTGCTTGGTGACCACATCACGGGCATCTTTTGGCAGCTTGGCTTGAGCTTCTTGTTTATCCGCAAATAGGCGTTTTTCTGCGTTACGCTTGCCTGCCACATAGTGAGTAAAGAATACCGGTGGACGTGCGCCAGCCAGTTTCCAAGTACCGGCCTGATCAATTTCCAGATCAAATACGCTACGACGATGGCCTTTGAAATAGCTGCCGATACGCTGTTTGCTACCGTCTGGTGCGATAATGCTGACATTGTTCAGACCCACACCCTTATCGTAATTAAATACGGTGTGCGAGGCGGATGCATCCACTGTAATCCACTCGGCATCTTCGCCTGACAGATTAAACTCATGTGGTAATAACCATAATGGATGAGCCAGAGCAGTACCTGCGGCAGACAGGGTCAGTGCAGCCGTCAGGCAGATCTTTTTCGCAAAGCGTTTACCCAGACGGGCCAATGAATGAGGTTGAGCGGCTGACATACTTTTTCCTTATAGTGATGGGCTAATGCCTGAAATTGGATTTGATAAAAGCTGACGCTGTTACATGGCTTAATCTCAGCTACAGCACCTTGATCTCAACAGGGCCTAGCTCAGAACCCGCTTTAATCTGATATTCTTTGCCTTGATCTGGCAGAGTGAATTTTTGCTTTAACAGGGTGCGGTCACCGTGTTCACGGGAAGCCTCAAAACACAGTTGATACTGACCCGCTTTTACGGGGTTACCTTGATAATCCTTACCATCCCAGCTCAGAGTGAAACTGCCGGGGGCTTTGGTTGCTCCGGTGACAGCATCCAGATCTTCCTTCTGATAACGGCCGGTTTTACGCCACCAGCGACGAAGGTCCTTCAGCCACTTTTTATCTTCGTGCCACACGGACAGGGTTTTTACGGCTTTGCCTTTGCTATCTTCTACCCACACCGCGACATAAGGGCGTTGGTACTGACCACTTTCGATCACCGGTAAGGTGAACTGCATTTCAACGCTATTGATGTCTGAACTGATGCCAGATTTTTGGTTGGCATGGACCTGATTCATAGGCACCAGCAACACAGTGCTAACCATACCCAGTGCAGCCAGCAGTGACTTTGCAGACTGTACCTTTGAGGTGGTTTTGAGTGACAGGTTGAATGGTTTCAAAATATTCCGATAAGAAGGCATTAAAGCGCGCTCCAGTACAAAAGAAGAGATAGACCTGTACCCAGGCCACAGACACCAAACAAACGGGCGCGGCGTTTTTTCTGAGGTAGCAGTAACCAGAAGCCGGTTAGGGTGAACAGCAGCATCACCAGGGCGGAGAAATCGATAAAGGCCTGCCAGATAGCACCGCTATGGCGACCTTTATGTAGATCGTTAAGAACGGCGACAACGCCTGAGTTTTTACTTTCCAGTGTTAGTAGGCCTTCCGCCAGATCAAACTCTGCCAGGCTATAACCGCCGGGGCGCTTAGTATCAATCACTAAAAAGCGCTCTTCCGGGTCCCAGTCCAGATTGATCTCCTGACCACGAATACCATGTTCCTGACGTAACCACTGGATTAGCGGTGCAGCAATGACCCAAGCATCTGTTTGATTATCCTGGGATTGTTGTTCATTAAAGGTCAGTTGACTCAGTAGGGCCTCAGGGAGATCCGTTTCATGCAGTTCGCTGGCTTGATCGCCTGAAAACCAATCCTGATGATTCAGTGTGATTCCAGTAACAGTGAAAAACAGCATCACGACCAGCATCAGCATGGAGCTATACAGGTGGAGTGTTCGGATCAGTTTAGGCGGAAACAGGTAAGCTAATTTATCCAGCACGACAGATTTCAATTTAGTTATCGGTTATCAAGAGCTATTAGCCCTGAGGTGTTGATTAGAAGGTTATCTTTGTCAGGTTCATGATTACGTCAGCTGTAATTATTGAGTGAACTTGATAACCATTTTCAATTGGGAGGGATTATGGGGATGGGGAGGAAAAGGTGAAATTCAATTTACATTTTTTACACAGGTCTGCGTTGCCTGTTGACTGGATATCGATGCAGATGAACGTCTTACTGATAAGGCGATCTGGGATAAATAAACGTGGATTAGCCTTAAGGGAACCCTCTACCTCTCTGCTTATCTGAGCAATGGGCTTGGTTCTAATGGGACCAGCTAACCCATGAGATCAGCTATAAGAGTTAAGCTGTTTTTGAGAGAGATTCGTCAATGACTTGTAACAGAGAAGGGACCTCAAAAGGTTTGGTAAGATAGCGTTCAAACAGCAGAGTATTCTTTCCCTGTTCTATCGCGTCAGACATCGCATTGGCAGTTAAAGCGATAATGGGCGTATCTTTGGTATTAGGGTTCTCTTTTAGGTATGCCGCTGTATCAAAGCCGTTAATATCCGGCAGGTTGATATCCAAAATGATAATATCGGGCCGTATTTCATCCGCCATTTCCATACCTTCAGCAGCAGTACAGGCGGTATGTATCTGAATATTAGAATGGCTACGGATCACTTTTTCCATCAAGGCAATATTGGTTTTGTTATCTTCGACATATAGCAGTTTGCAGTCGCTATCGGATCGATAATGTTTGCTGACTTCACTGTGAGCTGCAGTTTTCGAGGGAATCTTATTCTTAGTTTTTGCAGTAGGGAGTTCTATCCAAAAGGTACTGCCCTCTCCTGATACACTGTGAACCCCAATATCTCCTCCCATTTCCAACACCAGCTTTTTAGTAATGGCGAGTCCTATACCTGTACCTTCGATATTGGTGTTTTCCTGCTGCAAGCGGTTAAAGGGTTGAAATACCTGATCCAGCTGTTGTTCAGGGATGCCAATACCGGTATCCCGTACGCTGATACGCAGCTGCGAATCACTCATAACCTCCGTGGTCAGTTCAATACTGCCCTGATCACGGTTGTATTTTACTGCGTTCGACATCAGATTCAGAATGATCTGTTTTGCTCTCAGTTTGTCGCTGTAAAGGCCGGGTAGGTTTGAGCCCATATGATCAATAATGGTGATCTGTTTTTCTTCTGCCATAATGCGGCAGAGATTGATGCACTCACTGAGCAGCAATTCAGTATCGATTTTTTCATAGTTAAAGCTCATTTTGCCTGCTTCAACCTTTGCCAGGTCCAAAATCTCATTAATTAGAGACAACAGATGATTGCCGCCATTAGTAATATGCTCGACGTATTCTTGTTGTTCATCGGTGAGTGGTGGTTCGTCGAGATCCAGAAGTTGGGCAAAACCCAGAATGGCATTCAGAGGTGTACGCAATTCATGGCTGACTGAGGAGAGAAACTCAGACTTTGCCTGGCTGGCTTTTTCGGCGGTTTCTTTCGCGGCTCGTAGCTGCTCTTCTGCTCGTTTACTTTCCGTTAGGTCGCTGATAATACCGGCAAAACCAGGAGCGGTTTCACTATCTATAACACTGATAGCCAATCGAATGGGGATGATAGAGCCGTCTTTACGTTGGGCTTCAACATCTCGACCGACACCGATAATTTTTGAATGACCGCCCTGATGGAAGTGCTGAATAAACTGGTCGTGGTGATCACGATAAGGATCGGGCATTAACATGGCGACGTTTTGCCCTATTACCTCGTCTGAGTGATAGCCAAACATTTTCTCTGCTGCAGTGTTAAATGAGGTTAATAAACCTGAGTTGTCGATGGTAATAATGGCATCAGCAGCATGTTGGAGAATAATTTTGAGCTGTTGTTCATGATCTCTCAGGTTAGATTCTGCAATAGCTCTGTGCTGTTGATGTTTTTGTACAGAATCGATAAATCGGTTGGCTACAGTGACCAGGTTACCCAGTTCGGTATCTGAATTTTTTTGCTTAATCTCTAAGCGCAGATTGCCAGGGTTTTCCGGTGAGATATTTTCAAAGCTACGAATCAAACGGGTCAGCGGAACAATTAACTGATGATTGGTAAAGCCAAAAAACAGCAGCCCTAGCAGCATCAACAGTACTGCAGCAGAAGAGCCCACAAGGTAAGAAAAGCGTGTTAGATCATCAATAGAATCCCGCAAATGCTGATAGTTACTTTTTTGTGTGTTGTAGAGATGCTCTTCAAGAATATGAATGGCTTGGCTGGCGGGTTGATGATCTACTCGAACGAGTTGGTCAATGGATTGAGGTGAGAGCCCTGCTTGTTTTAGTTGCTCTGCTTTGACCAGCCGCAGCTTATATTTTTCGATAACCTCTTCCAGCTGGTTGAGTGCACCAAGCTCTTTTGCTGATAGACCCAGGTTTCGAAATGCGGTAACCGCGATTCTCAATTCCAGCAGCTTGTGATGAGCTGCTAAAGCCTGCTGGCGGTGTCCCCTTAGAATGTAATTTTTAAAGTGGTGAATAACCCCTTCAAAACCGATCACTGTTTTTATCTGGCCTAAGATCAGTACCTTTTGCGCATTGGTCTGTTGATAGAGTGACCAGTCCTGTCCCATCGCTTCAATTTTTTGAGTGGTTTGATGTGAAAGAAAAGCTGAAGCCAAAATGGCCAACATCAGACCTAAAGCGATAATCCAACGGAAAGTAGAGATACGAAATGATGTAAACATAGCCTTATTCCCCAAGAGTCTTATGGACCCTGGCAGGGCTTAATTGCTGGTATTGCAGTAGGCGACGTTTAAAAAGATCCACCTGGGAAAAGACATCACTGGGTGTTTTATTTTCAACCACTCTATCGGTATAAAAATGGCTAATAGACTGCTCTGCTTGGGTAGAGAAAATATATTGCTGTACCAGAGCGTTGAGGAGTTGTGACGATAAGATAAACACACTGCTGGGATGAATCGTATCGTCAGCCTGCTCATATTGCAGTGTATGGTAATGGTCAACCCAGGCTGGCCTATAAGAAATGGTCGTCAGTTGAAAAAATTGCTCCAAATGTTGTTTGACGGTTTCTACTTGCTGGTAAACATCTTTAGGCTGTTTATCGGAGAAAGACTGGGCTTTTAATGATGCAATATGCCGTTTTTGTTCGTTGTTGAGTGTTGAATAATGAAGGAGTTCAAGAAAGGACTGATTGATATTGAGCCAGATGCCATAAACGTGGCTGGGGGTAAAACCAAAATCGGTCGCTTTGGCCAGCGATGGGTTTAGGAGTAGCAACAATAAGCAGATCACTTTCGTTGAAGCTCGGACCATATTGGATATCACCTGGTTGTCAGCTCTTAGGTGTTCGTATATGCCTAAAAAATATGGCTTTAAAGTATGCAAATAGACTTCGGCAATAACGATCTTGATTGCTTGAGTATGAGGAAATCAGAAGCCTTTTGCCAACCCTGGTTTCAATATTTGTTTGATCTAATGCTGTATATCATCTGTTTACTACACATTTATACAGAAGTATTTCGATATTCTTCGGTAAATTGCTGAAGAATAAAGCCATCTGTTAAAGGTTGGTAAAAGAATGCATTGCAAGTTGAGGTGGGAAAAAAGCTGATGGCAGAGCATCAGCATAGGCGATTGAAACAAACGATCTTGTAGTTATAAAAATATAAATAAGTATTTATAAATATTGCATGGCAATAGGGGAATACACAGCCGAATTCTGAGTGTTAAAACCAGCGTTTATCGCTATTACCATTGCGTTTAAACGAAGGAAACGATGTATTCTGGCTTAGCCAGAATAAGCACTCACACAAAAGTTTCTCTTTAGCCAATGGCTTCATACTTCAGCCATTGACCAAAAAATATCGAAATATTCTTGTGTAAGTGTGTACATCTCATATCAGGACTACTTTATAGATAGCGTAGTGATCGCTTAGAGCGCTTAAGCACTCACATAAAAGTTTCTCTTTAAGCAAATGGCTTCATTCTTCAGCCTTTGGCCAAAAAATATCGAAATACTTTTGTGTAAGTGTGTATTAGAAGCTATAAGCTGCCGTTAGCTTAAAGTTACGACCAGGCTCAGCATCATCCAGAAGCAGCTGGCCAAAGCGAGGGTGATTGCTTTCACCGATACGGGACACATGAGATACGTAGTAGGTATCAAACAGGTTCTCGATACCGGCTGTAATGGCCAGGCCCTTGACAGCATCCGGTGTCCAGCGGACAGAGATGTTATGCACATCGTAGCCATCCTTATTGTAATTCTCTTCTTCCAGTACGATCTGGCTGTCCCATTCCAGTTCCAGATTAAGCGCAGGTAAAGCGTAATCCACTGTTAAGCTAATGCTGTCACCGGCTTCATCGGCAAAAGGCATACCTGTCGCTTCTTCTTTACTGTTGCTCTTGGAGTAAGCTAACAGTACACCCAGATCGCCTTTATCCGCTTTAACACTGGCTTCGAAACCGCGCAGTGTAACCTGATCAACGTTTACCCAGGTGTTATTTGCACGTTGCCAGGCGATGCGATCCTCAATATCACTGTTAAAGGCGGTAAAGCCGATTTTCAGCTGATCCAGACCTGCCAGATTATTGGTTTTATAACGTAAACCGATTTCAGTATTAGTGCCGGTTTCTGGTTTAAGGTTAGTGTTGACCTCATTAACACTATCCGCGTAAAAAGCCTCTTCCAGATTTGGGCCCTGGAAAAGCGTAGTATTGGAGAAACGGAACGTCAGATCATCGGTGACATCGACTTCAGTTGCGATGCTCCATGTGGTTTCGCTGTAGGTTTTATCGCGGGTCGTTGCATTCAGGTCATAGTGATTGTGACGAATACCGGGTGTGAAGCGAAAGCTATCGGTGATTTCAATCTCATCTTCCAGATATAGCGCAATGCTGGTGGCATCTTCACCGCCTTTATCTGCGCCATCCTTTTTCATCTCTGTTTCTTGCTTATTAAGCTCAGCACCATAGCGCAGATTATGACTATAACCTGCCATATCCAATAGGCTTTCAGCCAGAAGCTTAGCACCGGTATTGATAGCGGAACCGGTCTTTATCTGATACTCATCGGTATTCTCTTCACGCTCCAGTTCCAGATCATTATGGTAGACGGAAGCACTCAGGAAGAGATCATCACCCTTATCTAACTCGTAACCCACACGAAAGGTTTTACGGTCATAAGTGGTTGGATACAGCTTGTCACCAGTAATCGCAACATTAGTTGCCACACCCATATCAGGGCGATAAGGGTAGTCACCCTCATCATTGTACTGGTCGTAGCTGAACTCCAGACGATTGCTGTCATCGATATCAACACCGGCTTTAAACAAGCCGTTCGCAATCTCACCGTCATTACCCAGATTTTCACGGCCTTTACCATCTTCCGGGTTGTCACGATCAACTTGATAGATATAAGCCAGCAGATCAATATTGCTGCTAACACGGCCGTAACCGGTCAGAGAGTAGCCTGCGTATTTATTAGAGGCCACATGGCCTTGAATACGACCACCCAAGTTATCACCCGGTGCCAGCAGATCCTTGGCGTCTTTTGTTTCAAAAGCCACACCACCGCCCAATGCTCCAGTCAGCACTGAGTTGGCACCCACTTGAATATCGGCGGCTTTCAGGATATCCGGGTTAATCAAAATATTACCGGCATGGTGATACATATAAGCGTTCTGGCTGACACCATCAATGGTGATATTCAGATCGGTATCATTCAGACCTCGAATGGTGATCTTCTGATTAACGGAGTGAGTACCGCCCACTTCAACACCTGGCAGACTACGTAACAGGTCACTTAAATGGTCCGCTTGTTTTAGCTCGATATCATCATCACCCAGAAAAGTAGAGGTGCTGGAGACTTGCGTGGCCCAAACTTCGGTCGTGCCGTTAGCAATATTCTGCTCTTCGGCCCAGGCGCTGGAGCTGGCCAATCCGATAGCAATGACAAGAGGAAGTTTTTTAAGTGACGGCTTGTTATTCATCAATACACCTTACTGATAATGATTCTCAATGGCGGCGTGTATTCTGCGAATAACTCTTATTTGAGGGAAAGAAATTTACACTCTTTACGTTTGTTAATTTTTGTCGCATGGCTGAGATCTCCAGTTAAAAACAGGGTTAAGGGGGTCGATAAAATTGCAATAACCTAGTTTTTTACTTGGTTTTAACATGCTAAAAAATAAGAGTTTTTGATCTAGATCAAATCTGAAACTTAGGTTCTGTTGACGTTTCATCGCAGCCACAACATTGTGGCTGCTAACGAGAG
>CAYFGP010000113.1:0-21383 GCA_964342385.1 uncultured Oleiphilus sp. | reverse complement strand
AGCCAGAACCTGAGCCAGAACCTGAGCCAGAACCTGAGCCAGAACCTGAGCCAGAGCCAGAACCTGAGCCAGAGCCAGAGCCAGACACTGGAGGCGGTGGCGGAACCCCCACACCTACAACTTCGGTAACAGCTGCACCGACAGGTACTGTAGTAACCATTAGCTACCTAACCAGCAATGGTATACAGACACGTAGCGTAGCCGCCGATAGTGGCTCGCTGAATTTGGCGACCACACCATCAGGGACATCTAATACACTTCATTCCATTAGCTTGAATGAGGGTGGGTCTACATTTGTGCTTGATGCATCTTCTGGTGCTGACTCCAACTCGACTTCTGGAGCTGGAGGGCTAACCGATACAGGCAAAGCCGTATATTGGGGGAGCTGGACATCCGGTTGGAATGCAACCTCTTCAACATCGTCAGCACGTTTAAGAAACGCCACGACGGCAGACTCACCAATAGGTGCCTTGCATTATATCCACAGCCCAGATATCACCAGTGTGGCTGACTTAACGGCGAAAGCTGCAACTGAAGGTCGAAAAGTACTTTATAGTATTGATACATCTTCAGGCACAATACCGACAGACGATGCAGGTGCAGTTGTTGGTAGTTGGAGCGAAGGTTTTGCGCAATTTGATTTTTCCACTCAAGGTAGTGAAACCCTTTCTCAGTTAAACCTGATACTTCAATACGCTGCCGATCCCTCAACGAGCATATTTATAGGCAGCCCTTCTTTTGATCAAAGCATTTCTATTGCCAATCAGGAACATTCTACGAGCCTGCTTGGCATTGATGATGAGCAGATTTTCTCAGGTGTAGCAAACTACTCCTTTGTTGGCACAAATGCGGATCGCATCATAGGCAGCTTTGCATTAACATCATCCGGAAGCAGCCAGGATGGAGGTGTGATAATCGATGGAGAAACAACAACGACTGGAGATCCACAAACCCGCGAGCTCAGAGATGCCATTCTCAGAAATGCGACAACCAGCAATTCTCCTGGCGCTATTGTAGGCACCTGGGTGTTTAATCAGGTGCCCGATGCGACAGTAAATTATCAGCTGGTTTTCCCTGATGTATATGGCTCAGTAGCACAAAGAGATATTGTGATTTCAGATCGTGCTCAGGTTTCTGTCATCAATACCAACAATTATGATTTCAATCTAATGGCACTAGGGGATGGGATTTGGTCCGGCTCTGGTAGCAGTATTACTTACGGACTGGACAATAGTGGTACGACATCATCCAGTGATCGTATTTCCTGGGGGAAATGGTCATCAGGCACCTGGAGTTACTCAGATTTCATTAATAACGAGCCTGCATTCTCCGATGGCAGCTTACCGCTCTTCTTTACTTCGTCGGATAGCTTCCAAACTCTGGATCAACTGCCCAGCAGTGGTCGCTTTAAATACAGCCCAACCAGCACAAGCGATGTGCTACTGATCAATAGTAATGATCAACTTCTGTCTGTCACTGAAAACTACTTTATTATTGATTATGGAAGAAATGAGGTTACTGACTTCAGTTTGAAGTTCAACTCCAGCACCGATAGCTATCAATACGGTTTGTATAGTGAATCAGGCAGTCTTCCTAGAACGGTAGAGGGTCATTTAAGCTTAGCAATTGAAGACAATTCTGGCTCCAGCTCCAGCATTGACACTGCTCAAATTCAATTTGTGGGTGACAACGCACAGCGTGCTTTAGCGACCTATAGCCTGAATGGTAGTGCTAACGATGGCTATATTTATGGTGTTTCTGGCTACCTGTCTGAAGCTGCCACACAAACACCGATGCCCGCAGGAATCCAAGTCTATTCCAGCTTTATTCTTGACGAATCAGGCACCAAAAATAGCTACTTACTGACGGCCGAATCGGGAGTTTCAGGAGATAGCTTTACCGTCGACAGCTTCTCTCCGGCCATTGCTAGCGGTCTGCTGGATTCCGATACCTCTACTGGCGAGATAAAAAACATCAAAACACTGGCGACACAATGCGGATCTCCTGCATCAGGCTGTTCGCTGGACACTCTGAGCAATGGCTATATTGCCGAATCGGTCCAAGATGACACCAATAAAATCTATTATGGCCGTATCAGCGGTGGCTGGTCAGTAGACTTTGATGGCAATACTCAAGTACCTGTCGGTGATTATCATTACGCCTACTCAACGGATCTGAGCACTACAGCAGAACTAACCGCCCTATCCGATATTCGTTTATATCAACTTAAGGGAGGATCAAGCCCTTCAGACCATACCGGTGCTATAGCTAACTCATTGACAGGTAAAGCTATTATAGATTTTGGCAACAACAAAGTAGTTGATCTTGTCTTTGACCACAGCCTGAGCACTGAAAACCATGTCACAGGCACACCTAGCTTTGATAACGCTAAAGCACTGCAGGTGATGGCATTTAATGGCACAGATTCCTCAGAGTCCTCACAAAGCGGTCAATTAGGCTATAGCTTTGTTGGTAGTAACGCTGATTTTATTCTTGGCGCGTATGAAGCAACTGAAATCTCACCGACAATTGTTGCAGACCAGTCTTCGCAGGCGGGAACCCTGGTTTTTGAATCCGTACCTGCCAGCCCAGATGACTACCAACTGGTTATTCCAAATTCAGGATCATCACCCACCGTAGAGCACATTGCGATTGGTAGCGGACAGATCGTGACTGATGGGGTTGATTTATCCCCTTCACTAGCCACCTTTACGCATAGCAATGGTTCCAGCGCCTTGCTGGAATACACTTATAATGGAAAATCATCCAGCTCATTTGGCACCAAAGGCAGCGATAATTACATTGAATGGGGCAACTGGTCGTCCGGCTGGGAGGTATTGACCAACGATACATTGACTACCGGTACCGAAACACTGATGTATGGCGTAGCTGAGTCAACCCGATCACTTACTGAAATACAGGCACTATCAAGCCTGAATATTGGTGAAGTTATCTATAAGCCAACAGCTGCAGCCAATATCTATATTACCGATGGCAGTACTCTTGCCGCCGTTGCAAAGAATGAAATCGGTATTAATCTAACTACAGCTCAACTGACCAGTTTTGATTTAGATTTCACCATTGGAGCAAAAGATTATGAATACTCTTCCAGCGATGCCCTTCCCTACTCATTAGCAGATGCAAATGGGGATAATATCTTCGCCATCAATCTTGAAGGCTCCATTATAACAGAGGGAGAGCCTGAACCACCTGTCACAGGCGGAACAGCAGAGCTCCGCTTTAGTGGTGACAATGCCAAGTATTTATTAGCCAGTTACGTTCTGCCTCATACAGGCGTTTACTTCTATGGCGTAGGTGGATATGAGTACGATCAAACTTTTGCCAGCGGCTTAGCTAATGTTGCCTTTATTGCCAGCGCTGATGGCAACAGCCCTTACACAGGCTCTAGTGCAGCCCTAGATTCAACCACCAACTCCAACCTGGTGCTCGATACTGTAGGCAGTGTTGGCAATGTACCTGTATCAGGCGGCACATCCAACGGTCAATGGAACAATCAACCCGGTACCTTTTCAGTGGATACCGTCACTGCGACATTAACTTCTGACGGTGGCTTAGTCAGCGGCTCTCTGGCAATGAACTGGGGTTATTGGAGTAACACGGGATTAACGCTGACCAGCAGCTCATTAACTCAGTCGACAGGTGGCTTCCACTATAGCTATAGCCCTGACATTGTTGACTCAAGCAACCTTACTGCAACCGGTATTATTCGTTATACCCTGGGCGGAGGCACCGCCCCTACAGATCAGGCAGGTACTACAGGCACTTTAAATAGCGTACAGATGCTCGTGGATTATGGCCGTCAGGAAATTGTGTCACTGGATATGGCTTTGTCTCACTCAGGTTCAACTTGGCTGGCTGAAAATACCAGCGGACCTATTGCATTGACCCAGGCCAGTAATTATCAGGCCGTGAGTCTAAACGGTTATGATAAAGATACACCTGCGACTACTCTCTCTGGCAGCGCAAGCCTCAGCTTTGTTGGCTCTGCGGCAGATCTGATCAGCGGCAGTTATCAACTGGATAAAGCCGATAACAGCTTTGGTTTATCTGGAGCATTTGGCTTGCATCAAAGTCCTCTATCAACGCTATCTAACGGGCTGTTCATCCCCAGGACCTTACACACCGACGGCGTAGTTGATAGTGTTCAACTAATGAACCTAAAAGGCAGCACCGCTTATGTTTCCGAAGCTGCAACTTATCAAATCCCAACCTATACCGATATTCAGGGGAATTGTGGCGGAGGCGGCTCTGAAGAGTGTCGACTGATTCTTAATAACAGCCCAAGCTCTGTGGACACCAGCATTTCGAATCTAACCTGGGGAACTTGGTTCTCAGGCTGGAGCATTAATTCAACCGAAGTTGCCGACCCTGAGTCCGGATCACTTCTATTCTTCATTACCAGTCCAATCACAGAGCCCTTTAGCATTGGCCAACCACTGAGAGGCGCCTTCTACACGGCAACTGAATCATCAATGCAAACAGGCGCTCAAAATGCAGCCATCAGCACCCCCTCCAGTGCTTTTGCCGTAGATTTCTCTTCTATGAGACTGCTACATGCTGATGTGCATTTTACTGGATCCGGTGGTTCTGCAGCTATCAGCTCGGAGTATAACTTCCAGACCACAGCACCTGTGGCCCTGACCGCAGCCAATGACAGTATTAGCTTTGGCTTAACAGACTCAGGCTCAGGCGGCACGGGTAATATGGTACTGTCATTGGTCGATAGCGCTGAGGATGATTCACTCGCACATGCCATGTCTGCCTTTGAACTGGAAGACCCAGGCAAAAGCAGGAAATTCTGGGGAACGGCCGCTTATAATTTATCGACAGCTTCCACTCCAGATAAAAATGATGGTAGCGGTTTACAGGTTCTGGCAGGCAAACAATATAGCACGGCCTCGGCGGATTCTTTGGCGGCCATAGACAGCACCACTCGGGTGACTTTAGATAACTCTCAACCCGTTGTGATTTCGACCAAGCATGATGGCTCATCAACATGCTCTGATTGCTCGGTACTAGCCGGCTCCTCAGATAATACATCCACAGGATCTGATGCTTTAGGCGTATCCTGGGGTCGTTGGGCCAGCAATGAGATGGAAGGTTCATTTGCAGGAAGCGATATCTCTTTGCAGCAACTGCACTATATCCAAAGCAACAGCAGAACAGCGGATGGAGATATTACCAGCCTAAGCGGTATTACTGACGCAAACACTGCCGGTGTCATTACTTATAGCCATATTGGTGGCAGTGCTCCGACGGATCAAGCTGGCAATGTAGGCACCTATAATAGTGCCACTATGGGTGTGAATTTTGGTACACAGCAGATTGAATCCATGAATATCGATATGTCGATAGACAGCAAGAATATTATTCTTGAACAAACAGGCTCTACCGCCATTGGCTCCGTGTTATCCGGTGGCAGCATCAGCCTTCAATCTGCGAGCGGCAGTGCGGTTTCTGGTTTATCGGGCGATGCTTCAGCAGTGTTTATTGGCACGACAAACCCAGTAACCTCTAACGGCGCCACCATCAATGTACCTCAAGGTATTATGAGCGCGTTTGGCGCAGGAGATGGATCGATAAACTCTGTTTCTGGAGCTGTATTGCTAGGCAATCCGGCAGGTACTGCATCTGAATAGAATCCCATCTATTAATCAGTATGCAGCATGCAAAGCGCCTGTATCGAAAGATACAGGCGCTTTGTTATTTACTCGCTATCTTTTTGCTATTTCTTTGCTTTATGAGAACAGTTTCAGCAATAAAGAAGGATCATCACCCCTCCAGTATTACTTACTGGTATGAGTAAAGACGCCATCCCAATCATCCCCTGGTGGCGCTTCCCGATAGTGTTGAACTCGCTCCAGGTAGACGTCATAGAGCAGGTGCTGATCCACTTCCTTCAACTCATTCAGCAAACGCTCCGCATAACCCCACTGCTGATCTTTGAAAAACGCCAAAGCTTTGTGGAATTTCTCCAAGTTTTCTGTGGTTTTCTGATCCAACATGCCTTTTAAGCCGATAGGCTCGAAGATAGCAACCGGCTCATGCTTACCTTTTACCCGCACCAGATCCAATTGACGATATTCGTACTCTGAAGCTGCTGCAGCGGTTGTTTCACTCACCATAAGGTCTACGCCATATTGCTTGGTCAAACCTTCCAGGCGAGAACCCAGGTTTACTGCATCGCCTAATACGGTGTAGGCCATACGGAACTCAGATCCCATGTTACCCACGTTCATCATACCGGTATTTAAACCAACACCGATACGCAGCTCAGGCCAACCTCTCTTTTTAAACTCAGGACCCAGTTCATGCATCACCTTGATCATCTCAAGACCCGCTTTTACACCGTGACTGGCATGCTTAGGATCATTCAGCGGAGCTCCCCAGAAGGCCATTACGGCATCACCCATATACTTATCAATGGTCCCCCTGTGATCATGAATCACACCCGTAATTGGCGTCAGAAAGGCGTTCATCAGACGGGTCAGCTCTTCAGGTGTCAAGCCCTCAGAAATCGTAGTAAAACCCCGTACATCAGAAAAGAGCACCGTCATATCCCGACTTTCGCCTTCCAGGCTGATACTACCAGGGTCCTGATCCATCTCATCTACCAGCTCAGGTGGCACATACTGACCAAATAGCCGGGTCAGCTGCCGCTTACCCCGGGATTCAATCAAATAACCATAGGCCAGCTGATAGGCAATAATAGAGGCACTCAGCAATAAAGGCGTTGCTAACGGAAAAACCCAGTTGTAGTCGGTCCATAACCAGAGGTTGCCAGACCAGATACTGATAAAGATCAGACTACCACCCACCAGGATAAAAATGGGTTGTACTTTTGGCAGAGCAAAAGTGAGCAACAAACTAAGCACAATAATCAGCAGGATCTCACCGCCAATCGTGTAAGCCGGTTGATGTTTGAAAGATTGATGTAAAATACCGGCAATCAGGTTGGCGTGCACCTCCACCCCTGGATACACACTCTCAATAGGTGTGGTCCGCAAATCCAACAAACCTGGCGCACTGGCACCAAACAGCACGATAGCCCCTTCCAGCTTCTCTTTGGGTACGGTCTGGCGGAACACATCAATCACAGAGATATATTCAAAGGTCCCCCTGCCACCATAGTAAGGCACTAAAGCACCGGCATGGTTGTCCACAGGGATCTGGAAACCACCAATATCCAATGCCTCTAAAAGAGGATTGTCCTCATCGCCACTGACAATCATCTCCACAGGCGGGTTATCCAACAAACTACGTACCACACCCAATGACAGTGATTGAAAGTATTGGCCTTTATACTCCTGCAACATAGGTACTTTACGGAAAACACCATCAGTTCCTACCAAGGGGTTATCAAAGAACCCCCCTGCCATGGCATTACTTTGTAGAACAGGCTGGTTAGCGGAGAAACGGTGTGCCTGAGGGATAGGGAAATGCTTCGGCTCTATTGGACTGATCAACTCAACCGGAGAAGGTAACTGCCCTACCGAAGGCGTTTTTTCTTCAGACTCCTGATCCATATAGAATCCTAATACCGCCGGGATCTGAGAAAGCAGTTCAGCAAACTGCTTATCGCCATTCATCTCTTCGATCAAAGGCTCAAGGGTGTCTTTCAGCTCAGGTCGCTGCTCCAGCATATTGGTCAGTACTTCATTCGCCCCTCGACGATCAGGCTCAGCAAACACAATATCGAAGCCTATGGTACTGATCTCATACTCAGCAAACAGAATATAGAGCATCTGAGCAATATACTCCCTGGGCCAGGGAAATTGGCCGATCTCCCGCAGACTGTCTTCATCGATATCCACAATCACAATTTGAGGATCACCTTCATTCGGTAACGTTTGATTGATACGAATATCGTAGGTGAGCTGCTCAATACGATTAAAAACCGCGAGATTCCAGTAGCCCGTGGCGTGCAGCAGAAAAATAAGCATGATAAGCAGACTGCCTGCCGGGCGAATCAGTCGGAGAAAAAGCTTGGGTGCTGGTGTCATGCCGCTATCCAATAATTGATGACAAAGACGTGCTCAATCATACCGACTTCTGACTACCACCTAACAGGAGACTTCCCCACCCCATAAATGGCTCAAGAGTCTAACACTCAATACACAAAGCAATGTCAGAAGCGATATTGTTTAAGAGTATCACAGGCTTATTAGTCAGGAGTTAAATTTGTCGTATTGCACATATTTTCGACAGGCGAAAAAAAACCGCTCAGTGAGCGGTTTTTTAATATGGTGGCTATGGCGGGACTTGAACCTGCGACCCCAGCATTATGAGTGCTGTGCTCTAACCAACTGAGCTACATAGCCTAAATCTGTGGAAAAACTGTTAATAACCTGTTAAAGGCATTGGACAACTTTTCGAAATATGGTGGCTATGGCGGGACTTGAACCTGCGACCCCAGCATTATGAGTGCTGTGCTCTAACCAGCTGAGCTACATAGCCAATTTCGGGTGCAGATTATAATGAGATCTGCACCACTTGCAAGCTTTATTTTATAATTTTCTGAAAAAAATTATACATTAAAGCGGAAGTGGATCACGTCGCCATCTTTAACGATGTAATCTTTACCTTCAAGACGCCATTTACCAGCCTCTTTAGCGCCCTGCTCGCCTTTGTACTGAACGTATTCGTCGTAACCAACGATCTCAGCACGGATAAAGCCGCGCTGGAAGTCCGTGTGGATCACACCAGCAGCTTCAGGCGCAGTGGCACCCACTTTAACAGTCCAGGCGCGAACTTCTTTTACACCCGCAGTAAAGTAGGTGTGCAGGCCCAGTAGGCCGTAACCGGCACGAATCACACGATCCAGACCCGCTTCTTCCATGCCTAGCTCTTCCAGGAACATATCACGTTCCTCGTCTTCCAGTTCGGCAATCTCAGCTTCCAGTTTATTACATACAGGAACAACAATTGCGCCCTCTTCTTCTGCAATACCTTTAACGATATCCAGATAAGAGTTATCTTCGAAACCGTCTTCATCCACGTTGGCAATATACATGGTCGGTTTTACGGTCAGGAAGTTGTATGACTTCAGCTGCTTTTTCTCATCATCGTTCAGATTGAAGCTGCGCAGAGGCTTACCTTCTTCCAGATGAGGCTGGATTTTTTCCAACAGCTCTTTCTGGGCTTTAGCATCTTTATCACCGCTCTTAGCGATCTTGGTGTAACGCTGAATCGCTTTTTCTACCGAGTCCAGGTCTGCCAGGGCCAGTTCCATATTGATAATTTCAATATCGGCAGCTGGATCAACACGGTTGGCTACGTGAATGACGTTCTCGTTTTCGAAACAACGCACCACGTGAGCAATCGCATCGGTTTCACGGATATTGGCCAGGAATTTGTTACCCAGCCCCTCACCTTTGGATGCACCTTCAACCAAACCAGCAATATCTACGAACTCCATAGTGGTCGGTAGAATCTTCTCTGGACTGACAATCTCGGCCAAAGCATCCAGACGAGGATCTGGCATAGGTACGATGCCGGTATTCGGTTCAATGGTACAGAACGGGAAGTTTTCGGCATCGATGCCGGACTTGGTTAAAGCATTAAACAGTGTCGATTTACCTACGTTGGGCAGGCCGACGATACCACAGTTAAAACCCATGATGGTGATCCTGATTGCGTGGTTGAAACGGCATCAGGCAAGGAGGAGGGATCAGGCGGACTTGAAGCTGTGCAACCGATTCATCGCCGCAGGCCACTGACCTGCCACGGCATCCGGTAGGGCTCTTATCGCTTCGTCGATACAGTCGTTCAGAGCTTGCTGCTCTGCCTTAGGCGCACGACCCAGCACATATCCGGTGACCTTATCACTACTGCCCGGATGGCCGATTCCAAGCCGTAAACGGTTGAAACCTTTATTATTGCCAAGTTTGCTGATGATATCCCGCAAACCATTATGACCGCCATGTCCGCCCCCGCTTTTAAAGCGCGCCGTGCCGGGAGGAATATCCAGCTCGTCATGGGCAACCAGTACGGATTCAACAGGGATTTTATAGAAATTGCACACAGCCGAAACGGCTTGTCCACTGCGATTCATAAAGGTGGTGGGAATCAGGAGATGAAGGTCTTTACCTTCAAAGCGGGCTTTGGCATAGAGCCCATGGTATTTCTTCTCAAGACGAAGGGAAGTACCGCAGTACCTCGCCAACGCCTCGATAAACCAGGCTCCGGCATTATGTCGGGTTTGCTCATACTCTGTACCTGGGTTTGCCAGGCCAACGATCAGCTGAATACCACTCATACCGGAACCCTCAGAAGATTACTCTTCTTCGCTAGCAGTTTCTTCTGCAGCCGCACCCTTAGGAGCGTTTACAGATACTACGCCAGTGTCGTGATCTGCGCCTTTAGCCAGCTCAACGATTTGAGCACCAGCAGGCAGTTTCAGGTCAGACAGGTGGATAGTAGTGCCACGAGCGATGTTAGTCATGTCAACATCGATAGACGCAGGCAGCTGGCTAGGCAGTGCACGTACTTCAACTTCAGACAGGTTGTGTTGGATCACACCACCTTGAGTCTTAACACCTTTACACTCAGCTTCGTTCAGGAAGTGAATTGGTACGTGTACAGTTACTTTGCAGTCTTCGCTTACGCGCTGGAAGTCAGCGTGCAAGATAACTTCTTTGAAAGGGTGACGTTGCAGATCTTTCAGGATTACCTGCTCGTTTTCACCGCCTTCAACATTCAGATCCAGAATGTGAGTGTAGAAAGCTTCATTATCCAGCTTTTTGAACAGCTCTTTCATCTCGATAGAGATAGAAACAGGCTCTTGACCCAGACCGTAGATGATACCAGGAGTGGTACCTTCCAGACGACGCAGGCGGCGGCTCGCACCTTTCCCTTTGTCGCTGCGTACTGCAACGTTTAAAGCGAAATCAGACATGATGATTTTCCTCAGGTTTTACAATATAAAAACGCTGATTTCCGCGACCAGAAATCAGCGTTAGGGTTAAATTCGTTAAGGATTAGCGAAACATAGCGCTAATGGATTCCTCATTGCTGACACGACGTACCGCCTCAGCCAACAGGCCAGACAGGGTCAGCTGACGGATCTTACCACACTTGATTGCAGCATCGGTCAGAGGAATGGTATCTGTGATGATCAGCTCATCCAGCACAGAATTACGTACGTTGTCGATGGCTGGGCCAGACAGCACCGGGTGAGTGGCATAAGCTACTACACGCTTAGCACCGTGAGCTTTCAGCGCTTCTGCTGCTTTACACAGCGTGCCTGCAGTATCCACCATATCATCAACCAGAACACAGGTGCGGTCCTGAACATCACCGATGATGTGCATGACTTGCGCTTCGTTGGCTTGTGGACGACGCTTGTCGATAATCGCCAGATCAGCATCGTTCAACTGTTTTGCAATGGCACGGGCACGTACTACGCCACCTACGTCTGGAGATACCACTACCAGATCTTCGTAGTTTTGACGCTCAATATCGTCCAGCAGAATAGGGGAACCGTATACGTTATCAACAGGTACTTCGAAGAAGCCCTGGATCTGGTCCGCGTGCAGGTCAACAGTGACAACGCGGTCTACACCCACAGATACGATCATATCCGCAATCACTTTTGCACTAATCGGTACACGAGCGGAGCGAACACGACGGTCTTGACGAGCATAACCAAAATAAGGGATTACAGCGGTAATACGCTGAGCAGATGCACGGCGCAGTGCATCAACCATCAGGATCAGCTCCATCAGGTTATCGTTTGTCGGCACACAGGTCGACTGGATAACAAAAACGTCTTTACCACGTACGTTCTCGTTAATTTCTACGGCAATCTCACCGTCGCTGAATTGTCCAACCGTGGCATCACCCAGACGAATGTCCAGACAATCAACAACTTTGCGGGCTAACTGGGGGTTTGCGTTCCCCGTAAACACCATTAACTTTGACACGAGTAAACTACCTTTGGAATCAGTCTGACGGGAGTAGCGAGTGCTGTGTAGAAAATGGCTGGGGTACCAGGATTCGAACCTGGGAATGCCGATACCAAAAACCGGTGCCTTACCGCTTGGCGATACCCCAGCTATACAATAGCCGTTGGCTATTAAAAGCTTGACTGGACTAACCCTGCTGAGTACTGATTTTAGTCAGCGCTGTATGCAGAGGAGAAATATTTTTCCCTTGGGCAATAAAACCCTGCCAGCCTATCGGTTTTTTACTGAAAAACTGAGAGGCAGTTTCTACAGTATCAAACCCGGCAAATACACAAGCGCCCGTTCCGGTCATCTGCGCGTTGCCATATTGCCCCAACCAGTCGAGTGCCTCAGCGACTTTAGGATAAAGTGCTTTAGCGATCGGTTCGCAGTCGTTGTGACCGCCCTGATCAAGAACGCGCGCTATTGTCATTATTTTCGTATCTCTTGTCAACCTTGGATGCGAAAAAATTTCCTGAGTTGAGATATGGCACTGAGGTACCAGTACGATATAGCAGTGCTCTTTTGGCTCGATAGGGGTGAGTTGTTCACCAACCCCTTCGGCCCAGGCGGCAAAGCCCCGCACAAAGACAGGCACGTCCGCCCCCAGCTTTAAACCCATCTCCGCCAGTTGATCAATGGAAAGATTCAGCTGCCAGAAGTAGTTCAATCCCAGTAGGGTGGTTGCACAATCGGAACTACCACCACCGATACCACCGCCCATAGGCAGATGTTTTTCCAACGTGATTGCAACACCAGGAAAACCGTCACCCCATTTTTCTTTACAGAAAGGCTCCAGCATACGAGCAGCCTTCATAATCAGGTTATCTTCTGTCGCGACACCAGTCAGTTCTGCGATCAGATTGATCGAGCCAGCCTCAGCAGAAGCAAAGTGCAGCTGATCAGCAATATCCAAAAACTGGAACTGGGTTTGCAGCAGATGGTAACCATCATCCCGACGCCCCACGATATGCAGCATCAGATTCAATTTTGCGGGAGCAGGCAGAGTGAAGCTTTGATTCGATACAGTTGTTGGGATAGAGGGTGCACTAGGCATAATGATGATGTTCCGAAAATGCTTTCAGTTATTACGGGGTTATCTACAGCGGTTCAATTTTCCCTTCTATATATAGCAGCAACATGTCACTGAGGATATGTTGCCGCTATATAGAAGTAGGCGGAGGTAAATTGTGTCGCACTTTACTGTTGCAGGATTAGGCTGTGATCTTAAAGAGATCTAAGGTTCTTTATTGGGCTTTAAACCATGCAACCTGCTGATCGCTGATCTGCCACTGGTTAATCACAAAGGTCAGCTGCAGTTGATCCTTTTTGATTTTCATACGTCCGGGCAGTGCAGGCTGGAACTGGGTATGATAACGATCAAAGTTAATCTCCCAGCCGTCCTGAACCATACGTGCCAGCTGCTGTTTTTCATTACTCTGTGTACGGTAGTCACTGCCAGGAGCAGGCAAAGTGCGGATCCAGTAGAACAG
Source organism: uncultured Oleiphilus sp. (assembly GCA_964342385.1). Classification (GTDB taxonomy): domain Bacteria; phylum Pseudomonadota; class Gammaproteobacteria; order Pseudomonadales; family Halomonadaceae; genus Oceanospirillum. The sequence goes on along the minus strand of CAYFGP010000113.1, from coordinate 7,924 downwards.
ATGACTTAAAGGCAGGTCCCAACCGAAGTGAGTCTGTAAAAGGTCTTCAGGAGTACGACCGATATAAGGGGCTTGTTCCGGTAGAGATAAAGTGACCTGATAAGGATTCCCCTGAATCGTCGCCCCCGTCTGTCCCAAAGGGCCACTTAACACAATATTGTAAAGCTGACCGTCTTGTTGCCAGACAATATTGGCGCTGTCGGAATCATCTGCTGTTTTAATACGGATCTTGCCACTCACTTGCCAATGGGTCAGACGACTCAAGGTCTCCGTATGCTGCTGCATATAACCGTCTTCGGTCTGCTCCAGTTTCTGCGTATTACTACAACCGGTAATAATCAGACTTAGACTCAGTACCAGAAAAGCCAGGTATTTCATTAAATATCGGTCTCGTTATCAATTTCGGCAGCACCTTCCAGCTCAGGGAAACGCTGCAGTAATTTCTGAATTAGATCATGCTCAGGGAAAAGCTGGTACGCTTCTTTTAATAACGCAATGGCCTCTTCCCGATGCCCGGCCACCCAATAGGTTTCAACCAGGTGACTGGCAATTTCTGCGTCCTGCATCTCATCATAAGCTTGCTGCAAAAACAGGATGGCCTCACTCAGCTGACCCAGCTTGAAATAGGCCCAACCCAAACTGTCGGTAATGGCCGGATCTCCTGGTTTTAACGCATAGGCTTTGCGCACCAGCAGCAAGGCTTCAGAATAACGGTTTGTATACTCCGCCAGGGTATAACCCAAGGTATTTAGCACCATGGCGTTATTCGGTTCAGTTTCCAGAATCAAACGCAGATCCTGCTCCATAGCGGCAATATCTTTTAACTGTAGCGCCAGCATAGCCCTAGCGTAGAGTAACTCGTAGTCATCACCCAGCGTATTAATCGCTTCAGTGAGCACATTGTAAGCCTGATCAGTTTCATGCACGCCCTGCAAAAGCTCACTTTCAATCAGATAAAGTTTCACTTTCTGTTCAGGGTGATTAAGGCGAATCCGGGCCAGATTCACTCGGGCATCATCGATTTTACCCTGTTGAATCTGAATGCGTGCGGCTCTGGCATGGGCCTGTAAGAAATCCTTACCACCTGTCACTTCCTGATAGTGGAATACCGCACCTTCAATATCACCCTGCTGTTCTGACAGTCTACCCAGATAATAGTGGGCCGAATTGGTTTCCTGTTGATTGCTCAGTAGCTTGGCCAGTTCCTGTTTAGCCTGATCCAGTAAGCCGTTTTCCATTAGGATCAAAGCCAACGATAAGGTCAGTTGCCCATTTTCCGGATGTTTGTCCGAAACCTGGCTAAACACCTCTTTCGCCTGCTCTATCTGACCATCTTTCAGCAACGCGCGCGCTAAAGCTAACTGTAAACGCAGATTGTTTGGATGCTGTTTAATCCCCTGATGTAATACATCCAGACCTTCAGAAACCGAGAAGACCTGACCTGTCAGCCCCGCTTTTAACAGGATGGCACTGATATCATCCGCTTTAATAGCCAACGCCTCGTTGACCTCTTCCAGCGCTTCGCTGTGTTGATTTTTAAAGGTGAGTAGCTGTGCAATTGCGGTTAACAGATCCGCATGTTGTGGAAAGTCAGGTCGCAAGCTTTGTAGATTAATCAGCAGCTCTTCACGTATCGCCGGCGCTTTACGTTCACTCTGACTGGCCAGATAACTGAAGTGGGTTTTCTCATCCAGTTGCAACAGCTGCTTTTGATGTTCAAACGCAGAAAGTAGGTCACCCTGCTGAACCAATAGCGTGGAGTTGATTCGGTGAGCTTCCACATTATCCGGATCGCTTTCACTCCACAGTGCTGCCGCTTCAACTGCGGATTCATTATCCCCGGCATACTGAGCGATATAGGTGGCACGTCGCGCCAGATTAGGTTGTTGCATGCGACTGGCTTGTTCCAGATAAACCCGCAATGCATAGTCAACCTGATCCCTCTGCCCGGCAATTTCTGCAGACAATAGAGCAGTGACACCTTCCGCATCCAATCCCTGAATAGGAGGCATAGGGGCTTGTTGCTCAGTTTGGGCTGTAACCGATTGAGTTGTAGTATCGTGCTGATCCTGAGTCATAAACTGACAACCTGTCAGCAACACAACACAGCCTAAAAGAGGGAAACTGAAACCTCGCATCTCGCTTTCCTGGTATCCATTATTAGTGGCAGCTCTACAGCTCAATTCAGCCTAACTGCTTTAATTCAGATGACACAATACACTTTCAGTTCCCGCTTTTATACATACCTCAGTAAAACTCTTTCGATATTGTGTTGAGAAATGTCATGTGGACGATAGATAGCGGGTTATTCAACTGAGTGATCCGCCCCATTATTCTGATGACTCGACTTAGAGAAGTAACCTGGAGAAGAAGTATGAAGAGAGAGGGAGTATTAAAAGATAGTTTGCCGGTGCTCACCTTTTAGTACGATAGGCCGTTGCGTGTCAGTTGAGGCCACTTGTGCTATTATCCTCGCCCTCTTCTATAACAGAGTTTTTTTGTGGTTTTTTACCATAGGGTTTGTCCCTATATCTGCTTATAGATAGACGCATATAAAAGCCAGACAGGGCCCTCTTGGGTCAGGTCAAATCAGGCTTGGTATTTTTACTGGGTTTAACAAAACCCTTGTTCAGAGCTAAACCGGTACAGATAGTCCTGCTATGAGTCTGCTTGCATTTGGAATCAATCACAAAACCGCTCCGGTCGAGATTCGGGAAAGGGTTGCCTTTACCCCCGAACAGCTCGAAGGTGCCTTCCTGCAGCTTAAGCAGCATCCTTCTATTAGTGAAGCCACGGTCGTGTCCACCTGTAACCGCACAGAACTTTACTGTGTTGTCGAAGGTGAAGAGGCCGGACCGGTATTGGAGTGGATCAGCCAGTTCCATCAACTGGATCTTGCTGACCTAGCCCGTTATAGCTATGAATACCTAGGCGAACATGCCGCCCGTCATCTGATGCGGGTGTCCTGTGGTTTAGACTCTATGGTATTGGGTGAACCCCAGATTCTTGGTCAGATCAAAGACGCTTTCCTGAATGCTCAGGATAAAGGTCTGGTGGGCAAAGAGCTGAACCAGCTGTTCCAGCAGTCCTTTTCTGTCGCCAAACAAGTGCGTACCAAAACCGCCATTGGCGAGAACCCTGTCTCTGTCGCCTATGCCGCAGTAAATCTGGCACAACGTATTTTTGCAGATCTGGCCAAAAGCCGGGCACTGTTAATTGGTGCCGGTGAGACCATCGAGCTGGTGGCTCGTCATTTAAGAAATGCCGGTGTCCGAGATATGGTGGTCGCTAACCGGACTCTGGGGCGTGCTCAGGCACTGGCCGAAGAGTTTAATGGCGAAGCGGTATTGTTAGGGGATATTCCTCATCAGCTTGAGCGCGCGGATATTGTTATTGCGTCCACCGCCAGTCAACTGCCAATCCTAGGCAAAGGTGCCGTTGAGCGTGCACTGAAGGTGAGAAAACACCGTCCGATCTTTATGGTGGATATCGCGGTGCCTCGTGATATCGAGCCTCAGGTGGGTGATCTGGATGATATCTACCTGTATAGCGTGGATGATCTGCGTGAGGTGATTGAAGAAAACCTACGCAGTCGTCAGGAAGCTGCTGAGCAGGCAGAAGAGCTGGTCTTGGCCGGTGTGCAGGATTTTCTGCAATCCCGTAAGGCCCGTGGTGCGGGTCAAATGATTGGCGAACTGCGCCAGAAGACCGAGCAACTACGTCAGCAAGAGCTGGAGAAAGCTCTGCAACAGCTGCAAAACGGCCAGGATCCGGAGCAAGTATTACAGCGTTTTGCGCAGAGCCTGACCAATAAATTCCTGCACGAACCGACGGTACAGCTGCGTCAGGCTTCCGCCGATGAACGTACCGATCTGTTAGATAACGCGCGCACCCTGTTCGCGCTGGATTAGCTGCTTTAACTCATCTCTGTTTTAGGCAGGCTGCCAGACCCATAACTGTGCTGCCTGCCGACCTCGAATTAATCTCTTATTCTTCATTTAATCATTTATAAACTAATCGCCTTTATTGAAGTGCGACGGGGAAGAATCACTATGAAACCGTCTATTCTTGCCAAACTGGATCTGTTGAAAGATCGTTTTGAAGAGCTGCAGGCACTGTTGAGTGATGCAGAAATTATCTCTGATCAGAATAAATTCCGTACCTACTCTCAGGAGTACTCCGAGCTGGAGCCGGTGGTACAAACCTTCAATCATTATCAGCAGGTGCTGGATAATATTGAAGAAGCCAAGCTGATGATGGATGACGGCGACGCTGAGATGCGCGAAATGGCGCAGGAAGAGATCGAAGCCGGTAAAGAGGAACTGGAAAACCTGGAGCTGGATCTGCAAAAGCTGCTGCTGCCAAAAGATCCGAATGATGAGCGTAACGTCTTTCTGGAGATTCGTGCCGGAACCGGTGGTGATGAAGCGGCGATCTTCTCTGGTGACCTGTTCCGTATGTACTCGCGTTTTGCTGAGAAAAAACGCTGGAAGGTGGAAATTGTTAGCCAAAACGAAGGGGAACACGGTGGTTTTAAAGAGATCATCACCCGTATCACGGGTGATCGTGTTTATTCTCAGCTGAAGTTTGAGTCCGGCGCGCACCGTGTACAGCGTGTACCGGCGACGGAATCTCAAGGCCGTATCCACACCTCTGCCTGTACAGTAGCAGTTATGGCAGAAGCGGATGCTGTGGGTGACGTGGATATCAATCCTTCCGATCTGCGTATCGATACCTTCCGCTCCTCCGGTGCCGGTGGTCAGCACGTAAACACCACGGATTCTGCAATCCGTATTACTCACTTACCCACAGGTACTGTGGTGGAGTGTCAGGACGAACGTTCTCAGCATAAGAACAAAGCAAAAGCGATGTCGCTGCTGGTATCCCGTATTCAGCAGGCAGCTGAAGATAAAGCGGCACAGGAGCAATCCGATGCCCGCCGTAGCCTGGTTGGTAGTGGTGACCGTTCTGAGCGTATCCGTACTTATAATTATCCACAGGGCCGTGTTACCGATCACCGCATCAACCTGACACTGTACAAGCTGGATGAGATAATGGAAGGTGCACTGCACGAGATCGTTGATCCTCTAGTAGCAGAACATCAGGCTGATCAGCTGGCAGCACTCAGCGATTAATCCGTAGCGCTTATTAGTGCTGCATTGGGTGATGTTTAAGCGGCTTTGTTTAGCCGCTTAAGTCAATCCATAAGCTCACGCAACTCTGTAACAAGCAACTCTATAAATAGATCCATAACGGTTAACCCATTAGATCAGTCTGATCTTGATCGTCTGAAAAGGTAATAGAAGCATGGCAGCACTGCCCGATATCCAGCAAGCATTAGCTAAGGCGTGTGAGTTATTACAGCAAGCCGATCAGGTATCCAGTACCGTGCGTCTGGATGCTGAGCTACTATTGGCCGATGTGGTGGGTAAAGACCGTACCTGGCTCTATACCTGGTCCGATAAGCTGCTGACACTGGAGCAATGGCAAAAATATCAGGCCTTGCTCGCCGAGCGCGCTATCGGACAGCCGGTGGCCTATCTGATCGGCTATCGCGAGTTTTGGGGCTTAAACCTTAAGGTCAGCCCCGATACTCTGATTCCCCGTCCCGATACCGAGGCTTTGGTTGAGCAGGTGCTATCACTGTTACCTCAGAGTGAGGCTTGTATTGCGGATCTGGGCACCGGTACAGGGGCCATTGCATTGGCACTGGCCAGTGAAAAGCCAGGGTGGCAGGTTTATGCCTGTGACTATCAAGCTGGAGCAGTCGCGTTAGCAACGCAAAACCGTGACCAGCTGGGTTTAAAACAAGTTAAGGTGCTGCAATCGGATTGGTGTCAGGCTTTACCAGATAACGAGTTTGATCTGATCGTCAGTAATCCGCCTTATATTGAAGCAGATGATCCTCATTTGTCTCAGGGTGATGTGCGTTTTGAGCCTCTGTCAGCACTGACTTCAGGTCCTGATGGCCTGGATGATATTCGTGTTATCTGTCAGCAAAGCCAACGCTGTTTAAAACAGGAAGGCTGGTTATTGCTGGAGCATGGTTATAACCAAGCGGCTGCAGTGCAGGAAATTATGCTAGCCAGTGGTTATAAAGAGGTCGCCAGCCTTCAGGATCTGGCCGGAGTCGATCGGGCCACCTACGGTCGTTGGTAAACTTATCCGCTAGTGAAAAGTTCTGGATATGCCGGTGTAATCTGGTCATAGACAGAGGTTTTCACCTGATTCAGAGCAGCTAACAATAAAGTATTAGTGTTTTACCCCCTGAGAAGCCTTGAATTCTATTGCGGCTTAACGCTAAGCTTAATCAGCAAGAATTGCTGGTATAAAGATAATAACTAGCAAAACATTCTGAACTGATGAGACGTTTCGACCCGCTATGAAACCTTCAAAACCACGCGCGCTTGACCGCATCGACCTAAAAATTCTGGCCTGTCTGCAGGAAAATGCCCGTATCTCTTACGTAGATCTGGCCAATCAGGTGGGTCTGTCCACCACGCCTTGTCTGGAACGTGTTAAGCGTCTGGAACGTAACGAGGTGATTAAGGGCTATAAAGCTCTGCTGAATCCTAAGTATCTGAGAGCCAACCTGCTGGTATTTGTTGAGATCAGTCTGGAAACTCAGTCCTCTGCTGTATTTGATGAATTCCGTCGTGCAGTCTCCAAACAGCCACAAATTCAAGAGTGCCATCTGGTATCCGGTCAGTTTGACTATATTCTGAAATGCCGTATTCCAGAGATGTCTGCTTACCGTCAGCTGCTGGAAGACGTGGTACTGACACTGCCAGGCGTAAAAGAATCCAAGAGCTATGTGGTAATGGAAGAAGTAAAAGAAGATGCTTCTATCTATGTACCGGATCTGGCTGAATTTGAAGATAATCAGCTGACCTGATTTCTTTAGTGCATTCTTTTTAGCATATCCTTCTCGGTATGCGCTTTTCAGTATGAAAAGGCATCAACAGAGTCCTATATTTTCCAGCTTGATGGCTGCAAAATATAGGGCTTCTTTGTTTTGAAACTCTGACCCTAAATACAGGTAGTACAAGGTTATGAATGATCAGCACCTGCTGAGATACAGTCGTCAGATTATGTTGCCGGAAGTTGAGATTGCCGGTCAGCAAAGTCTGCTGGATGCCCGCGTATTAATTATTGGCATGGGCGGATTGGGCTCTCCTGTTGCACTTTATCTGGCAGCAGCAGGTGTCGGCGCTCTGGTAATCTGTGATTTTGATGAAGTGGACCACTCCAACCTGCAACGTCAGATTGCACACGGCGAAGAGGATGTGGGCCGGTTAAAGGTCGATTCTGCCCGCGAAGCAATCCATGCCATTAACCCTGAGTGTCAGGTGATCACCATACCGGAGAAACTGACCGGTGATCAGTTGATGCAGCAGGTGATTATGAATGATCTGGTGATCGACTGCAGCGATCGCTTCTCAACCCGTTTTGAGATCAATCGCTACTGTGTGGATATGCAGACACCATTAGTATCTGGTGCGGCGATTCAGTTTGGTGGTCAGCTAGCGGTGTTTGATTCGCGTAAACCAGACAGCCCTTGTTACCGCTGTCTGTATGAAGAAGGTGAAGATGAAGAGCTGCGCTGTGCCGAAAACGGTGTCATTGCGCCTCTGGTTGGCGTTATTGGCAGCATGCAGGCACTAGAAGCGGTAAAAATTCTGTCGGGTGCCGGTGAAACAGCGATGGGGCGCTTAATGGCGTTTGATGGTCTAAATAGCCAGTGGCGCAGTATGAAGCTGAGCAAAGATCCTGAGTGCCCGGTATGTTCGAGCAAATAGTGTTAAACATTTAACCTATACAAAGATCCCTCTCCCATCAGTGCATCATTTTTATCAATTGCTATAAAGCACTAGACAGTGCGTAGTTCTGATTTCAATGAACTGCGCATATCCAGTCTAAACTT
>CAYFGP010000112.1:0-21501 GCA_964342385.1 uncultured Oleiphilus sp. | reverse complement strand
GATAAAAATTTATTATTGATATAAGTCAAACAGAGTGTGCATTTTACAAGCAAAGCGCGCTCTGTCCAGTGCAACTTTAGCGGTCTTTTTACGCGAGAAAACAGCACCTTCTGATAATAAGGCGACACCAGATGTGCTTTATTGCCGTCAATAGCAGTGAATATAGGGTGACAAGCAGCGAGATTAGAACAGGCCTGGAGCCATCAGATAACCTCAAGCAGATAGATAAAGCCCCGAATAAACGAGGCTTGTAAGGTTTACAATGACCCAATATCAAACTTAGCCATCTTCACGAATAAACAGCTGGAAGTCGGATCTGTCATCATTATCCATAGAATAAGAAACGCCGACGGAGAAGCTATCAGTTAGATAGACTCTAAAAGCGGCACCACCTTCGCTAATATCATCATTAGAATAACGGGTTTGATTGAAATAGGCCTGCAACGTACGCTTCTTACCGAAAGAAACAACAGAATCAGGTAGCATAAACGCCACTTCACCACCTAGCTGATTCGCGGATGAATCCGTTTTTCGATCGCCATCCAGCTCAGTTTTCAGATGCTTATAGTGAGCTCCCAGAGTGAAACCGGATGCCAACTCAAACCGATAGCCTGCGCCAAATGAATACTCTTTGCTTTCAAGGTCAGAGTCATAATCAATACGCTCATAACCACCTAATAAGCTCAAGCCAGAGTTAAGTGCTAAAGAACCGTTCAGAGCAATACCTGAACCCGAAAGATCAGCCCCCGCATAATCGATCTCACTGTTCACATAACCCAAGCTAATATAGTGAGGATTGCTATCTGCAACTGCCACTGAAGTCGACAGCAGCAACCCTGTTACGGAAGTAATCAGAAGGCGTTTCATAACAAAATAATCCTTATCATGAATATCGTGACCGATGGCTCGTTAGCCGTTTCTGAATAACACTGTAACGGGATTACATCTAATCTGACAAAGACTTTTCAGAGAAAAGATTTTGGACTAATTACTCTTATTCACGCGAAAAATAAACGACTTAAGAAGAAATCGCCCCTTAAGTCTGAATAGGAAAGGAGCTCACAGCTTATTTTAAAGGTATCAGGATCAGATCAGCGAACGACCACCTTCCACAGGTAGGGTTACACCGGTCAGATAGGGATTATTGAGCAGGTAATCCAGGCTCTGGTTGATCACTTCTTCGCCCGGTTCAATCTGTAGCGCTGACTTTTTCAGCGCTTTGGCACGATAAGCCTCATCATCATCTTCATTAAAGATAATCAATGCAGGAGCGATCGCATTCACCTTGATATCCGGTGCAAACATGGCCGCAAAAGACTGAGTCAGACTTTCCAACCCAGCCTTGGTCGCTACGTAAGCGCCATGTTTTTTTGATCCCTTGCGTACAACCGCATCGGTCATATGCACGATATCTCTGGCACCTTCAGCAGCCATTAGCAGTGGCTGACACTGCTGATTGATCAGATAAGGTGCCATCATATGCACCTGAAACAGCTGCTGGAAACCTGCTGCAGCCTGTTCTGGCTCCTTCGTATCCGGTAGCCAGCAGGAAGCGTTATGGATAATGGCGCGCAGGCAATCCGTATGCTGCTTTACCTGCTCAATAAAGGCCTGTATACCGGCCACATCACTAAAGTCTGCCTGCAAGGTAGTGATACCCAAAGAGCGCAGCTCTGCCAGATCACCCCGCTCCCGACGATAACTCATAATCACCGGGTAACCCTGCCGAGCAAAATGGATGGCCGCTGCACGCCCTAAACGCTGGGCCGCACCGGTAATCAATATTGGGGCTTTATTTTCGATTGAAGCCACATTATCGGGTTTGGCAGGCTGAGCTGGCATCAGGAAACTCCTTGTATTGCTATCACTTTAATAGCGATAGATTGAATAGCAGTGAACCGAGGTTTCGGATAATAAGTGCAATTCCCTAAACGCACTTAGCGAGGCGCGTAAGAAAAGACATCGGAAAACACACAGCCATCATCCAGACCATACTGAATCAGGGTATCGGTGACGGAATAGACCATATTCGGCGAACCGCTGGTATAAACAGTGGCATCATCAAACTTACCGTGGTCCTTGATCATGGCATCGTGCAGCATGCCCACATGCCCCCCCCAATCCTGCGTCGGTAACAGGTCACCAACCACAGGCACAAAGTGGAAGTTTTCATACTCCTGCTGCCACTGCTCTGGTAGCTCAGCCATATACAGATCCTGCACACGACGAGCGCCCCAGTACAGATACAGCTGTTGGTCACTGCCCTGCTCAAAGGCTTCTTCCAGCAGCGCTTTCATCTGAGTAAAACCGGTGCCTGCAGCGACAAAAAAGGCTTTATCTGTGCCAGTATCTTTCAGCACACATTCGCCTTTGGGCAGTTCAACCTCGATAGTATTTTGCTGCTGTAACGCTTGAATCAGCATACGGGAGTTATCCCGATCCGGCAGGTATTGGATATGCAGCTCTATACGACGACCATCCGGGCGATTGGCGATGGAAAAAGCGTTACGCTCTCCATTAGGCAGAATCACTTCCAGATACTGTCCTGCGGCAAAATCCAAACTGACTCCGGCAGGAGCCTGAAGCTCGACCTTAAATACTTCTGTATTAGCCAGTTGCTCAACACTGTTGATCTGGCAGGCCATTGTTTTCACGTTAAACTCTCCTGGCGCCAATATTCTAGGTAGCTCCACCCAGATATCCTCCGACGCATATGCTGTGCAAAATAAGAAATCTTCTCCGGCTCGGGCCTCTTGCCAGCCCCGACGACCGTTATAATTGAGTTGCCCTTGAACCAGGCGGCCTTCGCAATATTCACACACCCCATTGCGACAACCTTTAGGCAAACGAAATCCCTGCGCTTTGGCTGCTTGTAACAGGTTCTGTTCCGGCTGAGCAGAAAAATGCTGCCCACCGGGCAAACAGTGCACTGTAATCGAACCAGCCATGGTAGTCGTCATGATAATTATTAAAGATTCGTTTGCGCTTAAATCTATGATTGAGGGCAATCAGTGTAGCCACATAGACAAGACAGTTATCTGGCTACACCGATATTTTGACTAAAACAAAAACTGTCTTAGTCAAAAATAGCTAATTGGTCCCACAGCTGATCCACTTTCTGTTTCACAGCCTGATCCATCTCGATCGGCACACCCCACTCACGATCCGTTTCACCAGGCATCTTGTTGGTAGCATCCAGGCCCATTTTTGAACCCAAACGTGGAATCGGCGAGGCAAAATCCAGGTAATCAATCGGTGTATTCTCAATCATCACCGTATCCCGTGCCGGGTCCATACGGGTGGTGATCGCCCAGATTACATCGTTCCAATCCCTGGCATTGACATCATCATCGGTGACAATAACAAACTTGGTGTACATAAACTGACGCAGGAAGGACCAGACTCCCATCATCACGCGCTTGGCATGACCTGGGTACTGCTTCTTCATGGTGACAACTGCCATCCGATAGGAGCAACCCTCAGGTGGTAGATAGAAATCGACAATTTCCGGGAACTGCTTCTGCAGAATCGGCACAAACACTTCGTTTAGCGCCACGCCCAGAATCGCCGGCTCATCCGGTGGACGTCCGGTATAGGTACTGTGATAGATCGGATCTTTACGATGAGTAATGCGTTCTACGGTAAAGACCGGGAACTGTTCCACTTCGTTGTAGTAACCGGTATGGTCACCAAACGGGCCTTCCGGGGCCATCTCATCAGGGTAGATATGGCCTTCTAGTACGATTTCAGCCGATGCAGGCACCTGCAGATCATTACCCAGGCACTGAGTTACCTCGGTTTTGCCACCACGTAGCAAACCGGCAAAAGCATATTCAGATAACGTATCCGGTACCGGAGTTACTGCGCCCAGAATCGTTGCAGGATCAGCACCTAGAGCCACAGCCACCGGGAACGGCTCACCAGGATGGGTCTGTTGCCACTCACGGAAATCCAGCGCTCCGCCACGATGTGATAACCAGCGCATAATCAGTTTATTTTTACCGATCAACTGCTGACGATAGATACCCAGATTCTGACGTTCTTTATGAGGACCACGGGTAATCACTAACGGCCAGGTCACCAGAGGACCGGCATCACCAGGCCAACAGGTCTGCACCGGGATCTTGTACAGATCCACGTCGTCACCTTCCAACACCACCTGCTGACAAGCGGCATTGCGTACCTTCTTCGGTCCCATATGCAGGACTTTTTTGAAGATCGGCAGCTTCTCCATGGCATCTTTAAAGCCTTTCGGTGGCTCAGGCTCTTTCAAATAAGCCAGCAGTTGGCCCACTTCCCGCAGAGACTCTACGTTATCTTCGCCCATGCCCAGCGCCACCCGGCGTGGGGTACCAAACAGGTTACCCAATACGGGCATGTCATAACCGACAGGGTTCTCAAACAACAGCGCCGGGCCACCCTGTCTCAGGGTACGGTCACAGATCTCTGTCATTTCCAGATTAGGGTCAACCGGTTGAGAGATACGCTTCAGTTCTCCCATCTGTTCCAGCTGTTCGATAAATTCACGCAGGTCTTTATAACGCATAATTTCCTAGAACCTAACTCTAAACAGGCAAGGCTTAGCAGCTAAAGCAACAACTCAACAAGAATGTCGTAGCAATGGACCCCATTTAGATCCGGTCCAGATCGTAGCAACATACTTTTGTTTGGCCAGTTACAACTGAAAAGCATTCCCATAAAAAACTCAGGGCAATAAAAAGGGCAAGCCTTGGCTTACCCTTTTTCAACTCACGGAGTGATTACTTCCGCTTCATCGCCTCAAAGAACTCATCATTGGTTTTGGTATCTTTCAGACGATCAATCAGGAACTCAATGGCACCGGTATCTTCCATTGGGTTCAGCAGCTTACGCAGAATCCATACCCGTTGCAGTTCATCTTCACTGGCCAGCAGGTCTTCACGGCGAGTACCAGAGCGACGAATATTGATCGCGGGGTAAACACGTTTTTCTGCAATCTTACGATCCAGATGCAGTTCCATGTTACCAGTACCTTTAAATTCTTCGAAGATAACCTCGTCCATCTTGGAACCGGTATCTACCAAAGCGGTTGCGATAATGGTCAGACTGCCACCGTGCTCGATATTACGTGCCGCACCAAAGAAACGCTTTGGTTTTTCCAGAGCGTGAGCATCAACACCACCGGTCAGTACTTTACCGGAGGAAGGGATTACCGTGTTGTAAGCACGTGCCAGACGGGTAATGGAGTCCAGCAGGATCACAACATCTTTTTTATGTTCTACGAGACGTTTAGCACGTTCGATCACCATCTCAGCCACCTGAACGTGACGGGCTGGTGGCTCATCGAAGGTCGATGCCACAACTTCACCCCGTACGGAGCGTGCCATCTCGGTCACCTCTTCCGGACGTTCGTCGATCAGCAGTACGATCATGTGACATTCAGGATTGTTACGAGTGATGGATGATGCGATGTTCTGCAGCATCAGGGTTTTACCCGCTTTCGGAGGCGATACGATCAGACCACGCTGACCTTTACCTACTGGTGCAACCAGGTCGATCACACGTGCAGTCAGATCCTCTGTGGAACCGTTACCGATCTCCATCATCAGACGATCGTCTGGGAAGATAGGCGTTAAGTTTTCAAACAGGATCTTGTGTTTGGAGTTTTCTGGCTTGTCGAAGTTAATCTCATTAACTTTCAACAGTGCGAAATAACGCTCACCGTCTTTAGGTGGACGGATTTTACCGGCGATATGGTCGCCCTTACGCATGTTGAAACGACGGATCTGACTAGGAGATACATAGATGTCATCAGGACCTGCCAGGTAAGAACTGTCTGCGGAACGCAGGAAACCAAAACCATCCTGCAGGATTTCCAGTACGCCATCACCGTAGATATCTTCACCGCTTTTCGCGTGTCTTTTAAGAATGGCAAAAATGATATCTTGCTTGCGAGAGCGAGCAACGTTGTCAACACCCATTTCCTGGGCAAGTTCTAACAGTTCCTGAACAGATTTTTGCTTTAATTCGGTAAGATTCATGGGTCGTAATTTAGATATTAGGCGTAATGCTCATCAGAAAACCTGATTGCATGGATGGGTTAAGGTTGGGACTGTACGGACAAATATAAGGTTTTACGAGATGACGTAAATACAGAATCCCTAAAACGGATCGTCCAACAGTGCTATAAAGGAGATGTATTGGCTAGAAATACGTTGGATCTAAAATAACACCAACGTAATGAATATGCTAGTTTTTATATCTATCCAAACTCAAATATTTCGTTATTGATTAATTTTTGTCTGAAAAACAAGGTAGTTTATCGCAGCCAACGAGCTATTTGAGAGCGCCAGTATTCGAGATAAGCAGGAACATGCAGGCGCAAAAAGCGCCTGCAAAACACAGTCTTACAGGTTACCGTCCAGGAACGTAGTTAGCTGTGATTTAGACAGAGCACCAACCTTAGTGGCTTCAACATTGCCGTTTTTGAACAGCATCAGCGTAGGAATACCACGAATACCAAACTTAGGTGGAGTGTCGGTGTTCTCATCGATGTTCAGTTTGCAGATCTTAACCTTACCCGCATAAGTCTCAGCAATTTCTTCCAGAACTGGAGCAATCATTTTACAAGGACCACACCACTCTGCCCAGTAATCAACCAGCACAGGAAGTTCTGCATTTAATACATCTTCTTCAAAAGAAGCATCTGTCACATTGACAATATTTTCGCTCATTGAACTGCCTCCGGGGCAAAACCTATTTATGTTGCGGCATATAATAGCATCGTAATGCTTGACGGTAAAAGTAGGGATTAGCGACACATCAGTTACAACACTTTTAAAAAGGTTTTTTAACCAATGTCACCGATTAGTCATGTGACACTTTTATGATCATGCCATAATTAGGGATATCATTTTCACAGGCCCCAACTATGAATGACACGGAAACCTTAAACTCTACACAGTTATCTACGGCCGATAGCGACAAACTTGCGGCGATTGATCTAGGCTCCAACAGTTTTCACCTGATCGTCTCCCGTATGGCCCATGGTGAAACCCGTACTCTGGAACGTATGGGTGAAAAAGTACAACTTGCGGCAGGTTTAGACCATAAGCAGAATTTGACTGAAGAAGCTCAGGAAAGGGCCCTGAACTGCCTGCGTCGTTTTGCACCTTTTTTACAGGGTATTGAACACGACAATCTACGTATTGTAGGTACCAACGCCTTAAGAGCCGCACGCAATGCACAGGAGTTTCTGGATAAAGCCGAAGTCATTCTGGGCCATCCATTAGAAGTGATCAGTGGTCGTGAAGAAGCCCGTCTGATTTATGTCGGAGCAGCACAAACATTAGCCACTCAAAAAGGCCGTCGCCTGGTGGTCGATATTGGTGGTGGCAGCACCGAATTTATTATCGGTGAAGGTTACGACCCTCTGGCACTGGAAAGCCTGCATATGGGCTGTGTCGCCTACAGCAAACGCTTCTTCCCCGATGGCCAAATCACCACCAAACGTTATCAACGAGCGGTGCTAGCGGCAAAGAACGAGCTGCTGAATATTGTTAAACCCTATAAAAAGCTGGGCTGGCAACAAGTGGTCGGTACCTCAGGCACCATTAAAGCCACTGCAGCCATCATGGAGCACAATAGCTGGACCGAGAACGGTATTACCCGCGACTCTCTAAATCGCCTGGCCAAACATCTATTGCGCTTCAAGCACTTGGATCAGGTTGAAATGCCAGGTCTGAAACCTGAGCGCGCTAAGGTATTCCCGGCGGGCGTGGCCATTCTGCAAGCAATCTTTGAGCTGCTGGATATCGAACATATGGAGTTTGCCGATGGCGCACTGCGTGAAGGCATTCTGCATGATATCGTGGGCCGTCACGCCCACCAGGATATTCGGGAAAAGACAGTAAGCGCTCTGGTTGAGCGCTACCATATCGATACTCAACAAGCCGATAACGTCGCCACTACAGCAGAGCACCTGTATCAACAGGTGAAAGATGACTGGCAACTGAATAACGAAGATCTGCACCTAATGCTGCGCTGGTCCGCCAAACTGCACGAAATTGGCCTTTCGATTGCCCACAGCCAGTTCCATAAGCACGGAGCCTATCTATTACAGCACTCCGACCTATCCGGTTTTTCCCGCCAGCAGCAAGGTATGTTAGCAGTGCTGGTACGCAGCCATCGCCGGAAATTCCCAATTAATGAACTACGCCTGCAACCGGCCAGCTTTCAACAGGGCCTGATTCATTTAGCAACTATTCTGCGCCTGGCGATTTTGCTCAATCACAGTCGTCAGGATGATGCCCATACCGAAGCAAAAATTGCAGTTAAGCAAAAGCAGATCAACCTGAGTTTCAATAAGGATTGGCTGGAAGAAAACCCACTAACGGTTGCGGATCTGGAACAGGAACAAGCCTATCTGGAAAACGCGGGTTTTACGTTAAATTTCCAATAACGTCCCTGCAGCAGCAAGACAAGAAGAGAAGCTAGAGATAGTTATTTGATTCGCTATTGCTGCCCCTCAACAAAAAACGCCCCATGCACTTATCGAATAGAGATAACAATGCAATGGGGCGTTTTTGTTATTTATCACGGATTGCCGGACAGTTAAGCCCTAATCCTTAAGCGATACTGATCAAACTCAGGACTCAGCGCCTTTTTTTGACGGCTTAAGCTTAAACAGTGCACGGTAAGGACCAGAGCAACCGTAAATCATAAAGATCACCAGCAGTACAGTCGCAGGATCATAAGCGATCACCACCAATACCAGCGCCACAACAAACATGGTCAGAAAAGGTACACGGCCTTTCAGATCAATATCTTTAAAGCTGTTGTAACGTACGTTACTCACCATCAAGACACCGACCGAGGCGATAATAAACGCCAGAGCATATTTGTAGGTCAGAGAGCTCAGTTCCAGATCATGGAAGGTCCAGACAATACCGGCAATCACAGCCGCAGCTGCCGGACTTGGCAAACCGATAAACCAGCGTTTATCCGTGGAACCGATCTGAGTATTAAAACGAGCCAGACGCAGAGCGGCACCCGCCACATAAACAAAGGCCGCGATCCAACCTATCTTGCCGATATCCTCCAGCATCCAAGTGAATGCCACCAGCGCAGGGGCTACGCCAAAGGACACCATATCCGCCAGACTGTCATACTCAGCACCAAAATCACTTTGAGTATTGGTCAGACGGGCGACCCGACCATCAAGGCCGTCAAGCACCATGGACACAAAGATCGCGATGGCCGCATTATCAAACGCACCATTCATCGCCGATATGATGGCAAAAAAGCCAGAGAACAGCGCAGCGGTGGTAAACAGGTTCGGCAGCAGATAAATACCGCGACGACGTACCTTTTGTCCCGCTTCTACGGTTTCTTCTTCAACTTCATCTTCTCCCAGGGATAACATGCGGGTCTCTTCCACAAAATCGTCATCACCCGTGTGAGGATGTTTTTCCGGATTGTTCATTCAAGCAACCTGTAAGAAAAAAATGAAGCCGTTATTCTACACATATCCTTTCCCAAGGCACTATTAGCAACGTCAATCCTGCGTCAAAAAGTCATAATAATGTGCTAAATCACGACCACTTGTCGAAAATAAACACCTTGTTCCCAGAAAAACAGATCTCTTTTCCCTAAAAAGCAGGCATAAAAAAAGCCAGCATAAGCTGGCTTCTTTTAGATCAGAGAGAAAAAAATCTTAGTTTTTCTCTTTGTCTACGATCTTGCTTGCCGCGATCCAAGGCATCATCGCACGCAGTTTCTCACCAGTCTCTTCGATTGGGTGAGCTGCATTGTTACGACGACGTGCAGTCATGGATGGGTAGTTAGTCTGGCCTTCCGCGATGAACATCTTCGCGTACTCACCGTCCTGAATGCGCTTCAGAGCGTTACGCATTGCTTCACGAGATTGCTCGTTGATTACCTCAGGACCGGTTACGTACTCACCATACTCAGCGTTGTTAGAGATGGAGTAGTTCATGTTGGCGATACCGCCTTCGTACATCAGGTCTACGATCAGTTTCAGCTCGTGCAGACACTCGAAGTAAGCCATTTCTGGAGCGTAACCCGCTTCAGTCAGGGTTTCGAAGCCCATTTTAACCAGCTCAACCGCACCACCACACAGTACAGCCTGCTCACCAAACAGATCAGTTTCAGTCTCATCTTTGAAAGTTGTCTCGATGATACCGGAACGACCGCCACCAACGCCCATTGCGTAGGACAGAGCCAGTTCTTTAGCACTACCGGAAGCATCACGGTAAATTGCGATCAGATCTGGGATACCGCCGCCTTTAACGAACTCAGAACGTACAGTGTGACCAGGTGCTTTAGGAGCAACCATGATTACGTCCAGATCAGCGCGAGGCTCAACTTGGTTGTAGTGGATAGAGAAACCGTGAGCGAAAGCCAGAGTTGCGCCTTCTTTGATGTTTGGCTCGATTTCATTCTTGTACAGCTGGCCCTGGAACTCATCTGGAGTCAGGATCATTACTACGTCAGCAGAAGCAACTGCATCAGCAACGTCAGCAACCTTCAGGCCGTGTGCTTCAGCTTTAGCGCGAGAAGAAGAACCAGCACGCAGACCAACCGTTACGTCAACGCCGGAATCTTTCAGGTTACACGCGTGAGCGTGGCCTTGAGAACCGTAACCGATGATAGAAACTTTTTTGCCCTGGATGATGGAAAGATCACAATCTTTATCGTAATAAACCTGCATGGTTCTACTTCCTTAAAATTTGGTTAACTGTTTAGCGCCTGCCGTTAGGGTAAGCAGGCTGCATATAGGGTCGGCAGTAAAGCTCTGTTAGCTCTTGCATTTATTTCGTTGTTTAACAACGTCATTAGTTAACAGACATTGCTTTACAGATCATTTGATCTTCTCAGCTGAAGCAGTGACAGGTCTTTGCCCGTTCGTTTGCTCTTATCGGCGTTTACCGCTTCAGCCTTGCCTTAATTCGTTGAACTAAAGATACCTCCACACAAGCATTGCGTAAAATGATATATATGCAATGTTATATCCCGTTTTTTGCAACACAACATTCTCAAGCGCTATAATAATCTGATATTTCAAAGCTTTGCAGATTAAAGCCCTATGGATATCCGTCAGCTCAAACATTTTGTTGCCTTGTCAGAAACCCTGCATTTTGGCCGCGCCAGCGAAGCCTGCCATATCAGCTCATCCGCCCTGAGTCGCAGCATCAAGCAACTCGAAGACACCTTAGGCGTGGCACTGTTTGAACGGGATAACCGCACCGTCGTGCTGACACGGGAAGGGGAAAAGTTTCAGGTCTACGCCCGGGATGCCTTAAGTCAGTGGGACATGATTCGTCACACCCTGATGGAAGATGCCAGTCAGCTACACGGTGAGATCAGCATGTACTGCTCGGTGACCGCCAGTTATAGCTTCCTGCACGATATTTTGCGCAAATTCCGTAGCCGTTATACGGGTATCGAGATCAAGCTGCATACCGGCGATCACGGCCCTGCAGTCAGCCGGGTATTAAATGGCGAAGAGGATATCTCTATTGCTGCTCGCCCGGAAAACATCCCTGGCCCTATGGCCTTCCGTTCCATTGGCCTGTCACCACTGTCTTTTATTGCTCCTGTGGATGATCCAGTATTAAACCCACTTGTGGATAAAGAGATGGATAGGATTAACTGGAAAGATATTCCCATGATCTTGTCGGAAAAAGATCTGGCGCGTAAACGAGTCGATCAATGGTTTAGCAACAAAGGGATCAAGCCGAATATCTATGCTCAGGTAGCGGGCAACGAAGCGATTGTGAGCATGGTGAGCCTGGGTTTTGGCATCGGTGTAGTACCTCAGATCGTATTGGATAACAGTCCGCTAGCCGATCGGGTACGGGTACTGCCGGTAACCCCTACCCTGGCCGCTTATGATGTGGGGGTTTGTGTATTGAAGAAAAAACTGAAGAACCCGCTGATCGAAGCCTTCTGGTCCCAATTGGATGACGACGCCTAAAATCTTTACCTGTTAAGAGAGCCGGACTGCAGAAACAGCATTACCTTTACTACCCGACTCTGAGGTATTTTGCAGACCAGGATGGCTGAGTAATCTATAGCTTCCTCTAACGATCTAAGGAACACCCTAGCTATCCGGGAACACCAAGCTGTCCTTTAGAGGAGATACCCAGGTGGCGCTCCATCAGAGTCGCAGCCCACTCAAAGTCCCGCGCTTCGATCTGTTCCAGAATGTCCAGGTGTTCCTGACAGGACTGCAGCATACGCTCGGGGTATAACACCGCACCCGACTCGGTAAAACGTCGCATCCGGTTATGCTGACGGATAATCTCACTGAAATAGCGATTACCGGAAAAGTCCGCCAGCATCTGATGAAAGCCGGCATTGATATTCAGCAGGGCATGATGAGGGGTTTCAAACACCAGACCATCCACCAGCTGTTTATGCATGGCTAAACAGGCCTGAAAGCGTTCCGGCTCCGGCTGAAAACCAGGACTGCGAATAGCGGCCGGTTCAATAATCCGGCGTAGCTCATAGCTATCCTTATTACTTTCCACACAGCCGATCAGACGGGTAAACAGCCAGCCTTTGCCCTGCGCTTTCTGCAACAACCCTTCGCTGACCAGCTGTGTTAGCACCTTGGTCAGCAGCGCTTTAGGCACATCGTAACGGCGTAATAGATCCGCTTCAGTGACATGTTCTTCCAGTTGTCCCTGCACCCGGTCCTGACCGATCTGCACATACAGCTGATCCTGCGGTGATTCTGGTAACGTCATCTCAACCCGCATCAGAGCAGGGCTGTCCATGGCCAGACGCATACCGCCACCCGGACGGGGTTCAACCACCTGAAAATGCTCCAGCAGTTTCAACGCAGCACGAATCGGAGAACGGGAAACCGACAGCTTTTCTGCCAGCTCCCGCTCAGATAAAGCACTGCCTGTGGTCAGCCCCTCCCGGATAAAGAGGGCGATCAGCTGATGGCTCAGTTCAGCCTGTAACGGGTTAATGCTTCTCAGGTTCTCGTCCTTCTGAGTGCTCAAAGCGGGGTTCTCCATGACTAATCCAACGGGCAAGAAAGTCGGTGGCATCAGGGATCAGAGGGAAGCCCTCATGATGAATGCCCGGAATCACGTCCAGTTGTACCTGACAGCCCTGATCTCTGAGCGCAGAGGCCAGCACTGTGGCACGTTCCAGACGGTTGCGACCGGCTTTATTGCAATCGGGGCGCCAGTACCGGGAGGCTGGTGTCAGGTTGATTTCGCTGCCATCCAGATCCTGTTCGCCCACCATAATCTGTATAGGTATGGCTTTTATGGTATCAAAGTCTGGATAAATACCAAAAATTTCTTTGCTATCCGATAACCCCATCCACCAGCGCTCATCACTGGGCAGGGTTACAACCCCCGGGGCGGCTACCGAAACTGCCTGCAAGCGATGAGGATGCAGGTAGAGAAAACGATGAGCAAACTGGCCACCTCCTGAAAAGCCGTGCATCAGAAAACGGTCCCGCCGGGCAGAAAAGCGCTCCACCACCTCTTCCAGCATTGCTAAAAGAACCAGGTCGTAGCGAACTCCTTTTTCGTACAGGTACTTATAGCCACTGGTATCGTCTCTGTCCGGGATGCCCACCGGGAATAACGGGCACAGAATAATACAGCCCTCGCGCTCAGCAAAGTCTGCAAAACGATCCCGGTAACCCTCAACGGTACGGCGGGAACCGTGAATTACGGCACAGACCGGCAAATTTTTCTGCTGATGAATCTGCTGAGGCACATAAAGACAGTAGCTGAATCTGGGGTCAGCCTGACAGGCGTAGAAGGTGGTCGCACCCACGTCATAAATACCAAAAGACAACTTGCCCTCCTTGTGGTTTTTTTATTAAGATAAAAACCAGTTAATAAAAACGATTATCAAATACATTATTTTTAAATTTGTTGATTCTACCTATGAAATACTCAATCGTCGCCCCTCTGATGCTGACTACCGCTGTCGCCAGCCCCCTGGTGCTGGCCGCATCGTCCGATCCACAACAGCAGGATGATCTGGTGATCAGCGCATCCCGCCATAACACGGTACTGAGTGAGATCCCACGCTCTGTGACTGTGATCAGCCAGCAAGAACTGAGGCAACAATTCAGCATATCCCCATCGCTGGGAGATGCCCTGGGTAAGCTGGTGCCAGGTATGGCCCCGGCGGGTAAAACCATGACCAATAACAACCAGACTCTGCGTGGTCGTAAGATGCTGGTACTGGTGGATGGTATTCCACAGAATGCTAACCGTAATATCTCCAGGGATCTGGCTGGTATTGCCCCGGAAACCATTGAACGCATCGAAGTGATTCGCGGTGGCAGCGCTATCTACGGTAGCGGTGCTTCGGGCGGTATTGTGAATATCATCACCCGCAAAAATACCGGTGTTTCAGAATCTACGATTGGTATGGATACCTCACTGACTCACGGTAAGGATTCTGTCGGCTGGAAAGCATCACACACTGTTTCAGGTCAGAGTGATCAACAGGATGGTTCGCTGGATTATGGCCTGACTGTAGGTTACGAGCAGACTGGCGGTTTCTTTGATGCCGCTGGTGATCGCATTGCGCCGGAACTGGGACAAAGTGATCTGAGCGATACCGGTTCGCTGACACTGGCGGGAAAAGTGCGCTGGAGCGATGACAAACAGGCGATTACGCTGTCAGTGAATCATCTGGAGCGGGATCAGGATACCGACTATACGCGGGTTGATGGTTATGATGGTAAAGCGCTGGCGGTATCCGGCCTGGCACTGGATAAGCAAACCGCCGTTGAGAATACTCAGCTGAATCTGGCCTGGTCACTGTACGAAACCGCTTTGGGGGCGCTGGATGCCCAGCTGTATTACCGGGATACCTATAACCGTTTCCTGCCCTTTGATGGCCGTCCTTATGGTTCATGGAACCATCTGGCTCAGACTGAACTGTCTGGTCAGTACTGGGGGTCTCGCCTGACCATGAATACCCCGGTTAACGATGCCATTATGCTGCGCTGGGGTGTGGACTTTAACCATGCCACCGAAGATGGTCCTGCGCTGATCTACGACGGTGATATTTACGACAGCAGCAATAAGCTGAACTTTGTTCAGACCGGTAAAAAAGGCTTTGTACCTGAGATCCGTCAGAAAACTCTGGGAGGCTTTGCTCAGCTGGAAGCGGATCTGAGCGATAACCTGATCTGGGAAGGTGGCCTGCGTTACGAAACCATCAGCGCTGAATTTGATGATTATGTCACCCTGGGCCAGGAAGTCCCCATTGATGGCGGTCGCATCTCTTATGACGATGTGATGTTCAATACCGGTCTGACCTGGCTGGCAACAGACCAGACCGAAGTATACGCCAACTTCTCTCAGGGCTTTGAGCTGCCGGATCTGGGCCTGCGCTTGCGCTATACCTCCAACTTTGATGCCGGTAGTTCCGAGCTGGAGCCGATGAAAACCGATACCTACGAAGTGGGCGTACGCTCTGACCTGGGTGATACTCAGCTGAGTGCGGCGGTATTTCACAGCACCTCGGATCTGGGACGTATCGCCATTGAAGACTTCTCCCTGGTACTGCCTCGGGTTAAAGAACGCATCACTGGCCTTGAGCTGACCGGTCGCCACCAGCTGAATGATCAATGGCGTCTGGGTGGCCTGCTGACCTGGATGAAAGGGGAATCCTACGACAAAAATCAGGGCAAATGGCTGGATCTGAACAGTTTCCGTGTCCCGCCTGTACAGCTGAACGCTTACGTGCAGTATCAGCCGTCAGCAGACTGGCTGCATAAAGTTCAGGTGAACCATTCAGCCGATCGCGATGAAGCTTTCAAAGATGGCCCTGGCTGGGGTCGAGGCGAAGTTAAGGCCTATACCACACTGGATTATTTTGCCGCGTATCAGTTAGGGCAAGGCAGTATTAATGTCGGGATCGAAAATCTGCTGAATGAAGATTACCGCACCGTACTGGGACAGCTGAACCGTTCGGAATCTCAGGGACAACACTACGCACCGGGACGTACTCTGATGGTGTCTTATCATCATCAATGGTAATGCAGTCTGACCAATGAACTTACGGTATAACCGGCACAATCTGCACCGGGACAGGACAATAACCCCCTGTCTCCGGGCAGGCAGAACTCTGGTTCTGTTTCTCATGGCAGGCCTGTCTTTGCTGATCGCAAGGACAGGCTTTTCTGCGTCTTTAACTCACAACTCTGCTAACCCTGATCGTTCTGTTGAAAGCTGTCATTGGGTCGAGCATGCAATGGGGCGGAGCTGCGTGCCTCATCGGGTGCGCCGACTGGTGGTACTGGATACCGGGGAACTGGATATCAGTGTCGGGCTGGGGCATTTACCCGTGGCGACCACCTATCCCTATCAGATCAATCATCTGCCGGACTATATCCCGGCAGATCAGACACCAATCTCTGTCGGATTAAACTCAGAACCGGATCTGGAGCGTATTCTACAGTTACAACCGGATCTGATTCTGGGCAGTCGCTCAGTGCACGGTCATCTGTATCCAATACTGAGTCGGATTGCACCAACGGTACTCAGCGAACGCATCGGTGTCAGCTGGAGGGATAATCTGCAGCTGTTTGCCCGTGCCTTACAGCAGGAGCAAAAAGCCAGTGACTGGCTGACCGGTTTTGAGCAGCAATGTCAGCGTATTAATGCTTTATATAGACAAAAAGGCCGTCCCACAGTGTCTGTGGTGCGCTCCATGCAGGACCATGTGCGTCTGTATCTGCAGGATACTTTTATCCACACCCTGTTAGCCCAATGCGGTATTCGCCGTCCTGAAAATCAGGATATTAAAGGCTTTGCCACCCGACTGCGCTCACCAGCGCAGATTCGTCAGCTGGAAGGGGAGTTGATCCTGTTAAGCGAATATAGCCCGGAACTGGGCTCTATGATTCGTCAGTGGCAGGGCACTGGGTTCTGGTCACTACTCAAAGGCCGGATTGTCCCTGTGGATGACCATTACTGGATGCTGGGCATAGGACCGCTGGCGGCAGAACAGGTATTACACGATCTGGAGGCGATTATTCGTGCTTACACGCCATCATCCTGAAGCGACAGCCGCATCCGGGTTATTCAACCTGATCCGGCAGTACGCTATCTGGCTGATTCTGATTACCGTATTGCTGGCCTCTGTGCTGTTATCTCTGCTGGCCGGTTATCCACAACTGTCTTTAGCAGACTTATACCTGAGCCTGGTATCTGACACTCAATCACTGCAGCAATCCATTCAAGGACCGATTCAAAAACCGATTCAGCAATTGGTACTGACAGAGCTGCGTTTTCCCCGACTGATAGCGGGTCTGCTAACTGGTGCCGCTATGGGCTGTGCCGGTTTTTTATTGCAGCGACTAAGCCAGAACCCTTTGACCAGTCCTTCGACGCTGGGTGTCACCCAGGGTAGTGCGCTAGCCCTGGTGCTGGTGTTTATTCTGGGTATCGAAATGAGCCCGGTAATGCGTTTTAGTGCTGCACTGATCGGCGCTCTTTTTGCCGGAGGATTACTGCTGGTACTGATGTTGGCGAACCGGCAGCGTAACGATACCAGCACCCTGATTCTGCTTGGAGCACTGATGGCCAGCTTTTTTGCCGCGCTGACCACCAGTATGTTGTTGCTGGAGCAACATGCGATTAATGCGATCCGCTTCTGGTTGTCCGGCAGTCTAGCGTTTGTCCCTGCTGAGTTACTGCCGGTTCTGGCGCTGATCTGTCTGAGCTGTTTTGCCCTTAGCTATCTGATGCTGCCCGGGATTAATCTGGTCACTACCGGAGAAGCCAAGGCCAGTAGTCTGGGGATCTCACCCCTACGGGTCTATCTGGTTGTGTTGGTTCTGATTCTGTTGCTGACCGGAGCTTCTGTTGCGGTAACCGGGCCGATACTTTTTACCGGTTTGGTAGTACCTCATCTGGCTCGATTGCTGGTTGGTGTTAAAGCGAGCGCTCATCTCAGTGCCAGCTTGTTACTGGGAGCAGTTATGATGACCCTGGCCGATGGCCTGACTCGCTGGGTTGCTCCGGAAACACCGGTCTCTCCCAGTATTCCTATGGCGATTATTGGCGCGCCCTGGTTTATGTGGCTGGTGTATCAGAGGTATCGGACATGAGCTATCTGTTGCGTCACTCATGGCTGGTCGCTCTGGCACTGATCAGTGTGTTGCTCTATCTGTTTAATGGCAGCGCCGATACCCTGGCTTTACTGCTGTCAGAACAAAGCGAGCTTGCCTGGCAACTGGTTATGGAACTGCGTGTCCCCCGCTTGTTACTGGCCATCACCGCCGGGGCCTGTCTGGCCTGCTCCGGACTGTTGCTGCAGACTTTGACCGGAAATCATCTGGCGGACCCCGGTATTCTGGGCATTAATCAGGGGGCTGCGATTGCGGTACTGTGCAGCGTTATGCTTTTACCGGAACAGATGCTGGTCGGGCAGGCCTTAGCCGGGGCTACAGGGAGTTTGCTGACGTTAGCAGTAATCGGCTGGCTGAGTCAGCGATTAAGCCCGGTGGCTCTGATTCTGTGTGGTATCGGTTTATCAGCTCTGCTTTCTGCTTTACTGAATCTGCTGATGCTGAGCGCTGAAACCCATCAGATCGGTCAGGTGCTGACCTGGCTGTCAGGCAGTTTATCGGGGGCTTATCAGGAGAAGGCCCTCTGGTTGCTAGCGATGGCTCTGCCTGTATTGATGTTGTCGATACTACTGGCCCTGCACCTGAAACCCATGCTGCTGGATCAGCATACCGCGATGGCACTGGGGCTGGAGTCATCCACCCGTCTGTATTGTCTGTTAGCCGCCGGGGTACTCAGTGCGCTGGCAGTTACTGCTGTTGGAGCACTGGCTTTTATTGGTCTGTTAGCCCCGCACCTGGCTCGCTTCAGTGGTGAGAAAACACCTGCCGCTCTTTTGTTACCGACGCTGTTATGGGGCTGCATTCTGTGTGTTCTGGCGGATCTTATCGCCCGCACCCTGTTTGCGCCAATCCAGCTGCCCTTCGGCCTGATCATCGCCATTACCGGCGTACCTGTCTTTATCTTCCTGTTACTGAAAAAGCCTCCGGCTGCAAAGGTGCTATCGTGACTGCTATTTCTGCTCATCATATCTGCGTGCAATACCAGCAGACTCAGGTACTGAAACAACTGGATGTGACTTTGCCAGAGGGTAAGGTGACAGCCCTCCTGGGTGCAAACGGTTGTGGCAAGTCGACGCTGCTAAAAGCCTTATCGGGTCAACAAACGATCACAGAAGGCGAGATCAGATTAGGTCAGGACCCGCTGGACGAGCTATCCCGTAAAGCGATTGCCCGTAAGCTGGCTTTTCTGCCTCAGCACCCGCAGGCACCGGATACCATGACGGTGGCAGAACTGGTAATGCTGGGGCGTTATCCATACCGCCGTTTTCTGGCGATCAGTTCTGCAGAGGATCATCGTATTGTGCAGGATGCTCTGGTAAAAACCGGGTTGGAAACTCTGGCTGATCGGCATCTGAATCGACTGTCCGGTGGTCAGCGCCAGCGCGCCTGGCTCGCGATGGTGCTGGCCCAGCAGGCACCAATTATGATGCTGGATGAACCCACCAGTTTTCTCGATATTGCTCATCAGTATGAGCTCTTGTCGCTGGTACGACAGCTGAATAGGGAACAGGGCACGACCGTCGTCATGGTGCTGCACGACATCAGTCAGGCGATCTACTTCTCAGATCATATTCTGTTGATGAAACAGGGGCAGATTCTGGCTCAGGGCACACCAGGCGAGGTAATCAATGAGCACAGTATTCAGCAGGTGTTTGGTTTTAACTGTCGTCTGGAACAGGCAGGGGAAACACAGCTACTGGTGCCTGAAGGATACTGATTTACTCAGATGTATCGACTTGTGACACTCATGTAAAAACAGCTTCAACTGATTACAGGATTCTACTGGCTAGCCATAAAACCCTTTGCATATACTGAGTGATAGAAGACCTGCTCTCAATCGCAAGGGGTTGCCTACTGATGAAAAGAACTTTGCCAGCCCTCGCCACAGCTCTGTTTTACTCGGCTTTAACAGCCACCATACTCACATATGCTATTCCCAGCCAAGCAGAGTTAACAGAAGCATATTCATCTGAATCTAACACAATCAAACTGGCACTCTATGAATACCCACCGCTTTATCATACCTCTTATCAGGGTGAGTTTTCCGGCACCCTGGGAGAAACTATCAAGCAGATCTGTACCTCCGCAGGACTCGACTGCCAGACACAGATGTACCCTATAGCCCGAGCTTATAAATTGACGACCACAGGACAGGCAGATGCGACACTGTCAGCAATACACCCCAGATTCGATCAATGCTGCACAGCTTCAGACTGGAGCTACCCTTGGAGTGCTGGTTTTTTTACTCTGAAAGATAATCAACAAACACCACCGCATTCAGAACAGGAGTTAACCGGACAATCCATGGTCATTGTTCGCGGCTGGCGCTCCCAATACCGCTTTATGCCTAACTTTGATCAGTTAGTGGCAGAAAAGAAAATTCAGGTGTTTTACGCCAACAGCAATTACAGCGCCATTCAGATGCTCAACCATGGACGCGCTGATTTATTATGGGGCTCAGTGGATTTTTTGTGGTATATCAACAAACTAAAACTGAACGATAAAATCCTATACAGCGAACGCTTACAAATCCCTATCGTGCTCTGGGTTAATAAGCAAGCAGCATCTGCGCTTGAGCGCTTTAATAACGCCTTCAAAGAAATCCAGCTATCAGGACAGTTGGATGAACAAAATCTACTACGCGATGACATTATGAAGCAGCGTTATCAGGACGCTCCTTTGAAGGAAACACAATAAACCTACAGCTCTTTTCCAGCCAATCTGCTTATGCAAACTGCATAAAAAAGCCGCCCTCTGATGACACAGAGAGCGGCTTTAATCACTCTTGAGAAGATGGCTTCTGTTTTTAACTCAGCTCAGATAAACCTCAGAGAGTACAAACAGTAAGCGATCACCCTTTCAGTGCTTAACGCACTGAGAATTACAGGCTTAGAACCTTCTCACCGCGGGAGATACCTGAAACACCGGTACGTACCACTTCCAGAATGCTGTTAACACCCAGCGCCTGGATAAAGGCATCCAGTTTATCGTTGTCACCCACCATCTGTACGGTGTACATGGTGTTGGTCACATCGACAATCTGGCCACGGAAGATATCCGTTGTACGCTTCACTTCAGCACGCTGAGCACCAACGGCTTTCACCTTAACCAGCATCAGCTCACGTTCAACATGAACGCCTTCAGTCAGGTCAACCAGTTTCACCACATCAACCAGCTTGTTCAGCTGCTTAGTGATCTGTTCAATCACCTGATCCGAGCCCTTAGTGGTCAGTGTCAGACGAGACAGCGTTGGATCTTCTGTCGGTGCAACGTTCAGCGATTCAATGTTGAAGTTACGCTGAGAGAACAGGCCTACTACCCGTGATAACGCACCGGCCTCATTTTCCATCAGAATTGAGATAATGTGT
>CAYFGP010000111.1:0-21649 GCA_964342385.1 uncultured Oleiphilus sp. | reverse complement strand
GTTGGCAGGTGATTTTACCTGCGCCTGTGTGTCCGGGAAACTATAGCCACATCATCCTCTACGATTTTAACAAAGATTATCAGAGCTATGGCACGGAAGCAGTTTTCACTATACCCGTCTAGTTCCTCTGAGCACTAAGTACTAAAACACAAATCACGGAGTCAAACGATGACAACAAATTTGACGAACGGATGGGATACAATTGTCGCCATTCACACGGATAGTTTAAATATCGGTTTAGAGAAGGCATACAATGCCGACCTTCTGCCCCATGGCTTACAAAAAGAATTTCAATTTGTATTATTCGGCACCCCCCTGCTCAACTGCACGCTGAAGTGCGACATGGATGCTTGGCAAATATCTGGTGGTACAGGGGAAGATGTCACCATCAACATCCCCTTAACAAAAGGCT
This sequence comes from uncultured Oleiphilus sp., assembly GCA_964342385.1. Lineage (GTDB taxonomy): Bacteria > Pseudomonadota > Gammaproteobacteria > Pseudomonadales > Halomonadaceae > Oceanospirillum. Next base: position 21,237 of record CAYFGP010000111.1, on the reverse strand, counting down.
CATTAGAGCTAGCACCTGTCAGTGACAACGATAGTAAACCTTCGGAATTTCCCATTGAAAATTGGATCTTGGCGGTCACCGTAAACCTCAGCAGGATCGACAATCACGTTGAAGGTAGCAAAACCGGCGAAATTAAGAGCGACATCATCATTGATTTCCAGGAAAACACATTTGTATCTCTTCGTCTGGAAGCAGATGATCTATCAACCTCGGATAAAGACAGTATCGAAACCATTCTGACCAAAAGCTTCAAAAAGTTCATGACCAAACAAAGTTACCCTTTGGTCACCGTAGACCTGAACTATCTAGAAGAGAACTACCCTTATATCGTTCCCAAAACCTTTAAATACGGCATTGAGTATCACAAAAACTCAGATGACAAGGACATCGGTACCTTTGCCATCATGATGCAAACCATTTCTCCTCACCAAGGGTCTTCATCCCTGGAATATGGCGTCGTTCCCAATTTATTACCTTACTGCAATTCATCTGCAATCTTATCCAATGAAATATTCATGAAACAGATTGCTTTACCGCAGTTAAAGAACATACTGGGGGTAGAGCCCAGTTCCGACCTACTGGTCGTAAAGCCCGCCGGGCAAGAAGAAATTTTCAAGATCATCAGCACCGATTCTCTGGAAACGAAGATTGATAAGTACGATGTCAAGCTATCATCGGTTATGGCAACACTCAATAATGGCATCATTATTGAGGCAACAGGGTCAACAAAACTACTTGGCATTTTTATCATTCACTTTGATGCCAAGTTCGTCTCCGACCTAAGCTTTAACCCTGATAGCCAAGTTCTCAACTTTGAAATCAATCAAGGCCGCAGCTACTTCGATACACGCGTCAGCCTAGTTTGGTGGATCAAGCTCATTGAATTATTAATCGTCGCGTTTGCCTTTGCCTTCGTAGGAACGGTAGCCGGATTCACCTACCTATTTACCTTCCTACTACTCAACACGTTAATTGAGACCGTTGTTAACAATCTCGCCAAGAAAGTTGTCAAAAAAAGCTTACCCAATGTTATCCCTGCTCATGTGAACTGGAAATATGAAGAACAGCTTAATATCGAGCAGATTAACTTAAGCACCCCTTTGCAAGTAGGAACCTTTGCACCCTCTCTGGAACCTAAAGCAGAAAAGCAAACCGCAGTCCTTCTTGATAACCAATCAGCCTATAATAACAACGCTGCAATGAATACAGAGACATTCATTCGATACGATGACCGAGTAGAGCTCATCCTAAACAAGGATCAGTTCAATGAGATGTTTGCAACATCAGCCCCTACGAAAGCCGCAGAAGAAGAGCTGGAAAACCAAACGGTAACCGTTTGTATTGAACGTTTCTCAAAGCTAGCCGAGAGCTCCAATTGGACGGAGGAGCAGATTACCGCTGCCCAGTCCCTGCTAGATCCTATTGAAGACTATCTTTTTGATCACGTCTTTACAGGACAGGATAAAACCTTAGCCTTTATGAAAGATCCGCTGGAAGCCTTAAGCCAGTTAGACATGGAACTTGACGAAAGCAAATTACAAGACTTTGCAGCAATCTTGGAGCCAATTTTCGAAAAAAATTCATAATTTTCTCCAAAACAACACCTGTATAAATGATTAAAACAAGGCTGTGCCCGAGAAGGGCAGCCCTGTTTTTTTCATTTGTAAAGGCTACCAATTATAAATTGGCCTAGTGAAAGAATATATTGTGATATCTACAGCACAATTAATCTGCCCCGGTATAAAAGCAGGCATGAGTACCGAGTTGATGGACTATACGGGCCTGATGCCTATCTGAAAGCGACTAGCAATCTAATCAGGCCCTGAGACAGGCGCAAAAATCACAAGAGCACCTGCAGGTAAAAGATATCAGTACAGAGATTGAAGAAGTAAATGCCAAGCAGTCTTTTCTAAAGATTTCACAGTGGCCAGCGAAGTCGTCGTCGAAAGCACCGCACTCTTATCTTCAAGAGTGAGGTTGACAGTTGAGCAGCTCAAGATGCTGTTATGATAACCGCACCTTGGGTATTTTTGAGGAAAGAGAAGAGTTTTGATAATCACGTTAACGGGTAGCCGTTTTCATTTTGGATCTAAGATCCTCTAAATTCTTGCGCACAACTTGAGTATTTGGATGATCAAGACCCATAGCCTTTTCATATGTAGCCAGCGCTTTCTGAAACAAACCCTCCGCCGCTTTGTAACGACCCTGTGATTTGTAAACCGAGGCCAGGTTATTTCGCCTGACTGCAACATCAGGGTGATTTTCCCCATAGGTTTTCAGATCACTGACCAGCGCTTTCTGAAACAAATCCTCCGCTGCGTCGTAACGGCCTAAAGCTTGGTAAACTAAGGCCAAGTTATTTCTTGTTGCTGCTATTCTAGGGTTATCTTCTCCATAGATTTTCAGAGCACTAGCCAGCGCTTTCTGTAATAAATCCTCCGCCGCTTCGTAACGACCTAACGCTTTGTAAATCATGGCTAAGTTATTTCTTATACCTTCTATTCTAGGGTTATCTTCCCCATAGGTCTTCAGATCACTGACTAGCACTTTCTGCAACAAATTCTCCGCCGCTTCGTAACGACCTAGTGATTCATAAACCATAGCCAAGTTATTTCTGCCTATTGCAACATTAGGATGATCGTCCCCATAGGTTTTCAGAGCACTAGCCAGCGCTTTCTGCAACAAATCCTCCGCCGCTTCGTAACGACCTAAAACTCGGTAAACACCAGCCAAGTTATTTCTACCTATTGCAACATTAGGATGATCGTCCCCATAGGTTTTCAGATCACTGACCAGCGCTTGCTTATACAAAATCTCTGCCGCTTTGTAGCGACCCTGTGATTCGTAGACCAAGGCCAGGTTATGTCGCCTGACGGCGACAGCAGGATGATTTTCCCCATAAGTTTTCAGATCACTGGCCAGCGCTTGCTTATACAAAACCTCCGCCGCTTTGTAACGCCCCTGCGATTTGTAAACCGAGGCCAGCTTATTTCGTCTGACTGCAACCAGGCGATGATCTTCCCCATAGGTTTTGATAGCACTGGCCAGCACTTGCTTATACAGAGCCTCCGCTTCTTTGTAACGCCCCTGTGATACGTAAATCGAGGCCAGTTTATTTTGTCTAACTGTAAAAGTAGGATGACCTTCTCCGTAGGTCTTCAGACCACTAGCCAGCGCTTGAGCATAGAATCTTTCTGCATCCTCAAAACGCCCTAGATCTTTAGAGATAGAAGCCGCCGCATAGAGATACGTGGTATTTTCAGGTTGAAGCTCTGCAGCCTTCAAAAAAGACTTCTCGGCCTGATATAGCTTAAATGCCAACTTTTTAACTTTGCCCCGCTGGTAATGTTTTGCGGCTAATTGTTTGTCTTCTTCATCAAGCGGGTAATGTTCATCAACCAGCGCTTCTGCTGTGGCAATGTCACCTTTACGAATCAGTGCTTTAATTTCGTTGGAAATTTCCGGATCAGATAATGCGGATTCTAATCGCTTAGCGTACTGCTCAACCTTGTTCTCAAGGCTGACAATATCCAGCTTATGCTGTTGCAACTGTTGATCTTTCTCTTCCAGTTGCTGATCTTTTTGAATTTGCTGCTGTGTCAGGTAACTCAGTGTTTTTGCCTGCTCAGTAATCGTCAGGGTTAGATCAGGGATTTCATTGATCTTATCTAACAGCAGTTTAACTTCCCGATCTGCCAGGCCAGGACAGTGAATGGCGACATTCCCCTTTCTCTTATTAACGATAGGGGCGCAATGACTATTAGTGGTTTGCTCGTTGTCACCAAGGGCCCATACGCTGGGAACAAATGATGCGGAAAGAAGTGCGGCTAAACCGATATGCTTAATCATCCTTGGCTTTCTCCTTTGCGGCAGGAACTCCAATGGTCACACTGCCGTTCGTATTACTAATGATCGGAGAGTGATCTCCTTGGGCGGTTTGCTCATTGATTCGAGAGCTTAAAGACACCGTGATAATCGCTGTCAGCACAGCTCCGATAGAGTCAATTCACCAACAATCCAGGCGGCTTTGATATCCGAATTACCATCAGGCATGCTTCCATACTCCCTTGCCCAATCGGTGGTTCTATTGTTAGCGATTTACGCTTGGTGTATCAATAAGTGATATCAAAAAGTCAGCATACTATTGACTTCACCAAAGAGGATCACTTCATTTTAGTTATTGCCGTTTTAGGGCAATCGCAATCGCCACAAAACCACCTGAAATAGGTTTAGTCATACTAACTGGCAAAAGCCTACTTGAAGTGTCGTAATATCCCCTCAGCTAAAAAATTACACTTTCCACCAAATGCAATGATCTAGGCTCACTTGATTACCGTAGAGAATGCCTGCAACGAAACCTTATTTTCTTGCTTCTTTCAGAAATACAGAGCCTGTAATTCTGATATTTGTCTCGGCCAGCGCCTCTAACACTGGCTGAGGCTCTTTTAAATGAACGGATAGAATGCTCACAACACTTTTAGCTTGGTTGCTATCGCGGCTCAAAAACCATGCTGATACTGTTCCCTTGACGACTCTGTCCCATTAATCGATAACCAAATGCTTCTACTTTATGAATGGAAATTGGTTCTCTCATCAACTGATGTAAACCTGCAGGATTTCTGATGCATATCTTAGCTTGGGATGTTTCACGAATTCTTCGCACTACACGGCTTTTCCCTTCAACCATGGCTGCTATCACAACTAAATCAAATGGACTGTAATCCATCTGATCACCTGAGCCTCGAATCACTGGAAGGTCTTCCCTATTGAGCTTCTTCAATACCCCAGAAAGTAAAGAGACAACTTCTTCATCACGATCGATACAGGTAACAGGAGATCCGCTATATGTGGAGAAATGAATCTGAGACTGAGGTAAAGCACCGCCTCCCAGCATAGCGATCTTTTTATCATCTTTACTAAAATCTAATCCCAGCGCTTTCCATTGCTCAGCCTGAGCTTTCAAAACATCTGGCAGTAGCTTGTCGAACCAAGTGCTCTCAAACAGATCTTCAATGTCACCAGACAAATAACTCTCTGCCACTTTCTTTTCTGACATCAGATGAAGCATGGCATGCCGGTGTGTCAGATCCTGCTTAAATGGAATTTGAGAAATAACGGCCTGAGCTTCGCTGTCTGTCAGGGGCGTTGCAAGTAAAGCAACAAGCTCATCATAAAAGCTTTTAACCGAGGGTGTTTGGAGAACAGGGCTTGGCATAGTGCAGAAACGGTCATACAAACGGTATAGCTCTTCAACTATCTGATTCATCATCAAAATCCATATCGATATTAGAAGACACTGATGGTAGCAATTGGAGCAGTATAGAGGTATAGGGGAAAACCCTAAGGAAGTAATGACCGGGGGAGTTTCCAAGGTATGTCCATCATGGACATACCTCAATCTTAACCCACCAGAGTTGCAACACCGAAAACTCAATATCAGCGACTAGATCAACCATGTCCATCACGGACATGGTTACCACTTCCGGAGCTTGTAGGCTCTGACGCTGTTATCTGTATTAGTTCAGACTCAATCTGACTCGGTTACTTCAACCATATCCATCATGGATATAGTTCACCACTTCCCACCTCTACTTCCTCACTTCTCCAAAAAGGAAGGAAGTCCTAGGGGAGCTGATGTCTACGAAAACTCTGCGGCTCTATGACCCCGTATGGCTCAAAGTCTCCAGAAGGACCCGCGCTTTTCCGGGGCAGAAGTAAGGAAGTTCGATCAGCAGATAACGGCAATCAGGATGGATTGGCCAGAGAAAGGAAACCAGCCGCAAGCATTCAAACTTGGGCTGGTTCATAGACGCTGTGGGGCATCTCTGATTAAGAGCTTAGTCACTCAACCAGCTCACCGTCAAGATAGAAAACCCTACCCTCATCCATCACTCAGGAAGTACTACTACAACCCCCTATAGGTTTCTGGATCTGCAAACACAATACGCTCCTTCGTACCCGTATTGCTTAAACCTTCCAGAAGGACCCGCGCACCCTGGGCAGTCGCCCAGCCTAAGCAAGCATTCCAGCTAATCCAAACCAGCCAGCCCAACCAATCCCCTGTGCATGATTGCCCGATCACACACAGGGGCTCAGTCTTAGCCATCAGCTTTCAATCATCCCTAACGCCGACTCACCTTACCCAGTCTCAGCGAGTCGCTTAGCCAGCTGCTCAGGGGGCTTCAGCATAAACAGAATCTGATGCTGAGCCTGATACAGCCGCTTATAGAACGTCGGCTTTGAACACCCAGCCTTGCCGCACTTTTCCGCCAGTTCCAAGTGAACATCCAGGTACTGCGCCTCTACCACCATCCGTAGTTCAAGAGGCAATTTAGTTACAGCCCTATCGGTATCGAAGATATCATCCGGCATACTGTCACTAGAGGAATTGGTAGAGCGGATATGTTGCCCACCGCCTGCGATCAGTGCCCCCAGCATTGAACAGCCATAGGCCTCACCCGGTCCCTGTTCATCGTTCATCAGTCGCCATCTTGCCCAGATCTGCAACTTACCATCGATGGCAGGGATCGCCTTCAGCTTCTTCGGTCCCGTCTTGCCCGGCCCAGTCTTCCCCGAAGCCCTCTTCTTAGCTTGAGTGGCTCCCTCCTGCCCTGAGTTCTCCTGCAACAGCGCCTGTGCTGCCTGAATCCGAGTATTGGATTGAGCAGCAGCAGATGCCTCCTGCCGATCATCTCCGTTAATCGTTTGCTTGATTCCCATGAGTCATTCCCAGTTGTGATTTCAATTGATCCAGAAAGCCCTGTGCCGTGCGCATCTCCTGTTCCGTGCGCTGGGACTGACCCTTCTGGTGCTGTTCCAATGCCCTCGCTCTGGGTTGTGGAATGGTGAGCTTTGCCCCAGACATCACCTCACGACACAACCTCAGATAGGTCTTATCAAATCGCTTCTGTACCCCCATTAACGAACACTGCAGGTCATGCCAGCCCGTGGACTGCCCCGCCAGATACACCGCCGCATGGCTCCAACTCCCAATCACCTTAGGCCCGTTTGGATTATGGGATTTCAGACAAGCCTCCCGGTAAGCTTCCTCCTGATGAGGCAGATCAAACTCTTCCAGCGTCGGCAGACAGCAGCGCACAAACTCAGTCATCGAAGGCGGCTTACCGTACTCACCAAAACACCGGGAGATACCGATCTCTAAGCGCTGATCACTACACCGAGACAAAGCCCCGGCCCACTCCGCCTTGCCCGCCCTCATCAGCTCATCCGTACCGAAACGGCTGCTCCAGATGTGGCCATAGTTCACCTGCATACGGATAAACAACTGATCGATCCTGTCTGGAGGTTTCCCATCCCAACGCACACCCTCGCTCTGATCAGCCCCCAGCCACTCAGCTTCAACGGTTTTCCAGTGATCAGGCTCTGGTTCTGGCCCCGACTCTGGCTCACGCTCCTGGCTCGATTGCGCCTCAGGCTTAGCACTGGGCCCGTTCTCAACACTTGGTTCACTTTCGACACCAGACCCGCTATCAGCACCGGCATCAGTCCCGCACTGCTCCTCAAACTCTGGGGTTTTCTCAATATCAGGCTCAGGCCCGTACTGGTCATAAACCCCAGCACCCTTAGCCCTCTCAGCTGACGGGCCACATGCTTGGGTTGTCCCAGATATCACCGACACTGGTGGGCGGTGGGTTAACGACTCCGCCCCCAAGGACTCCGCTTGCCTCATCTCTCCAGCCTGCTGAGCTGGCCTCACCGCTTCTGGCTTGGCTTGAGCAGGACTCAATGACGCGGATTTCGCCCCCTTCTGCTCTGGAAACCTCGCCTGCAGCAACCGACTGACCGATGCTGAACCCCGCATCCGATCCGCCTGTGGCCGGGTTGCTTGCTGCTGATTGAATTGCTCCCTGGCCTTGCGCTGAGCCTCTTCCTGTTTCTGGGCTTGCCTCAAGGCTTCCGCCTGGGCTTGCTCCGGTGTAAGCCCCGGTGTGTGGTCCATAGTTTCTGGCTTGAGACTGGGACTGATCCCCCGACTGGAAATAATCAAACGCCCCGGCACAGCTAACGGCCAAGCGTTCAGCGGCATTTCTCGGTTTACTGCGCCCACCGGCGCTAGACGATGATCTTGCATAACGTGACTCCCGGTTAGCTTGCTGGGAATGATTGGACGGATGGGCATGACTGGCCTGAGAGAAACCACCCACCCCATCACCCGTAGAGAATTCAGATCGATTGCGCTGATACCACAGCAGCTGATCCACCAGTTTCACCTCCCACTTGTGCTGAGACAGGGCCAGTCCCTCGCTGACACGGTAGGTGCGAAACTCGCTGATTAGATCCTGATAGCACTCGGGGGAAAGGTCTTTCAGTGACACACCACGAATTCGACACAGACGGTCCAGCCGGTCTAAATCCGGTTGCCAATCACAAGACATGGGGAAACGGTCAAAGGCACTGCCGGTGCTCTCATCCCGCTGGAATACATCGTGCGTTTGCTCAGTGCTTGGTTGGCCTTGGTCTGGCTGAATATGATCAGGCTGGCTCTCTGGCTGAGATGGATTTAGATCACCACCACCCTGTTGCAGGGCTGACGGCTTTGGTTCTTGCTGATCCTGAAAAACCGCACCCACCGGATGTTGGCTGTGGGCTGCTGAAGATTCTGGACGGTCACCCAATGGCACACCGGCAGACACAGAGTCACCCGCACGCTCAGCATCAGCAGTAATCTCTGACGTATTCTCTGTAGTAATCTTTGTATATAGTTTGCAGGATTCTGCACTCTTGTTTGCAGAATTCAGCGCCTTGATTGCAGGATTCTGCAAACTAAACGCAGAATCGCCCAAACTAAGTGGATAACTCTGTAGTGCCTTGTTATCTAAGCCGTTTTCAGCACCCACATACCATTGATAGCCTGAAGCCAAACCAAGGCCACTCATCGAGTATGCAGCATCCTGCAAACTGCTGTTTTTTAACACTTTTTCCTGATCAGATTTTAAGGATGCAGAATCCTGCAAACTGGCGTTTTCACAGGCTTTTTCCTTTACCGCCTGAGCACTCGCCAAAGCAGAATCAGCGGCTATATCGCCTACAGTATTCCCCTGATCTGTATCCTTAATCACAGGCGGGAAGCTCACAGAATTATCACCGCCATTACCAGCTAAGCCACCTGACGAACCACCGGATGGCGAACCACCACCCGGCCCGACTAACGCCATAATGCACTCAAACAGACGGTTCAGATTCAGCCGGTAAAACAGCTTCGCCGGACGGCCCCTAAGCTTCTCCTCCAACAGTCCCGCCTTTTTCAGATCCCGACGCGCCCGCACCTGCTCAGAACGAGTTAAGCGCGTTTCCAACTGCCACTCCTTACCCGTCTTATAGAACCAGCCCGCCCGCTGAGACGGAATACGCCCACCCGTAGACCAGTAATACACCTGGCTTAAAAACACCCCGCCCACAGTGGAACCGGCCACATCCCGGAACATCGGATGATAGGCAATAGTCCGCTCTAATAACGTAGTAATCAGCTCTACCTGCATACCTGAAACCCTCCTTTCGGGCACAAAAAGACTCCCCTGCAGCCCGAACGGCACAGTGAAAGAACAATCCAATCTGGTTAGAAAAAATCAGCGCCCGTTACGGGCCAGAACACAAAGACATGGCGATCCCTCCATTAATAAAACGCCCATCGGCAAACCATCGATCAACACAGCAGTCGTCAACAGGCCGCCCAGCAACAAACAGCACAACCGACCTACAAAACGTGCTATAAACAAGACAGACAAAGCCCCTATACCTCGGCAGACCACCACTCCCGCAACAGCGCGAAAGCCACTAGCCAGCTCAAGACAAAACCCACAGGCCGTAAGTATCCCGCCAAGCCGATTCAACAAAATCGACACAGCTCACCCCGGCCCAATCACGGGGGAAAACGAAGCTCACCTAACGGTGAAAAAGAGAATTAAGGCACCACACGTCCTCCTATCACCCACAAATTCAAAAGACAAAAAAAGCCCGATAGCTCGCACAGGCTTTAACCGCGAACGACTAAAGCCTCTACCGCCATCAGGCTAGAGATAAATACCCAGGCCTACCCCGGCCATCAAAGCCGACTAGTTACAATAGGCTGAGTGCAATCCTGAAGATCCTTCAGCACCCAACGCAACAGCATCAAACGCTCAAAGGTTGGCGTCTTCTCCATCGCCTGACCGTTTTCCGACAGCTCACAATAGATCGACGTATGGCCACCATGAGGACTATCAGCCCGCATACAGCGCAACGCCTCTTCAAGAGCCTCTACCGCCGCCGTAATCTTCTGATTCACCGCCTCCCCGGTACGGGACTCAAACGACGACTGAGACTCAGGCAGAATCGCCGGAAACATCTCCGCCGCCTTCGCCTGCAACGCCTCAGAAGGGATCAGATCAAAACCCGGTTCTGGGCGTGGTTCTGGTGTAAAACGTGACATAACAACTTCTCCTACTTAGTCCATAAAACGCTCAGACAACCGGCGTAACACCGTCAACTGACGCTGAGCTTCCAACACCGCCGCATTGACCCGCCGAGCCTCCTGCTGATCCACCCGGCCATCCTGCAACGCTGAAATCAATTCCTGAATCGACTGATTCGACGCATCCAACACACAAGCTCCCTGGCTGAGCACATCCAGATCACCGGGCAACTCCTTCACCTCATCCAACCAGTGCCATACCGCATCCATCTCAATACACATCGCATTCAGAATGCGCTCATCACGGGTCACACAACCAATCGCCACCGCCTCATCCGCATTTAACTTGTGAGATTCCACATTGCCATTCAGCTTATTGGCCAACGTACCCGCATTCATACCCAGCGCATACGCCACCGCCGCCACCTTACCGGGATAGGCATACACCGCGTGATAACAAGCCTGAGACAGGGACAAAGTGCCCCCATCATGTTTTCTGGGTCTTGCTCCCATGTGTGGTTGCTCCTATTAAAAACGTGGAATTGCCGAGAGGATCAGCGAATATTGGAGAGATGTTCGGTATCAAAAATATCTGGCCTCATTTCAACGGCCAGAACCTGATGATTGGTCAGGTGCTCAATGGCCTTAACACGCTTAATAGGCACCTGCTCCCATTGGCTAATCGCCTGAGGGCTGATTTTCAGTGCACGGGCAAGGTTAGTACGGCCAACGATTTGAATAGCTTTTTGCATGGCTTGTTCGGGATTCATGACATCAACTCCTTACTTATTTACCTTGATAGTAATTTTTACTTACCAAAACCGTCAAGCCAAATGTTAAATATTCTTTCAGTGACAATAGAAAGTATTGCTTTCAAACTTAGGCCAAGGTTAGTAATGAAGAATTTGAAATGCTTGGCGAACGATTAAAGAAGTTCCGTAAAGATGCCGGAATGACCCAACAGCAAGTTGCTGATTTAATGGGCGTTTCTAGACCTGCTGTAGGCCAGTGGGAATCAGGACAAACATCCCCGTCACTGGATATGCTCAGTACACTAGCGACAAGATATGGTGTAAGCCGAGGCGTATTGTTAGGTGATGAGCCAGAAACAAGCCCAGCCAGTAATGCCGTACCTATCCCACAAATGGCTACGATGGCCCCACTGATCGATTGGGTACAAGCTGGAAGGTGGTCTGAGAACCTAATTGAAATTGACGCAGATACCATGTTTTACCCGCGCCCACTCGGAGCCAGTGCAAACACCTTTGTTCTTAGAATCATGGGAGAGTCGATGATTGATGAGTATAGGCCTGATACCTTGATCTTTGTTGATCCGGAGAGACTTGCCAAAAGTGGTGATGACGTGATTGCTACTTTCTCAGATAGTGGTGAAGCCACCTTCAGACGTCTCATAGTAGAGCCAGGAACAGGGAAGTTTCTTAAATCCCTGAACTCTGCCTGGAGCGCTCCGTACCAGCAAATCGATGATAAGTGTCGAATTGTTGGTGTAGTTGTAGCTGATATGCGTATCCGAGCATAATTATCCCCCTCCTCAAAACACCCACTACCTGAAAAGCCCTCATTTTCAGGTAGTTATCATTTCCCCTACCTGTCAAATCTTGTCTTATCACTACAGTTTACATCTCATAAAGAAAGCAACCCTTACACAAAATAGAAAGAAATATTTTCTTTTTGCTTGACGCATAACGATAGATTTACTTACATTACACCACAGAGAGATCGAATACGATCATTTGAGAGAGCCAGAGAAGGCTCAAGGGCCTCAGATCTTGAGGGGCCATGTTGCATCAGAAATGAGTGCAGCAACGCTCTTTAACAATATAGATTTCAGATGTGAAAAACCCCGCCTGGAATGGGCCAGGCGGGGTTAAGCAAAGGAACATATCAGCTACTTAGGGCAACCCAACTACTTGCTTCTTATTTCCCAGCAAATATCCTTAGCCAATAAAATTTTATGATTTTAATTACTGACCCTTAAATATATACTACGCCGTTTTTATCTAGAGAAGGAGGCGGAAATTTATGATACTCAATGACGCCGACATCAGACCAAGCTTAATTCAATTTTTATCATCCAAAGCTATTAAACCTAAGCGGATAATTGAAGAGCTACATGTTCATAGAGGTAATGCGATTGCTGATGTAGTGACAATTCATAGCGAAGCCCACTGCTATGAAATCAAGGGCGATCAGGATAAAATTGATAGGCTTTTCCGTCAGGCCCAATTTTACAACAAAGCCTTCAACAAAATAACGCTTGTCACTACTGAGAGAAAGTTAAAAGAAGCACTTAAGAAAACACAAGACTTCTGGGGAATAATTGTAGCCTATCCATCAGAAACGGGCATCAGATTCAGGCATGTAAGAAAAGCAAAAAACAGCCCAAGTTTTAATAAAGAATTGGCTCTTGCTACCTTATGGAAAAAAGAGCTATCGGATATAAATAGCGAATATCAATTAGACATACCTGAAAAACTAAATAAAAGAGAAATCGCAACAGAAATATCTGAGAAATTAAACAAGTCACAGATTAAAAGATCTATTGCAAAATCTCTAGCCTTAAGGATTTCTTATCAATAATCATTAATCATATATGTCATATGAGCATTAACTAAATATTTTACAATCGAATGCGGCTGAGCATCGACTCCAATACCTTGCGCTTTATCTGTAAAATACCTGTCACCATCAGAATAATTCGGCCGATAGAAGCCTTTATTAATCAATGTGCAACACATGTCATCATATTGCTTATTACCTCTAGGATGCTGCTCAAGTGCTCCTCCTCTAATAAAATACTGCATATTATCATAGCAATAGATAAGCTTTGGAGCAGTTATGCTTCTCAACATGCCCCCTGGCATATTAACATCTGAGTAATTAGGTGAAACTGTGGTGTAGTCTCCAATCCCAATTCTTAAATCAAGCTCGTTTGTTACATTATTAAATATTGCACATTCATTTCTAGCGATTGATATCTCTGAGCTTGGAGGCAAGATATCATTAGTAAGTGACGCTGAGACAGATGAACCAGCAATGATGATTTTTTCAAAAGCGAACTCATCAGTTATGGCACTTGCAAACCTTATTATTTGATTTGAAATATCTACAACATCTAAGTTTAAGCATAATCTACAATCAATAATTAAATGACAGCAGCTATATTTATCATTCAATTTCTCAAAAAGGTCATGCAAGTCATCTTCAATCAGTTCATAACTCATGAAGTCTTCTCTGGTAACCCTAAGGGCAAACGTATTGCTTCTTATAGCTTCATCAAGTAATACATCTACTCTAGATGGGTCTCTATCCAGACCAATAACAGGTATAAATGGCAGCTCAGAAAATTTATTGACTAGAAACTCATATACAGAAGCCCCATCAATCATGATTGCATCATCAATATCATAATCGTCAATATAGAATCCATCGACATCTTTAAAGTTAAGCTGGTATTTCCTAACTCCTTTCTCGATAGTGCCTTTGATTTTTAAAGGGATATTTTCTGGCTTTTCATCACTAGAAGGCCTTGCCAAATCAAAAAAAGGAGTAATATTTGACCGCTCAGCTTTATCTAAAGCTTTTAGAGCACCAATTTCACCAGTCTTAAATTTCAAAAAGGGCGTATAATCATTCACTGGAAAGAACCTCTCTCACATCGATTTCATTAATAATATTAGAGAAAATTTTATAATTACCAGTTTCTTTCCTTAGCCTTCCAGCAACAATCGCTGGATGTACATTATTATCTTTTGAAAAGGATAAAATGCTATCTAATTGGCGATCTCTTCTTACTGCACATGACCTCCAAACATTTCTGGGAATGAGTAAATTTCCAGCTAATTTATTTGCTTCAAGTTCAATCAGCTCTGTACTCTCCTGCTCCAAGTCGTCAATAATATAGTTATCTATTTTTTCTATATGCAATACTATATGAGCTAGCTCATGCATCAGTGTAAACCAGAAGTTATCAAGCCGGTTAAATCTTAAACTCATAGCAACAACTGGGTTACCCGATTCAATCTTGAAGACAACACCATCTAGTTTCAAACCCGGAATAGAAGGTTCAACAATAAATATAATACCTTTTCTCGCCAATTCAGACTCAATACTTTTTAAATATTCTACATCGCTATTATTATCAGCAATATCTTTTGCGTCAGCCTTTGTAAAGCTGCCAAACTCTACCAAATCATTATATGAGGCATATAAATAAGCAATTCTTTTAACCTTGCTTATCCAGTGATTAATAAGAGCATCATTAGCATTATTCGTCTTTCTAAACAAAAAGCCGTTTTCTTTTTGAGAACATGCTTCTTTAAACAGGTCCAATCTAACTCTATCAGAGTCTTTTCTCAGCTTTGCAGGTAATTCTTTATACTGGTTTGAGCTCTCTAAATAAGCATCATATACCATTTCATTAGTAGTCTTACCATTAGCTTTACCATTAGCTTTACCATTAATTATTAAAGAGTCAAATTTACATTCAGTCATGATGCGACTCCTAAAAAGTCATGCCTCTGCTTTTCTGGCATCTCAAAATAACCCAAACCGTCTTTATCTTTCTGAGGAAATCTGATCATTCCAATTTTCTTATAATAACCTTCCGCCTTTGGTAGCGAATGAAGAGAAAACCCTTTATTAATACCAAGGCTATCTTCTGCATAACACATTACATGTTTTAGTAATTTAGAACCTACACCTTTAAATCTTTGTTTAGTAACTATGTTTGGTCTATTCCAAGGTGCAACTGCGAGAAACTCAATATAGAAAATATTTTCATTTGTACTAATAGCTTCCTTGGGATGATATACAAGACATGCCCCCTGAGGCACTTCATCCACCAGAAAAAAGAACCAATCATATTGAGCACCATAATAACACTGGTGTTTCTTCAACCAGTTCCAATGTGCATCTTCAAGTGATGACTCACCTAATAGTTCTTTTTCTTGTTCAGGAGGGGAGTTTTCAATAACTCCCATTATATCTAGGTTAAACGCCCCCCATTCATCATTACACTGCATGGCTAAACCAATATCCCAGCCTTTGACTACCATATATTCACAAGCAGTATCTTTTGAGTCATTAATCATACCTGATTCTATTATATTTAATGGCTCAAAGGACGTCTTTCCACTTTTTAACAGTGCTTGTAACTCTTTCACTGTTTTCATCACATCACCCCGATATACCCAATAACACCATCTATTTGCGTAGATTAAAAACATATAAGATCAATAAAATATACAGGTATATCAAGGCTTTTCAACTACCGAGCTACGCTTCTTAGCTCTCTATAAACACACTGTTTTAGTCGGAATACTTAATAAATAAGACCTACAAGTGAAATAACGACACAATATGTCCCCTGAAAAATATTTCCCGCTCACTTAAATCATTATCCGATATAAAAATCAATTACAAATTATTACATCAATGCAAATCGAATGATAAAAAATTTAAGGGGCAATCACTTTCTAACCTCCAATAAGATAAGCTATTAAGCCCAAGTTTGGGCGTATCCAAGCAAATGAAACCATTTACCTGAATGCGTTTACCGATGAGATCAGTTATGCCCTTCTCCCTCCTGATACCGATTTTGTCCGCTACGTTGCAGTAAGGCTGGTATTCAGCGCGTCAATTTAATGCTCGTTTTATTGAGAGTGTTACACCTATCGTTAAGCAGGCTATTCAGCGCTCGGTCAGTGAAATGGTGGTTAGTGGCCTTTCGTCTGGTTCAGTTGTGGCTCCCCCACCCGTTGTGGCTGCACCTGTTCAGCCTGAGCCGGTAGCAGTGCCTACAGAGGATAACGTTGACGAGAAGGCAGATATTATTGATCCGAATAACGCTAAGATCATCACGACCTATGCTGAGCGCCGTTTGTTTGAGGTCACTCAGGATATTCTGGGACCGGATACTGAGCTGGCCGCAAAGGATACGGAAATCTATTACTCGATCTTGTTCCAGGGCAAGGTTAACCGTTGGCTGATGCGTTATCAGGGCGATAAGAAGCAACCGAGTGTTTCTTTCTGCATCCCTATGACGGATGAACGTAAACGCGAGATCGAACGCGCAGGTCTTGAGCTTGGCGCGGGTGACAGTGTGATTATCATGCAACCGGAGCATATCGCCCGCATACCGGGCCTGATCTTTGATGCGCTGGCTTACTGTTCAGACGACGCTAACTTTAAGCGTAAGACCACAGAGGCGTAATGATGGGTATAGGGGGACTTATTGAAAAACCAGGCTGCTATACGCACACTTCAGTTCTCCCATCGTTGTCGATAATCTCGATGGAATAATAACGATTAAATATATATGTACGCCTGTACGCTAAGCTCTAGAACTTCACACTCTTTCATGTTGTATAGAGTTCAAATTGAGCCGATAGAACTATTGGCCTACCTTCTCTTTGAGAACTTAAAAATTTGAGCATCCAAACAGTAGGATATTTGTAATAATGATGAATTTCTATCCTCCCACTTTAGAAAGCAGCCTCTTATTATTAGCGAATAAGAGACTACTTTATAAGATCAGCACTTCTTAGCTACAGCCCTAAGAAGCAATCGTTCTTTCAATAAATAGTGCTTTTAGTCAATAATAATAGAAAATATAAAAACTATATACCACTAGCCAACCCTTGGAAATACCTAAAAGCATTATTATATTCATTCTCAGAAAGGCTTTTATTCACAAAGAATGACATACCTCTAGTTGATAGAGGTTTTAGTTTGCCTCCTTCGGAAAACAAAAATGTATTATTCACTTGAAACACTATACCAAGTATATCGTTATTTCCAAAATCATAATCCCAACCTATCTCACTATACAATGCAGACTCAGCCTCACTAACAATAAAACTACTTATTATATTGAAAAAATTTCTATCTTCTAACACATGGTCAGCAACGCTGTATTTAAGATGACCATTATTTTCCATTTTATAGTAATTATCACAATACATATCAAAAATATAGTCAGAAAATTTTTCTAGTTTTTCATAAGAAGACATATTTGTTAGATCTAGAGCAATAATACCTTTCTTTGCCTCATTATTTTCAATTCTTTCTTTGATTTGTTTCTTCGCCTTACTTAGGTTTTTTTTCAAGTTAGAAGCACTATGTATATACTTACATTCAACCGCTAAAATATTATCAACAATTACATCGCAATCACCATCAAGCTTTATTGACACACTCCCATTAGAAGAACCAATAAATCTAGCGGCCATAGATAATTCGAAAAAAATATTATTATAGGCTTCTCGCGAGTCATTCGCTAGATCTTTCCCTCCCTCTACCAAAGTCAAAAGCTCTTTATCTTTAATTATTAAATCGCTATCTAATATCTTATTAATATTATTTAATTTTGCTACAATTTCTGAAACTTTAGATACTTCATATCTTTCTAGATCATGGATATTTTCTAATTTTTTTTTGATATCCCCTAATCGGGTGTTGTAGATATTAAGATTTGGTCTGGCTTTAGATATTCTGCGAGATAAATTATCTATGAAATCATCAAAATCTTGTTGCAAGCTATCCAAACCATAACTATTTTGTACACTACTCATTTAATCTCCTATCAACAATCATACTGAACAATATTGAAATAATGGCTAACCACTTTCAAATCTTAGAAAATCAGAAAACAACCTAAAAAGTAACGCCTCGCATGGTTAGTTAAAAATACAGCTCAATAAAAGCAACAATAAAATCAAAATAACGACTTCATTTTAAACCATGCCTTGCATCAGCTTATCAAAGGCTACATGATACAGTATCATTTTATCAACTCCTAATTTGGATATCAGACTAGCCAGCGTTCTAATAAATAAAGATACACTCTCTATCACATATAGTTTATGCGATACTTAATGACACTGTTTGTCGCAGCTTTTTCCGTAAATAGCCAAAATATAGAATGGAAAATATTGGGATTAGGAAATGGTCACTTCATTACCTAATATAAATCAAATTGTTAAGACCTATTCAAGGCATACTCTGGCAAAAGAAACCATCTCCAGAATGCATTCACTGATGCGATCAGTTCTGCCCTTCGCTCTCCTGATACCGATTTTGTCCGCTACGTTGTCAGTATGACTGGTATTCAGCGTCAATTTAATGCTCGTTTTATTGAGAGTGTTACACCTATCGTTAAGCAAGCTATCCAGCGCTCGGTCAGTGAAATGGTAGTTAGTGGCCTTTCGTCTGGTTCGGTGGTAGCTCCTCCACCCGTTGTGGCTGCACCTGTTCAGCCTGAGCCGGTAGTGTTGCCTACAAAGGATAACGTTGACGAGAAGGCAGATATTGTTGATCCGATAACGCTAAGATCATCACGACCTATGCTGAGTGCCGTTTGTTTGAGGTCACTCAGGATATTCTGGGACCGGAGACTGAGCTGGCCGCTAAGGATACGGAAAGCTATTACTCGATCTTGTTCCAGGGCAAGGTTAACCGTTGGCTAATGCGTTATCAGGGCGATAAGAAGCAACCGAGTGTTTCTTTCTGCATTCCTATGACGGATGAGCGTAAACGCGAGATCGAGCGCGCTGGTCTTGAGCTTGGCGCGGGTGATAATGTGATTATCATGCAACCGGAGCATATCGCCCGTATACCGTGCCTGATCTTTGATGCGCTGGCTTACTGTTCAGATGACGCTAACTTTAAGCGTAAAACCACAGAGGCGTGATGATGGGTATAGGATAAGGGCTGGCTTAGCTGGCCTTGGCCCTTCCCGATCCGGCCCAGGTGCAACACCTGGGCAATGTAGCAGAGATTACACGGTAAAGTGTCACCGGGGCAATGGATTTGTGTGGGGGGACCGCCGGAGGTATTCAACTACTCTATACACCTTGTGTGTGTTCAAGCACCTACTTTAACTGTGGAACACCATCAATATTCTTAAGCCATGCGTTTAGACTAATAAACTGATCAGTACTTAAATTTTTTCTGGCAAGCACAGTACGACGAATACTATTTAAGAATGATCTCTTATCTTCATCGAGCCTTGATATAGCTATGTCGATCCAAAACACATAGTTATAGCATTTTTGTAGAACTCCAAGTTTTAATGATTCAGGTGTTTTTTTCTCAATATTTTTTATATGTCGAATAGCATCTTCTGAAAGTTCTCCCTTCAAGTATTCTTGGTAATAATTCGCTAAAACCGGATATGAGCAATTGATCATTGACGATAACTTTGATTCCCTTAGGCAAAGATATTCAATAGCACTTTGTCTTTCAATGTCGGTATGCCTAGTACCTGTATTGCCACCGCCAGAACTAGTAGATGAGCGTGATGCCGTCGCACTTGTGAACTTAGTCAAGTCAGGAATTCCTTTTAAGGAATGCCCCACAGCTAAATTTTTCTTCGCGCAATCTGGACCAGAAAATACCACTTCACCAGTTTTGATATCCTGTAATACATATGCTTTTAAAGACTTTAAATATCTTGAACAAAAAGCACACTTTTCGCTGGTTTCGGTTAGATCCTTTCTCAATGGTCTATAGCTCATAGATCCCTCCAACATCAGCATTATTGCAATACCATAATTCTTGTCATTTAGCGCTACTACGAACTCTTTGTCTAACTCCCTTGACATAACTTGCATCAATCATGTCATCAGGATCAAGGTCTAGTACGCAATTTGCTATTATCGAATAAGCATTATCACTAAGCCTGAAGTTATCAGGCAACTCACCACCTGCTTGCTTACGACTCTCATCAATCTCGATAAAAAAGGCTCTGAAAAAATCGGCTAAAGATGGTCTTTGGGATGAAATTGCAGCTTCAACAACAGGATCTCGTGCAATGACCTTAGCATCATCAGCTTCAACACCAATTGTTTTGATGATATTTGCAAGGTCGGGCCAGTATCTCTGGTCAAATCCTGCATCCAGTTTTTTCAGAGGATCTTGTATCCAACTTGTATAATGACCATTTTCTGACGCCGCTGTATCTATCACATCGACAATATTTCGCGTGACCTGACTATCAAAACCAGAAACGCCATGTAAATCATCTCGCTTATCTAATAATTCAGAAAGTTCAAAAGATAAAGCCGCTATTCTCTGATTAAGCGCAATTAGCTGTCTTTTGTCCTGACGATAGCTATCTACACTCTCAGAATTCAAGAATTTCCCCGTTTCTACCATCACTATCAAGAAGGCTTTATATTGCTCTTCAGCGTAATGAGAAACCAATTCATTATAGACAGTCGCCATCTCATCACTTCGACTCAAAACCCGATTCGAGATTATCACTAGACTCGACCAAATATCATTCTGGATATTGTAGTCTCGATCTTTGATAAGAATAGATTCACAAATTTCAACAGCCGATAACTCATTCGCATTCATTTTCAGTTTATCCATAACATTGTTCATCTCGCTTAGAAGCCTAAAAAGGATAAACGACATGAAACATTTCAATGGTATCTAAGACTGTTTAATTAAATCAGAACTCAGATACCTAACGCGAAATATAGATTTACCGCCTACTCATTGAAGCTGACCAAGGTAGTAGAAGAGATAATCCTGACCATCATATAGAGCACTAGTTAGATCATCTTCATCCATTGATCCCACTCTTGCTTTACAACCTTGGCAAACCTCTTCAATTGCCGGTAACAAAAAACTCTGCTGATCATCTGTCAGGAAACCTTTCCTTTCTGCCTGAGTCAGCTCAGTTCGATATTCCTCAACTCTACGCTTAAGCACAGAGTATCTTTGCGAAACCTCTTTCAAACGTAACCGTTCATTCTGAGGCGTTCTGTTCTAAGCTATTTCTGACCATTAATCTG
>CAYFGP010000110.1:0-21879 GCA_964342385.1 uncultured Oleiphilus sp. | reverse complement strand
AAAACTTGTCTTCCTATACTTCATCAATCGCTTTAAGCCGCTATCGTTAGCTCAGTAATATGCCTTTCAGTGATTTTCCATGTAGAGCAATAGCACTGTCTTTTGATACATTAGGGATTAATAACACGATAAAAACTTCTTATATCAAGTACATAGCTGAGCGTAAGTATTCCAGCCCCCTTCACTATAGGTAGCTGGATCGTGTCATTTCGTTCTCTAGATACTTTTGCTTCGCTGCTCAGATTAGCGTTTTAGAAATTAGCTTTCCCAGGAGATTCTATGCCAAGCCCACAGTCCGCTATTTTTCAGGAAAACAGCAATCAATTTTATCATCTGGAGTACCAGGTTGGTTCTCACCCTTCTGCAGATATTATTTCAGCTCTGCAAAAAGCATTAACCAGACAATCCGCTCCTATCAATATGGTTGTCGCCTTTGGCAAACAACTCTGGCAACAGCTGAACCCTGCCTGGACACCTGCGGAATTGGAGGACTTTACCAGCTTAACCAGTCCTCAAGGTCATTCAGCTCCCTCGACTCAACGAGACCTGCTGATCTGGATTCATAGCCAAAACCATGATAATAACTTTGATCAGGTTTTACATATTCAAAGCGCGCTATCTGATATCGCCGAGCTAAAACTGGATCTACCTGGTTTTACCTACCATGACTCCCGCGACTTGATTGGTTTTGTTGATGGCACCGCCAACCCTAAAGAAGATCAGCGTCAATTGGCCGCAGTAATTCCACAAGGCCAAGCCGGTGCAGGTGGTTGTTACGTGCTGAGCCAGAAATGGGTGCACAAGCTGAATGACTTTAACCGACTACCGGTTGAAAAACAGGAAAAAGTGGTAGGCCGCACTAAAGTCGATGATATCGAACTAGAAGGCGATGATATGCCTGCAAATTCCCATGTCAGCCGTACCGATGTTAAGGTGGACGGTAAGGCGATGAAGATCTATCGCAGAAGCGCACCCTACGGTTCCGCAACTGAAAACGGCCTTTATTTCCTCTCTTTTGCCTGTGAGTTAGAACGCTTTAGCATTCAACTAAAACGTATGTACGGCCTGACTGAAGACGGCTTAACCGATAAACTGATTGACTTCTCTGATGCAGTGAATAGTTCATACTGGTTCGCCCCATCCGAGGAAGATCTAGCCGAGCTATTAGGCTAACAGCCCCTTAGATAAAAAGGCCCATTCGCAGATCAGCGAATGGGCTTCACATCTTGATACCACACTATTTTTTTCTTAAATCGGAGACTTCGCGACCGGCATTAGCCATACGGGCTGCCTGCGCCACCTCTTTATCAACCACAGTTTTACCAATCGGTACCAGAGAGATGCCTGCGAGCTTAAGATGCTGAATGGCAAATGGAATACCGATAATGGTAATAGCACAGGCCACAGCCGACATGATATGACCGATAGCCAACCAAATACCTGCGACCAGTAACCAGATAATATTACCTATCAATCCCAGGGCCCCAGTGCCAATGTCTTCATGCTGTGTTAGCTCATCCCGGGCAATAGCTTCTTTACCAAAAGGCCAGAATGAGAAGCTGCCCATAACAAAACAAGCTTTACCCCAGGGGATACCGATAATAGACAGAAACGCCAGCACACCAAAAAACCACCAGGCGATGCCCATCACCAGCCCACCTAATACAAACCAGATAATATTACCGATTGTTCTCATGATACCTTCCTGATGATTTCACTGAGTTACAAAAACAGCCCCGAACAGAACCGGAAACTGACAATACACACTTACACAAAAATATTTCGATATTTTTTAGCCAATGGCTGAAGTATGAAACTATTTTCTAAAGAGAAACTTTTGTGTGAGTATTTAGTTTAACGCTAAAACCAATCACTTATTATTTGAAGCCAAGGTTAGCTTTGTTCTTGTCAAACAAACAACGCCTGCCAAACAAAACAAGGCTTGCCATCACACAACGTTATGCATTGTTTAATGCACTTGGTTGGGACAACAAACCTTGTCAAAAGTGCAGCTTTTTCAAGTGCTCAGCTGCATGGAGTAGCTTTATGGGTTCGGTGAACTTACGGGTTATGGCCCATAATCGCTTTCACTTCCAGGAACTCTTTTAAGCCTTCAGCCCCCCATTCACGGCCATTGCCAGACTGCTTATAACCGCCAAATGGCGCAAAGACATCCGTTGGTGCACCGTTCAGATGCACCATACCCGTACGCAACTGGCGGGCCACCGATTTAGCACGTTCCAGATCCGCTGAAGACACGTAACCTGACAAGCCGTAGACCGTATCATTAGCAATCTCAATAGCTTCTGCTTCATCCTTATAAGGAATAATTGTTAACACGGGACCAAAAATCTCTTCACGGGAAATGGTCATCTGATTATTGGCATTGGCAAAGATCGTTGGTTTAACAAAGTAACCGGTTTCATTGCCTTCCGGTTTGCCCGTACCACCACATACCAGAGTCGCCCCTTCATCAATACCTGCCTGAATCAGCATCTGAATACGCTCATACTGACGTTTGCTGACCACTGGCCCCATGGTTGTTTCTTCTGACTGGGGATCACCGGCTTTGACCTTCTGTGCCGCTTGCTCAGCAATAGCAATCACTCGCGCCATCTCAGTCTTAGGAACCAGCATACGGGTTGGGGCATTACAGGATTGACCCGTATTAGAGAAACAGCTCAGCACCCCCTGTTTCACACTGCGCTCAAAATCAACATCATCAAGCAGGATATTGGCGGACTTACCACCTAATTCCAGACAAACTTTTTTGATCGTATCCGCTGCAGCCTTCATCACCGCAGTACCCGCACGGGTTGAACCGGTGAAAGATACCAGATCTACATCCGGATGAGATGACAGAGGTGCACCGACACCTTCACCTGTACCATGCACCATATTAAATACGCCAGCAGGAACACCTGCAGCTTCTAATACTTCAGCGACTAAAATAGCTGATAGCGGTGCTTCTTCACTGGGTTTCAATATCATGGTACAACCGGCTGCCAGTGCTGGCGCCACCTTGCACATAATCTGATTAACCGGCCAGTTCCAGGGGGTAATCAATGCACAAATACCAACAGGCTCGTAATACACTTCGGTCTTCTTAAGCGAGTGGCTTTCATCCAGATTCTTTAACGCTTTAATGGCTGCAACCAGATGACCGGCACCGGAAGCCGCCTGAGCATTATGAGACAGCTTGGTTGGTGCGCCCATTTCGGAAGTAATCGCTTGGGCAACGTCGCCCATACGCTTGTTATACTCTTCAAGCACTCGTTCCAGCAGCTCTAAACGCTGCTCCTTGTCCCATTGAGAGAATGACTTAAACGCTTCCTTTGCAGCAGCCACTGCCGCATTAACATCTTTCTCACCACCACAGGGTAAGGCCATTACAGATGTTTCATTAGCTGGGTTGATCACATCGATACGATCCTGAGTCGAACACTCGACCCACTGTCCATTAATGAAAAAGTTATCGTTGTACATGTGTCACCTTCAAATCCTTAACTGCTTGTGATTAGCGATCTGCTTGCTTATTAGAGCACCATAATATGCCATCATGGGAGGAGTAAAAAGCTTTACTTTAGCTAAGTATCGAAACAAAAAGGTAAAGTTGCTCCCATCAATTTCATTATAAAAAATCAGCTCACAAAACAACCTTAATTTGATATATAGCTAATAAATCTTTAGCAGTACTAATTAAAAGTCTTCTAATTTATATGACGGCAAAACATTTAACTATGACAAACACATACCCGACCGTACATTTCGTTACAAAAACAGCCTTTTAATATGTACTAATGATATTCATTCCTATGATAGATTTACGCTCCAGAAAAATCAGACTACAAAGTCACACTGGAAAACACAGATTTTTTCTTTATTTCTCCAGTTTTGCTTTGCCAAATAAAAAATACAACATACTGATTTAAATGATTTTTATAGAAATGGACTACTGTAACCTGATTTCTAAAAGCTGTGGGCAATAGCCTGAAACTATCCACTGGATAGCTCTGTGCAGTCTGCTGAAATAAGCTTTTTATTCTTTTCACGGCATATAAACCTACAAAAAACAATGTCTCTAACATGGATATAAAAGAGTGAAACTTTCTACACGCCTGATCCTTATCTTTCTGACGGTTGGTTTAATACCTGCATTAATAATGGGGGCTTTTTCTGTTTTTAAAGCCAGTGAGTCCCTTTCAGAGCACTCCTTTAATCAACTTGAAGCTGTTCGTGGTATTAAAAAATCCCAGATTGAGAGCTTCTTTGCTGAACGTAAGGGTGATATGTCAATACTGACTGAAACTATATCGACCCTTTACAACGAATTTGAGGATATCGATAAGGTCACTCACCTATTGGCTCAGCCTAAAGGAAACAGTTCTCAAGGCTTCTTTGACAAATACATTAGTGCTTACGATTATTACGACTTATTTTTGATCAACCCCCAAGGTGATGTGTTCTATACCGTTACTAAAGAGTCTGATTATGGTACCAATCTGCGTAATGGTCCCTATAAAGACTCAGGCTTAGCAAAACTCTTCACCCAGGTTAGCAATAGCGGTCAATATGGTCTGCAGGACTTTTCCCCATATGCCCCCAGCAATAATGAACCCGCTGCCTTTATTGCCCAACCGGTATATTCAGGTTCTGAAGTTGTAATGATTGTGGCTTTGCAACTGTCCATTGATAAAATCAACGCGATTATGCAGCTAAGGGAAGGCATGGGGGAAACCGGAGAGTCTTATCTGGTAGGCCCTGATGGGCGTATGCGCTCAGACTCTTTCCTAGACCCCCAAGGACACTCTGTGAAAGCCTCTTTTGCAGGCACTCTGGCTAAAAACGGTGTACAAACCCAGGCTGTAAAAGAGTCTATCTCAGGCCAAACCGATACCAATATCATTATTGATTACAACGGACATCCCGTACTATCAGCCTATACCCCTGTGAAGATAGAAGATAAAACCTGGGCTTTAATTGCTGAAGTTGATGAGGCTGAAGCCTTTGATGCCGTTTATCGCCTGGAATGGTTTATCTTTATTCTTTCACTACTCATCACAGCAGCAGTTGTTGCTATTGCTGTTGCCGTGTCTCGCTCCGTTACTCGCCCGCTTGGTGGAGAACCTAAAGAGATGAGACGCATCGCAGAGAAAATTGCAGCGGGTGATTTAACTCTTAAGTTTAAAGAGGGTGCCCAACAAGACAGTGTTTATCATGCTATGCAACAGATGAGCCAAAATCTGCACACTCTGGTCAATAAAATTATGCTTTCTAGCAGCGAGATAGCTCGCGCCAGTGAAGAAACCTCCGTTGTGACCAAACAGACCAACCGAAACGTTCAGCTGCAGCAGCAGGAAACGGGTCAGGTTTCTGCAGCCATTAGCGAGATGTCAGCATCTGGTCAACAGATTACAGCCAGTACGCGAGAAGCAACTGAAGCAGCCAGTTATGCCGCCGCTGAGGCCTCAAAAGTTAAGTCTGTTATTGAAAAGACATTAACGGCAATCCAAACTCAGGCGGAAGATGTCGCTCAATCCACCCACACCGTAAAGGCCGTTGCTGAACATACAGACAAAATTGGCTCTGTATTGGATGTGATCAAAAATATTGCCGAACAAACTAACTTACTGGCACTTAATGCCGCTATTGAAGCCGCTCGGGCCGGTGAACAAGGCCGTGGCTTTGCCGTAGTGGCTGATGAGGTACGTTCCCTAGCACAAAAAACCCAGGATTCCACCAGTAATATTGAATCTATGATTACCCAGCTACAGGAAAGTGCTACATCGGCAGCAGCAGCTATGAATCAAAGTGTTGCCAATACTGAAGGCACTATCAAAACGGCACAAAATGCAGGAGCGGCTATCGATGCTATTAACGCTGCTGCAGACAATATTTACACTATGAATGTCCAGGTAGCCAGTGCGATGGAACAGCAGAACGCTGCTGTTGAAGAGATCAGTGAGAATATTATCTCTATCAACCAGATTGCTGTAGAAACCTCCGGTGGCGCCCAACAAACAGCTGAAGCGACTTTGGAGCTAGCT
Source organism: uncultured Oleiphilus sp. (assembly GCA_964342385.1). Classification (GTDB taxonomy): domain Bacteria; phylum Pseudomonadota; class Gammaproteobacteria; order Pseudomonadales; family Halomonadaceae; genus Oceanospirillum. The sequence goes on along the minus strand of CAYFGP010000110.1, from coordinate 15,832 downwards.
CGCTTGGCTGAACAATTACGGGAAACCGTTGATGGTTTCAAAGTTTAGTTTCCATCAACACATACTTACACAAAAGTATTTCGATCAACGGCTGAAGAATGAAACCACCAGCTAAAGAGAAACTTTTGTGTGAGCGCTTAGATTATTAGATTTTCCAACTACGAAAGGCCCTATCCTAACGGGCCTTTCGCTTTTCTAAACCTTACAAGCTTTTGATTCTTATCATCTAATGCTAAAACGACCAAGACCTGCTAAGCTTGCCCTATCAACCAAGCAAAACAGTCAACTATTACATATTTCGTATCAGAGGTACTTGTTTCATTACAATGTAAAGTGGGCTGTTTGACCAATGTATCTTGAGGTAAAACATGAGCATTCAGATTGGCGATAAACTTCCAAATATCGAACTTAAAGTAATGGGTGAAGCAGGCCCTGAATCAGTCACTATCGAGCAGTTATCTGCCGGTAAAAAAGTAGTTCTGTTTGCTGTTCCAGGTGCTTTTACTCCTGGCTGCTCAAAAACTCACTTGCCAGGCTTTGTTGTACTGGCTGATCAGATTAAGGCTAAAGGTATTGATAGCATCATCTGTCTGTCGGTCAACGATGCCTTTGTTATGGATGCCTGGGGTAAAAATCAGAATGCAGAAGAGATCATCATGTTAGCGGACGGTGTTGCTGAATTCACCCAAGCGATTGGCCTGGAAAAAGACCTAACCGGTGTTCAGTTTGGTATTCGTTCCCAGCGTTACGCCATGATCATTGAAGATGGTATCGTAAAAACGTTGAACATCGATGAAAAAGGCGTTGATAAAAGCAGTGCAGAGACCATTCTAGCACTACTGTAACAGTTCCGATTTCTTCAAAGTGGTTGGGACTAAACCCCTTCGGTAGAAAACAAAACCCTTCGTCTTTTTATGAAGAACCTATTCATAAAAAGACGAAGGGTCATAAATGGCGAAGGGCTATAAAAGACGAAGAGTAATAGATAGCGAAGGGTTATTTTATTAAACAGATGTTTAAGCAGCGAAATAGCCATTTCCAGAATAAATAGCACTAAAGCTCAAGTACAATCTCAGGATCAAAGTCTGGGTTTACGTTACGGGGGAAATAGCCACGAGGATTGCATAACACTCGCGTGTTACCAATGCGGTAATCACTTGTATTATGCAAATGGCCATGAATCCAGGCATCCGGTTGATGTTGTTTAATAAAGTGTTCCAGATTACTGGCATACCCAGCACGAATAGGCTCATCCCGGTAAGAAGGGGGTAGAGACTCTATAGATGGTGCGTGATGACTCACTACGACGGTTGGTCCAGAAAAAGGCTTACTTAACTCCTGGTTAAAAAAGTCCATCGCTTCCAGATGCATATCTCTTGAATCTTCAGGCGTGAACATCCTCTTCACACCTTCTTGTTCAAACTCAACCAGACGATAATCATTCATTTTCATACGCGCAAGATTCTGTGCGATCGAGGGGTCTTCATTAAATAGCTGGAAATCACTCCACAACGTAGAGCCGATAAAACGAACACCGCAAAGCTCTACAGCCTCATTATCCAACACATGCACATTGCTTCCAGCCATCGCCTCTTTCCATTCCTGCTTCGCGGTTTGTAAACAGCTGCGATAAGGCTCATGATTACCCAGAATAAATATTGTCGGAATACCACGGGTCTGCTCCAGTACCCAGTCAAAATGCTGGCGGCTGGCAATACCAATATCTCCTGCCAGGATAATCACATCAGCACTGACATCCGGCAAAAAATAGCTGATAAACCCGTGTTCGAACTCAAGGTGCAAATCACTTTGGTACTGGATAACAACCGACATTCAACAAGTCCATGTAAGATCATTTAAAGCTTAGTATAAAGCAAAGATATAAAAAAAAAATCAATAAATCACTTACATATTTGTAGCTACAAGTTTATAGAACTTCAAAAAAATCAATTACACCGTATTACACTTAGAACAAAAGTTCCACTCCCCAAAATTAGTCAAACTATTTTATTGCTATACATTTAGGCTATTGACCTGAAAGATAGGTCCCCTGAACGCTGAAAACAAGAGTCTTTATGAAAGACCTACCCCCCTATCTCAATAGCATTATGACCTTACAAGCTTTAAAAAGACTCTTGCCTTCATAAGACAGTTTTTCCTTTTTACTGCAAAAATTAGAAACTACTTTCTAGTGATATACCTAGCAAAACTATGGATTATTTTTCCAACAATAATAGAGTCAAAATCACCCAGCACCTCTCTTGCTCCAGTATTTATAACTGAACCAGTGTTAAGCTCGCTCAACTCCTCCTTCTACTTCACTCTAATTCGGCGATTCAACACTCTTCACAGCACCGCATTAAGCACCTGGCCATTTCCAGAACCTAGAATACTGACTTGATAGTGGCTTGCGACGTCATCTGCTGAAATTCCCTGGCTAGAGTCCATTCCCCACTGCTCCAACGTCTCTTTAACAATACCAGGGCTAACGGCATTAATTCTTTTATTATCAGCAAGTTCTAAAGCAGCTGTTGCGACAAAAGCATTAATACCTGCAACTCCCATAGCAATAGCAGCCGTACCAGCCATTGGGCGATTAGCCGCCTGGCCAGAGGTCAATGTGATTGAGCCCCCGTCATTCAAATGCTCCAATCCCAGACGCACCAAATTAACCTGTCCCATAAGTTTATTATTCAGTACTGTCTGATATCCCTGATCATCCATCTCCATAAAACCACCCATCTCTCCACTCCCCGCAGTAGAGATAATGGCATCGACCTTACCTACTTTCTCAAATAGACTCTGAATAGAAGACTTGTCTTCTATATCAACTCGCAGATCACCCTGGCTATAACCTACAGTTATTACCTCATGTTCACTGGATAACAGCTTAACGACGGCTTGACCAATAATACCGTTGGCACCAATTGCTAATATCTTCATATTTTCTCCTTAATTTATCTAAACAAAGATTCTCTGTAGAAATGGTGATTTTTCCTTAAGCAAAGAATCGAACCATTACTGCAATTTTATTGATTTAATGTTTTTTAAAAGCGGGTTTGTTGTAACCAGTTAATAGTGGAATGCGCTAATTCAACAGATTGATCTTCTTGTAAGAAATGAGAAGCGCCTTTTACAGTAATGTGAGGCTGGTCCTTTGCCCCTCTGAAGTTGCTCTGAAAGACTCTGTCATAACCCCAACCAGCCAAAAAAGGGTCTTGATCACTGAATAAGGTTAATACCGGATGCTGCCATTGTTTTAGCTTTTTCCAGTCTTCATTCACTTCACTCGAATCTGACGCCACAATCTCAGGCATTTTTCTGGGAGCGGCATAATAATCAGGAGTAGGAAAAGGGGCGTCATAGGCTGACATCTCGTCCAAACTCAAATCTCGCATAGTTAACGCTTGCAGCACACGACCAAGATCCAGGCGTTCCGCATGACGGAAATACCCTGCCCAATTACCATAATTAATCTCTCGGCTCAGCTTTTCGATGCTGGGTTTGCCTGCTTTAGCTGCCATAACCTTAAGCACTTTAGGCACCATAAACTTAGCTAGGCCTTTCATCTCTGCCAGCGCCGTATTTGCAACAACCAGACGGTTTAACCATTCAGGCTCTTTAGCCAACACACGTAGCCCTATCATGCCTCCCCAGTCCTGAAAGAAAGCCGCTGCCTGCTGAATACCGAGTTGCTCGACAAACTCATGCATCTATTTAACGTGATTGCTGTAGGTATGAGCATCCGTATATCCAGGCTTATCAGATTTACCAAAACCGATCAGATCAGGAGCAATAACCCGATAACCGGCTTCAACAAATAACGGAATCATATGGCGATACAGATAGCTCCAGGAAGGCTGACCGTGAAAGAGGAAGATCACCTTATCGTGCTCCTGCCCCTCATCCAGAAAATGCATACGCATACCGTCCACCTGCATGTAATGAGGCTGAAAGGGATAGTCCTTTAAATTTTCGAACGCCACATCCGGGGTTCTTAGTGTATTCACCTTAAGTTTCATCATGTGCCTTATGCTCTTATCTCCATTGGTATGGATTAACGCCATCACCAATACCGTTACGATCAATGCTTGGGCACACTTTAGGTCAGCACTATGTCTAGAAAAAGCATAGCTTTTTGTACATCTTGGTCATATTATTTGACCATGGTGAATTTAGAACATTTACAAGTGATTGATACCATCTGTCGAGAGGGCAGTTTTCAGAAAGCCAGTGAGAAGCTACACAAGGTACGCTCCGCTGTGTCTTATTCTGTCAAACAGGTGGAGAATCACTATGACATGCGGATCTTTAACCGAGACAGCTACCGACCAGAACTCACACCAGAAGGCAAAACTCTTTTGGTACAAATTCGTCGACTGTTAAAACATGCCAGCGAGTTTGAAGCTTTTGTTGATGATATGAAGGGAGAAAGTGAGACTGAGCTCAGCCTGGGTGTCAGCTCTATGTTTCCTATCGATAGAGTTTCCGATCTGTTACTGGATTTGAAAAGTGAATTTCCCAGCACCAGTATCCATCTAGAGATTGAAATTGCCTCCGGTGAACGAATGCTGTTAGAGGAAAACGTGGATATTGGTATCTACGGGGCGCTATCACCCAATGCAGCCATAGACTACAAACTCATCGAAACCTTCAGTATCCCCGTGGTTATTGCTAACAAAATGGCGATAGAAGATTCAGCAGTAGTAACGGAACAAGAACTGCTCAATTACCCGCAAATTATTGTTAAATCATCAGATCGACGCTCGCCAGATACTTTTATCGCAAACGATGCGCAAAAATGGTATGTCACTGATCTCGCCAGCAAAAAAGCCTTGATTACGGCCGGGCTGGGCTGGGGACGGCTACCTCAGCATATGATTGAGGATGAATTGAATAACGGGGAACTCATAAAGCTACAGAATCAAGGCGAAATAAAACTCCCTGTCTATATCGCTAAACTGAAGAGCAAAACGCTGGGGCCAGTGGCTCAGAGAATATGGGATTATTTTTAACCAGGCTTTCCGCTCCCAATAACCATTCCCTCTAACGACTCTCTATAAGCATTGCCTTCAAGATACACTTTTTCCATAAATAATCGCGATCAAAATAGAATCTCGTTGCTATAGAAATCACTCCGGCAACGAGATTTAATTAAAAGGTCCTAGCTAAGCACTCACACAAAAGTTTCTCTTTAGCAAATGGCTTCATTCTTCAGCCATTGACCAAAAAATATCGAAGTACTTTTGTGTAAGCGTGTATAAGTTGAAAGGCTCCTGTCAGGTACAGAGCCTTATCCTTAAGCAGTTTTACTTTTAGTAATTGATTTGCGTTGAATGATGCTCAGCCAGCTACTTTGCCACTGAGTGACCAGCAGCCCCAATAAGATCAAAGCGCAAGCAATAAGTTTAGCTCCTTCAACCGTCTCACCATAGAAGATCATACTGCCAATCAAACCGAATACCGGCACCAGCATAGTCAACGGGGCTACTGTCGATAACGGATATTTTACAATCAATCGGTTCCACAACCAGTAGCCCAGTAAAGTCGTAGGATAAGCCTGGAACAGAATAGAAAACCATACCGTACCATTCAGCTGTTGCGGCAGTTGAATAAAAATCTCATTGCCGTGACTCAACCAAGCCAGAAACACTAAAGGGACAGGGGCAAACAGCATCCCCCAAACACTGAATGAGAACACCTGATCTGTGTTAGCCAGCTTTACAATCAAGCTAATCAAACTCCAGCTGAATGCCCCTATCAAGACAAATATTAGCCCAGCCAGCGGTACAGAACCATCCTGCAGAGTCAGGCTAACACCCAGGCCCAACAACGCGAGCACAGCACCGATCCATTTCTGACGCGTAATTTTCTCTTTTAGTAGTAACCAGCCCAATAGCAGACTGGACACTAAACTCAGCTGCATCAACAGTCCCGCCATACCCGCTGATACCCCTAGAGTAATAGACCAGGTCATCATCCCCCAGACACCGACACCAAAAGTGACGCCATAAGCGATCAGGTAACGCAGTTTCACCTGTGGTCTGGCGATAAAAAAGATGGCCGGAATCACAGCCGCTGTAAAACGCAACGCTGTAAGCAAGACCGGATTGATCTGGTCTGCCCCCAGCTTAATCACTGAAAAGTTAAACCCCCATAAACACATCACTGCTAAGGCCAGCAGCAGATCATTAAATCGCATTGTTGCCTCCTTTACCTTCCATCTTCAAAGCTTTCTATCTTCAGACTTTCTACTTTCAAACTTTCTAATTGCAAATCAGTCCTGCTCATGCCAATGGGCCAGAACTGTAGGAGCTAGTATGAAAGCCAGACAAAAAAGACAACAGATGCAATTTTTAAAAATAAAAAGTATACAATTAGCAAATTGTCAGGCTAAGCTAAAGATCGAACAACTGGGTGGGGATAGTGATGCGTTACAAAGCGATAGCAGAGCAGATCATAGAAGATATTCGTAGTGGTAAGCTGGCTCATGGTAGCCGCATGCCTTCACTGCGCAAAATGTCCGATCTTCAGGGCGTTAGCCTGACTACCACTCTGAACTGTTACCATATGCTAGAGGAATTAGGTTGGATTGTAGCCAAACCTCAATCAGGTTTTTACATCTCCCGCCCACTGGCTGAACAGGCAACACCAGAGCTACCTCAGTTTAAAAGCCAACTGCGTGAAATTTCCACTCAGGAGTCAGCAATCACTTACCGACCTGGTACTTATGAGCCCGGCCCGTTAGGCATCTCCCAAATCAATCCAGAACTGATGCCAACCGAAGCACTACAAAGAAGCTTAAAACGAGGTATAAAACGGCTTGATCTGGATATTCACGCCTATCCAGATCGTCAGGGTCTGCGTCGCCTGAGATATGCCCTTGAACAGCACTTTTCAGGTTATGGTTTCCCATTCCAAGCGAATGAGTTAGTAATTACCAACGGCTGTATTGACGCCGTGCGAATTGGTCTTGAGGCGGTATCTCAACCCGGTGATGGTATCGCTATCAGCTCTCCCTGTTTTAGCGGTTTATTGGAGTTATTGGCTGGTTTGGACCGAAGGGTCGTGGAAATTCCCTGCACCCCAGAAGGTATCGACCTGGAGCAATTTGAACATCATTTGAAACAGGGCACGATAAAAGCAGGACTGTTTAGCACCTCCCATATGAATCCTCAAGGCATCAGCATGTCACCGCAACAAAAACAAGCGCTGGCAGAATTGGCCAATCAATATCAGATACCTGTGATTGAAGATGACATCTATATGGAACTGGGCCATGGCAAGGTGATGCCACTACCCGCTAAGTACTGGGATAGAGGCGGTTATGTACTCTGGTGTGCATCGATATCTAAAACCCTGACCGCAGGTTTCCGTTTAGGTTGGTGCTTGCCTGGGCGTTTTCTCCCCTCATATCTACGCTTGCACGGTATTAGTCACTTTGGTGTCAGCACGCCGATTCAATCTGCTATCGCTGACTTTATCAGTACTGGGCAATATCAAAGCCATTTAAATAAAGTTCGCAACCAATTGCGACAAAATATCCGTGATTACACACAGCTACTCGTTGAACGTTTACCGGCCTGTAGCCGTATCAGTCAACCGGAAGGTGGCATGGTGATATGGCTACAGATTCCAGGATTAGATAGCAAAGCCTTATGGCAGCAGGCTTGTAATACGGGTCTGGATTTAAGAGTGGGCCCTGCTTTTACTACACTCCCCCTTTATCAGGATTGCCTACGCATTAACACCGGCTGGCCACTGGATGATAAGGTCGTATTGCTCTTGGAAGAGATGGTCAAACTTATCGAACTGAATTCTGCCCCTTTGGAGCAACAACAAGCGAGTTAAACCCTCAACATCATTCTTTAGCGTAACAATCTACCTTAAGGGCAACAATCTATCTCTGGAATAACAACCTATCTTTAGATAGGTAATTCTGGACGAGATCCCCCACCGCTTCTATGCTTGACTTAGCGTTTAGCTAAATCACTCACGGCTAGTATCTCAACACCTGATATTTGTACGCCAATATCAGTGTAAAGGGGGATATCTCATGACTATGGTAGTCACCGGAACCTATGAGTCCGAAACCCAACTGAAAAATACTCGGGAAGAGTTGATTGCTAACGGAGTGCCTCAGGAACAGATCTATATCGGTGATGATAAGTTGATGATCAAGGTAATGATCGCCAACGACACCGAACCAGAAATTGAAATGATTTTGAAAAAACACGATGCGGATACGGTCAGTGTGACTAAGCACTGATATCTTGTGCAAGTGCTAATACTCTTGCTCATCAAATATCAGTACTCTGTATGCCTTAGCCTCTCGGCCCAAAAACACTGATCATCCCATAAGATATAACCGAAGCGATTGTCGTAACTAACAAAGCCCTCAACTTAGAGGGCTTTCAAGCCTATGCTTTTACAAATAGCATCTCAGTGCCACACACCTTAAACGCTCAGTCCCATCCTCACAGAGCAGATGATTAAAACAGCTGCATCTGATCATCGATAATTGCATTAAAACTTAAACCGACAAAAGGCAAAATAGCATCGGCAATCGGCTGCACCTGTTTGTCGATATAGTGTTGATAATCGATTGGGCTTTGCTGATATTCCACGGGCTCAGGGCCATTGATTGTCACCACATAGGCGATACGCCCCTTGCGCTGATATTTTAGCGGTTTACCCTGCTGACGGTTGATCTCATCCGCCAAACGTGCAGCACGGACATGGGGCGGGACGTTCTTGACATAATCATCTAATGGACGACGCAGGCGCTTGGTATAAATCAACTGATGATCCCGTTGACCTGCCTTCAGTTCAGCCACTAAAGAGCTGATTAATTCACTGGGATCTTGATCATGAAAAACCCGATTATAGATCTCATTTTGCAGCTCTTTCGCCAATTCAGTCCAATCCGTACGAACCGCCTCAAGCCCCTTAAACACCAGTTTTTCCTGACCGTTTTTATTGATCAGACCAGCGTAGCGCTTTTTACTGCCGGTGTCCTGGCCCCGAATGGTCGGCATCAAAAAACGGGTAAAGTGAGTCTCATATTCCAGCTCAAGGAAACACTCCAAACCGTATTCATTCGACAGATAATCCCGCCAAAGCTGGTTAATCTCCCGCATCAGCTCATTGCCCAGTTGATCCGCTTGCTCTGAGCTAACCGTCTGCCGATCACCTGCTTCAGAAATCAAAACAAACAGTGAATCCGTGTCGCCATAAATGACCTTTAAACCCTTCTGTTCAATCCACTCCGTGGTCTGCTTAAGAATATCGTGACCACGCATGGTGATGGAGCTGGCTAAACGGGTATCGTAGAAACGACAGCCGCCAGAGCCCAGCACGCCATAGAAGGAGTTCATCAGGATCTTCAGTGCCTGAGAGCGCACGGGATCTTGGACCCTTTTAGCTTCATCCCGCTGTTGCCATAACGAGGTAATAATACCCGGCAGAAAGTGCTGCTCACGGGAAAAACAGGCGCCACGATAACCAGGAATTGCCTGCTCGGGGTGCAGGCCACCTTCAATCAAACCCAGTGGATCAATTTTAAAAGTGCGAATAATAGAGGGATACAGGCTTTTAAAATCTAAAACCAAAACGTTATTGTACAAGCCCGGCAGAGAGTCCATCACATAACCACCGGGACTGGCCAAACCGCCGCCGCCCGGTAGATTAGGGGCGACATAACCCGCCCGATGCAACTTGGGTAGATAGAGATTAGTAAAGGCAGCAACAGAACCACCACTGCGGTCCAGCTCTAACCCTGTCAACTGAGAACGCAGAATCAAGAAATCCAGAATGCGGGTATGTTGAAAGATATCCCATACTAAGCGGCAATCTTCCAGATTATAGGCCGCAAGTTTCAGCTTATTGTGCTGAAAATCGTGCATGATAGTCGCTAAGCGATCATCGACATCTTCGGTCAGCTTTCCCCGATTTAACAGCTCCTGAGCCACCGATTCCAGACTAAAGCTGGCGAAGTTATAGGTTGCCGTTTTTAACGCCGCTATGCCATCAATCACCACCCGACCGGGAATAGTGATAAAACCGCTATTACTGTCATCTCTGGATTCACGCCAGCTGGCATAACTGCCGCCACGGCCCAGCTTAAGGCGCATACCGTATCTCTGGGCACGGGTGTTGAGTAAACGAAAATCAAAGCCGACTACGTTCCAGCCGATAATCACATCGGGATCTAACTCAGCAATCGTCGCTTCCAGGGCTTGCAGCAGCGCTTTTTCATTCTCAACCCAGCGTATCTCTCCACCCTTCCCGTCCTCCTCAAACAGAGTATTCTGTCCGTCCTCTCCCGGTCCTATCATCAGCACCAGAGAAATGACGTCGCTATAAAGTCCAACAGAATAGAGATTACCCTTGGCAGAACACTCCAGATCCAGTGATACGACTTTTAACTGGGGAATATAATCACCGCCCTTTAAGCGGGCCTGATCCACTCGGGTAAAGCCAGAACCATGCAAACCCTTTTTTTGGCTGGTGTTGCCTTGAAACACCACACCGCCACGAATCCAACGTTCCATCAGATAGCGATCATGCAGACGGAAATCATTTTCCAACATCTGAATCCCCTGCTGTTGCAGACGCTCGATGGCTTGATGAAAAGCTTTAATAGTTGGCAGATATAAACCGCAAACGGGCTGTTGCTGGAAGGATTTCAGAGCAAGTGGGCGAATCTCATAGTGCTTATATAAACCCACATTAGCCTGTTCTAACCCCGACTCTATACCGGAAAGAGCCTGCTCAACTCTTGGTACATCATCCTGATAGATAAAACATACCGGCTGCTCACCCTTCACCTTCAGCTGTGCCGGGCCATCAGGGGTAGAAAGCCAGAAAGTAATTTCGCTCTGATCACCATTGTCATGGCTATGTCGGGTCAGTAAAAAGCCTTGTTGCATATCGCTAATCAAATATCAGATCGAAGAAAAGAAAAACACCGGGGTAAACCTGTTCAACATGAACACAATCCAGCCAAAATCAAATGGTTATAACCCCTTAATACAAGCATAACGTCGATATGCTTCGCTGCCCAGACAAAACTGTATTTATATACACTAAAGATATTTTCCACCATCAGGCTTGGCTAATAAGTTCAAACAAAATCACACAGTTAGCATTTCTCGACCATACTCATTATCAGAGCGTTCTTGTTCTCTAGACAGCAACGCTCCGACTGAATCAGGCAAATTTAAGCATCGCGACCCCCACAGGGAGCTGATTATGAGCAGAGCCGCTTTTAACTGGAGCGATCCTTTTGATCTGGATAGCCAGTTAACCGAAGAAGAACGCATGGTACGGGACAGTGCCCGTTTTTACTGCCAAAACAAATTGATGCCACGCATTCTTGATGCCAATCGGCGAGAGTTTTTCCACCGGGAGATTATGAATGAGTTGGGCCAGCTCGGCCTATTAGGTGCCACTCTGCCCGATACCTATGGCTGTGCGGCGGTGAACCACGTCTGTTACGGCCTGATAGCCCGAGAGGTGGAGCGGGTCGACAGTGGCTATCGTTCTGCCATGAGCGTGCAATCCTCACTGGTGATGTACCCTATCTATAGTTACGGCACTGAGGAACAACGTCAAAAATACCTGCCAAAACTGGCCAATGGACAATGGGTCGGTTGCTTTGGCCTGACCGAACCCGATGCAGGATCAGATCCCAGCAGCATGCGAAGCCGGGCAGAGAAAGTCAGCGATGGTTACCGGCTGACCGGTAATAAGATGTGGATCACCAACAGTCCCCTAGCTGACATATTGGTGGTTTGGGCCAAACTCGATGATGAGATTCGTGGTTTTATTCTGGAAAAAGAGATGCCCAGCTTATCCACGCCAAAAATAGAGGGTAAGTTCAGCCTTCGGGCTTCCGTCACAGGTGAAATCGTGATGGATGGTGTCATCGTACCGGAAGAAAACCTGCTACCTAATGCCAAGGGTTTATCCGGTCCTTTTGGTTGCCTCAATAAAGCCCGTTTTGGCATTAGCTGGGGCGCTTTAGGAGCGGCCGAATTCTGCTGGCACGCCGCCCGTCAATATAGTCTGGATCGGGAACAATTTGGTCGTCCTTTAGCGGCGAACCAGCTGATTCAAAAGAAACTCGCCGATATGCAGACCGATATCAGCCTGGGATTACAGGGCTGTTTGCAAGCCGGACGTATGATGGACAACGATGCCTGCCCTACCGAACTAATCTCTCTACTCAAACGCAATAACTGCAGTAAAGCACTGGAGATCGCTCGCACTGCACGGAATATGCACGGTGGTAACGGTATCTCAGATGAGTTTCATGTCATCCGCCACGCCATGAACCTGGAAGCCGTCAACACTTACGAAGGCACCGATGATATCCACGCCCTGATTCTGGGTCGTGCACAAACCGGAATTCAGGCGTTTTTCTAATTGGCACAGCACTTCAGAGATAACTTCAGGAGAAAAAGCTTCTGGAGAAATAGTTTCAAGCAAAAGACAGACCAAGATTCAAAACTGGCTCACTAGCAGCCACTAAACAACAAAGCGTTCACCGAGAAAAAGTACAAGAGGTGTTCAGGATGAAAAGCCGAGCAGAGATTATCGAACAGAGTTTTGCCCGTAAGGTACTTGCAGGAGAGTTACCGGATAGCCCGATCCAGCTTAAACCCGAAGAGGTTGGGCTAACCCCAGAAAAGTTGATGCAGATGTTTGAAAGCCAGCTACTCAGCCGTCACCTGGATCTCTGCTCCCGCAAACTTCAAGCCAGAGGTGAATCCTTTTACACCATTGGCAGTGCTGGTCATGAAGGCAATGCCGCCATAGCAGCAGCATTCCGCAATGATGATATCGCTTTTCTTCATTACCGGGATGCAGCTTTTTTGCTGCAACGAGCCCGGCAGTACGAACCCATTGAGGATAAAGAGCAACCCAGCACCGATAAAGATCACCAAGCAATATGGGATATGCTGCTCTCTTTTACCACCTCCAGCGAAGATCCAATTTCCGGCGGACGTCATAAAGTGCTGGGTAGCAAAGAACTGTTTATCCCCCCGCAGACCAGCACTGTTGCCTCTCATCTGCCCAAAGCCCTGGGCGCAGCTTACAGTATTCCACTGGCCCGACGCCTGGAGCATAAAGGCGAATTGCCTGATAACAGTGTGGTGCTATGCTCTTTTGGTGATGCCTCGGCCAATCACAGCACTGCTCAAGGGGCTATTAATGCCGCCTGTTGGGCCAGTCATCAAAAAGCCACATTGCCACTGATTTTTATCTGTGAAGATAACGGTATTGGTATCTCAACCCCGACTCCAACTGACTGGATACAAGCCAGTTTCAGCCGCAGGCCCGGACTGCATTATGTGCAGTGCGATGGTTTAAACCTGATTGATACCTATTGTGCCGCCCATGAAGCCGAACGTCTGGCCCGTCAGCATCATCAAGTCGTTTTTCTACATATGCGCTGCGTACGCTTGATGGGACATGCGGGTTCCGATGCGGAAGTGGCTTACCATAGCCTGGAAGAGATCGAAGCCATTGAAGCGCAAGATCCTTTACTGCACAGCGCCCGTATTCTGATTGAGAACCATATATTAACGCCGCAACAGATTGTTGATCTCAACCAGAAAATCAGCGATCAGGTCGCTAATACCGCCGAAGAAGTGATCAAACGTCCTAAACTGACCTCAGCCGAAGCTGTGATGGAATCGCTGATTCCACCCAAAAGAGATATTCCTCCCGCCCACTTATTAAAACCAGAACAGAGAAATGAGCTGTTTAAGCGAGAAGTGAGAGGTATGGATCAACGAGAGGTGAAAAGTATGGATCAGCCCCAGCATATGGCACGGCTGATCAACTGGGCACTGGCCGACCTAATGGCTCAACACCCAGAGATTATTATGATGGGTGAAGATATCGGCCCAAAAGGCGGCGTATATAACGTCACCAGCAAACTGAGCGAAAAGTTTGGCAACCATAGAGTGATTAATACTCTACTGGATGAACAAAGCATCCTGGGTTTAGCTATAGGCGCAGCCCATAATGGCCTGCTACCCATTCCTGAGATTCAATTCCTCGCCTACGTGCATAACGCCGAGGATCAGATCAGAGGTGAGGCCGCAACACTGAGTTTCTTTTCAAAAGGCCAGTACACCAATCCTATTGTGATACGTATCGCAGGGCTAGGTTATCAAAAAGGATTTGGTGGCCACTTCCATAACGACAACAGCTGGAATGTGTTTAGGGATATCCCCGGTTTGATCGTCGCCTGCCCCAGCAACGGCCAGGATGCGGTCGGTATGTTAAGAGAGTGCGTGCGTCTTGCCAGAGAAGAGCAAAGAGTCGTCGTCTTTATCGAGCCTATCGCTCTTTATATGACTCGGGATCTGCATGAAAAAGACGATGGCCTATGGAGCTTTAGCTATCCGGAGCCACAAACAGCTTCCTTTTCGGCGACTTCAACTGCACCAGATGATGACGATATAAAAACGACACAAACATCAGAAACAGGTTATCGACTCATATCAGGTGTTCCACAGAGCGTTATCCCCTTTGGCCAAATCAGTCAATACGGCAGCGGTAGCCAGCTAGCGATCATCAGCTATGGCAATGGCTACTACCTCAGCCATAAAGCCGCCAAAACACTGCAGGAACAACATAATATTCAACTCAGAATTATCGACCTATGCTGGTTAATGCCACTCAACGAAACAGCCATCCTTGAAGCCGTAAAAGATTGTGAAAATATCCTCATCGTAGATGAATGTCGCCAAACCGGCTCACTGGGGGAACAACTGGTCACCCTGATGGCAGAACAACTGGAGTCACCTGCTAATATCAAACGCCTCAGTGCAGAGGACAGCTTTATTGCCTTAGGCAAAGCTGCAACCGTAACTTTACCCAGTAGGGATGGGATTATCGAAACAGCCCTGGCAATGACTCAATAGGGTTTGGAATATCAATGCGAAGACAAGAATAAAAAGTACAATCCGCTGGATAATCTCAAAGAGGAACCGGATGAGAGCGTTTTTATTATTGTGTATCACCTTATATTGCAACGCCTATGCATATGGCCAATGCCTGCCAAATTCCCCTATTCGCATTGTTGCTCAAGAGTACCCTCCGTATATTTACTCTTGCGATAATGCCCTATGTGGCTTTGCCCATGATCGTGTTACTAAAATCCTCAATCACGCTGACATCCCCTTCCAGATAGAAATCTACCCATGGAAAAGAGCACTACATATGGTAAAAACCCAAGAGGCCGATGCCATCTTTACCATATACAGAACCGCTGAGAGAAAACACTTCCTACGCTACCCCACCTATCCATTGATCTATCAGGATGTGCGCTTCTATTTCAAAGATTACAAAGCGGATCTCGAAGATATAGAACGCTTTGAATTCGATAATGAGATAGTCGGCGGGGTTTCAGGCTTCAGCTATGGCAAAAGCTTTGACACAAATAGGGACAAACTAGGAGAGAACTACCGCACAGTAAGCAACCCTGGCCTACTGTTTAACATGCTGATTAAAGGCTCAATCAACATTGCTATCAGTGACAAACGGGTCGCAGAGTTTTACCTGAAAAAACATCCTGATAATCAAGTTTACTCAAGGGGAAAGAGCCAGGGCTTAGTGCCCAGCTATATCGCCTTTTCACTCAACCAGAAAAATCAGTGCATGATTGAATTGTTTGAAGACGAACTTCGTCTAATTCATGGCGAGAAGCACTGGTAAGCCGGTAGGCCTCTTACAACACAACCTCATCTGTGTTGATAACTCTAGCCCGGATATTTCATAAACAAGCAGTAGCCTGTCACTTTTAGGTTCATTA
>CAYFGP010000109.1:0-22648 GCA_964342385.1 uncultured Oleiphilus sp. | reverse complement strand
AATATCGAAACACTTTTGTGTAAGTGTGTATTACTTGAATCCAAGAAGTGCAGATGATTTAGAAGAACACTTAAGGATTAATCTTAATCAGCTCCACTTCAAACACCAATGCAGAACCCGCTGGAATACCACCCACACTGCTTTTGCCATAGGCCAGATGAGAAGGGATATACAAACGGGTTTTCTCACCCTCCACCATCAATTGCAGGCCCTCAGTCCAACCAGCGATCACCTGGCTCAGACCAAAATCGATTGGCTGGCCACGGTCAACAGAGCTATCAAACACCTTACCGTTAATCAAAGTCCCATGATAATGTACCAGTACGCGATCTGTTGGTTTTGGGTGTACGGTGCCTGTTCCTTCTTCCAGTACAAGATATTGCAGACCGGACGGTGTGGTTTTAACCCCTTCTTCCTGAGCATTGCTGGCTAAAAATGCCTGACCTTCACGGGTGTTGTTTTCCAACGTTTTTCTATCATCAGACATACGTTTAAAGATAAAAAACGCAACGGCAATCGCCGCCATAATAATTACAAATCGAGTCACAGCCTTTTCCTGTTCAGAATTCTATTAAGGGCTTAAAACCGGTATCTCAGATTATATCTGAGCGAAAACGCCACCATCCTACCCCAGAGACCAAGCAGGTAAAAGGCATCCAACGGAGGACAAAGCCACTTCAGATAGACACCATGGGGAATATATAAGTGCCCAACTACCAGATTTGGCACAATCTAGCAGAAAACTATTCCAGATCCAGCATCTGCCACTGCAGTAAACGGTTATTGGCAGGCATCTCATGATCCTGTACTAAAAACATACCGGCTTCCCGAGCGAGTTGATCCACCGCTTCAAAATCCCGAATACCACTTTCCGGATCACGCTGACGTAACCAATGATCAAATTGCTGATTACTGGGGCTGGTAAAATCCCCCTCATAATTGAATGGCCCATAGACACAGCACACACCGCCACTAGGCAACACCTTACGCACGCCACGGAAAAAGGCCTCTACCATAGGCCAGGACATAATATGCAGGGTATTAGCGCTGAATACACCGTCCACACGTTTGATTGGCCAAGGGTACTCGGTAACATCCAGTGGAATGGGTGCTAACAAGTTATCGCCCTCATATTCGCTGCACCACTGCTCAATCCCTTCCAGATAGATACTCTGATCACTGGGTTGCCAGCTCACATGAGGTAGCTGTTGGGCCATAAACACCGCATGCTGTCCAGTGCCACTGCCCACTTCCAGTACCTGCTGACTTCTGGCAAAAGCCACTTTTAATACATTCAGAATCGGTAACTTATTATTTTCACATGCCTGAGAAAAGGGTTTGGTCATTATCATTCCTGCCAGTTATCAGAGAGCTCAAAAATAAACATGTAAGCACTCACACAAAAGTTTCTCTATCACAAAGTATTTCATCCTCCAGCTGCTAACCGAAGAATCTCGAAATACTTTTATGTGAGTGTGTATACGGGTTAATAACCACTTAAGAGCAACAGGGAAATCCGTAGAAAAAGCCTATGTCCAGTGCGCACATGATGCAAGTCTAATGGAAAATAACTTGCAGCTGGAGCAAATCTAGACTAAAAACTCTATTACCTGAAAAATAATAATAGCCAAAGCCCAAGCGATGATTAGCAGCAAACAGGAGTAAGGTAATAAAGGATCAATACAGCAAGCGATATATGTTTGCGTAGGAGAGGGATATCACTAGGATCATTGCTAGGGCTGAACCGGAGAAGAAGATGCCCCGTAGCGCCCAACAATGGTTTGATGAATATGGATCAAGCCATAAAAACCCCACCAATAAGCTCATTCACTGGCTGATGGTACCGACCATCTTTTTCACCATTGTCGGTTTATTGTGGAACCTGCCTCTACCGGCTCTGTTAAGCGATATTCAAGGTGTGAATTGGGCCAGTATTATTCTGATACCCGTATTGATCTTTTATGCCTCGCTTTCCTGGACACTGATGCTCGGCATGCTGGCATTCAGCCTCGCCTGCTTTATGTTGGCCTGGCAGATCGATATCAGCGCCAACTGGCCGTTATGGCAAATTAGCCTGGCGCTGTTTGTGATCGCCTGGATCTTTCAATTTATCGGTCACAAGATTGAAGGCAAAAAGCCATCGTTCTTTAAAGATGTGCAGTTTCTACTGATCGGCCCGGCTTGGTTACTGGGTTTTATCTACCGCAGGTTAGGTATTCATTACTAACGTAGCTGAACCACGAAGCATGTTGACCATCAACTAGATGAGCCATAAAAACAATAAGGCCAGTAGTCATAAGGTGACTCTATAAACCTATGCCCCCATAAAGTTGAGCACTGGCCTTATTATCCGAAACCGCGAAATGCTGGTTTGAAATGCAGAAGTATTATTCAAAAAAGAACCTATCAAACAGAACCAATCAGCAGCCCTTAAATTTAGCCGGACGTTTTTCCATAAAGGCTTTTACACCTTCCTGACCATCTTCAGTTTTACTAAGCTCAGCAATAGAACGGGCTTCAAGTTCCATTTGAGATTCTAATGTTTCAGACAAGGCGCTATCCACCAAGGATTTCACCTGACCGTAAGCCTGAGTAGGCCCTGATGCCAGCATATAGGCCAGTTCAGAGGCTATATGCTGTAGCTTTTCAGCCGGAACCACACGGTTGACCAATCCCCAATCCAAAGCGGTTTCTGCATCCAGCACACGATTGGTGATAAAGAACTCTTTTGCCCGACGCGGTCCCAGTTGTTTGGTCAGATAGTAAGAGGTACTACCATCCGGTGAAAAACCGATCTGGGTATAAGCACTGGTAAAACGGGCCGTATCAGAGGCAATCACCAGATCGCAACAAGCCATTAGCCCCAAGCCGGCACCCGCTGTCATACCATTAATAGCTCCAATTACAGGCATCGGCAGACGAGAGAAACGGGAAATAGCGCTGTGCAGATAAGTCGTCATATCCATTAACAAACGGTCTACATTATCAGGATCATTGGCAAAAGAAGGCACATCACCACCAGCTGAAAATGCCTTATCACCACTCCCGGTAATGACTAGTGCCCTCAATGTATTATCACAGCTACATTGATTGGCAATCTCAGACAAACCACGCATCGTATCCGTATCCATGGCGTTAAACGCCTGAGGTCGATTCAGAGTTAACCAGCCAATCTGGTCTTTGATTTCAAACATTATCGGAGAACTCATGCCAATACCTTTTCTTGTTATCTGTTGTCGTACAATTCAGTACAGTGTTTACCTGTAGATTAGAGCGAAGCCCTGCTCACTACCTCGTTAATCAGGACTAACCGCTCCACCCATTTAGCGTTTAAAACAGCATTCTACAGCCTTTAATACCCTGTCAAAAAAGACTTATACACACATACACAAAAGTGTTTCGATATTTTTTGGTCAGGGGCTGAAGAATGAAGCCATCTGCTAAAGAGAGACTTCTGTGTGAGTACTTAAGTCAACAAACACTTTATTTTTTCAATGAATTAACACGGCATGATAGCCATCAGAATATCTATCATTTCCAATTGCCAGGATAATCAATCCTGTCTATTGGATAACTCAAAATCAAATATTGATCAGTACGTGCCAAATTTTTTCATACTGAATGAGGCTGTTTTTTTAACTCAAAAAACATATAGTATTTCGTAACTCAAGCATATGTGTACCCACGGAGGGGCTAGTAATGCCAAGTTCTACCTCAAGAGAGTCTGTCGCTAAACTTTACGTTGCTACTTTTAACCGCGCCCCTGATACAGCAGGCTTAGACTATTGGGCCAATAGTTCTAATCTGGATCTTGCAGGGATCGCATCCAGCTTCTTTTCTCAATCAGAAACTCAAGCTCTATACCCCTCTGAAACAACAGATCGGGCTTTTGTCCAAGCGGTATATCAGAACCTGTTTAATCGCGAACCAGATAATGACGGCCTGGATTATTGGGAAGGGGTACTTAATCAAGGGTTAATTAGCAAAGATACCTTTATTCAAGCCATTATTGATGGAGCTGAGTCTCCGACTGGCAACCCTAAAGATGCTGCAGTATTAGCAAATAAGACCGCTGTAGGCATCTATTATGCCGATAACGGGTTATCTGACTTAGATAAAGCTTACGAAGTCATGAGTGCTGTTGACTCCGATAGCCAAACCGTTGACTTTGCTAAAACCAGTATTGATATTTTCGTGGATGATATCATAGGTATTGATGAGTATATTGGTACAGTAGAAACTGACAGCACCACTACAATTACGGTTACTCTGGAAGCAGGTAAGCATTACACACTCAGTGCTCAAGCCTTCAATGACTCAAGCCTGGACCCTAAAATCATACAGGTTACTGATACAACAGGAACGATAATTGAGGGGCTTAGTAATGATGATTCCGGGGCATCCAATTCTGCCAAAGTAAGTCTTAGCCCATCGGTTACTGGAAACTACACTGTCACGGTTGCCGGCGAAGAAGGCTCTAGCGGTAATTTTTGGTTAGGAACGACACAAACAGATACGACTGAAAGCAAAGAAATCGTTACTTTGGCACTAGGAGAAGAGCATCTAGGCAATATCGCCCTCTCATTTTCCAAAGAGAACTATCAGGTATCTTTAGCGGCTGGACAAACCTACGAGCTACAACTTAAGCAATCCCATGGCAACACATTAAATAATCCAACCATTGATAGCTTTTTAGATCCTTCCGGTAAAAGTATTTCCAATGCAGAATTTAGCTCAAAAGACGGTGTAACTTCTCTGATTTTTACTGCAACTGAAGCTGGAAACTATTCTTTAAATATCAATGATAAATTTGATGATACAGGTCGCTATTTTGTTTCTTTGAGTGCCTATGAAGCAGATAGGATGCTCCCTGTATACAGATCCGTGGATGATTTCTCTGCCTCAACAAGTACGGATGGTTCCCTTGAATATACAGGTTTAAATTTCGGCAGCATCGAAGAAGCAGGAGATACTGATTGGTTTGAGATATCGATGACTGCAGGCATTGAATACACGATATCATTAAGCTCTTTCGTTTCAGATCTGGATACGATTATTGGCGGTATTTATAACACTTCAGGGCACCTACAACCTTATACCTATAATGATGATGGTGGTGCAGGCTTTAATTCATTACTAACCTACACCCCTACCACATCAGGTACTTACTATATTGAAGCGGACGGCTTTTTGAACTCGGTTGGGGCTTACATTTTGCAAGTTACAGCGACTGAAGCAGATGATTATGGCAACGCTACTACAGCCCATGGCTACACTAATTCAGGTTCATTTATTACAGGCAGTATTGAAGAGTCTGGAGACAAAGATTGGTTCCAGATCTCGCTTTCCGGCGGTATAGAATATGAGTTTTCTTTAGAAGCATTTATGACCTCCAATCTGGATACTACCATTGGCGGTATCTATGACTCAGCCGGAAATATCCAGGAAAACACTTATGACGATGATGGGGGCTCTGGCTATAATTCCCTACTGAGTTGGACTCCAGCAAGTACAGGAAATTACTTTGTTGAAGTGACGGGTTATGGCTCATCAACAGGAGATTATGGACTTACTGTAAACAGCATCGGTGAATCAGATGATTTTGGCAACTCAATTGGCAGCCATAGCTCTGCTCATACCGGTACCGCACAGGGAAATATTGAAACTGGTAACGACCGTGACTGGTTTAGTGTCACTCTGAATGCTGGTAGTGAATACCTTATTGGATTAAATGCGACAAACAGCCCCCTACTGGATACAGTGATCAGTGGCATCTACGATGCCAATGGCGTATTACAAAACGATAGTTTTAATGATGATGGAGGCTCCGGTTTAAACTCCTTGTTGACCTTTACTGCAAATAACACAGGGACTTATTTTATTGAGGCCAGCAGCTATGGTGAATCCACTGGCTCGTATGATTTAAGCATTTCAGCCTCTGAAACCCCTATCACTCTTGATGATGATCTTGGTAGCTCTGTAACAAGCCATGGCACTATAGCTGTAGGAGGCTCAGAGCAGGGTGATATTGAAGTGGGTGGTGATCGGGACTGGTTTGAAGTCTCATTAACTGCAGGCACAACTTATCAGGTCAACCTGCTGGGATCACCCAGTAACCATGGTAGTTTGGCTGATCCTTATTTTTCTGGGATTTATAACTCCAATGGTCAACTTATCGTAGGCACAGCCAATGACGACAGTAATGGTTATGAAAGCTCCGTGGTCTTTACGGCTACAGAGAGCGGTGATCATTATTTAAGTGCTGGGGCTTACTCCTCATATACCGGTAGCTACACAATTCAAATTAATGAAGTTGCCGGAATCAGCAGCACAGGTACCATTGAGACTCTACCAGAGAAAGACTGGACCATTATGATCTACATTGCTGCAGATAATGATCTGGAACCTTTCGGTCTGATAGATCTCAATGAGATGGAGATTGCGAACATTCCTGATAATGTCAATGTCACCTTCCTAATTGATCGTGTAAATGGTTACGACACCAGTGATGGTAACTGGACAGATACCCGTCGCGGTATTGTGGAAAGTGATAACAGTATGTTTACCGTATCCAGTGATATGGAATCCGTTGGCGAGCTGAATATGGGTAACCCTCAAACGTTGACTGACTTTATCGACTGGAATACACAAATAGCCCCCGCTGACAACTACGGTTTAGTGATTTGGGATCATGGTAACGGTATCAATGGTGTGGCATACGATGAAACCAGCGGCCATGACAATTTATCAGTCCACGAAATATCAGATGCAATCTCCACCTCCAGCTTAGACAGATTGGAGTTTGTAGGCTTTGATGCCTGCCTTGAAGCCGTCATTGATCAAACATATGTCCTCAAAGACCAAACTGATGTGGTTATCGCCTCACAGGACCTGGAACCAGGTGACGGTTGGGACTACACAGGCTGGTTTAATAGCCTGACCACAAATCTAACAGCTGAAAGCATAGCCGAGGCTGCGGTAACCTCTTTTGATCTGTCTTATGACAATAGCTTCCAACAAACCACTCTCTCGGCAATCAAAACCAGTGGCATGGATAACATTGCAAGCAGTCTCTTTACATTCTCAACCGAGCTGGCACAGATAGACAGTAGTGATCTGAATTCAGTCAAACGTGAAGTGTCAGGTCTTGACTTGTTTGCTCAAGAGTATATTGATATTCGGGCTCTCGCTCAGGTAGTGCAGAATCAAAATATCAGTAGCAATATGAACACAGCAGCCAGTAACCTGATCAGCAATATTGACGAAGCTGTTTTTGCCAATGAGGTCAACTACATGAATGACGCCCATGGTTTAAGTATCTATTGGCCCGGGACCACAAACTCCAGTTATGAACAAAATTTTGAGTTAGCAGAAACAGCAGGGCTTAGCACTTTATATGATGTGTTTTTCTCTTAAACAGGGCTGCTATTTTTAACAGTTCCTATCACAAGAAATACAAAAAAACCCGATGGCCATAGAATATATAGCAACATCGGGTTTCTTTGTGCTAATCCAGTTTAACTGGAAAGCGAAAGAGGATTATGCAGAAACAGTTTTCGCTGCAATAATTTCTTTCCACTTAGCAGGGCCTGTGGTGTGTACGGATTCACCTTTTGTGTCTACCGCAACAGTCACTGGCATATCTTTCACTTCAAACTCGTAGATAGCTTCCATACCCATTTCAGGGAAAGCCAGTACTTTAGCATCTGTGATCGCTTTTGATACCAGATAAGCAGCGCCACCTACAGCCATCAGGTAAACCGCTTTATTGTCCTTAATAGCATCAATGGCAATTGGACCACGCTCAGATTTACCGATCATGCCCAGCAGACCTGTACTCTCAATCACCTGACGGGTGAACTTATCCATACGGGTTGCCGTCGTTGGACCTGCAGGACCCACTACCTCGTCACGTACCGGATCAACCGGACCTACGTAGTAGATAAAGCGACCTTTCAGATCAACCGGCAGCTCTTCACCCGCATTCAGCATCTCAACCATTTTCTTGTGAGCCGCATCACGACCGGTCAGCATCTTACCGTTCAGCAATACGGTTTCACCTGGCTGCCAGCTTTCAACTTCTTCAGGAGTCACTTCATCCAGATTCACACGACGAGTCGTTTCGCCCACTTCAAAAGTCACTTCCGGCCAATCATCCAGATTCGGTGGAGTCTGCAAAGCAGCACCGGAACCATCCAGCTCAAAGTGAGCGTGACGAGTTGCCGCACAGTTAGGAATCATGCAGATCGGCAGAGACGCCGCGTGAGTTGGGTAGTCCATGATTTTCACATCAAGAACCGTAGTCAGACCGCCCAGACCCTGTGCGCCAATACCCAGCTCGTTTACCGCATCCATAATTTCCAGACGCAGCTCTTCAGCACGGTTCTGAGGACCACGCTCACGCAGCTCGTGAATATCAATTGGGTCCATCAGAGATTCTTTCGCCATAACAGCGGCTTTCTCTGCAGTACCACCGATACCAATACCCAGCATACCAGGTGGACACCAGCCTGCACCCATAGTAGGCACAGTTTTCTTCACCCACTCAACGATAGAATCCGATGGGTTCAGCATCACCATCTTGGATTTGTTTTCAGAACCGCCACCTTTCGCAGCAACCTGAACGTCGACTGTGTTACCCGGTACGATTTCGTAGTGGATCACAGCAGGTGTGTTGTCTTTGGTGTTTTTACGAGCACCGGCAGGATCCGCCAGGATAGAAGCACGCAGTACGTTATCCGGGTGCGTGTAAGCACGACGTACACCTTCGTTGATCATATCTTCCAGGCTCATATCGCCTTCCCACTGTACTTGCATACCGACTTTAACAAATACAGTTACGATACCTGTGTCCTGACAGATAGGACGTTTACCCTCTGCACACATACGTGAGTTGATCAGGATTTGTGCCATAGCGTCTTTAGCTGCTGGATTTTCCTCTTTCAGGTAGGCTTCGTGTACTGCCTGAATGAAATCTACCGGGTGGTAGTAGGAAATATATTGCAGCGCGTCCGCAACGCTATCGATCATGTCGTCTTGACGGATTACTGTCGTCATCTTCAGAGCATCTCCTATCACGGTCTGTGCTTATGTCCGGGGTTGAGCCGGATACACTTTTTATCAACGATCCCTGCTGTAGTTTAGTCCACAGGGCCGATGCTGTTTTATCTGTTTCTCTGCTGCATTACGTGCATTGCAGCAGAATCGGCGCAAGTATACACCATTTTCCTCACCAAAATGACGCCGAGCTCATCAACTTTAGCCAAATGGGTTAACACGACGTTACGCCGTTACATTGACTGACAATGTATTACAGCTTAACCACGGAAAAGGTAGAGTTTTTATTCCACACTCGTTTTCATCAAAGATTTATTTCAAATCAATCATTCCTAATCAAGTAAAGTCATTACTCGGTAACTCACCATGAAAGCACTGAAATCTCCGCGTTCCAGAGCACATCATGAACAGAGACTTCGTATCAGACGCCTGATTATCTCAGTGCTGTCCCATATGATATTGTTGGGGATTCTGCTGGCTGCGCTTGTATTAGATTTACTAAATGACGTTAGCTATCAGGACTATCTGCTGTTTGTGGGTTCTGCCCTACTGACACAAGGTGCCTTTTGGTTGATGTTCCGCTTTGATCTGAATCTGAAGTTTAATGACCCATCCCTTACGTTAATGCAGATGGCGACAGCCGTTATCTGGTTCAGCTTTATTATCAGCCAACTACCGGAACTCAGAGGGGCTTTACTCCTGCTCTATGTAATGGTGATGCTGTTTGGTATCTTCCAGCTCAATCCTCTGGAGTTTGCCTTTGCAGGTTTGCTTAGCTTGGTTTGTTTTGGTGCGGTGATTGTCTCTGATTTATCACTGAACCCAGAAAGCAACCAGCTACGTCTCAGCATTATGCAGTGGATTATCTTGGCCGCAGCACAAACCTGGATTGCGCTGTTTAGCAGCTATGTCCGTCGCTTAAGTGAACGCTTGAGAAAGCAGAAAAGCGTACTTAAAGCCAGTAATCACAGAATGCTACGCGCAAATGAAGAGCTGGAACAGGCGATGCAGCAGTTGGATGAAATTGCTGGTACAGATGAACTGACCGGTATTTTGAATCGTCGCCGTTTTTTCCAGGAAGCCGAATGCCGCTTATCCAATAGTGATAACTATCAACCCAGCGCCCTGTGCATGATCGATATTGATCACTTTAAAGAGATTAACGATCAATACGGTCATCAGGCTGGTGATCAGGTATTGGAGCACTTTACCCAAATTGCCGGGCAATATCTCAGATCCAGTGACCTGTTTGGCCGCTACGGTGGTGAAGAGTTTGTCTTGTTGCTGCCGCAAAATAATCAGGAAAGTGGCATCAAGGTCGCGGAGCGCATTCGCCAAGCCTTTGCTGAATACCAGTTTGATCAAATCAAACCCGGGCTGAGCTTTACTCTATCAACGGGTATCAGTCTGCATCGCTTTGGCGAGCCTTTGGATAGCACCATCAAACGTGCCGATGATGCCTTGTATCAGGCCAAGCACAGTGGGCGCAACCAGACGGTGTATATCTCCGGCGCGCCACAAGCTCAACATCATTAGAAGTCTATAGGGGTTAGCCCACTACCGGTTCAACCAGTTTGGCAAAGGTATCAGTCCAGATGGCGTTCTTCTTCTGGCAGACGACAAACTCGGGGTTTAACAGGCTCTCTTTGTGGTTATAAGCCAGCGGCTCCAGTTGATCATTCAGCACCGCACCACCGGCTTGCTCAACAACAGCTTGTGCCGCCGCAGTATCCCACTCACTGGTAGGACCAAAACGCACATACAAGTCGGAACGATTGGCCGCCACCATGCATAGCTTCAAAGAGCTTCCCATTGGCACATTGCGATACTCAGGCAGACACTCGGCAAAGGTTTCTAAACGACTGGCACCATGGGAACGGCTACCGACAATACGCCAGCACTTCGGTTCAAACTCTGGGTCCAGCTCCAGCTTTTCTGCAGGCTTATCTGCAGCGACAAAAAAAGCGCCTAAACCTTCAACACCGTAATACAGCTCATCCAACACAGGGGCATAAACCACGCCCATCACAGGTTTCCCTTGATGGATCAGTGCGATATTGACCGTGAACTCACCGTTACGCTTAACAAACTCTTTAGTACCATCTAAAGGGTCCACCAGCCAATAGGTTTGCCACTGTTGACGTTCCTGCCAACTGATCTTGCCACTCTCTTCCGACAGTACCGGATACTCGGGCTGCAGTTGCTGTAAGCCGGATTCAATGCAACGATGAGATGCCATATCGGCCTGTGTCAGCGGGCTTTCATCCTGCTTGTAGGATACGCCCAGATCTTCCTGTTGATAGATCTCCATAATAGCATCACCCGCTTGACGGGAGATCTCAACAACCTGTGGCAATAATGTTGCCACAGCGCTCTCAAGTGACATAGAGCTTTCAAATGACATAGTGCGGATATCCTTTAAATAATTGTTCTGGCCTTAAGGTTATGCTGAAACCCGTAGCATCTAACTTATGCCAAGAGATAGCTAATCAATAGCAACAGGGCAAAAATACCGTGAAAACGCCCGGTTAGCGGCGTGAGTAAGCGACGCTCTTCTTCAGGTTGCAACAGTAGTAACAGGGGTTGTTTTAATACTGGTAGCGCTAGCAGGATTAACCAAGGGTAAGCCAACAATTCCAGCTGCCAGAGATAAAACACACTGACAAAAGCTGCTAGCGTTAACAGTAGATACAACTGTACCGACAGACCATAACCGATCCGCACCGTTAAAGTATGTTGGCTGTTTCTTTGATCGCTTTCGTAGTCCCGCAGCTCATTACTTAGTAGCAGCAATGAGGTTAACAGGCTTAGCGGTAACGCATGCCAAAGCAGGTTATGGTCATAATGCCCGGTCATGACATAGTACGAGCCGACAACCATCAATACGCCCATTAGCCAAAACACAAGAGGCACACCCAAGCCACGCTTTTTATAGCAGATGGGTTCCTGAGTATAAAAGTAAGCTCCGGCTAACCCCAGAACAAATAACCCCAGTAAAGGCAGACCATAGAAGTAGATAAGATAGAGGCCGATCAACAGAGCTAACGCAAAACAGCCCAGACCATAGCGGAAGTTCTGTTTGATCATACTGGAGAGCTGATAGAGCTGCTTGGCATCGGCCTGTGGAAAGCGCAGCTCTAACTCATTCAGATCGGAATAATCATTGATCAGATTAACGCCAAACTGCAGCAGAATCCCCCCTGTCAGCAGTAACAACGCCAATAAAAAGGGCTGGTCACTTGCGGACCAGCCCAGAATAATGCCCTGTAGGCAAGCGGCCACAGCCACCACTAATGAAAAAGGTCTTGCCGCCCAAACCAGCTGGTATTTCTGCCAGCCGTCGAGGTTATGCAATAATGTGGCTGTTTCCGACATGGTTTCCCTTATTACGTTTCCCTGCGGCGACTGAAGTGATTACTTCAGGTCGCGCATCAGCAGTGCGTATTCCAGATCCGCTTCATTCACCTTGCCATCCAGCGGCAGGTTCACAATATGACCATTACCCGGCGCGACATTGATGCCTTCGCCCTTACGGTTTTCCAGGTTCTTCAGTTCAAAGCGGACATTGCCACCCGGCAGCATCAACTCCAGCGTATCACCGGTTTCAAAGCGGTTTTTCACATCCACTTCCAGCATACCGGTTTGATCGTTAAAGCTTAACACTTCACCGACAAACTGCTGATTTACACCAATAGAGTTACCGGTCTCGTAGTTCTGATATTCGTCATGCACGTGACGACGGTAGAAACCTTCGGTGTAACCACGGTGGGCCAGGTTCTCCAGTGTATCCATCAGGCTCATATCGAATGGGCGACCAGCTACTGCATCATCAATTGCTTTACGATAAACCTGAGCGGTACGCGCTACGTAGTAGTGTGACTTGGTACGACCTTCAATCTTCAGGGAGTGAATACCCATCTTGGTCAGACGCTCAACGTGTTGTACCGCACGCAGATCTTTGGAGTTCATGATATAGGTGCCGTGCTCATCTTCATACACCGGCATCAGCTCACCCGGACGGGATGCTTCTTCGATCAGTGCCGACAGGCCCTGACTGTTTTCATCATGGTGGGCGGCACCAGGAGAAGTCACTGGCGCATTATCCTGGGAAGGATCCCACAGCCCAGCAGATTGATCGGCCTGAGATACAGGAATCAGATCACCGGTAGAATCGGTTTGGGTCTGTATTGTGTTGTAGTTCCAGCGACAGGCGTTAGTGCAGGTGCCCTGGTTAGGATCACGGTGGTTAAAGTAACCAGACAGCAGACAACGGCCGGAATAAGCAATACACAATGCGCCGTGTACAAAGGTTTCCAGTTCCAGTTCTGGACACTCATTACGGATCTCTTCGATCTCTTCCAGAGACAGCTCACGAGACAGAATAATGCGTTTCACACCTTGTTGGTGCCAGAACTTAGCCGCCGCATAGTTCACCACGTTGGACTGTACAGACAGGTGCACCACCTGATCTGGCCAACGCTCACGTACCATCATGATTAAACCTGGGTCCGACATGATCAGCGCATCCGGCTTCATCTCGATAATCGGAGCCATATCATCCATATAAGTACGTACTTTACCATTATGAGGCGCAATATTACTGGCCACATAAAACTGCTTGCCACGATCATGAGCGTATTGAATACCCTGCTCAAGATTGGCCAGTTTAAAATCATTATTACGCACACGCAGGCTGTAACGAGGCTGACCGGCATAGACCGCATCCGCACCGTAGGCAAACGCATAACGCATATTTTTGAAAGTACCCGCTGGGGATAATAGCTCAGGTTTAAACATAACAACCTCTTCGGTGTCTGGTCGCAGGCCAGATCCACCCTGTGAAGATAACGTGCACTGCACACGGAAAATTGAAAGTCGGCGATTCTACCATAGCTGGCAGGAACAGGAAGCTTTACTGATATAGCCCGCTGTAAACAAGCTGAAAACTTTTCGTCATATATCTGCAACAGAAGTTTTTTAGTCTCCTTTGCTAACAATATCAATGTATGTAGAAGCAAGGATTCAGGTAATGAAACTGAAAAACCTTTTTAAGGCCATGGTTGTTGCTGGCACAGTGGCTGGCGTAAGCGCTTGTTCTCAGATGCAAACTGCACAGAATACTGTAGAAAAGAAAGCAGAAGAGAAAGTACAACAAGTTAAAGCGGTAATCAGCAAACTGTACGAAGTACACCATGAAGATGGTCGCCTGTATTTCTTCTACGACAAGGAT
Source organism: uncultured Oleiphilus sp. (assembly GCA_964342385.1). Lineage (GTDB taxonomy): Bacteria > Pseudomonadota > Gammaproteobacteria > Pseudomonadales > Halomonadaceae > Oceanospirillum. Next base: position 8,361 of record CAYFGP010000109.1, on the reverse strand, counting down.
AGCTATAAGCACTTCCTGCAACATGGCGAAACGCCATACACTTACAAGCGTATCGCATCGGGTCCTAAAGGTGAGACTCTGGTATTTGGCCTGATGGGCAAAGACAAGAAGAAAACTTCCGGTATCCCAAGTGTTGAAATGTACGACGGCCAGCTGCAACCAGAAATGTTCTACGGCGAAGCGCGCATCGAAGGTCGTATCTATGTCTTCAGTACGCTGAAAGATATGAACGACGTACGTACTGTCGGTGAAGCACCTTACCGTTACACCGACATCGGTTCTGGCCCTAAAGGCGAAACCGTTGTCTACGTACTGAACAAAGGCAATAAGAAGAAGCGTCCAGACGCTCTGATTGCTGCGTTCAAACAAGCTTACGGTCAAATGTAAGCTTTCAGATTTGGCAACCGGAGTCTTTAGCTAAAACACTGAGTTTTAAGAGATCACTCAGGTTACCCATCGTGCAAAAAAGGTCAGCATCTGCTGGCCTTTTTTATTGCCTGTTGTTTCTTACTGATGGACTCTAATTTGAGTTAGCGACAGGTCATATAAAGACAGGTAAAACAAGAGGTAAAACGACAAGTAAAGCAACAAGTAATAAAAAAGGCGATCCGAAGATCGCCTTTAGGAAGCTTACTTAAGCGTAGGAAATATTATTCCCAGCCAGTAACTTCGCGCAGACCGTCTGCAATGCCAGCCAGAGAGCGAACAGTTTTAACGCCCGCATCTTCCAGAGCAGCAAACTTCTCGTCAGCTGTACCTTTACCACCAGAGATGATCGCACCAGCGTGACCCATACGCTTGCCTTTAGGTGCAGTTACACCAGCAATGTAAGATACAACAGGCTTGGTTACGTTCGCTTTGATGTAAGCCGCAGCTTCTTCTTCAGCAGTACCACCGATCTCACCGATCATTACGATCGCTTCAGTCTGTGGATCTTCCTGGAACAGTTTCAGGATGTCGATGAAGTTAGAACCTGGGATAGGGTCACCACCGATACCTACACAAGTAGACTGACCGAAGCCAGCATCAGTAGTTTGCTTAACTGCTTCGTAAGTCAGAGTACCGGAACGAGATACGATACCTACTTTACCTGGCAGGTGGATGTGACCTGGCATAATACCGATCTTACACTCGCCTGGAGTGATCACACCTGGGCAGTTAGGACCGACCAGCTGAACACCCAGCTCGTCACACTTAACTTTACACTCCAGCATATCCAGTACTGGGATGTGCTCAGTGATACATACGATCAGTTTGATACCTGCGTTCGCAGCTTCCAGGATAGAATCCTTACAGAAAGGTGCAGGAACGTAGATAACAGATGCATCAGCACCAGTCGCTTCAACAGCTTCAGCAACCGTGTTGAATACAGGCAGACCCAGGTGCTCAGTACCACCTTTGCCTGGTGTTACGCCGCCAACCATCTGAGTACCGTAAGCGATCGCTTGCTCAGAGTGGAAAGTACCTTGGCCACCAGTGAAGCCCTGACAGATTACTTTAGTATCTTTGTTGATTAAGATAGACATGTCGATTATTTCCCCGCCGCTTTAACCGCTTGTTCAGCAGCGTCTGTTAAGCTTTCAGCTGCGATGATGTCCAGACCAGATTCGTCAAGAACCTTCTTACCCAGGTCAGCGTTGGTACCTTCCAGACGTACCACTACTGGTACCTCTACACCAACTTCTTTCACCGCGCCGATAATACCTTCTGCGATCATGTCACAACGAACGATACCACCGAAGATGTTCACCAGTACTGCCTTAACTTTGTCGTCAGACAGAATCAGTTTGAATGCGTGCGCAACACGTTCTTTTGTTGCACCACCACCTACGTCCAGGAAGTTAGCTGGGAAGCCACCGTGCAGAGCAACGATGTCCATAGTACCCATAGCCAGACCTGCACCGTTCACCATACAACCGATGTTGCCGTCCAGTGCTACGTAGTTCAGATCCCATTCAGCTGCTTCAGCTTCACGAGCGTCTTCCTGAGATGGATCATTCATCTCTTGCAGATCTTTGTGACGGTATACAGAGTTACCATCAACACCCAGCTTGGCATCCAGACAGTGCAGATCACCGTCTTCTTTGATAACCAGAGGGTTGATTTCGATCAGAGCCAGATCTTTTTCCAGGAACAGTTTTGCCAGACCCATGAAGATCTTGGTGAACTGACCAACCTGAGTTTTGTTCAGACCCAGTTTGAAGCCTAGCTCACGGCCTTGGTAAGGCTGAGGACCAGTCATAGGATCGATGATTGCTTTCAGAATCTTCTCTGGAGTTTCTTCAGCAACTGTCTCAATCTCAACACCACCTTCGGTGGATGCCATGAACACAACACGACGAGTAGCACGGTCTACAACCGCACCCAGATACAGCTCGTCTGCGATGTCAGTGCAGTTCTCAACCAGGATTTTAGAAACCGGCTGACCGTTTTCGTCAGTCTGGTACGTTACCAGGTTCTTACCCAGCCAATTTTGCGCGAATTCTGCTGCTTCTGCCGGAGAGTTGATCAGTTTCACACCGCCCGCTTTACCGCGACCACCTGCGTGAACCTGAGCTTTAACAACCCACTTGTCACCACCGATTTTTTCACACGCTTGCGCGGCTTCCTCAGGGGTATCTACAGCAAAACCCTTGGAAACAGGCAGTCCGTATTCGGCAAAAAGCTGTTTGCCCTGATATTCATGAAGATTCATACTGCTAAGCCATTTTATTGTGCACTAACACTATCGGCGACACCCCTTGGGGTAGGATGCCGCCCCCTGCTACGGTTACCCGTAATCTTAATTCTTACTTCTTACGTTTCTTGCGGTTTGGCATGTGGATCGCGTGACCATCAACTGCCAGAGCTGCTTCGTGTACAGCTTCAGACAGCGTTGGGTGCGCGAAACACATCAGAGCCAGATCTTCAGCACTGGAGCCGAACTCCATTGCGATCACACCCTGGTGAATCATCTCACCAGCGTTCTGACCCATGATATGCATACCCAGAATACGATCGGATGCTTTCTCGGTAATGATCTTAACCATACCGTCAGTACAACCGTTGGTCATTGCACGACCGATTGCCTGGAATGGGAAAGTACCGGTTTCGTATTCAACACCTTCTGCTTTCACTTCTTCTTCGGTCTTACCGACAGAAGCGATTTCAGGGAAGGTGTAGATCACACCAGGAATGACATCGTAGTTCATTTCTGCTTTGTGACCTGCGATCAGATCAGCAACCGTCATACCTTCTTCAGAGGCTTTGTGCGCCAGCATAGGACCACGTACTACGTCACCGATGGCGTAGATACCTGGTACAGACGTACAACACTGGTCATCAACGAAGATGAAACCACGCTCATCCAGAGTTACACCGCTGTCGTTTGCCAGCAGCGCTTCAGTGTATGGACGACGGCCAACACAAACGATCAGTTTGTCGAAAGTCTGCTGTTGCTCACCTTTAGCATCAGTATAGGTCACAACAACTTCGTTGCCGTTTACTTCACTGCCGGTTACACGCGCGCCGATCTGAATGTTCAGACCTTGCTTGCTCAGTACTTTCTTCGCTGCTTTAGCGATTTCCTGGTCGGTAGACGCCAGGAAAGTATCCTGTGCTTCCAGAACGGTTACTTCGGAACCCAGACGGCTCCATACAGAACCCAGTTCCAGACCGATTACACCACCACCGATTACACCCAGACGACCTGGAACTTCTTCAAACTCCAGTGCGCCAGTGGAATCAACGATCAGACCTTCGGTCAGAGGCGCTGGTGGAATCTCTACTGGTACAGAACCAGAAGCGATAATGATGTTTTCTGCTTCAACAACCTGAACAGAACCATCTGCAGCTGTTACTTCAACTTTCTTACCGCTCAGAACCTTACCGGAACCGTGCAGAGCAGTAACGCCGTTAGCCTTCAACAGACCACCAACACCTTGAGTCAGCTTGCTTACGATGGAATCTTTGTGGGTGATCATTTTCTTAACGTCCATTTTAACGTCAGAAACTTCGATACCCAGTTCTGCAAAGTCATGCTGAGTTTCAGCATACTTGTGAGAGGCTTCCAGCAGTGCTTTAGAAGGAATACAACCTACGTTCAGACATGTGCCGCCGTAAGTTGGTTTACCTGCTTTGTTCTGCCCTTTCTCTACACATGCAGTCTTCAGGCCCAGTTGTGCAGCGCGGATTGCTGCCACATACCCGCCAGGACCTGCACCGATGACAACTACATCATATTTATCAGACATTCTTTTTTCCTGTCTTTTGTGTCATGAGTGATAAAGCTGTTCTTAAACTTCCAGCAGGATACGCGCTGGATCTTCAAGCAGCTCCTTGATGGTAACCAGGAACTGCACAGCATTTTTACCATCGATCATACGGTGATCATAGGACAGGGCCAGATACATCATAGGACGGATCTCAACCTGACCATTAACCGCCATTGGACGCTCCTGGATCTTGTGCATACCCAGGATAGCCGTTTGTGGTGGGTTCAGGATTGGGGTAGACATCAGGGAACCAAATACACCACCGTTTGTGATTGTGAACGTACCACCGGTCATATCTTCAATGCCCAGTTTGCCGTCACGACCACGTTTAGCGAAATCACCGATGGTGGATTCTACATCAGCCAGGCTCATGGTGTCAGTATCACGCAGAATTGGAACAACCAGACCACGCTCAGTAGATACCGCAACACCGATGTCATAGTAACCGTGGTAAACGATATCAGTACCATCGATAGATGCATTCACATCAGGGAAACGCTTCAGTGCTTCTGCCGCTGCTTTTACGAAGAAAGACATGAAGCCCAGGCGAGTGCCGTTGTGCTTCTTCTCGAACATGTCTTTATACTTCTTACGCAGCTCCATAACAGGCTTCATGTCCACTTCGTTATAAGTGGTCAGCATAGCGGCTGTTTGCTGAGCATCAACCAGACGCTTAGCAATCGTTTGACGCATACGGCTCATCGGTACGCGTTTCTCAACACGCTCGCCCGCTTCAACATTAACCTGAGGTGCTGCAGCAGGAGCTGCCGCAGGTGCAGGCGCTGCTTTAGCTGTACCGGCTTCAACTGCCTTCAGTACGTCTTCTTTTGTTACACGACCACCTTTACCAGTGCCGTTCAGCTTAGCAACATCCAGGTTGTTTTCCTGAGCCAGTTTACGTGCCGCTGGGCTCAGAATCTTATCGCCAACTTGTACAGTTTCTTCTTCAGCAGCGCTGTCTTCAACGGCTTGAGCAGGGGTTGCAGCCGCTGGAGCAGCACCTTCTTCAAAGATAGCGATCAGTTCGTCGCTCAGTACCGTAGCATCTACGTTTTGGATGATCTCTTTGATCACACCATCTGCAGGTGCAACAACTTCCAGAACAACTTTATCGGTTTCAATCTCAACCAGCAGCTCGTCACGTGCCACAGCTTCGCCAGGTTGTTTTGCCCAGTTTACGATGGTGCCGTCTGCTACAGACTCAGGGAAGACGGGTGCTTTAATTTCAGTTGCCATGTTCGGTCCTTTACTATTCTTTTCTTTTGCTTGCACAAACAAAAAACGGTTGTGCCTCTGATGCCGTTTGCATCAGAGGCGACTTAATTGATCAATTACAGGTTAAACGCATCAGATACCAGCTGAGCCTGTTGCTCGGCGTGTACTGAGGTGTAACCACAGGCTGGAGCGGCAGAAGCCTCACGACCCGCAAACCTCAGCTCATAACCCAAACCATGACGGTAGCGGTTCATAACCTGACGCATGTGGTGCTGACTGTTATACCAGGCACCCTGGTTCAGTGGCTCATCCTGACACCAGGCCACCGATTCCAGAGCTGGGTACTGAGCAACAATCTCGTCCAGAGCAGTCTCTGGGAACGGATACAGCTGCTCAATACGGATAACTGCCGTGTCGTTGCGCTCATTTTCCTTACGGTAGTTCACCAAATCGTAGTAAACCTTACCGGAAGTCAGAATCAGGCGTTTCACCTGAGACTTGTCAATAGCGCTATCCACTTCATCAATGATGGTCTGGAAAGTACCGTTAGCCAGCTCTTCCAGCGTGGAGGTTGCATCTTTATGACGCAGCAGACTCTTAGGTGACATCACCACCAGAGGCTTACGCAGCGGACGAACCGCCTGACGACGCAGCATGTGATAAACCTGAGCCGGGGTAGTTGGTACAACCACCTGAATATTGTGTTCAGCACACAGCTGCAGGTAACGCTCCAGGCGAGCAGAGGAATGCTCTGGGCCCTGGCCCTCATAACCGTGTGGTAGTAGCATCGTCAGACCGCACAGACGGCCCCACTTGTGCTCACCACTGGTAATAAATTGATCAATTACAACCTGCGCACCATTGGCGAAGTCACCAAACTGGGCTTCCCAAACCACCAGAGAACCTGGTGTGGTGGTCGCATAACCATACTCAAATGCCAATACCGCTTCTTCCGACAGGTAGGAATCGTGGATGGTCATTACAGGCTGGTCATCAGACAGGTTTTGTAAAGGAACATAAACACTGGCATCCGTCTGACTGTGAATCACAGCATGACGGTGGGAGAAAGTACCACGACCCACATCCTGACCGGTGATACGGATCGCATGTTTCTCATCAAGGATGGTCGCGTACGCCAGAGTTTCTGCGAAGCCCCAGTTAACAGGCATCGCACCGGCCGCCATTTTACGGCGGTCTTCATAAATCTTGCCAACCTGACGCTGCAGTTTAACACCATCAGGAATGTCACACAGATTAGCTGCCAGACCTTGCAAGTGAGTCAGCTCAACCGTGGTGTCGTACTCAGACGTCCACTCGTGACCCAGGTAAGGCGTCCAGTCAACAAATAGCTCTTTGTTAGGCTCTTTAACCAGACTTTTTGCTACGTGACGACCATCAACCAGTGCAGAACGATAATCTTCCATCAGATCTTTATCTTCTGCTTCGCTCAGTACACCTTCGGCCACCAGACGCTTGGCATAGATATTACGAGTGGTTGGCTGCTTAGCAATCTGCTGGTACATCAGTGGCTGTGTACCGGATGGCTCATCCGCTTCGTTGTGACCACGACGACGGTAGCACACCAGATCGATCACTACATCACGCTTAAATTGCTGACGGTAGTCCGCTGCAACCTGAGCCGCGTGGATTACCGCTTCAGGATCATCCCCGTTTACGTGAATAATCGGAGCCTGAACCATCTTGGCAATATCCGTACAGTATTCCGTCGAACGCATGTCTTCCGGCTTACTGGTGGTAAAACCAACCTGGTTATTAATTACGATGTGAATGGTACCACCGGTTTTATAAGCACGGGTCTGGGACATCTGGAATGTCTCCATCACCACACCCTGACCTGCAAATGCAGAGTCACCGTGTACCACAACCGGCATCACCATATCACCATCAAAATCGTCACGACGATCCTGACGGGCACGTACGGAACCTTCAACTACTGGAGCTACAATTTCCAGGTGAGATGGGTTAAAGGCCAGTGCCAGGTGAACCTCACCGCCAGTGGTCATCACGTTGGACGAGAAGCCCTGGTGGTATTTCACGTCACCGGAACCGTCGTGCATGAGTTTCTTGCCTTCAAACTCATCAAATAGCTCCGCAGGATTTTTACCTAGAATGTTTACCAGCAGGTTCAGACGGCCACGGTGAGCCATGCCGATAACCACTTCCTTCACACCAAAAGAGCCCGAGCGCTGAATCAGCTCGTCCACCATAGGAATAAAGGATTCACCACCTTCCAGACCAAAACGCTTGGTACCTGGATAGCGGGATGCAAGGTAGTTCTCCATACCTTCAGCGGCGGTCAAACGCTCAAGGATATGTCTTTTAGCCTCTACACCGAATGCAGGTGCAGATCGCACGCTTTCAAAACGCTGTTGTAGCCAACGTTTCTCTTCTGTGTTCACAATGTGCATGAACTCAGCGCCGGTGGTCGTGCAGTAAGTTTTTTCCAGCGCATCAATAATTTCACGCAGAGGGGCTTCATCTTTACCAATAAACAGAGAGCCGGTCTGGAAGGTCGTATCCAGATCTGCTGCTGTCAGTTGGTGATAAGCCAGCTCCAAATCCGCAACAGGTTCACGCTGCATCAGACCCAGTGGGTCAATATTCGCTTTCTGGTGGCCACGGAAGCGATAAGCATTGATCAGCTGCAGTACACGAACCTGTTTCTTTTCATGATCGGTACTAACAGAACTGGCACCAGCAGGCGCCATTTTATGCTTATTTTTTGCGAGCAGATCGAAATGATCACGGATGGGTGTGAGGGGGATATCGGTAGAACCTGTGCCTTCGGTTCTGGGAAGCTTGTCGAAGTAGTTCCTCCACTCTTCAGGAATTGCGTTCGGATCAAGCAAGTATTGCTCATAAAGCCCTTCAA
>CAYFGP010000108.1:0-23183 GCA_964342385.1 uncultured Oleiphilus sp. | reverse complement strand
CCACGTGCTTGCCGTTTTCGATCGCTTTCAGTACCAGCTCACGGGCTACATCGTAACCACCGATCAGCTCAACCACGACGTCGATTTCAGGGTTATTAGCCACATCGAAAATATCGCGGGTAATGGTAATACCTGTAGTATCACAAGCTGGATTGTCACGACGGGCACCAATTTGCTCTACAATAATTGGGCGACCAGTACGACGGGTAATCTCTTCTGCGTTACGACGCAATACATTTACAGTGCCGCTACCAACGGTACCTAATCCACATACACCCACTTTTACCGGTTTCAACTCATTACCCTCTTGCATATTTCCTGTAGTCATTTCACCTAGAACACAGTGTTTTCCTGTGCTGACTAGGATTTTTAAGGCCGTTCATATTAGCCTGTTTTGGTCCAGATAAAAACCAACCTAAAGCAACTGCTGAAGACAGGGGCAAAAAACAGATTTTTTTTGCGCATTCCAGGGCTAAGCTGGTTTTTTATCGGGCTAAAAAAGCACAGCCCCGGAAAATATTTTCCGGGGCTGTGCAGGGATTAAACACTGAATTAATAAAGCGTCAGTAGAGAAGTATTAGATTACAGCGCTTACAGGCCTAAAGCTGCTGAAATGCGTGCTGCTGGCATATAGCCTGGCAGTAGACGGCCATCATCCAAGAAGATGGCAGGCGTACCTTGCACACCCAGCTGCTGACCCTGCTTGTACTGATCGGCAATAGGATTAGCACAACGCTTCTCTTCAATGGTCTCTCCGCGCTTGGCCTGAGTCATCGCATCCAATTGATTCTCAGCACACCATACGGAAACCATGGTGTAGTAGGAAGCCGAACCGACACCGGCACGGGGGAAGCCCAGATAACGCACCGCAATCCCCATCTTATTCAGCTCAGGTACTTCCTGATGCAGCTTACGGCAGTAGGCACAGTCGATATCGGTAAAGACGGTGATCTGGCCTTTTTCTTCACCCTCTGCCGGGAACACCACCATCTGCTGCTCATCCATCCCGGTAATCTGATCCGCACGCTTGGTCATACGGCGCTCTTCAGAGATATTTTTAAAGCCTTGCTCTGCGATCTGATACAGATCACCGGTAAACAGATATTGACCATCTTCACTGGCGTACAGAATTTCGCCGCTGCTCAACTCCACTTCATAGAAATTCGGCAGCACCGCAGGACGGATCTCATTAACGGGAATCGCGGGTCCTGCCGCTTTCAGTTTCTTTAAAATCACATCTTCAGCACTTTCAGCCAGCGCAGGCAGTGCCAGTACGCTGCCCAGCAGCAGTGTCAGCGCACTCAGATAACCCTTCAGTTTTTTCATAACAGATTCCCATATCAATAAGCCGGTCTGGCCTCTTTTCCAAACCATAAGCGGTGCAGACCTTCAGCTGTGACCGCGATAAATAATAAATGTTCCGCTGAAGTAAAGCTTGGCACTATACCGCTATATTTATCCCGTACCAATGCCCGAGAAACGATAACGGTCTATTTATTAGCGCTGACTGATTAGCATGATCAAACAGACCTATCCGTTCAGGCTCTCGGATGATGCGCCTGATACAATTGTTGCAAACGATGATTGGCCACATGAGTATAAATCTGCGTCGTCGAAACACTACTATGGCCCAATAACAGCTGTACGGCTCTTAGATCCGCGCCGTGATTCAACAGATGAGTAGCAAAAGCATGACGCAACTGATGGGGTGAGATATGCTGTTCAATTCCCGCCTGCAGTGCATATTTTTTAATGCGATACCAAAATGCCTGCCGGGTCATAAAGCCGCCTTTTCGGCTAGGGAACAGCACATCACTATCACCAATGTCGGCGATTAAGGGGCGCGTATGGCGCAGGTAATCTTCCAGCTCATCCAGTGCTAACTGTCCCATGGGTACAAGCCGCTCTTTCTGACCTTTACCAGTGACACGCACCAGGCCCTGCTGAATACTCACCTGCCCGCTTTGCAACCCCACCAGCTCCGAGACACGCAATCCCGTGGCGTAGAGCAGCTCAAGCATACAGCGATCACGGGCTTCAATCGGATCAGCTCGATCTGGTTGCGCCAACAAGGCATCCACATCCTGCTCCGATAACACCCCTGGCAGTTTTTTCACCTGACTGATTTTCGGTAACAGACTCACCGGATTAACACTGACCTGACCTTCATCCAGCAACCAGTAATAGAAGGTTTTCAGTGCACTGACCGAGCGCGCCACAGAACGAGCGTTTTTGCCCTGTTCAAAACGATCCGCAACAAACGCTTTTAACAGTTCAGTGGTCACCATCAACAGATCACTATGCCCCTGCTGTTCCTGCAGCCAGGCGATAAACTGACGCAGATCCCGGCGATAGGCCTCTAACGTATGAGCACTCAGCCCTCGTTCCAGCAGCAGGTAATGATGAAACTCCTGCAGCAGCTGTTCAGCAGAACCCTCAGCCATCTTCGACATAACAAAAACTCCAGACGAAAAAAAACGGGCAATCCCTGAGGATTACCCGTTTTTTCAGCAAGTCGAACTGATTGAGTTGATCAGCCCAGCTTCTCTTTAATACGTGCAGCCTTACCGCTCAGCTCACGCAGGTAGTACAGTTTAGCCTGACGAACGTCACCACGACGCTTAACAGAAATGCTGTCTACCAGAGGGCTGTAAGTCTGGAAAGTACGCTCAACGCCTACACCGTGAGAAATTTTACGTACAGTGAAAGCAGAGTTCAGGCCGCGGTTACGCTTGCCCAGAACAACACCTTCAAACGCCTGCAGACGCTCACGGCTACCTTCTTTTACTTTAACCTGAACAACAACAGTATCACCTGGTGCAAATTCTGGTACTTCTTTGCTCATCTGTTCGGCTTCAATAGCCTGAATAATAGTGTTTTTGCTGCTCATTAGCTCGCTCCTAGATTTAAGCCGCTCGACTTGCGCTTTTAGCGCGAACCGTCATGATTGCGGATGAATTCTTCCAACAATGCCTGGCGCTCATCGTCCAGGTCGACCTTTTCCAACAATTCCGGCCGCCTTAACCAGGTTCGACCCAGAGATTGCTGGAGACGCCACCGACGAATGGCTTCATGATTCCCGCTAAGCAGCACATCCGGCACCTTCAGACCGTCAATTTCTTCCGGTCGGGTATAGTGCGGACAATCCAGCAACCCTGAAGCAAAAGAATCCTCTTCGGCAGAATCTTCATGCCCCAGTACGCCAGGAACCATACGAGATACGCTATCGATAAGAGTTAATGCAGCCAGTTCGCCACCGCTGAGAACATAATCGCCGATTGACCACTCTTCATCGATTAATGTCTCCACAACACGCTCGTCGATACCCTCATACCGTCCAGCGACTATCACCATTCGCTCACGGGAGGCCAGCTCAAGCACCCCTTGTTGATCAAGAGGTCGCCCTTGTGGGGACATATAGATCACCTTGGCATCGGCACCAGCAGCTTGTTTAGCTGCCAAAATAGCATCCCGAAGAGGTTCAACCTTCATCAGCATGCCTGGGCCACCGCCGTATGGGCGATCATCTACTGTGCGATGTTTGTCGGTTGCGAAATCACGAGGATTCCAGAAATCCAGCTGCAGTAAATCTTTCTTCACTGCACGCCCGGTTACACCGTACTCGGTGACCGCATCAAACATCCCAGGAAACAGGGATACAACACCTAACCACACAGTAATAAACTCTTAGAAATCCGGATCCCAATCCACCAGCATAGTGCCAGCAGAGAGATCGATCTCTTTAACCACCCGATCCAACAGATAAGGAAGCAAACGCTCATTATCATCGATGCTATCTGCACTGGCTTTAACCACCACTACATCATTAGCACCCGTATCCATCAGGTAGTCGACCTGACCAAGATTTACGCCATCTACGGTTATTACTGTCAGCCCCTCTAATTGGTGCCAGTAGTAATCACCTTCTTCCAGATTTGGCAGCTGATCTTTGCTAATGCGAATCTCAGTGCCCGCCAGCGCTTCAGACTGATTGCGATTATCAACCGTCTTCAACCGGGCAATTAAGCCCTTGCTGTGCTTCTGACCTTTACCCAGAACATACTCACCAACCGGTTTGCCGTCCCGCCATAAAGACCATGTTTTATACTGAAAGATGCCGTCCATCGGGTCAGTATAGGAATAGACTTTGACCCAGCCCTGAAGACCAAAAGGACTTGTGATTTTGCCCAAGACGACAAAATTTTCGTTTTGATCGGACATAAGCCTGTCTTAATTCTCTGTTATAACGTAGTTATTACTCAGCAGCGTCTTTCAGCAGCTTAGCAACACGGTCAGACAGAGTAGCACCTTTGCTAGTCCAGTAAGCTACACGCTCCTGGTCAACACGCAGACGCTCTTCCTGGCCTTGAGCCAGAGGGTTAAAGAAGCCAACACGCTCAATGAAACGACCGTTACGGGCGTTACGAGAGTTAGCTACAGTCAGATGGTAGAACGGGCGCTTCTTAGAGCCACCACGAGCCAGACGAATGGTTACCATTGCCTTCTGATCCTATATTCGGAGTTGTCAAAATTTCGCTACAGACTTGCTTAATCGGGCTTTAGGCCCGAAAGGCGGCATATTCTAAGGGAAAACACCGGCATTTGGAACCACAAAAGCACAATAATCCGCAACAACACCGAGTTTTCCCGGGCTGAGCAGATAAAGAGTCTGAAAATGTGCCGCTATTTTAGGCCCCGCTGACGGAAACGCAAGCAACTTGGCGCACAATCAGCAAAAGAAATGCAATTTAGCGCAAAAGCACCGTAAATTAAGCTCACGACATAGATAGGCAATAAAAGAAGCAAACAAGCACAATAAAAGGTAAAGAAGAGAAGAAGAAATGATAAAAGAGGGCAGAAAAAGAAGAAAGAATCGGGGAAAACAAATCATGGGCCCGAAGACCCATGACTTAATAACAACTAACTAAAGGAAGCCGTCATTAGAAACGCGGGAAGTTACCACCACCTGGGCCACCGCCCATACCTGGAGGCATCATACCGCCCAGGCCACGCATCATCTTGGACATCCCACCTTTAGAGCCCATCTTCTTCATCATCTTCTGCATCTGCTTATGTTGTTTCAGCAAACGGTTCAGATCCTGAATCTGCAGACCGGAACCGGCACAGATACGACGCTTACGGGAACCAGAGATCAGATCCGGCTTACGGCGCTCTTCTGGAGTCATGGAGTTGATCAGCGCTTCCAGCTTGCCCATCTCTTTCTCAGCGGCACCACTCTTAGCGACTTCGGACAACTGCCCCATACCCGGCAGTTTATCCATCAGACCGGCCATACCGCCCATCTTCTTCATCTGCTGCAGCTGGTCACGGAAATCTTCCAGGTCGAAGCCTTTACCCTTCTTAACCTTCTTGGCCAGCTTTTCCGCTTTATCTTTGTCGATCTTCTGCTCTGCTTCTTCGATCAGAGACAGAATGTCACCCATACCCAAAATACGGGAAGCGACACGATCCGGGTGGAACGGCTCTAAGGCATCTACCTTCTCGCCCATACCCATAAACTTGATTGGCTTACCGGTGATATGACGTACCGACAGTGCAGCACCACCACGGGCATCACCGTCTGCCTTAGTCAGGATCACACCGGTCAGCGGCAGGGCATCATTAAAGGCTTTAGCCGTGTTCGCAGCATCCTGACCTGTCATGGCATCAACCACAAACAGGGTTTCAACCGGATCTACAGACGCATGCAGATCTTTGATCTCGTCCATCATATCCGCATCAACATGCAGACGACCGGCGGTATCCACGATTACCACATCAAAGAATTTAATCTTAGCGTGAGCAATAGCGGCCTTTGCGATATCAACCGGCTTTTGATCGGTGCTACTTGGGAAGAACTCGGCCTCAACTTCACCGGCCAGAGTTTCCAGCTGCTTGATCGCTGCAGGACGGTAAACGTCAGCAGAAACTACCAGCACCTTTTTCTTCTCACGTTCTTTCAGGTAGCGGGACAGTTTCGCCACAGAGGTGGTTTTACCCGCACCCTGCAGACCAGCCATCAGGATAACCGCTGGCGCATTAGCATTCAGGTTCAGCGTTTCATTCGCTTCACCCATAATGGCTTCCAGCTCCTGCTGAACAATTTTGACAAACTGCTGACCTGGGCTCAGGCTTTTGCTGACTTCCTGTCCAACTGCCCGCTCTTTCACCTTCTCGATAAAGGCTTTCACTACTGGCAGGGCAACATCCGCTTCCAGCAACGCCTTACGTACTTCACGTAAGGTATCCTTAATATTGTCTTCGGTCAGTTTGGCCTGACCGGTAATCGAACGCAGGGTTTTCGAAAGGCGATCGGTTAAATTTTCAAACATCCACACATCCTCAACAGCCTGATACCGCACAAACACCATCAAGCCAAACGTAATAAAACACCGGTCGCTTTACTCACCGGTGACAGGCTAACGCCATAACATTTAAGCGCAATTACCGCGCATTATAACCAACGCAGGGCCTCGGCATCTATGGGCAAGTGCCTAATGCCCCTATAGAAAGTCTAGAAAACACGAAATTATCTCAATCCAGCACTCATTTATAAAAATCCCTGGTGCTATTTATGCCAATCCTTAATGCAATCAGTTACTATTACAGCTTGATTTTTACTCTTATTTGACGCGCTTCTTATATTTGGGATACCGGACAGATTATGGACGCTATTGCATTAGCTCTGATCGCAACTGTTTTTTATCTGGCAGCGGCCTCATATCAATGGATGGCCCTGCAACGCAAAGCCCCCGTTCGCCCCTCTCTGGTACAGCTACTGGGCTGTGCAGCAGTTATTAATCACGGTTTAAGTGTCTGGCTGGCAATGTTTCAGCCCGATGGCATACACCTGGGGTTGAGTGAAATGGGTGTTCTGGCCACCCTCAGCATCAGCGTACTGCTACTGTTAAGCAGTCTGAAAAAGCCAATTCTGAATCTGGCCATTGGAGTATTCCCCATGTCCATGCTGGCCCTGATCTTTGCCATCTGGGGACCGGTCTCAGGCCCCAGCGAGATGCCCCACGGTCTGCTAAGCCATATCACCACCTCACTACTGGCCTATAGCTTTATCACCATTGCCGCCTGTCAGGCGATGCTGGTAGCGGTACAGAACTATCAGCTAAAACATAAACATACCCGCGGCATTATTCAGGTATTACCTCCGCTGCAGACCATGGAACGCCTACTGTTTGAACTGATCTGCGCAGGCGTACTGGCGCTGACTCTGGCGATAGCCTCAGGTTTTATCTTTATCGAGAACCTGTTTGCACAACATCTGGCTCACAAAACCGTACTAACATTGATGGCCTGGCTGGTATTTGCAGTACTGTTAGGTGGCCACCACTGGATGGGCTGGCGTGGTATGACTGCAGTGCGCTGGACGCTGGGCGGCACCACACTACTCATCCTGGGTTATTTCGGCAGTAAATTTGCTTTGGAAGTTTTACTCAGCTAAATCTGCCACGAGATGAAATTAAAGATGGCGGCAATTTTGCCGACCATCTTGACAGTAACCGTCGAAATCCCTAAAAAGTAGTTCACAGTTAAGTTAAGGAAAATACCGCTCTTGAACGACACCCCCCTTGGCATCTTATTTGGCCTACTCGTCTTTCTAATTATCTGTTCTGGTTTCTTCTCCAGTTCTGAAACCGGCATGATGTCACTTAACCGCTATCGACTCAGCCACAAAGCTAAAAACAAAGACCGTGCTGCCCTGCGCGTTAGCCGCTTGCTGGAACGCCCAGATCGCTTGATCGGTGTTATTCTGATCGGTAATAACTTTGTTAATATCCTGGCTTCTTCCATCGCGACTATTATCGCGATTCGCCTGTATGGTGATGCCGGCATCGCGATTGCAACTGCACTGCTAACACTAGTGATTCTGATCTTTGCGGAAGTTACACCAAAAACACTGGCGGCACTGCACCCAGAAAGAATTGCTTATCCAGCCTCTCTGTTGCTATCCCCACTGTTAAAACTGATGTACCCACTGGTGTTTATGGTGAACGCCATCACCAATACACTATTAAAACTGATGGGCATCAACCAGAACGATAGCAGCAATGATCAGCTGACCCCGGAAGAACTACGTACAGTAGTACTGGAAGCGGGCGCGATGATCCCCCGTCGCCACAAAACCATGCTGCTCAGCATTCTGGATCTGGAATCCATGACCGTGGATGACATCATGATTCCTCGCCATGAGATTCAGGGTATTGATCTGGACGACCCGATAGAAAGCATTATTGACCAGCTGCAGACCTGCCAGCATACACGCCTGATTTTGTACAAAGGCGATATCAATAATGTACTGGGCATTCTGCATATGCGTAATGTATCGCGCTTTATGGCCCGAGAGAATCCAGCAAAGGAAGACCTGATTTCCGAGGCCCGCGAACCTTACTTTATCCCGGAAACAACACCTTTGCAGACTCAGCTGCTGCACTTCCAGAAGATGAAGCGCCGTATCGCTATCGTGGTGGATGAGTACGGAGATGTGATGGGCATCGTCACGCTGGAAGATATTCTGGAAGAGATCGTGGGTGACTTCACCTCACCGATCAGTGGTGGTGACAACGAAGAGATCCAACTGGAAGAGAAAGAGAGTAGCGAAGAAAGCAGCAGCCAGAACTTTATTGTCGATGGCACCGCCAGTATCCGTGATATCAATAAATCTCTGGATTGGGAACTACCGGTTGATGGCCCTAAAACCATGAACGGCTTGATTATTGAACAACTGGAATCGATTCCGGAAGCTCATGTCTGCCTGAAGATCGGTGACTACTATCTCGAAACCACTGAGATCAGTGGAAATCTGGTACAGAAGGTCCGTTGTTGGACGCAGCCCCAGCCTGAGACAACTTCGAACTAAAAGGATATTTCTCAGCAGGCACTTCCTCTTTCACAACGCCAAATCAGCCCTTTGTTCGGATAACATGCTGATGCGCCATCAAACAAAAAGGCTTGCCCACCGGCAAGCCTTTTTCGGTTATCGCCCCAGATATTAATCTGTCCGATTAAGCCGTTAGAAAATCCGCAATCTGACAATAAGCACGCTCACAGACCTCTGGCACCATACTTTCCAGATTAAAGAATGCATGCAGCATATCGTCATAACAGGTCAGCTGTGCAGAGAAGCCACCTTGTACAAGCTTATCTTTAAACAACTCTGCCTCATCTCTTAATGGATCAAAACCCGCATTAACAATCAGCGTATCAGGGAAAGACTCTGGCAAAGCCATTTCCAATGGCGAGATCGACAATGGATCAGCCTGTTCTTGCAGATAGTTATCAAAATACCAACGCATCCTATCGGCAGTGAGCATATATTCATCGCCAAACTCACGTACCGACTCTGTTTCCATTCGATAGTCCAAACTGGGGTAAACCAAGACCAGCTTTTGCAGTTCAAAGCTTAAATCATAATCCGGCTGCAAACAGATAGTCGCCGCCATAGCACCGCCACCAGAATCTCCTATCATATGGATATTCAAATCAGACAGCGACAACTGCAGACGATCCAATAGCGCAGGTAGATGAGTCATCACTGCACGCACATCGTCAATACCACAAGGCCAGGGATGCTCAGGCGCCAAACGATACTCAATAGACAACACCGCTTGCTTGGAAGTCTGAGCTAAACGGCGGCAGATCGGATCATAGACCTCAACACTACCGGCCATATGGCCACCACCATGAACAAACAGCACCAAGTCTGTTAGATTACCTTTCTCTGACTGCCCCGGCTCTGTTGGAGTCTGTTCGACTTGGTGCTGTTGTGGCTGATAAAAGCGTAACGGCACAGCACGATCCGGTAACGATAATTCCAAATCCTCAACACGAGCCAACTCCGGCCCAGGTGCCACATAGCGCGCAGTCAGATCCGCCAACGCCTGCCGGGCATTTTCCGGCGTAGCCTGTATACCCGCGGCATCCAACTTCGCCAGCAGTTGATGAAACTGTAAACGCCATGCATCCAGATTTGGATGAACACCTGTTGCCGTCATAAGAAAATCCTTTTGTGGTTCAGCACCTGTTTAGCCATCTATAATACTAAGCAAGCCTAAAGCCTGCTTAGCCTGAAACTGGCCTGACTTAAACGATCAGCCATGTAAACAGGTATCTGAATTGATCAGAGCTATATCAAAATTAAACAATATACAGTGTGCCAGAGGGCTATTGCAGATCAAAGGCAAACTGCAAAACCGAAGCCTCCCCTACTGCCAGCGTTTTATCCAAATGTGCCCCCAGTTTCTTGGCCAACTTAATAGACGGTTTATTCTCGGGATGAATCAAACTGATCAACTGCTGCTTATCAGGCTGGCCTTTGCACCACTCCAGTACCCGACTGGCCGCTTCATAAGCAAAACCCTGACGCCAATGACTCTTTGCAATCATCCATCCCAACTCCAGCCCTGGCCAACCCTCCGGTTGATACAAACCTACCCGACCAATCACCTTACCTGAACTTTTTTCCTCAACAGCCCACAAACCAAAGCCCAATAACTGCCAATGACCAATCAGATAGGCCAAGCTTTGCCAGGATTGCTCCCGTGGCAATGGTAGGCCTGCACCTACATAACGTACCACTTCAGGATCGGATACCAGAGCAAAGTAGTCCTCTACATCCCTCTGAACAAAACTTCTTAGCTTTAATCGTTCTGTTTCCAGCACAGGCACCACCACAGGGATTGCCTCAGGCCTATTTACATGCATATCGAATATTCCTAACCTTGTAAAAAACCACAAAAACTTCAGCCTCAGGACAAGCCATTGAGCGACAGTGCTTCTTCAAATTCTTTGCGTAGCCGCTGCTATCATCTGCTGGACGGCGACAATGCCAGTAGCACCATAGGCCACATGATCAACGGCTTCATTATCACGCTGATTATCGTCAACGTCGCCGTAGTGATTGTCGAATCCATTCCAGAGATTAACCAGCAATACGAAACCCAATTTCAATGGCTGGAAGTCTTCTCCGTAATCGTTTTCACTCTGGAGTACTTAATCCGCATCTGGATCGCCCCAGAAAACCCACGCTTTGGCACAGGCCTGAAGGGGCGATTGAAATATATCCGCAGTCCTATCGCCCTGGTGGATCTGATCGTAATCCTACCTTTCTATCTGTCACTGTTTATCAATATCGATCTGCGCTATCTCAGATTACTGCGTTTACTTCGTTTACTGAAGCTTTCTCACTATATCCGCAGTATGGATGTATTTGTCAAAGTACTGAGCTCAGAGTTAGCCTCGATTGCCTCGGCTATTTTTGCTGTATTAGTTTTGGTTGTGCTCGCCGCTTGCCTAATGTTCACCTTGGAGCACCAAGCCCAGCCTGAAGCCTTTAAAACAGTATTAGATGCTATCTGGTGGGCCGTAGTGACTATGACCACGGTCGGCTATGGTGATATGACACCCGTGACACCAGGCGGCAAAATACTGGCAATTCTGATTATGTTATTAGGTGTAGGCACCGTAGCACTACCTGCCGGTATGCTGGCGGCTCGTTTTTCAGAAGAGCTGCAAAACCGCAAATCGTCTCTTACTGCAGAGGTGATTAACGCACTGGAAGATGGTGAATTGACCGAGAAAGAAACCCGCTTACTAAAAGCCATCAGTCGCCAATATGGTATTTCAGAACATGAACTGAATCAGATTATCCACAACC
The DNA here is from genome assembly GCA_964342385.1 of uncultured Oleiphilus sp. Classification (GTDB taxonomy): domain Bacteria; phylum Pseudomonadota; class Gammaproteobacteria; order Pseudomonadales; family Halomonadaceae; genus Oceanospirillum. The sequence goes on along the minus strand of CAYFGP010000108.1, from coordinate 11,515 downwards.
AAAGCCTGGAACTGGGCCATAAGATTCACTGCCCCCACTGCGGCCAAAGCTTGTTTGATGCACCGGTAAAGGATGCTATTCAGTCAGAGAATCAGAGTAGTTCATCATGACTCTTGATACATCTGTAAAAACAGAAGCTACGCACTTGGACAGCCCCAAATGCTATATAGGTTTAGCCCAGTGGAATCACTCTGCATGGAATGACGGCCCGTTAGCAGGCAGTATACCGCGACATGCGCTGGGCCGTTATAGCCGTTACTTTTCTACTGTAGAAGGCAACACCACCTTCTACGGCCTACCGGAAGCTCATACCGTACAGGAGTGGTATCAACAGACACCTGAGGATTTTCGTTTCTGTTTTAAACTACCGAAAACCATCACTCATGAGTTAAGCCTACGTCACTGTGAGGCCGAGCTAAACGAAGCGATACACCGCTTATCAGCATTGCAGGAAAAACTGGGCTTATTGTGTATTCAGCTACCGGATAGCTTTTCACCAGATGAGATGGATATCCTGAAGCAGTTCTTACGCGGTCTACCCAAAGAGTTGAATTACGGTATCGAAGTGCGCCATTTAGGCTTTTATCAGAAGGATAATACTGAGCGACGCTTTAATGCCCTACTGATGGAGCAAGGCATTAACCGTATTCAGTTTGATACCCGCGCTTTGTTTAATAATCCAACACCTGACGAAGCCACTCAGGACGCCTTGTCAGTAAAACCCAAGGTGCCACTACATGTGATCGCCACAGGCCAGATGCCGATGGTGCGTTTTATCACCGCACGGGATTGGCAAGGCACATTGAATTATCTTGATCCTTGGGTTAATAAGATCAGCCAATGGTTACAGGAAGGACGCTCACCCTTTGTTTTTCTGCACACTCCCAGTAATACTCATGCACCTGAAGTAGCAGAGCATTTTGCGGAACAACTGAATAAGCAGATTGCTGACAGTGCATTATTTAGCACTTGGCCAAAACCACAGAAAGATCAAAGTTCTTTATTCTGATTACGGTCTATCTAAGGACAAAGCATTCCCTTTCTTAAATCCCAGCCACCTTTTCGTTTCGCAGCTATAAACACCCAGATATTAAAAAAGGCAGCCGAAGCTGCCTTTTTATCAAGCGATAAAATCAGGTGCAAACCTAATCTCATTCACTCTTAGCCAACCCAAACACGGGCATTGCGGAACATACGCATCCAGGCACCGTCCTCGCTCCAGTTATCTGGCGACCAGGAGTTAGTGACTGCACGGTAAACACGCTCTGGGTGTGGCATCATGATGGTCACACGACCATCAGTGGTAGTCACACCGGTCACACCCGCAGGAGAACCGTTCGGGTTCGCAGGATACGTTTCAGTGACCTTGCCGTAGTTATCCACGTAACGCAGTGCCAGTGCACCGCTGTCCAGCAGGTTGTTCAGGTGTGCTTCGTCCGCAAACTCGGCATGACCTTCACCGTGTGCTACTGCGATTGGCATACGGGAACCGGCCATACCTTGCAGGAATATAGATGGGCTGTCCTGTACTTCAACCATACAAACACGGGCTTCAAACTGCTCGGATTGGTTGCGTACGAAGTGTGGCCAGTGCTCAGCACCTGGGATCAGTTCGTGCAGGTTAGACAGCATCTGACAACCGTTACATACACCCAGTGCAAACGTATCTTCACGGTGGAAGAAGTTTTTGAACTGCTCACGAGCTACCGGGTTGAACAGAATGCTCTTCGCCCAGCCTTCACCGGCACCCAGGACATCACCGTAGGAGAAACCACCACAAGCAACCAGACCACGGAATTGATCCAGGGTCACACGGCCTGACAGGATGTCGCTCATATGGACGTCAACCGCAGAGAAACCCGCGCGATCAAAGGCGGCCGCCATTTCGATCTGACCATTTACACCCTGCTCACGTACGATAGCCACCTTAGGACGGCTACCCGACGCAATCAGATCTGCTGCTACATCTTCGTTTACATCGTAGCTCAGCTCTGCGTGCAGACCTGGGTTAGTAGAATCCAGAATGGTATCGAACTCTTCCTGTGCACAATCCGCATTGTCACGCATCGCCTGGATATGGTAGCTGGTTTCACTCCACAGACGCTGATAGTTCACGCGGGAGTTTTCCAGCACGGCATTGCCGTCGAAGGTAAAGCGAATCCAATCTTCGTCGTTCAGCTCACCGATCACGGCAACACAGTCACCCAGACCTGCAGCTTCAAACTGCGCCAGCGCTTCTTCGGTGTCTTCACGACGGATCTGAATCACTGCACCCAGCTCTTCGTTAAACAGAGCCGCCAGCAGATCATCCGCATTGTCAGAACCAGCCAACAGATCCAGTTTCACATTCAGACCGGTACGGCCGGCAAAGGCCATCTCAGTCAGGGTTGCGAACAGTCCACCGTCAGAACGGTCATGGTAAGCCAGCAGTTTGTCGTCTTGGTTCAGACCCTGAATAACCGCAAACAGCGCTTTCAGATCTTCCGCATCATCCAGATCAGGGGCTTGGTTACCCACTTGATTGAATACCTGCGCCAATGCAGAACCACCCAGACGGTTTTGACCACGACCCAGATCGATGGAGATCAGATCAGTGTCACCTTTATCGGTGCGCAGTTCAGGGGTCAGGGTTTTCGCAGAGTTCAGTACTGGTGCAAAACCTGTAATGACCAGAGACAGTGGCGAGGTGATCGCTTTTTGCTCACCTTCGTCATCCCACACGGTACGCATGGACATGGAGTCTTTACCCACCGGGATAGCAATGCCCAGCTCTGGAGCCAGCTCCATACCTACGGCATGAACGGTATCAAACAGGGCCTGATTCTGGCCATCGTGGCTGGCGGCAGACATCCAGTTAGCAGACAGTTTAATGTCGCCCATTTTTTCGATATTTGCTGCAGCTAGGTTGGTGATGGTCTCACCTACTGCCATACGACCAGATGCAGCCGGGTTGATCAGCGCCAGCGGGGTACGCTCACCCATCGCCATCGCTTCACCGGTGATCGCATCCTGAGTGGTGGTGGTCACAGCCACGTCAGCCACTGGCACCTGCCAAGGACCGACCATCTGATCACGCGCTACCATACCGGTAATCGAACGGTCACCAATGGTGATCAGGAAGGATTTGCTCGCTACCGTTGGCAGCTGCAGTACGCGGGAAGCCGCTTCTTTCGGCTCAACCTTGGCAAAGTCCAGTGCAGGTAGCTCAGGGTTGATACGGTTAAACTCACGGTGCATCTTAGGTGGCTTACCGAACAGCACGCTCATCGGCAAATCAACCGGCTCATTGCTGAATACCGTATCGTGCACGGTCAAGTGCATCTCTTCGGTGGCTTCTCCGACTACAGCAAACGGACAACGCTCACGGGCACAGATCGCTTCGAAGGCCTCCAGATTCTCTGGAGAAACCGCCATTACATAGCGCTCCTGAGATTCGTTACACCAGATTTCCAGCGGGCTCATGCCTGGCTCATCGTTCAGTACCTTACGCAGGTTGAACTGACCACCACGCTCGCCATCTTTAACCAGTTCAGGCAGGGCGTTGGACAGGCCACCAGCACCGACATCATGGATAAAGCTGATTGGGTTTTCATCACCCAGCTGCCAGCACTGGTCAATCACTTCCTGACAACGACGTTCCATCTCTGGGTTTTCACGCTGTACAGAAGCGAAGTCCAGATCTTCCGAGCTGGCACCAGTCGCCATAGAAGAGGCTGCGCCGCCGCCCAGACCGATCAGCATAGCAGGGCCACCTAGCACGATCAGTTTAGCGCCAACGATAATTTCGCCTTTCTCAACGTGGTCGGCACGGATATTCCCCATACCACCGGCCAGCATAATCGGCTTGTGGTAACCCCACATCTCTTCGCCGTTAGCACCGGTTGCTTTCTCTTCGAAGGTACGGAAGTAACCGTTCAGGTTAGGACGGCCAAACTCATTGTTAAACGCCGCGCCACCTAATGGGCCTTCGATCATAATATCCAGCGCAGATACGATACGCGCAGGTTTGCCGTAGTCGCCTTCCCACGCTTGTTTGTAATCCGGGATATTCAGGTTAGATACGGTAAAACCGGTCAGACCCGCTTTCGGCTTGGAACCACGACCGGTGGCACCTTCATCACGGATCTCACCACCGGAACCGGTTGCCGCACCCGGGAAAGGTGCAATTGCAGTTGGGTGGTTGTGGGTTTCAACCTTCATCAGCAGGTGTACGGCTTCGTTGTTTTTGCCGTACTCTTTTGATTCTGGGTTCGGGAAGAAGCGGTTGGCTTCATGACCCACTATCACAGACGCGTTGTCTTTATAGGCAGACAATACATCGGTTGGATTCTGCTGGTAGGTATTCTTGATCATGCCAAACAGGGACTTTTCCTGCTCAACACCATCGATGGTCCAACTGGCGTTAAAGATCTTGTGACGACAGTGCTCAGAGTTCGCCTGGGCAAACATCATCAGCTCAACGTCGTTTGGATTACGGCCCAGCTCGGTAAAGCTGTTCACCAGATAATCGATCTCGTCTTCAGCCAGAGCCAGACCCAGAGACAGGTTAGCTTCTTCCAGTGCCGGACGACCACGCCCCAGGATATCCACTGAAGTCATCGCACGCGGCGCTTCTTCAGAGAACAGGCAGCTGGCTTCGTCCAGATCAGACAATACCGCTTGTGTCATACGGTCATGCAGCAGAGCCTGCAACTGAGCCGTTTCATCTACTGATAAATTATCCGCCTGTACATAGTAAGCGATACCACGTTCAATACGCTCAATCGCCTCCAAGCCACAGTTATGGGCAATATCGGTTGCCTTAGATGACCAAGGCGATATAGTACCCGGGCGCGGAACACTCAGGAACAGGGTGCCAGAAGGCTCCTTCACCTCAGCTTTTGGTCCGTAACGCAGAATGCGATCAAGCACTTGCTGTTGCTCTTCACTCAGACTGGCAGACAGCTTGGCGAAGTGGGTAAACTCAGCGTATACATCCTTGACAGCAGGCACAGCCGCTTGCAGGGCAGTTAACAGCTTACGGGTTCGGAAGGCGGAAAGGGCGGGCGCTCCACGCAACTTAAGCATGACGAAAAGAAGCCTCTTAGAAAAGTTTCAGAAACTGGAACCTGTTCTACTCTTTAAAAACAGGCGACAAAAGGATATACAATGCCACCTGCTTTCATTAAGCAGACATGATAAGGGTGCTAATAATACTGCAAATACCTTGGTCAACGCCAATACAGCCGACGACTTTCGCGGGATTGTGAAGCAGGTTTGAGTTTTTGATGTCAAAAAAGTGCGACAATGAGCTCAATCATACGTATAGCATCCATTTTTAAGGATCATTTTCAGGGTAATTTTACCGTGCAGCAGACTCGACTCTCATATTCGTCATTTCTTTGCTTAGCAGTACTCCTGCTAGTGGCGATGCTGTTGTCTGCCTGTAAAAAAGAGGAGAAACGCCCCAGCGTACTCGAAGAGATCAAACAGCAGGGCGTACTGAAGATTCTCACCCGTAACACCCCGATGACCTATTATGAGGGGGCCGACGGACCTGCGGGTATGGAATATGAGCTGGCGACACTGTTTGCCGAGCACCTGGGTGTTAAGCTGGAGATCAGCAGCAACCACGATATCAAAGAGATCTATCAATCACTGAGCAAAGGTGAAGCCCATATCGGTGCTGCCGGCCTTGAGATCAGCTTGTCTAAAATCCGCGATTTTCTCTATGCCCCTGAATATATGCAGGTGCAACCCATTGTTATCTACAACCGCAAAAATACTGAACATAAAAAACCGAAATCTCTAGACGATATGATTGGTAGCCAGATTGCGGTGATTGCAGGTACTGAATCCGCCCGTCTTTTGCGAGAACTACAAAGTGAACATCCAAAACTGAGTTGGAAAGAGACCGCCGATCTGGAAGCCACTGACCTGATTCGCATGGTACAGGAACAAGAACTGGATTATGCCGTCGTCAATTCCAATGAACTGGATATCAATCTCGCTTATTTCACTAAGGTAAAAGAAGCCTTTAAGTTGCCCGGCAATCATAAACTGGCTTGGGTCATGCCGAAGGAAAGGGATCACACCCTCTATCAGGAAACGAAGAAGTTTTTTGCCAAGCTGGCTGAAGAGGGTCAGCTGGAACAGATGCAGGACCGTTATTACGGTCATAAAGAAGAGCTGAATTATGTGGGTGTTCAGCTGTTTTTGCGTCACGTTCGCAACCGTTTACCGAAATATGAACGCCACTTCCGTGGTGCCGCTAAAAAATACGATCTGGATTGGAAGTTGCTGGCAGCAGTGGGTTATCAGGAATCTCACTGGCGTCCGCTGGCCACCTCACCGACCGGTGTCCGCGGCCTGATGATGTTAACTCGCAACACCTCAAAAGAGATGGGGGTTACCAATCGTCTGGATGCTAAACAGAGTATTTATGGTGGAGCCCGTTATCTGGCGAAACTGATTCGCCGTATGCCAGAGCGCATTAAAGAGCCAGACCGTACCTGGATGGCGATGGCTTCTTACAACGTTGGTTTTGGCCATTTAGAAGATGCTCGCATTATCACTGAGCATATGAAGAAAGATCCATCGAAGTGGATCGATGTACGTGAACACCTGCCTCTGTTGCAAAAACGTGATTGGTATAAACATACCAAGTACGGTTTTGCCCGTGGTCAGGAACCTGTGACCTACGTACAGAATATCCGTCAATACTACGATATCTTGAGTTGGTACGACACACGTCTACAGCAACTGGCCCAGAATCGTGCTGTCGAAAGGCCGGTCAGCCAAAGTGTCAGCTTTAGTATTGTACCGCCGGTACTGTAATTGCCTTCTTTCTCGACTTTACTCACCCCCTGAGCACTCTTTTTCATCCCTTTTACTGCGGCGTTGCGCAAAAAACTGTTTTAATAGTTTGCGACAACGCCCAGCTAACAAACCACCTTCTACCTCAACCTTGTGGTTATACCAAGGCTGAGCGAATAGATTGCAGATACTCTCATTGACTCCGGTTTTCGCCTCGGCAGTACCGTAATACACCTTGCGAATCCGGCTATGAATAATGGCTCCGGCACACATGGTACATGGTTCTACAGTGACGTAGAGATCACACTCATTCAGGCGGTAGTTTTGCAACGTCTTGCCCGCATCCCGCAACGCCATAATCTCCGCGTGAGCTGAAGGATCACAACCCGTTATCGGCTGATTCCACCCCCGACCTACAATTTCACCATCCAATACCAGCACGGCTCCAATAGGCACTTCACCCTGCTCTGCTGCCTTCTGCGCCAGCTCGATTGCCCTGTGCATAAAGTATTCGGGTTTATGGCTCATGGCTCTGGATTTCACCTATAGATGGAATTGTGGAGAGAGAATAATAAATATGCGGCAGACTAACAGCGCATGAATCAACGTCAAGATGCATCATTAGAAATGATGCTCAATTATGCACTAAAACATGAGAGACGAATCAAAGAAGAGAAACACTTTTAGCGATAAACTTTTGCTCCTTGATTCAAGTAATAAGTTTAATCCAATATTCTGCACTATCTGATCCAGATAGCTGTGTTATAACTATCATTAATAACAGACACTTAATCCACTGTGAGCGATACACAGATCAGGGATAGTATTTTGCCGGAGGCAACCATGGCTAAAGCTTCACTTCTCAGCAAACTCGGTATGTTAGCAGGCTGTGGCCTGTTAGCCCTTAGCAGCTCAATCAGTCAGGCTGCGCCTCTGCGTTTTCTGGTGGGTTACCCGACCACCTCTCACCCACCTTATTATCTGGATGATGGCACGACTATTCCGGCTAACAACCCCGGTTATTCTGTTGAAATCATGCAGGAGCTGGGTAAAAAGGTAAAAGAGATTAAATTCCAGATGGTGCGCTGTGAATTTAACGACTGCCTGCAGCAGATTAAAACCGGCAAACTCGATGGCCTGTTTAACGTACCTTACCGGGAAGAATGGCTCTTTACCGGTAAATACCCTTTTACCAAAGCCAAGGTAGATCCCAGGCAGAAGCTCTATCGTGAAGAGTATGCGCTCTATCGTGTTAAAGACACACGCGTCTCTACCGATGGCGGTCGTATCTACGGCCTTAAAGGTAAGAGCGTGATTCTGACTCAGAACAGTGCTGTTGTTGATCAGATGAAAAAGCATGATCATCCAATAATGTACAAGGATACTACCACGACAGCACTTCAGACTTTACTTCAGCGTGAAGCTCCAGCAGCGGTATTGATCGTTAATCATGTCGAGACTCTGGCCCGCAAACACGCTGAACTGGCGGGTTTTATCAGTCGTGCCATGGAGCCGCTTTACACCGAAGATTACTACCTGATGTTAAGCCGCCAGTTCTACGCCAAAAAGCCCTGGCTGGCTGAAAAGATTTGGGAAGAACAAACCCTAATTGTGAATGAGCAGGGCGCTATGTTGGAAGAAAAGTATATTCAATAACCACCTGATTCATTGGTTAGTCAGAATAAAATCATTGATCAACAATCGGGCAGTAACTCCCACACCTACTCCTGTTCCTCTATCGGCCTCTCTTAAAGTGAAACCATTAGCTTGCTGTACCCTGTGTGCAGCAAGCTCTGAATCAGCAGGAATCTCTTCCACTGCTCCCTACTTTAAAAGCGAACATCAGAAACCAATAACCAATTCCCTACAAGCTTTCTAAACAGGCAAATCCCTGCTCACAACCACTAAGGTAGCCATCACCAAACAGGTTATAGTGATTGAGATAGTGGTACAGGTTATAAATCACTTTTTTGACAGGATAGTGTTGAGTTCGCAGCAAGATTTCATCATAGCCCTGATAAAACTCAGCAGAAAAACCAGAGAACATCTCTGTCATCGCCAGATCCACTTCCCGATCAGCGTAATACACCGCCGGATCAATCAGCCACACCTTGTTTTGGTCAAACAGCACATTACCGGACCACAGATCACCATGGACCAAACTTGGATATTTACAGTTGTCGTTAAGAAACTGGCTAAGCTTATCGCCATGCTGTTTTAGCTGATTGGAAAAGCGTTCTTTTAATCCTTGTTGTCGTATTTTAGCAACCTGATAGCCCAATCTTTGTTGTAGAAAGAACTCGCCCCAGTTATCAAACTCACCATTAATCTGTTTCGATAACCCCAGATAGTTATCCTGTTTCAAGCCATAAAAAGGCTGAGCAACACAGTGCAATCGAGCCAATTCTTGTCCCAATAGCTGCATCTGTTGAGGAGAGGGATACTCAGAAGAGACCTTTTCCAGCTGCAGCTCATGCTGAGATATCCGATACACCTCAGGTATAGATAACTGGACCCCAGAACTCTCAATACTCTGCCGTAATAACTGCAAACCATCTGCTTCTCTTAACAGAGAATCACTGCCCAGCAGTGGATTGTGTTTAATAAAAACCTCAGACATAGACCCTTACTCTGATCCAGAAGCCAAACATTAATCGTACTAGATTGAGAATACCAAGCCATCGAGAACTACACTGATCTCATTAGCTACAATGAACAACGCGCATAACCTGTAACCCATACACATTCCGGTAATGATCATAAGTCCTGGAGACTGACGATGAACATCCGCACACTTTGTCCTACACGTCTTAAACACACGGTTATCCCGGCCATAGCCACCAGTCTGCTATTAACCTCTGCACCCAGCACTCGCTCAAGATATTACCTATCAGGTTAATGGAGAAGATTATCAAGGCTACTATGTTAGCGCGGGAGCTAATGCCCCTCTGGTGCTTCTATTACACGATTGGGATGGGCTCACAGCCTATGAAAAAGAGCGGGCCACCATGTTGCAGCAGATGGGCTACAGCGTCTTTGCTGCCGATCTATTTGGTAAAGGCATACGACCTACTGAGGTCAAAGATAAGCGCCAGCATACCGGGGAGCTGTATAAAGACCGGGAGAAGATGCGCCGTTTAATGCAAGGTGCGCTGAAAACGGCACAACAGCAGGGTGGCAATCTCGATAACACGGTTGCCATGGGTTATTGCTTTGGTGGTGCAGCAGCCTTGGAACTGGCCCGTTCAGGGGAGACATTAAAAGGTTTTGTCACCTTCCACGGCGGTCTGAAAACACCTGGAGGACAAAGTTATCAAAACACTCAGGGTAAGTTACTGATTCTCCATGGCACCGCTGATAAAGTGATTCCGATGCAACAGTTTGCTGATCTGGCAACTGAGCTAGAGCAAACCGGCATTCAACATGAGATGATCACCTACAGCGGCGCACCTCATGCCTTTACCGTATTCGGCAGCTCTCGTTATCAAGCCGCTGCCGATAAAAAATCCTGGCGTCGATTTAGTGAGTTCCTACGGGAAGCCACTCAACTCTGATATTAAAAATGATAGAGATGGCAAACCGACCGAGATACAAAGATAGAGTCTCCGCAGGTTATTGAGTCTGTAGCTGCTCCAGCAACTGCATCACTTGTCGCTGTTCTTGCTCGCTGAGTTTGCCATCTTTGAACCAACGTACCTGCTGGTTCTGATCCAGAACGATAATCGCAGAGCTTTTTTTCTCCAGCTGCCAGATATCTCGGGCTACACCATCTTTATCCAACACCATAATCGACCAAGGGTATTTCTCTTTATTGCCTTCCAGTTTGCTACGCACAAAACCAGACGTACCCCAGATCGCATCATCGGCATTCACAACCGTTACAGTACGGTATTTCTCCCGATCAAAGCCCGCCACCTTGATACGCTCAATCAGAGGATCATTGATCTCTTTGGCTGAGCTACGTCCTGCCATATGTTGAATCAGATAAACCTTGCCCGTTAACTGATCAGTATTCCAACTCTGATACTGGACCTTGCTATCCTTTAGCATCAGCTCACCGCCTTTCCCAATGGCCACTTTAGGCAAAGCTTGATCCACACTGATCTGAGCAGAAGCCTGAGATGAGAACATTGTAATAGAAGCACACAGCGCTGTTGATAAGACTGTTTTTGAGAGATAAGACAAAGGAAGTGCGATTGATTGAGAAACAAAGTGAGCCATGAGTGCCTCCGGTTTTGTTGTTATTAGCCGTATTGCGATAGGCAAAGCTGAATGATCAGAGTAAAACCAAACCAGATAAATTTCAAACAGCCGTTTGTTTATCTAGCTCCGCCAGTGCACACTTCAGGCACTCTTCATTTTTCAGCTTCACCATCTGATACGCCATCTCTTCATAAGCGCGAAAATCCTCCTGGCTGAGTACCACAACCGGCTCGCCATCCTGGCGGGTGACTAATACCGGCTTATGTTCATCATTTACCTTATCCAGAGTGTCCGCCAGGTTCTTTTGAAACTCTGCATAGCTTATTGAATCCATTGTTAGTCCACCGCTCTATACAACCTCTATCAGCTCATACTGTACGAGTCACTTAAGTAACAGGCAATCAGGAAAGGTAGCTGAAGAAATGAAAACGACTGAAAAAAACAACGAGGCAAACCGACAGGACATCGAGTAGGGTGAGGCGTTACCGCCTCATCCCTCTCACAGAACCGTACGTAC
>CAYFGP010000107.1:0-23781 GCA_964342385.1 uncultured Oleiphilus sp. | reverse complement strand
TGGCAGGTGATTTTACCTGCGCCTGTGTGTCCGGGAAACTATAGCCACATCAAGCTTTCAACGTTATGTGCTTACAGAAAGTCGAGGGAAGAATAGCTTCAACTTCGGTGAGGAAGAGCTTAAGCGTCATACAGATGGCTTCCTCGATAGCCAGCCACCGTTAATGCGTATGGCTTATACCGCAATTAATCGTTATGACGACTGTCTGAAAACACGCTACAGCTTAAGTCCTGATCCTAAGCCGCTTTTTGTCGATTCAGCTCATCGGCTTTTGCTTCGGCTTGATCTAATACAGCATCGATTTGTTAAAGCCAGAGATTTGTCTCAATCTACAGATGAGGCTCAGTAAGGAATATGTTTGACGAAACCTTTTAGTCTGCTTGAGAGCGCTTAGCTGAATATTGTACGAATAAGGAACATTCACATGATAAACAAGATATTCTCCGTATTAATGGGGCTGTTGTTCAGTTCTGCTTGTGTTGCTGAGCAGGAAATATATCGACCCTTTGTATTAATGACGCCATTGCCACCCTATCAGTTTGATGACAGTGTTGAGTGGCGACGCTATTTGCGCAAACCCGATGCTAGTCTGGTCGCAACAACGAACTCACAATGGAAACCACATCTTGAGCATTGTTTGACAAAAGCTTGGACAGGTTCGGACAATCCAGGTTTCAAATACTGGTTAGAGTCGTCACGTATCTGGCATGAAGGGCAGCTATTTGGAAACAGCCGGCGTGATGTTTATCGTCGAACAGCACAACTCTCGACCCCAAAAGATGATGGAACTGGACTGGAATATCCTACCGGTCAATCGGCCTCTAATGCCCTCATTCAGCGCCGAGCGCTTTTTCAGCATTGTGTACATCAACGAACAGGGGCTTGGGTAACAGGCATCACTCTTCCCTTTTCTAGGAAAACCGGTGAACAACTGGAATATCAGGCGGAGACCAAAACATATCTTCCAGCTGAGGTGGATGTTGAAGAAGTGTATATGTTTGAGCTCTCTAGTCAGGGAGGAAAACTATTGCCTTTTGACTCAACACTTCCAATTGAAGCTGCTCGTAACTGTGCTTCAGCAGTCTTCAGAGATCTGAGCTTTGATAATCAGGAAGAACAAGATATCTCCTATTTGAAAATACTGTATGCACATAGTTTCCAGCTGTATGCCAACACAGAAAGTGTAAGACAAGGTCTTTTGTCACTCTCGGAAGTCGAGAAGCGCGAACGTTATACAGAAGATTTCCTTGCTAGCCAACCTTCCTTAATACGCAAAGCTCATACTACGATTACTCGCTATGATCATTGCTTGAAAAGCAAGTACGGCTTGAGTCCCTACAAAACTCCTTTATTTGTACATAGAAGCAGAGAAATACTGTTTAGCCCTGATCTGAAACAGCATAGGTTTGTAAAGATGGCAGCACTGCCAAAGTTATCTGATGGTGCTCAGTAGATAGGCATAGCGGTTACGACTAGTTAAACAAGTTAGACCTATTTCTGACTCCATCCGCCAGATCATGGCGCATTTTGTCATAGACAGCCGCGCAGCAAGTTTTACTCTTAAGCAAAACAATAAAAACAAGATAATGGATAAAGCTATGGCACAGTATGAAAAAACGGCCCTTGGCCAACAGACCGCTTTGCTGCCTCAGTACTATATCGACCTGTTTTCACAGGTAGGGGCTGCACAACCCTATTTCCTACAATCGGTGACGGCAGAAAATAACTTAGGTGATTTTTTGCTGATGGACTCTGCCTTTGCGGATCAATTGCTGGATCAGGCAGCGGAGATCTATCGCGATTGCCCGGAGTTGGTGGTGACAACGGGGTTAGCCCTGCACAAGCAATACACCAATAACTTTTTTATCTGGTTGATGGCATCGGATGATGTGCATCAGCTGATTCAACGCTTACATAGCTTGTCTACGGATGAGTATATTGAGCGTATTGTTGCGGAGCCGGATAAGCTGACAGTGGTGTTTGTGCACGATATGTTTCATGATGACAGTCTGATTGTTTTTGGCCTGTCTTGTATTATCGGTCTAATAAAAACCTCTCTACCGGGTGCCCATGTCCTTGCTGAACTGGCTTCCAATGAGCAAAAATATACTCACTTCTTTAATCACCACTTAGACGTTGAGCTGCGTTATAACCAGACACGTACTCAATTGGTGGTTCATTATGGCGATCTTGACCCATCATCATTAATTACCAGTAATCAGGCGTTGGCTGATCTGCTGTCTGATAGCACTCATCTAAGGGAGATGAGACTGCAAAAGGATGTGGTGTTTCAGGTGCAAGATATCGTCCGTCGTACGCTGCATAACCCGGCACTGTCTATTGCTGATGTGGCGAAAGCCTTGTGTATGAGTCCCCGAACCTTGCAGAGAAAGCTGCAGGAGAAACAGCAAAGCTTTCAGAATATCCTCAATGATGAGCGTAAAAGCCGGGCAATGCGGTTAATGCAGGATAAGACGCTGGATCGCTTGCAGGTGTCAGAACGAGTTGGGTTTCAGGATATTCGCTCTCTTTATCGTCTGTTAAATCGCTAAAGTAGCGAGACAGATTTTGTCAAAGTAGCAAGCCCATATATCTCTAATATTTGAGGAAAGCATATTAGAGGACTTTACTGCGCTATATTGCATTAGTTATTTCTTTTTTAGTGGTTTTTGTATGGCAAAGACTAAAGTTTAACCCCCGCCAAAAAGCGTCGTCATCGGACATTGAGCACAAAACCTTCCCTTGGTTACATAAAAGCGAGACCACAATAAATACAACAAGGTTTTGACTCATGCTTAATAAAAATAAATATCTCAGCTATCCACTGGTGACGTGCATCAGCCTATCTCTGGCAGCTTGTAACGGTGATAGCGATTCTAACTCTAATGACAGTGTTGAACTGATCCGTTCCGATCAACATCCGAATATCGTCTGTGAGAATCTGCAGATTCCATTAAGAGACGGCACGCTTACCTCTGCTTTTGTTTATCGTCCAGATAACAGCGAAGCAGAAAAATATCCTACCGTATTAACTCGTACACCTTATTCCCGTATTGGCATGGGGGCAGGCTGTTTTGCCGAAGGTGATTTGACCATTGCTGACGGTACTGCCTATGCCAGAGGGGGTTATGCCTACGTGGTGCAAAGTGTCAGAGGTACCTATACCTCTGAAGGCGAGTTCGACATCTTCCGTCAGGAGAAAAATGACGGTTATGACTCTGTGGAATGGTTGGCTGATCAGTCTTGGTCAAACGGTGACGTAGGTATTCGTGGTGCATCCTATGTGGGCATGACCAGCTGGCAGGCGACTGTTTCTGCGCCGCCTAGCCTGAAAGCCGCGTCTATCTCGATCAGTTCTGAGGATTACCACCGTGAGTGGACCTATGACCAGGGGATTCCTCATCTGAGTATGAATATCAGCTGGCCAGAGCTGACCTTCACGAATGACCAGATTTTTCGTCAGGAAACGGCCAACGGCACAGCGCAGGAGTTGATTGATCAGCGGGTATCAGAGCGCCAATTGTTGTCGGCCACTAACCAATGGAGTGATTGGGTCTGGCAACTTCCTTTGACCTCTATGAATCAGTTTGATGGTCTGGTGAACAGTTATAATACCTGGCTGGAACACCCAACTTATGACGAGTATTGGCAGAATCTGGATGTGGGTGCTCAGATTGAACAGGTACAAATCCCCGTACTGATTCATGGTTCCTGGTACGATATTTTTGCCGATGGCACCTTTGCCAGCTTTGCCTCTATGCAGGAGCGTGCAGGTTCCGATGTAGCAAAACAGCAAACTCGTTTGCTGGTCAGTCAATACGGCCATGCCACGGATCACGGTACCCCAACCTTCGGTGCAGAAGCGATGGGCGGTCTGGCTGATGGGGCTAATGCGGTTGTTCAGGGCAATGCTTTCCGCCCCTATGATATGGATTACTTTGATCGTTATTTGAAGGGGTCTGAAAACGATTACGAATCCAGTCCAATCGCTACACTGGCAGTGATGGTACCACCGGATGCGGGTCAGGAAGGTCGTCACTTTATTGTGAATTCCGATCAATATCCTCTGGCCAATACTGAGTACCAAGCCTTCTATCTGGATAGTGATGGTGATGCTAACAACCGTGCCGGTAGTGGTAGCCTGAGTATGACTGCTGATACTGAAGATGCCGGTATCGCTCAAACTTCAGCCGTCGACCAAGCAAGCAGCGCGGCGGATCTGTTTAGCTATGATCCTCTGAACCCAGTACCGACAACTGGTGGTAATCTGTGTTGTGGTACCGATCTGACTGGTGGCCCTAAGTCTGGTGCGGTAGAGCAGGCGGATGTGGAGGTGCGCGACGATGTACTGGTTTACACATCTGAGCCACTGACAGAAGATCTGGTGGTGATCGGTCCGGTAAGCATGCAGCTGTTTGCTAAATCCAGTGCGATGGACACTGATTTTATGGCCAAACTGGTGGATGTCCGCCCTGACGGTTCCAGCCACAATATTCTGGACGGTGCTGTACGTGCCAGCCTGCGCAATGGATCGAAAACTCAGTCTGAGCTGATTGAAGCTAACAGAACCTATGAGTACAGCATCAATCTGGGTCATACCGGTACGGTGTTCCCGGCGGGGCATAGAATTCGTTTGCAGGTGAGCTCGTCGAACTTTCCAAAGTTTGCCCGTAACCTGAATACCGGCGAATCAAATGAAACCACTTCTGAAACTCAGGTGGCTAATCAGGTGATTCTGCACGATGCCAGTCATCCATCACGTCTGATTCTACCTATTGTTTCTGGTGTGAATGTACCTGATGCTTAATCTGGCAGGCATTAGGAAGTAAGACGTCTGTTAATGGGCTCTTTTCTATCAAGGAAAGTGTCCATTTTATCCCTTTTCTTATCTTTTACTCCTTACTTCTTGTCTCTTCTCCTTGTTTATTACCTTTTGTTTCTACCTAACGGGCCCTATCCCCTGGACGAAAAATACTGCTTCAGCCACTGTTTCGGCGTAATGCCAAAGTGCTTTTTAAATACCCGGTTCAGTGATGAAGCGTTTTCATAACCCACGCTATTGGCAACTAGGCTAACGGGCTTGTTTTTCTTCAATAGTTCCTGGGCCTGATGCAGACGCAGATCGGTCAGGTATTCCAGTGGTGTTTGTCCCAACGTTTCTTTAAACAGCGCTGAAAACTTAGAGCGAGACATAGCAACATAAGTGGCCATCTCTTCCAGGTTCCAATCTTTCTCCGGACATTGTTTTAACTGCTGCATCAGCGGGGCCAGGTTGGGATGAGTGCTGCCCGCTAACATACCCAGTTCGACAATACCGTGACAGACCACGTATCTGAGCATCTGAATCATCAGTACATCACACAGGCGATCAATCATCATCTGTCTGGCATGCAGATCTTTAAAGGCTTCATCAAACAGTCGTTCAGCGGCTTCACTGACCGCTTGGCTATCGTGTTCATGGATACAGAGAAATTTAGGTAACTTATCGGCCAGCAGGGCTTTTTGTCCGGGTTGGAATTTAACTGTGGCACAAACGAGCTCGGGGGCTTCAGAGCCATGGGGGATAAAACGGTGGCGCATACCGTCAGGAAAGAAGATAACGGCAGAGCTATCTATTACCATCTCATGTCCTTGCTCAGTCATTAGCATCATAGCGCCTGAACGTAAGAAGTGCAGAGTAGCGGATTCACCATCCTCTTCTACGGCTTGCACGCCGCACAGGCTACCACTGAAAAACACCTCAGCATTGAAGTTTAGATGCTGTAACAGAGCACCCAAAGTATCCATGTTTCTCTCCTATGTTTACTGCCCGTGTTTACCGCCCGTGTTTACTGTATTAGTTCGATTTCAGGACGATCGGTTTATTCT
The DNA here is from genome assembly GCA_964342385.1 of uncultured Oleiphilus sp. Taxonomy (GTDB): domain Bacteria; phylum Pseudomonadota; class Gammaproteobacteria; order Pseudomonadales; family Halomonadaceae; genus Oceanospirillum. Next base: position 17,913 of record CAYFGP010000107.1, on the reverse strand, counting down.
TGTGGATGATCCGTCACTTTCTACAGTGCTTTTCACCGTACGCTTTAACTCAAGACAAGCGGGCCCGTGATTTAGTTCGGCCTTTATCTTGAATACACATAATACGTTGGTGAAGACCCATGAAAGCATTGAAGAATAATAAGCTATCCAAAACACTGAAAATGGCAACTGCCGCGGGTGCGCTATTGCTTAGCAGTCTGAGTTTTGCAGCATCCATCAATCTAAATAATAACGATGTAGCGATCCATGGTTACGATCCTGTCGCCTACTTTACCAATAACCAGGCTGTGGAAGGCATGCCGAAATTTACTGCTAACTACGAAGGCGCGATTTATCACTTTGCCAGTGAAAGCAACCGTGATCGTTTTAAGGCTGATCCAGAGCGCTATGCACCACAATTTGGCGGTTACTGTGCGATGGGCGTGGTGATGAACAAGAAATTTGATATTGACCCGGAAGCTTTCTATATCGTCGACAACAAGCTGTATATGAACCTGAATAAAGATGTGCAGAAGCGTTGGTTAACCGATACCTCCGGTCATATCAAAAGTGCGGATCGTATCTGGAACGGTATCGAAAACCTGTCCGTGGCTGCGGTTAACGACGAAGAATGATTCTAATGAGGTTTGATTGATCGATTATCCGTTTTCTGATGATCAAATCTTGCTTGATTAATACGGCCTATTCTCCGGCAACTGAGCTGGAGAATAGTGCGTAATAAAATGTTGTATTCATATGCACTGTGGTGGTGCTCGACCATTTTGCCTTATGCACAATAACGAGGCGTATGGTTTTTATCCTTCCTGTTTTTCCTCTTGCTTTTGCTACAAAACGACACATTTTGTTGTCTTTTCTTACAAAACAGGTTGTCTGGCATATCCCTTGCTCTATCGAAGTGTCTTTGTAGATCTACAAACCTAAGAAAGCACTTTACTCTGGTGTTTCCTATCGTTTGGTTCGGTATCTATAGCGACAAACACTGCCCTATAACGATAGTTAAAAGAAGCTCCTGACGACTCAACAATAAAAAGGACCAGGGGCTCGATTACGGATAAACAGGAAATCAGTCATGGCACAATATGCAGAGCAAAAATATCACTCAAAAGAGATGCCCTTTCGCTTAAACCTCGCGTTAGGCTTTTCGGTCCCCCTGGCCGCCCTGTTGCTACTAGGCATGGTTAGCTTGTGGGGCTTAAAAGAGATTTCACAGGGACTGGAAACGGTCTATGCCGATCGCGTGCTACCTTTAGCTAAGTTAAAGACCATTGCTGATGACTATGCTGTGTTGATTATTGATGCCGTCAATAAAGCCGATGCCGGTTTAACCACTGCATCCAATGCCAAACAGGATATTGCCACTGCTCAGGACAGAATCAATCTGTATTGGCAAAACTATCTGAAGACTCAACTCACCGCTAAAGAAGCGCAGCTGGCTAAAGAAGCAGAACTCTTATTTGCTGCAGCTAATCAGGATATTGCCAGAGCACAAGCGGTGTTAAATCAGGTACCGGATAATGCCAAGGGCCTGTTAGCCAGTATTAATGGCCCGTTGTATCAAAGCATTGATCCGATCAGTGAAAAGATCACTGAGCTGGTGCAGCTGCAGTTGGATGTGGCTGAGCAGGAGTATCTAAAGGCTCAGGACTATTACACCCAGATCTTTAATATCATGATGGCGCTGCTGGCGTTAGCCATTGCAGGCAGCCTTACCGCTGGAATCTATATTGTCCTACGTGTCTCTCGTCAGGTTGGTGGCGAGCCTGAGTTTGTGCGCCAAACCACCGCTTGGGTGGCAGAGGGAGATTTAACCGTACAGGTGCCAAAAGAGGTACCAAGCGAAAGTATTATGAGTGCGGTGGGTAACATGGCTGTCGCACTGGGTTCTGTCGCCAGTAATGTTAAGGGAGCCAGTCAGGAGGTTTCCGTATTAGCAGAGCAGTTGCATCAGAGAACCGATGCCACTCGCGGTTTGTTACAAACTCAGAAAGATGAGATCTCACAGGTGGTTTCGGCCATGTCTGAGATGAGCAGTACCGTGCAGAATGTTGCGCAAAACAGTTTGGAAACGGTGCGGGTTAATCAGGATGTGAAAAGTGAAATGAGCCAGGGTATTGCCATTGTTGATAAAAGCATCCGCAGCATCCATCAGCTGGCCAATGAGATTAATCAATCCGCCACTGTGATTACCCGTTTAGCCAAGGACAGTGAAGAAGTCGGCACTATCCTGGCGGTCATAGGTGAGATTGCGGAGCAAACCAATCTATTGGCATTAAATGCGGCGATTGAAGCGGCACGGGCCGGTGAACAGGGACGGGGTTTTGCGGTGGTGGCTGATGAAGTACGCACTCTGGCCAGCCGTACTCATGATTCCACTCATCAGATTCAAGGCATGATTCAGAAAATCCAGGCCAGTGTCTCCGAGTCGGTCACAGCCATGCGCAACAATGAAGCAGAAGCCAAGCAGGCGGTGAGTTTTGCAGAGCAGACACAGCACAATCTGGAGAAGATTGATCAGGCGGTTACGGTTGTTGATGAGATGAATACACAAATCGCCAGTGCCGCAGAACAGCAAAGTGCCGTGGCGGAAGAGATCCATCAGAACCTGACCGCGATCAGTGAGATTACCCAGAGCAGCAGTGAAGCCTTTGAAGAGGTTTGGCAGGCAGCGAACAACCTGGAAACTGTGGCTAAGGCACTGGAAGAGCAGGTGGGGTATTTCCGACTAACTCCTGCTGTACTAGGTACAAAGTGACAGTAGATGAGTAAAAAAACGAGCTCAGGCACGTGAGCTCGTTATGATTGTTTGCAAGGCTGTTCCTTCACATCGAAAAAAGTGAGGCTCGGCTCCAAACTAAACTGATGATTTAGGTCTGAGACAGGTGCAGTCAAACAGGTCGCATAATCGACAGTCTTTAGTGAGTTGCTAAAGAGTTGGGAGGTTTATCCCAGGGCAGTTTGTCGAATCTGCACTGTTTGATTGCTTAAATAACACTCAATATTAAGAAAGCTTATGCCTTCTCTGGTAGTGCTGCGTAGGCGACTACTTCACATAGCATCTCCTCTCTGGCTAAACCGGCAACGATCATCGCTGCTCGGTTTGGGTATGGGGCCTGAAAGTATTCAGCGTATACTTTGTTGAATATCGGTAGCTGCTCTCGCTGGGTGACATAGATCAGCACTTGGGCCACATCGGCCATAGTCAGTTGTGCAGCTTCAATTGTATGTTTCAGGTTGTCCATGGTTTGTCGGGCTTGTGCTTCAATGCCTCCGTTCACCACCTGACCTTCTGCATCGATAGGAATCTGAGCGGTAAATAGCATATTGTTCGCTACAGTCGCCCATTCCAAAGGCGCTGGTGAATCGTATAGATCGGTTTTAACAGCAGATATCATTGCTTGTTTTCCGTTTTTGATGGATGACGATGGTTGGCCATTGCAACAATAGTGGCCAACCGGATAAACAGGTCCTATTTTTCAGGGCCTGCCATATTTTTTTCTATTTCACTGACGGCTAAGAAGCCCAATTGTCGGAATGGTTCGGGGGGCATCCAACTGGGTTTGCCAAAGAGTTCTGTAATATTCAGCGTGGATTTATTTTGAGACAGCATTGCCAGCTCCTGGCCCAGCATCCATCCTTTGATAATGCCAACACCATTACAGCCGATAGAGGCATAAAGACCGGGTTTTAACTCTCCCCAAAGAGGTGCGCCATTTGAGGTTAAAGCCGTGGTGCCTCCCCACCAATCAGCAAGAGATTGAGCGCTTTTAATATGAGGGAAGCGCTTTTTCAGGCTTTGCAGCAGAATAGTCTCAACACTCTGGTCACCTTCCTTTTCATAGCCGTACATTCCTCGTACTAATAAACGGCCATCTTTAGTCGTACGAAATGTTGAACCCAGGCGATGGGCGGGTAATAGACCCCATTGGCCCAGGGACATCACACTTTTGCGCTCTTGTTCATCCAGAGGCTGGGTTATACCAGCGTAGGTATAAATCGTGACACATTGCCCCTGTCCATAACCGAGATGTTTGGCAAAAGCATTGTTTGCTAAATACACCTTAGGTGCTTGTAGCACTCCATTAGGTATGGTGATCTGCCAGTGGTTATGATGCTTTTCAACACTTAATGCAGGGCAGTGTTCGTGCAATGTCACATTGTGTGGCAGCTGATTGGCTAATGAACGTACTAAGGTGTAGGGATTCAGCAAGCGGTTTTCGGGTAATAGAAGCCCTGAACGGTAATAGTCAGAACCCGTGATTCTTTGTAGGTCATCCCGTTGCAACCAATCAAAAACCTGGCCACTGCTTTTTAGATGTTGTGCCAGTTTGTTCAGGCTCTCAACGCCACGTTCTGTGGCCGCTGCCTTAAATATATTGGCGGGCTCATCATTCAGTCGCGGTAGTCGTGCTCTATATACGATATCTTTATGGGCCTGATGATAGAGCTGATAAAGCCGTTGGGCTGATACTGGAGTCGGGGCGGTAAAGTTGTTTTCTAATAGAAAACCTGAATTACGTCCGGCAGAGCCCATACCGATCTGTTCTGCATCAATCACCCGAATATCATCCTCAGGGCACAGCTCTGCTAAACGTTGGGCAATGGATAATCCTGTATACCCTGCTCCAATAATGATGGCATCACAGGCTTGTAGACTTTTTAATCTTGCGCTGTTGATCGTAATATCATCAGTGCAAGCCCAACCGCAGTAACGTTTATATATTGGATAGGTATTATTGGACATAATAAGGTACTCAGTGAGATCACTATAGAGCTTCTTGTTGTTGAAATAGAGAATGAAATTAGTCTTATAAGATAAAAGCGTGATTTATTCTTTTATGCTGTTAAAAAGAGCCTGAGTGGTGTTTGGTTGATATAATGTGAATTTCTCTATGAAGTATTAATTAATGGTTATTTCTATCTTTTCAGTGTTTGACATCATAAAAAATAGCTGCCCGAAGGCAGCTTAATCAGAGCACTGGCAAGTACAATGAGAAGAAAATAAAGCTCATAACTTCAGGGTAATATTAGAACTCGTTGAGTAAAACACCATAACCAGGAATTTGATCTTGAATGCCAGCCAGGCGCATCACATCCCAGGCCATTGCCTGATTACTGGTCACTACAGGTTTACCGGTAAGCTTCTCCAGTTGATCTATGATTTCAATAGACCGCAAGGCCCCGCAACTAATAAAAATAGCTTCAGCATCTGGCTCATCAAGGTTGGCAGCAAAGCGCAGTATTGAGCCGGGCGTGACTCGTACCATTTCACTGTCCTTATCCAGATTGAAACCTTGAATGTTCAGTACTTCAAACCCTCTGGCTTGCATATAATCTTTCTCCATCTGGTTGATCTCATCCAGATAAGGCGTTGCAATGACAATACGTTTTGTATTCAGGGTTTCAAGAGCTCTCATCACACTGGTAATCAGGCTAGTGGCCACTGCGTTTGGAGCGCCTTTGTTCAGTTGCTGGAATACAGCTTCTTCTCCGCTGACCAGACTGCCCGAGGTGCAGGCGTAAGTGATGACATCCAGGCTGCCGTCAGGCAGTAAAACTTCAGCGGATTGGCTGAGGCTATTAGTTAAGTTATTGAGTGTTTCTGCAGTGATACAATCAGGAATAGGTGAGCGAGTGAAATGAATACCCACACCTTCTGGCAGCAAGCGATACATGTCATCTTCAATGGTCTGTTCCGTAGCTAATAACACAAAGCCTATTTTTGCTCTTGGATGACGGCCCGAGTCAAATGTAATAATGCTGTTCTCGCTGGGTGAGATTGGTGCTTTTCTGACCATATGTATTCACCTTATATCTAGCTGTATACAGCTGGTGTTTTTTTTGAGTATTTAATGGCGAAAAAAGAGAATAGTCAAGGATATTTTTGAATGCTGTGTACAGGTTGGCTTTGCTTTGCTGCTAAATGGTGTAGGGCTAAGCAAGGTCGATTCATTGCGGCCTTGCTTTTAGAGGGACGAAGGAGTAGCCAAATGGGTTTGCGGTTAGCTGTTATTGTACTGCTTAAGTAGGCTTATGACTCTGGCGATATAGTTGCGTTTGGTGTAACCCACGGCGATGACATCGTTCCGGGAGGTGGCGCTGATCAGTTCATCCAGTTCATCCTTGAGTGCCTGGATCTCTTCGGGCCAGAAGTTGGGCATTTCCTGGTACCAGACGCGAGTGGTTTGAAAGTAATACAAGTGGTAAAGCTGCTGAAGGGCACTATTGCCAATAAGCTCGCCGATCAGATAGTGGAGCTCATGGTTGATGCGGGCCAGTAGCTCCAGATCTGTCTCTATGGAGTGCAGCTGGTTTGCGTCTTCCCGTAAGGTTTTGAGCTTTTCGACATGATCGGGTGTGCAGATATTGGGTGTCATGCTGCCCATGAGTTCTGCGACTTTTAGGCGCATCTCATACACGTCAGTCAGTTTGTCGTAATTGGCCTCGGTAACCAGAGTGCCGACCCCGTTTTTGCTAAAAGCCAGGCCTTCAAACTCAAGGCGTTTAATCGCTTCTCGAATAGGGGTGCGGCTGCACTCAAACTCTTCTGCAAGCTGTGTTTCCCGCAGTACAGAGCCTGGTGGGTAAGTGAGTAGACAGATGCGCTCACGCAGGGTTTCGTGAATTGAATCAACGCGTGCCCGTTTGGTCACTTTTTCATTGTGATTCGGCTGTTGTGCCGCTGACGTATTAATAGCGCTCTCCCGAACAGTAAACATAAGGTGTCATCCTGAAAGGGAATTATACATGCCTGTCAAAACAAAACTATTTCTGCATCTTCAGCCAGTATTGAAGGTGTGGGGAGAGGTTCTGAGGGGCTGGTTGCAGTAATAGAGGTTAGGCTGTATTGAGCAAGAAGATTATTGGTCGTTCTCTTTCTCTAAGTTGGACTGTTGTTCCAAGAGGTAGAGTACGCGGGCGATAAAATTACGCTTAATAAAGCCAAACGCAACTACATCATCTCTTTCTATTGCTTGTATTAACTCATTGATTTCATTGCGTAACGCCTCAACTTCTTGCATCCAGAACTGAGGCATCAGTTGAAACCAGACGCGTGTTGTCTGGAAATAATACAGGTCATAAATTGAGCGCAGGGCCTGATTGCCAATCAGACTGGTGGTGAGATTGTGCAACTCATGATTGATTAATGCCAGGCTGTCCATATCGCTGATGCTATTTAGCTGGGATGCCTGCTGTTTCAGTTGTTCCAGTTGGGTCAGGTGCTCTGGTGTGCATGACATGGGGCTCATTATGCCTATCAACTCCGCTGCTTTTAGGCGCATTTCGTAGACGTCTGCCAGGCATTCAAATTTGATATCAGTCACTAGGGTACCAACACCATTTTTACTGACGACCAGGCTTTCAAACTCTAATTGTTTGATCGCTTGTCGAATGGGGGTTCGGCTGACGCCAAACTCCGCAGCTAACTCGGTTTCTCTCAGAAGACTGCCTGGTGGGTAATGCATTAAGCAGATGCGCTCCCGAATAGTACGGTAAATCGAATCAACCCTCTGCCTGGGAAGGAGTTTCTTTTTTGTGCTAGCCATGCCTGTACCTGCCCTCTTTATTCCGTTTTAAATTTGATCCTGTAAAAGTGCAGGATGTTACCATATATCACTGTGAAGTATACAGCTTGTTTGTTTTTTGGTTGACATTAGGTTTTTTGGTGGGTTTAAATGGATAAAAACAACAAGCTGTATACAGCTAAGGAGATAACAATGCATGATCTTATGAGAAAACGTGCACAGGAGTTACAGACACGCCTGGTTGAAAGAACCGATCTTGATGGTGTTCTGCTGACCGATGAAGATTCGATTGCCTATATCGCAGGTTATTGGGGGTATCTCGGTGTCGAATTTGGTCGACCTACCATGGTATGGGTCCCGCGCCAGGGTGAGTGTGCTGTGATTACCCCTTTGATGGAATCCGAGATGGGCTCTGAGATGACTTGGATCGAAGATGTGCGTCCCTGGGAAGATGGTAAAAATGGCGAATGGCGTACCGTGCTGCAACAGCTGGTGGGTACCTCTGGTCGTCGTAAGGTAGGTATCGAGACCTTAAAGGTGCAGCCTCTGGTAGGGCACTTCTTAAATAATGGACTGACCAATGTTCAGTTAGAAGATTGCACGGCCTTGTTGGGTGAAATGCGTGTTATTAAGTCTCCAGAGGAGATTGAAATTATGCGCCAGGCCGGTCAGGTCGCCATCGGCATGGTCGAAGGTGGTAAAGCTGTGCTGGCGGAAGGTGTACCTGAGTATGAGGTGGCACTGGGCGTTATCGCCGGAGGTACACGAAAAGCGGCTGGTTTTCTGACTGATAAGGGGTTTGATCAGTTTGTTTCGCCGACGGTTCATAATCTGCAGATATTCCAGTCTGGCTGCGATACTTCCAAGGTTCATCGTCGCTCTAATGTGCGTAAGCTGCAAAAGGGTGATCCGGTTTATATGTGTTTCTGCGGTATGGTGAACTTTAAGCAGTATAAGCTGGGTTTTGACCGTGAATTCTTTATCGGTTCGGTAACCGATGAGCAAGCCCGTATCTATGAAGTATCGATTGCTGCTCAGAAAGCTGCACTGGATACGATCCGTCCGGGAGTTATTGCAGAAGAGGTTCACTTTGCCGCCGATGAGGTCTACAAATCTTCAGGTTTTGAGCCGGGCTATCGAACAGGTCGCTCTATCGGCGTGTCTTTCTTAGAGATGCCTGAATTTAAAGGTGGCGATAAAACTGTGCTGCAAGCGGGTATGACCTTTGCCGTCGATGGTGGTATTACGATTCCAAATGAGTTTGGCGCCCGTGTCGGTGATTCTATTGTGGTTACCGAAAGTGGCTTTGAATACCTGACACCGTATCCAAAAGAGTTAACGGTGGTTTAGTTCTGGGTATTGCCTTGTTAGGGCTTTAGCATGCTGTTTTACAATATTTCCTGGCAGGATGGCCGGGAAATATTGGTAAACACTCACATAAAACTTCGAAGAGCCATAAAAGCTTCTCTTTATACGATGGTTTTATTCTTCAGCCACTGGCGGAAAAATATCGGAACATGTTTGTGTATGTATGCTGTGCATGCAACTTAATACTTTTACTCTCAATTAAGTAATAAATTCTGAGCAGGATTGCTCATCTTAAAAGTGCTTTTCTATTGATCTCTCCCATGCCGATTAAATAAAGTCGCGTATAATAGTTTTATATTGGCATGATTTATATTCTCAAATTCTCATTAATAGTTGTGTTTCTGATCATTCAAATAAACATATCTCGATATGTGCTCTTCTGATAATGCTGTATCTGTGTTTTTGAATTGGAATGGTTTACAAGGCAGTATTTTTGAGGCTATAAAAATAAAAAGGGCATCGCTGTCATGCTGTATATGAATCTGGGTTTTAAATACAAATTACTATTGGCTATCGCTTTAACCTTTGTTGGTTTGGCATCGTTGTCACTGCTTTCTGTTGTGTCCTTAAATAAACTTAATCAGGTGTCTGATCAGGTGGGGCAGCTCAGTCAGCAGCAGAGTCTACTCAATCAATTGCGCTTAGCGGTATTACAGCAAGCTATCAATGTGAAGAGCGGACAGGCAATTGCAGCTGAAAGTGATCAAGCTGGATCGCTGGCATTATTGCTAGAGAAGTTTACGCCTTTGTTAAAGGTCCGCAATAGTAGGGTTGAGCAATTCCCAGAGGGAGATTATGGGGCTCTGTTGGCTAAATTGCAGCATTGGGTTGAGGTGCGCCACCAGTGGTTGGATATGAGGCGGCAGTTTGATCAGGAGTTACGGCAAGATGTGCAGGCTTCAGTCGTGATGTTTGATAAGGCTGTTTTTTCGACCTTTCGCCAACCTTTTGATCATTTTGCGAAATCCGTGGCGCAATTGCTTGAAATACAGAATGAAGTGAGTGCACAAAAAGTCAGAGAAAATCTGACCCTATTAAAGCAGGCGTTTACGAAGTTAAGTTTTAATGATTTTTATGAGGAGCAGCTGTCTCATACTGAATCTCGCCTAACTAAAGTAATACAGCATTTAGCTCAGATGCAGCAATTGGATCAGTCTGCCCTTGATGCAAGGCTGTCTTTGATCCGGTTGGCTGAAAGCCGGTCTGGTTTGTTGGATCAAGCATTACGCAATGCCCGAGTTGAGTCCCAGGCTACCGGTGACAAGGTGCTGCGTCAGATTGTTATTGTGGGTTTTCTGGTTGCAATATTGGTGTTGGGTTTATTGTTGATCACCTGGCGTCAAGCTACGCAAAGCCTGAAGCAAACGGTGGCAGTGCTGGATGTGATTTCACAGGGAGATTTAACGCCTGTAATGGCCGTCAATAAAACCAGAGATGATGAGTTTGACCGTGTTGGGCTGGCCGTTAATCACTTAACGGATCGTTTTTCTCAGCTGCTGTCCCAGGTAATCTCTGGAGGTCAGACTGTACAACAAATGTCTCAAGAGCTGCGAAACATAATAGATCAGTTAGCCCAAAGTAATGAGCAAACCGGGCAGCAGGCGCAAACCGCTGCCACGGCTGTTGAGCAAATCTCTTTAACGCTGTTGGAAATGACGGGGGCAACAGGCGAGGCCCACCAGCAGGCACTGCAGGCCAGTGCGACCGCAGATGATGGAGGAGAAGTGATTGCTGAGGCGCTCGAATCTTTGGACGGTTTAGGGTTGGTTTTTACTCAGTTGAGCCAGAATATCTCTGCTCTGGAGGAGGCATCGTCCAGGGTGGATGGTGTCACCGATATGATTAATAGCCTGGCGGAGCAAACTAATCTGTTGGCATTAAATGCTGCCATTGAGGCTGCGAGAGCCGGTGACGCCGGACGGGGATTCTCCGTTGTTGCCGATGAGGTGCGGGCATTAGCCGAAAAAACTGTGCAGGCGACCAGTGATATCAACAGCATTGTCAGCAATATGAAGCAGCAGTTGCAGGTATTAATGCAGATCATGTCCAGCGGTGAAGATAATGTTGCCAATAGTCGCGTATTGGGTGATCGGGCGATGGGAGAGATTGAGCTGATTAAAGCACGAGTGCTGCAGGTGTCGGCCTGTAATAATCAACTGACCAGTAGTATTGAGCAGGTGTCCCAGGCAACTCAGTCAATCAGTAGTAATATGGCGATAGTGGCCAATAATGCCAAACAGGATGTGATCTTAAGCCATAACGTATTGGCACTGTCAGATCAGGTTTCGGAACAAAATGAAAAACAGTCTGAGATGAGTCAGCGTTTTAAGTGTCACGACAAATATGCTTAGTCGTTTAATAGGCCTTCTCTAATTTAATAACCGCGTTTTTAATAGAAGGGATATGAGCCTATATTCCCGGTCGAAACGGAGGGTTCTGTTTCGACCGGGACATATCTTGTTGGCATCACCCGTACTGCCGTTGCTGGCCTTGTCTTGTTTAAGAGGAAGTTATTTTGATGGTGTCGGGATCTTGCCCAGGCCTCTTTCCAGCTGATGGGCAATATTCAACAGTGTACTTTCATTAAACAGGTCTGAGACCAGTTGAACGCTCATCGGTAAGCCTTGGCTATGTAAACCTGATGGCAGGGTAATGGCGGGATTACCTGTCATATTGAAGAAGGAGGTATATCGTGTAATGGCATTGCCTGCTGGTTCGCTCAGTCCTGCCGTTTCAACCTGCGTGCTGTCTATCATGGGGGCAATCGTCGGGCAGCCTGGTGTAATCAGGGCGTCCACCTCGCGGAAAACCTGTTGGAGTTGTTGGCGGTAACCTTCAATTAAGCGTTTTGCCCGAACATAGTGTTCAGCCAGAATAAACTGTCCAGCGGCAAATCCTGAGCGAAATTCGTCTGAGTAAAGCGCGCGTTTTTGTAGCAGGAAATCGCTGTGGTAAGACAAGGCTTCAGGTAATTGAACCGTCAGAGAGATAGTGCGGGTATGTTCCATGGATGGCATGGTAACGGGAATAATGTCAGCGCCTTGTTGCTTAAGGTAATCGATGGCCTTTTGTGTCGCTGTCAGTATTTCCGGGTCGCAATGTTCAAAGAAGAAGCGGTCTGGAACACCGATTTTTTTGCCTTGGAGTGAGTTGTTCAACTCCGGTAGGCAAGGGTGATATGGAGCGTTCACACAGCCAGAGTCCTCAGGGTCGTATTCGGCCAGAATATCCATGAGTAAGGCGGCATCTTTAACTGTGCGGGTAAAGGTTCCAGCATGATCCAGTGTCCAGCAATAGGGCACAACACCTCGTAGACTAACCCTGCCCAGGGTTGGTTTTAAGCCGACGACACCGCATAGTGCTGCAGGGGCGCGAACAGATCCGCCTGTATCTGTTCCAAGGGAAAAAGCACTCATGCCCAGAGCGACTGCTGCGGCTGAACCACTGCTGGAGCCACCTGCCAGGCGTTGATCATCATAAGGGTTTTTAACGGTGCCAAAGTGCTCATTCACGCCTGTGGCACCATAGGCAAATTCATGAAGGTTGTTTTTCCCTTGTAAGATGGCCCCCTGTTTTTCTAAGAGATCAAGCACGAAGGCGTTTTCGTCACTGGTAAAGTCTGCCATTACCCGTGAGCCTCCAGTCGTTTTCTGCTGACGGGCGTGGTAGAGATCCTTGCAGCTGAAGGGGATGCCGGATAACGGCAGGGATGCATTGTTCTCCTGAGCTTTTTTCTGTACTTGCTCTCGGTTCAGGCTGATAAACACAGGATTATCAGGATTGGTCTGGTCGATACGTTGCTGGTAGCTTTCGACGAGCTCTGCTGCTGTTAATGTCCCTTCATCCAGTTTGTGTCTGAGTGTGCTGATATCTGAGTAGATAATATCTTCCATCATCTTATACCTTGACCTGTTTTGACGGTTGTACTGAACCCGCTGGCGGGCACTCTCCCAGTGGTAGGGTTCTTAGATACTCCAGTTCATTGAGTAGATCCTGAAAGCCTGAAATGATCCCCATTTGAGGGTTTACCAGTTCATCCAGCTCCAGAGAGCTACACGGGTGGCAAGATAATTCTTTTAAAACCTGCTCCAGCGTTTCTTTTTGTATTCGTCTCATTTTTTCTCCTGCTGTATACAGTGAATCTTTTGAGCATGCCGGGAGTTCTAAGCTCCAATCTGTTTTTATATGCCCTTTTAGCTATTTTTACTGGCTTTAAGGCAATGAATTAGCTGTTTGTGTCGGTTTTTTTAGTTTGCTTTTGATTGTCCAATCATGAATTTATCAAAAGCTCTGTCGAGTGAGTTCAACTAAAATAGCATTAGCTGTATACAGCTGGCAAATTTTATGGTTTTATAAGTGCCACACCAACGATGTTCGAGATGGTGTTCCAGAAAGCGTATGTAGGCTGGGGTGCTTGCGATGCCTGTTTACATAGACAACAGCCGATAAAAACAATGAAAAAGAGGGTGACGTGAATGTTCACGCTGAATAAGAAACTGAAGAAGGTAATTGCGGGCTGCTCTGCCGCTGCAGCAATTGTTTGTACTTTGGGGGCCAAAACAGTCTCCGCTGCAGAAAGCCATATCCTGGCCCATGTAATGCCAACGGATCATCTCTTTCATAAAGTGTCTGAAAGATTTATGGATCAGCTGGCTTCTGATTCCGCAGGCAAGATGAAAATTGAGTATCACCCGGGGGGCGACCTGGGCGATTGGACCACTATTACCGAGCAGGTTATGCGCGGTGCTGTACCTATGACCATGACCTGGGCCAATTCTGAACTGGACCCTCGCCTGGATGTCGCCAACCTGGGATATGTCGCTGATAACTGGACGACGGCACGTAAGCTCTATGGCCCAGGCAGTAAAATGGAAAAACTGTTCGGTGATATCTACAGCGATTTAGGCATGGTCTTGTTGGGCACAGTCCCTACGGACTTTACAGGTTTTGTGGTACGTAAGGGTTTAAAGGTACCTGTTTCTGTCCCTACCGATACCAAAGGCTTCAAAATGCGTGTGCCTAACTTTCCTATGGCCATTGATCGCTATCAGGCCTTGGGGTTCTCCGTAGTGCCGATGGCATTCTCTGAAGTACATACGGCACTGCAAACTGGTGGTATTGATGGTCGTGCTTATTCACCACCGTCTGAAGTACTGATGTTTCGTGATGTACTGGAAGCATACGTTTATACCCGTGAATCCTTTGAAACAACTTTCTGGCTAGCCAATAAGAAATGGTTTAACAGCTTGAGTGCTGAAGAGCAGGCCTGGATGAAATCCTCTGCGACTGCGGCTACGAACTGGGCTTGGGATAATGCCGAGAAAGACAGTGCGGGTTGGTTTGAAAAGATTCGTGCTGCAGGCATTGATGTGGTCGAGCTGACACCAGAACAGCTGAGTGCTTATAAGCAGCGTGTGGTTACTGCTGAGTGGCCCATCATGGAAAGGTTGCTGGGCAAGAACGTGATGCAGGATATCAAAGCTGCGTCCAACCAATAATTCCATTAATTCGGAGAGCGTCTGGAAAAGACTGTCTGCATCAGCTCAGATTTCAGAGGTTCTCCGGTCTCTGGCAGGCATTTTCATTATCACGAGTGTTTCTAATACTCCGTTCAGGAACTGACGCATTCTGATGTCTGAAAGCTTGTTTGTAGCCGCGCGCGAAATTTAATAACTTCACGCGCGATAAATACCGCCTCAACTTTCTTTCAAAATGAGAAACAATCTTCCACTTTTACCATTACCACTCAACAACCTTCGCAGCATTGATCTCCGCTGCTGACGCCGCGTCCTCAACTGCCATCTGTGCCATCTTTCCCTTGCGCTCAATGTCTGCCGCAATGGCTTTCCACTGCGCTTTCATGCCCTCAACGACCTGCACAACATCATCCAGAGTGGCGCCATCGATACCGATAGTTGCTGCTAGTAGCGTGTAGCGTTCGGAGACAATAGATTCGAGCGTCTTGCCATCAATCAAGGTGTCAGCGCCAGCAGGATATAGTGCCGCCTCTGTAATGGCATCGGAGCGGTATTTATCCGCTTCTTCAATCTTTTCCAGATAGACAGCCGCTTTTCCTTCGCCAGCGGTCATGTATTTCATACGCTGAGCTTCGGCTTGTCTGTCAATCTCCAGCTTTGCCTGAGCCTTCAGATTGTTCAGTTCTTCGGCTGTATGGCTGCGACTTTCCCACTGCTGCGTCCAGGTGCCATCAATCAGAACAGGGTGAATCTCTTTTACCACATCGCCCGCTGGTTTTTCTGCTGGCGCGGGCTGGTGCAACGTAAAGTCGCCTGCAGTTATCGGGCGATCCATCGTCTTTTGGAGAGAGGCGCCAGAAAACATCAGTAGAGAATTAAAAGACGCTGGCCAGCGCGTTTCGCCCGTTTTGTTATTAACTAAAATATTAGACATTGAAATCAGCTCCAGGGGTTACGGTGCCGTTGACTGTGAAGTGGTTGTTGTTACCGGATGAGTCGAGGCCGAGATCATCAGGGTCTTCGAACTTGAGATAGAAAATAGGCTGAGGAATTTCACCGGACTCAATTGCCGGGGAGAGATCTTTTGGGTAGCCAAGCTGATCGACAAACATGTTACGGATCTCTTCATTTGAAAAATCCACCCAGTCATTAACAAAATACGCTGTCGCCTCCTCCATATAGCCGAACGTATGCGAGAGCAGCTGCCACTGGCCTTTAGTGAAATCAATCATATCATCGGTAAATGTTGAAAATGCGGCACTACCAACCCTATCAGTCGACACATAGCACGCGGAATGGTTCGACATGTCGATCGATACAAAAACCAATCTCCACTCATTACTATTAGCTGTTGATGTGTCCGTGAACTGAGTGCTCAATATGACAGTATTCGCCGCATTTTGAGCATAAATCTGTAGGTCGTTCTGATTTTCAGATCTGACCACCAGTCCATTTGTAGAACTACCTTCTGAAAACAGCCGGTTTTCACCGCCATCCCCTCGGTATGCTCCAAAAAATGAGAATTTTTTCCCGTCCGGGATTGCGGGTAAACTGGGCAAATATAGGTAGCTATTTACATCCGCTGCTTTAACCGATCTAGAAACGAATTCACTCATACCGCGCGCACCTTTCAGCCCGCCGCCATAAACCGACAACGCCCCTACAAGTCCCAGGTTTAACCCCGCATTATCAGCACTAATAGGATAAGCACCAATAGGCGTATTACCCGTCTCCTCAAGAACCAGCCGAACTGGCTTGTGCCGAGAGATACCCGCGTCCCAAAATGGATTTTCTGACGACAATGGTATATATTTGGCATCCAAATACACCTCGCCGACACCCCCGTCAAAATATTGCGATACTGAGTAATTATTCCTACCAATAACCAACCAATTAGTAGCGTAGGATATGCTGCCCGAGGCATTGTAGAAAACGGACGAAGTCTTATCCTCTCCATCAATGATCAAAGCCTTGCTGCCCTGATCAGACAAATCGAAACTAAGCGATATAGAGTATGCTCTACCGACAACTGCGTTCAGCGAATACTCGAAAACCACCACACCTGATGAATTCCTGATCCGTATCACCGAGTCGTCAATATGCAAATTCATCTCGGTGCCGGTGTACTCATTATTGTTTGAAATAAGCCACCGGCCCGCTGCATACCATTTAGCATAGAAAGAGAGCGTCATAGCAGTTGAAGAAAAGGACGACAGACCATTTCCACCAAGCCAATCATCCCCCCCATCAAACTCACTTGCAGCGCAATTATTCTGATTTGGACCTCGTTGAGCAGTATCGAGCACTCCGTTAGCGATAAAGTCACCTCCTGTGCCTTCATTAACATATGCCGTCTCAGCATCGCGCATAGGCAGGTAGAGGATCGGGTTTAGGCTCGCTAAGCCTTCAGCAGGCTTCAGATCTTCAGTGATGAATAATCTGCGGTTTGCCTCAATTGATAGATCACGATGAGCGTAATCCAAATAAAGATGGCACAGCCGCCCTTTAAAATACTGAGACCCACCCACCAGAGAGCCTACAGCCGATGCTGTACCAGTTAGATACAATAACTCTGAGCTCCACGGTGAACTTTTGCTAAATGAGGCGGGGCTGTCGTTAATGTAAACCTTACTATCTGATTCATTGTCCATATCAATGCTAACCAACACATGATTCCATTGACTGGGTTGCAGCCGCCCGCCGCTAGTTCTGATATCAAGAGGGTAGCTGCTTGCTGATGAGTTCATGGCTTTTATGCCAATATCAGAATTATCAATGTAAATCCTAATATGCTGACCGCTTACCTGATAGAGAGTTTCATAAGTCAGATCCGGTGTGTGATAAACCCAACAGCTGACCGTGAATGTCTTGCCGTTAGCATTTCCAACAAGATCCGAGCTACGGCTAAGATAATCATTCACGCCATCAAAGCTCACACCCTCGGGTGGAATTTGACCTACCGCATTCGCCGCAGCTATTGCTGGATATAATTTTTTCTCATGCATATCACGCCACCTTTGAATGTGCGGCATAGATATTCGCATCGCCGTCGTATTTGCTGAAGACGATGCGATCTGTGGTATTGAGCGTCGGTGCTTGCCCCGATGCCTCCCAGACCAGATTAGCAATACCCGACCAATCCACAGCATGACCGCCGGATGCCAGCATTAGCTCTAATTTTGCACTGCCTACAGCTGGGATGTTTGCAAGGGTAAAAGCAATTGCTGCGGTCAGTGTTCGCCTGGCCACATTCCCTGCAGCAAAATCAAGCACTGCACTAGTTGCATTAGTACTCGTTGCTTCCCTGTAATCAGTAACAGTGTCTCCAGTGTGACTTAGATAAACTGACAGATTAGGCAACCCAGTTAAACCGCTATACGAACCATCAAACCCAACAATAGCTTGAGCCTGGTTACGGAGTGCCAGCACTTCATTAGCCACTAGCTGCATCTTTTCAACAGTGACTGTCAGATCATCACCAAACCGCTTAACTTCGGTTTGTGTGCCTGTGATTTTCGAGATGAATACTGACCCAGGATCACCAA
>CAYFGP010000106.1:0-23786 GCA_964342385.1 uncultured Oleiphilus sp. | reverse complement strand
TCAACTATCCGTCAAGATAGCGAATAGTTGAGAGGGGGCTGAATAGTTACCTTTTTTCTACAGCTTTTTAGCCTTCTACCGACATAAACTTGGTAACTCTTTGTAACAGCGCCTATAGTCAAAGTGTTGTACGAGTACCTAAACACCGTTTTTCTACAAATACTCATCCTAAGTCCCAGCTGCAGGACGAAGAAATCTAAATACTTTGTTTAGGTCAGTACCTCTGAAAAAAAGATCAACAGGGTATTTTGCAAGAGGATCTGCAATGGTAGGAATCCGCTGCTGTTCACGGCTACAAGACCTGTACATACCGATAGCCGTTATTCTAATTGTGCTGCTGCAAGGTAGTGTGTTGGTCCATAAGGCATCGGCTAATGATGTTGATTTTCTATTGGACAGTTCTCTTCAGGATCTACTGGATATTGAGGTGATGACGGTCTCTCGGCGAAGTCAAAATCTGGTGACAGCCCCTGCGGCCATTTATGTCTTGACTGGTGAAGATCTGAAACGGCGAGGTGTGACCAGTATTCCAGAAGCCCTGCGTATGGTCCCCGGGCTTTATGTCGCTGCCATCGATGGTAATAAATGGGTGGTCAGTAGCCGTGGTTTTGCGGGACGTTATTCCAATAAGTTACTGGTTCAGGTTGATGGTCGCAGTGTTTATACCCCTTCCTATTCTGGTGTGTACTGGGATATGCAGGATCTTCTGTTGGAAGATATTGATCGTATCGAAGTGGTACGTGGGCCGGGAGCTGCATTATGGGGAGCCAATGCGGTAAACGGTATTATCAATATTCTGACCAAATCTGCTGAAGAGACGCAGGGGGGCGTGGTAACTCTGGCATCGGGGAATCAACTGGAGCATTCAATTTCAGCTCGATACGGTCAGGCGTTATCTACAGGTCGCTATGGCCGTGTTTACGTCAAAAAACGTCAGTATCAATCCAATAAATTGGTCGCAGGTGGTGATGCAGAGGATGATTGGCGCTCATTCAGTACTGGTTTTAGAGTTGACGATCATGAAGGCGAGCGTAATCACTGGACCTTTCAGGGGGATTTTACGAAAAATCGGGCCAGCCAGCTTATTTCTATTTTGTGGCAACCGGCACCTATTTTTTTGGAGCAAGGAGTAGAAGATAATTTTGATGCCAGGGGCTGGAATCTGCTGGGCCGCTGGGAACATCAGCATGATAACCAATCCAGCTCGACTCTACAGATATACTGGGATCATACAGAAAGAGATGAAATCTACCTTGCTCAAGAGCATGATATTCTAGATATCGACTTTCAGAATCAGGCGCTGTTAGGGGGAGAGCATACTCTGGTTTATGGCTTTGGCTACCGGAGAACTTTGTCCGATTACACTAACAGCTATTCCATCAGTGTAACACCTGACTCTGCGCAACTGACTTTGCTCAGCGCTTTTATTCAGGGAGAGTATGTTATTACTCCAGAAGAGTTGAACCTCACGGTGGGCAGCAAGATTGAGAAAAATGATTTAACGGGTACCGAGGTGCAGCCGTCTATCCGTTTAATGTGGGTTCCTCAATTGGGTCACAATATCTGGAGCAGTGTGTCCCGGGCGGTACGTACGCCTTCTATGATAGAAACGAATGGTAATATCGTATCCAGAAACTTTCCTGCACCAGTTTCACTGGTGGGGAGTGAGGAAATGGATGCTGAAGTATTGACCGCTTATGAACTGGGCTATCGTTACTATGCTAATCCTCACTTCACCTTGGATACTGCGTTGTTTTACAACAAGTATGATAAGTATGTTTCTTTTGAGCCTGTGTCTCAGAGCGATATTCTTACGGCGAATCTGAACTCAGGCCATGCTTATGGGATAGAAATATCGGGTGTATGGCAGATACTCCCCTGGTGGCAGTTAGAATCATCTTATAGTTGGGTTGAGGTTAAAATAGACCCGAAAGCAAATAGCGTTGATCTGAGTAGTGGCAGTGTGGTCGAAGGTAGTGCACCAGAACATCAGTTAACATTGCAGTCATCAATGAATCTTACGGATCAGTGGCAATTGGATCTGTGGTTATATGCTATTGATAAAGTTGATACCCCCAGCAGCAGTGCCGGTCAGCAGGGTGTTGCCATTGATGCTTATACCAGTGTTAATGCCCGGGTGAGTTGGAAGCCAATGCCGGAGTTAGAGATCTCTGTTATGGGTAATAATTTATTGGACCAGGAACGTCAGGAATCATTAGGCGAGTTTTTCTCATCCCCAACCGAGATTCAGCGCTCTTTTGCCGCTGAATTACGCTGGAACTTTTAGTGAGACATTATATTGGCTGACAGCATGGTTCGTTGATGTGTGTTAGTCGTATGGTGTTATCAGGAGTGATTGAATGGGGTGGAAAGCGATATCTAAAAGCAATCTACGACGATCCGGTATTTTCTTACTTTTCTGGTGGGTAAGCTGTGCTTGGGGTGCATTGGCTACGGATGAGTATGAGATCAAAGCCGCTTTACTGTTTAAGCTCAGTAAGTTTGTGACCTGGCCTGGTGCATCGTCTATTTCAGAGCCGATGACTTTATGTGTCTATGGTAAGAGCCCTTTTGGCTCTGCGCTACAGCAATTACAGCGTAGGGTGGCCAGTAAACTACCGACTGAAATACGCTACTTCTCCACGCTTGATCCCGAGCTGGATCAATGTCATATGCTATTTATCTCTCAGGCGGCAGCCAGTCATGTGCGTCGGGTTGTCGTAGCAGTATCCCATAGCCCTGTATTGACCGTGAGTGATATTCAACAGTTTGCAGACTCTGGCGGTATGGTTGAGTTTTCCACTCAGGGTCAGAGAATTCGCTTTCGCATTAACCTCCAGGCATCAAAAAATGCCGATATCAGACTGGCTTCTCCCCTCTTGGAGCTCGCAACGATTGTTTCGGGAGCTTCATCATGAAAATAAACATCCAGATGAGTATTAGGGAAACGCTTGTTTCAGCACTGCTTGAAGGTTTATCAGGAGGGCTGATATGAGTGGCTATAAACAGCTTCCTGTGGCGAAAAAAATACGCTTGATGATTATGCTGAGCACGGCAGGCGCTTTGCTGCTGGCTTCTTTAATCTTTATTACTGTTGAAATGCTGATCTCCCGTAATGCTCTGGTGGAGCATGTATCCGTACTCTCTGAATTGGTCTCTACCCACGTTACTGCTGCGTTAAGTTTTGATGATCCGGAAACGGCTGAACGTTTGTTGCACTCTATGGTGGCTGAAAAGGATATTTTACAAGCCAGGATTTTTGATCAGCAGGGTGCGCTGTTTGCTCAGTTTCAGTCCGGAGCTGCTGGACGATTGCTGGATGTTGAGGATCTAGCGATATTGTTAACGGTAACAGAGAGAAGTTATCTGTTTGATAATCAGCTGCTGCACATCGTGATGCCGATTGTGTTGACTGATGAACAGATCGGTTTGCTCTATATTCATGTTGGGCTGGATCGTTATACCGAGCAGATTGTGGCTTATTTGGCTGGTGTCATTTTTATCTTGGTGCTGGTGTTGATCCTGACCTATATGGTGTCCAACCTATTGCAGCGTAGGATCTCCGGACCAATTACCCGTCTGTTGCAGGGCATGAAAAATGTCTCTCAGGAGCAGGATTATTCGTTGCGCTTACCCGATGGCGATCAGGATGAGATCGGCTCGATTATTCAGGGCTTTAACGAGATGCTGGCGCAAATCGAAAAGCGTAATGAACAGATCCGACAAAAAAGTGCAGAAGTGGAGCAACATGCTTTTTTTGACAGCCTGACCGGGCTGCCTAATCGTCGTATGTTGATGAAGCAGCTGAGTCGGGAGATAGAGACGAGCAAACGTTATGAAACCGTGGGTGCGGTTTTGTATATGGATCTGGACCACTTCAAGACCATAAATGATAGCCTGGGCCATAGTGTCGGGGACCGTTTGTTGATTGAGGTTGCTAATCGATTATCCTCTGAATTGAGAATGACGGACACCTCGGCTCGGGTTGGTGGTGACGAGTTTGTCATTATTTTGCCTCAGTTATCGCTGAATAAAAGTACTGCCGCGGATTACGCCCTGATGGTCGCAGAAGCAATTCGTTGTTCTCTGACCCGGCCTTATGTGATTGAAAAACGAACGATCCATACCTCTCCTAGTATCGGTATTACCCTGTTTTCACCGGAGAATTGTGAGATCAGTGATATTGTGCGTCAGTCTGATCTGGCCATGTATCGGGCAAAAGATGAGGGACGTAACTTGGTGCATTTCTTCTCTGAGGATCTGCAACATCAGGTGATGGAGCGTATGCAGATAGAGGAAGATCTGCGTTATGCGCTAGAGAAAGAAACCAGTCAGTTAGAGCTGTTTTTTCAACCCCAGGTGGATACCAAGGGGCGTATTTATGGTGCAGAAGCACTGTTGCGCTGGCATCATCCTAAAGAAGGCAATATCAGCCCTGCGGTGTTTGTACCTGTAGCTGAAACCACAGGTCTGATTCACCCTCTAGGGCAATGGGTGTTGACTGAAGCGTGTAAAATGCTGGCCCGTTGGCAACAGCAAAACCTGACGTTGCAGATTGCGGTTAATGTCAGTGCCCATGAGTTTTTGCAACCGGGTTTTGTTGAAAGGGTGTTGAAGACGGTGAGGGGGACAGGGGCTGATCCTCGTTACTTGGAGTTGGAAATTACGGAAGGGGTGTTTTTAAAAGATATAGAGGAAACCGTCAAAGTGATGGAAGAACTGAAACAGCATGGGATCCATTTTGCTATTGATGACTTTGGCACGGGCTACTCTTCACTGCAATATCTGAAAACCCTACCGCTGGAAAAACTTAAAATTGATCAATCTTTTGTACGCGATATCTCTACCGATCCTAACGATGCGGCTATTGTGAACACCATCATCTCAATGACTAAGAATTTGGATATCAAGGTGATTGCCGAGGGGGTTGAGACAGAAGAGGAGCGCTATTTCCTTTATGAACATGGTTGCGACTCTTACCAAGGCTACTTCTTTTATAAACCGCTCCAGGCCTCAACACTTGAGTTACGTTTAAAAGAGCAGCAAGTTGATAAAAAGGAACTGCAAGGTAATGAAAAGCAGGGAAAAGAACAGGAAGAGAGTTCGCTGGCCAAGAGTGTTGCTATCGATAAAGAAAAGGCCTCCAGATAAAGAAAGGCATCCGGTCATTCCAGATGCCTTTTCCATCTAAGCACTCACACAAAAAATTCTTCTTTAGCAGATGGCTTCATACTTCAGCTGCTGGCCGAAAAATATCGAAATACTTTTGTGTAAGTGTGTATATAGCCAATTAACGCTTAAAGCTTATTGTGTTGCATCTCTTGTCTCAGTTCATGGGCTAGGTTCTGCACCTTATCGGCGCTCTGTTCCATCAGCTGTAGGCTAACACTGGTCAGTGCTGATTCAATCAGCAGCTGCAGCTCTTCGAAATGATGCTGACCTACGTGCTCAACACCACTTTTGCTTAGCTGTTGTTTAAATGTAGATACAATATCCTGCGCTTTTTGCTGTAATTCCTGGCTCATGTTTTAGTCCTCAGTGACAGAAACCTTTGGCGCTTTTTTCAAGACTTTTTCATCAGCTTCATGAATCTCAGTGGCACGACCTACTAGCAGAGGATCTGGAGGACAAACCACATCCAGATTCTTGTTGGGGTACGGCATGCTATTCAAGATATGAAGCATGGCATTGATACGGGCGCGCTTTTTATCATCAGACTTAATCGTGGTCCAAGGGGCATCTGCCGTATCGGTATAGAAGAACATTGCTTCTTTCGCTTCAGTGTAGACATCCCATTTATCCAGTGACGCCAGATCGATAGGGCTCAGTTTCCACTGCTTCAGCGGATCAAGACGACGGGCCTGGAAGCGACGCAGCTGCTCCTGACGGCTGACAGAAAACCAGAATTTAAACAGATGGATACCGTCACGGACCAGCATACGTTCCAAGTCTGGGGCCTGGCGCATAAACTCCAGGTAGTCGGTGGAGGAACAGAAATTCATTACACGTTCTACACCGGCACGGTTATACCAGGAGCGGTCAAACAGTACGATCTCGCCTGCTGTTGGCAGGTGATTGATATAACGCTGGAAGTACCACTGACCGGCTTCCTGCTCAGAGGGTTTTTCAAGAGCGACAATACGCGCACCACGAGGGTTGATATGCTCCATGATACGTTTGATCGTACCACCCTTACCCGCCGCATCACGGCCTTCGAATAAAATGACAACACGCTGACCGGTTTCTTTCACCCAGTTTTGCATTTTCAGCAGTTCAATCTGTAGTTCCTGCTTACGGGCCTCGTACTCGGTACGGCCCATACGCTTACGATAAGGGTAGCTATTGACCAAAGGAAGGTTCCGTTTTCGGGGACGCTTGGTCGCATTACCCAGAGGAGGTGGTGGCGTCAACATTTCAGAGACCTCATCCAGCGGATGATTGCTTGGTTTTACCACGGCTTGCTCCTGCTGTTTGGCAACTTGATCGACTTTTGCTTCGGCTGAATCCGTCATCATTTTACTCCTTAAATATGGCTGATCTAAATCAGGTAGGTCTACCATTGAAATTACTAATAAAGTGAATCCGATACAAGAATTTGCTATTAAAATGTTACTAAATGTGTACTTTCTTTGCAGTAAGTAGCTTTCTGGGAGGAGAAGAAACTAAGAAGATAATAATATGAAAAAAAGTGCGGGTATATGGGAAAAAGCCGGAGAAAGTTTAGGTTTTTTGCTCTTTGCTCTGGACGAGGTCTTTTTCCTTCAGTAACTTAGCCTGTGCCCTGCCTATGGGTAGATGGATATAACGCTGAACAAGCAGAATTGAGTTCAGGGAAATTGTGAGGATGGATAACTGCCATGAGCCTATTGCGGAAAAATATCTGGACACTATTCGGGATGCTGATCTTGGGTGGTTTTGGGTTTTTACTGCTGGTGTCCTATCTGAAATGGCAGTCCCTGAATGATGATTACCGCAAGCAACAACATAACTTGGTTGAACTGGTGTCCAGTGCCAGTTATTCCCTGTTTGTCCATCAGGAGATGGTGTTGGATATTCTGGGCAAAGAGCTGATCCGGCCCGATGGTTCACCAATCAGTCGAGCAGACGATAAAGCTTTTAAGAAAATCTTGCATCTGAACCCTGATCTGGTGGGCGTTGGTCTGCTTACGCCCCAGGGAAAAATCACTTATATCAGTACCGATACTCCCTTGCACCTGTTACCTAATATGCTGGAACAGGACACCACCCGTGATTCTTTTATCCATGCTTTAAATAGCGACAAAATGGTATTAGGTCGTACCTATTTTATGCCGGGGCTGAATGAATGGCTGATTCCTGTACGTAAGGCGATACGAGATGAGGCAGGGGACGTTATTGCGGTGGTAGCCGCGGGCTTTCGAATAAAAGGTTCCAGTCGATTTTTCAGCGATAAACTCCATTTGGGAGAATACAACCTGGTATCGCTGATCCGGGAGTTTGACCGTTATATCCAGTTCCGTTCCACTGATCAGGGAGATTTCCAACGTCTGTACTCATTATCCGTTGAGCCTATCTATCAAAGCGTGTTGCAACAGGTTGAGAAGAACTATGGCTTAAGCCCCGAACAGATTAAAACCAGTGACCAGGCCTATGATTTTGAGACTCACTATAATGGTAAGGTGAGTCAGGGGGTTGCCAAGTATGATAGTCGTTATGAGCTTTGGGTATTGTCTGAGGTAGAGCAAACTCAGATTGTGGCGGACTTTACTAAGGTTGTACTCATCTATCTAGTGCTGTTTATTGCCTCACAGTTTGTGCTCTATCTGTTGTTTCGTGTTATTGCTGATGCGGAGAAGAAAAGACGTAAGGCACTTATCTATCAAGCGACCCATGATGAACTGACGGGTTTACCAAATCGGGGTTATCTACAACAAAATATCGATCAATGGATCAAGTCTGACGCGTCTGAGTTCAGTGTGCTCTATATCGATATGGATCAGTTTAAAAGTGTAAATGACAGCTTCGGCCATGGTTTTGGCGATCATGTACTGAAAGAGCTGACCCGACGTTTAAGGGCTGTTACACCTGAAGATGTGGTGCTGGTACGTCAGGGGGGGGATGAATTTATTGCCTTAAACCCTTGTGTGAATGATGCCCATCTGCAGGAACAATCCCAGATGATCATCGACTCTCTCTCCCGTCCCTATGAAGTGAATGGTATCAGTTTTACTCTGGGGGTGAGTATTGGTATTGCCCGCTATCCAGAGCATGGAGACAATCTGGATCAATTGCTGCGTGCTGCAGATATTGCCATGTATGAGGCAAAAAAATACAAAAACAGCGTCTGCTTTTTTGCCAGTACGATGCAAGATGATTACCTGCATAAGGTGGTTATGGAGCAGGAATTGCGTCAGGGCCTGGAAGCTAACGAGTTACATATGGTGTATCAGCCACAGGTCACTCAAAATGGTCAGGTTTACGGTGTTGAGGCCTTGGTGCGCTGGAACAATAAACAGCTGGGCTTTGTTCCACCTGATCAGTTTATCTCAGTCGCTGAGAGTTCGGGGCTGATGCCTGCATTGGGAGAGTTTATTACTCTTACAGCTTTGACGGAGATAAAAGCGCTGCAGCAACGTTTAGGCTTTGAGTTGGATCTCTCGCTTAATATCTCTTTACGCCAGTTTATGCAGCCTAACTTTCTACAACAGCTGCAGGATGCATTGACTGAAACCAATATGAGTCCAGGCCGCGTAACGCTTGAGATTACAGAAAGCCTGTTTATTGAAGACCTGGATTATATTCTGCCCTTATTGGCTGAGGTACATGAGCTGGGTTTACATATCTCCATGGATGATTTTGGTACTGGTTTCTCCTCTTTGAGCATGTTACGTAATCTACCCATGGATGAGCTTAAAATTGATAAGAGCTTTGTTGATACTTTATGTGCTAATTCAGCGGACCAGAAATTGGTGCAGAATATTATCGCAATCGGTAAAAACTACGGCATGACTGTACTGGCAGAAGGTGTTGAAACTGAGCATCAGGCTGAAATGCTACGTCGATTTGGTTGTGACCGTTTTCAAGGATATCTGTTTGCCCGACCTCTACCTGTTAATGAGCTGGAACGTTTTGTTGGTTCGCACCTTGAGCTGGTTTAAATTTAAATCTGTGTAACCAATTGTTACTGAAAAGGGCATGTTAAAAGCGTTGTCCTGAAATCTTAGACTAAAGTCTGTGGATGGAGAAGGTTTAAATCTATCTCCTGTAACCATCTGATAATCAAAAGTATTTTGCTTGTTTTCTTGTCTAGTCCCGCATAGACACTGGGCCTTTCACCACTAAGCTGTCTTTATTTTGTCTTTTTAGAGTACCCCCTCTAGTAAAATATTGTTACATTTCTATTCGAAATTGATATAAAGCATTTCATCTGTATACAAAACGATCATCTTCCTCCATCGCGACATCTACTCATTCCTTGAGGTCTTGAATAAGCATGAAAAGAACCGGTTTGTCTGTCTATAGGCTGATCACTGCTTTTGTTTTTTTTATAGTGCTATTTATGGGGTTGTATTGGGTAAAACTACACGAAAGTATTCTTAAACAGGAACATTGGTTGTTATTAAAAGATGTGGTGCAGGTCCAGGCCGCAGCTATTGAGCGTCGAGTGTCACGTGCCTTGTCGGCTACCCATTTTCTAGCCCTTGAGGTTCAGCTGCATGGCGGTGTGATGGACGATTTTGACAGTTATGCCAAGCATATTCTGCACACCATTGAAGGCGTTTCTAACCTTCAGCTTGCCCCTGGAGGCGTGATAAAACAGATTTACCCTTTGGCAGGCAATGAAAAAGCCATTGGTCATAATATCCTACGTGATGATCCGCGTCGGGCAGAAGCACATCTGGCGATACAAGAGCAACGGTTAACGCTGGCAGGTCCCTTTGAATTAGTACAGGGTGGTGTGGCCGTGATCGGACGCAATCCTGTGTTTCTTCAGCAAGGGCACGGGGAGGCAGGTGCAGGGCAGCAGTTCTGGGGATTTGTTTCAGCGTTGATCTATCTGGAAGATCTATTAGCCATGACCGAGTTAGCTGAGTTGGAAAGTAAGGGCTATCACTATCAGCTGACTCGTTTGCACCCCGACAGTGGTGAAAATCAGATAATAGCGGCTTCTCAGAAAGTTTTTGAAGATCAGGCATTTTCCAGTTTGATTGAAGTACCCAATGCGACCTGGACCTTGAGTATCAGTCATCCCATGACTGCTTATCAGCAGCAGCTGATTCAGGGATATATCGCTTCGCTTTTGATCGCTATTGCCGCGGCTATCGCATGCATTTATGTGCAACGTCAGCCAGAAAAGCTCAGAAGAGTGGTCAAAGAGAAAACCAAGGAGTTGGAATATTTGGCCTACTATGATCCTCTGACCGGATTGGCCAATCGCCGCTTGCTACTAGAGCACCTGAATAAACGTTGCCAACAGGGAGAGCAGCACTCTGAGTGCTCTGCACTGCTGTTCTTGGATTTGGATGACTTTAAATGTGTCAATGATAATCGTGGCCATGATGTGGGAGATTATTTACTCACAGAGGTATCCGCTCGTTTAAAGCAGGGTGTTGATAAAAAGGATATCGTTGCGCGTTTGGGTGGCGATGAATTTGCCATCTTGTTACGCGGAGTGGAATCCTATGAGCAGATCGCCAGTATTGCTCAGCAGCTTATTTATTCTGTGCAGCAACCGGTTGTGCATAGTGATGAAGCCTGTGGGGTCTCAGTTTCTATCGGTATTGCCAGAATTCCCCGGGATGCCAGTAGCGTCAATGAGGCATTAAAGTGTGCTGATTTGGCGATGTATCAGGCAAAAAATGAGGGTAAAGGTCATTTCTGTTTCTTTTCACCAGAATTACTCAGCCACTTTAATGAGTTTTCATCTTGCGACCTCGACTCCCCTGAGTGTCTAAATAAAAGCTGTAATCATAATGATCACTCAGCACAAATCAGAATTGCACAATAGATTATGAGTTGAAAGTTACACTAATTACCATAAGATGCATATAAATAGCTGTTTTGTGTAACAGAGTTGTTATAATCCTGCACTCGGTCAAATATTGTCGGGTGCAGACACGCTTACACAAAAGTGTTTCGACATTCTTCGGTCAGCAGCTGGGGGATGAGGCACTTTGTAATAGGGAAATTTCTGTGTAAGTGCTGATGTTTGAATCGTTTCTGTTTCTGGCTTTTTAAGCCGTTGGATGTGTTATAGGTTGTGCCATTGCAGCAAGATTTTGATCAGTCATTCGTTATTGATGCAGGGATTTCAGAACAGGGAATATTTATTACCGATACCCAGGGTAAAATTCTTCAGATCAATAAAACCTTTACTGAAATTACCGGCTTTTCATCTGAAGAGGTGTTGGGGCAAAGTCCGGCGCTTTGGCGCTCAGGTGTGCATGATAAATACTTCTATCAAACACTATGGCAGCAAATAGAGCAATATGGTGTCTGGTATGGCCATATCTGCAATAAAAATAAGCAGGGTGAGCTGTATACTGAATGGCTAACGATCTCGGCATTAAAAAATGATTTGGGTATCGTAACCCACTATATGGCTGTTTATGCCAATGGTATTTACTCTACCTCCTGTGCCCATGGCTTGACGCTGTCAGATCGTCATCCTGTCGTGTTGGAACTCTCCCATCTGCTGAGTGAAGCCTCACGTCATGAATCTGGTTGTGCGTTGTTTATGCTGGATCTAAAAGGTTTGGCTTGTGCTATGAGCCGTGGAGAAACAGATCGTTACGAGCGGTTATTGCCTGAGTTAGTGCAGCACTTGCGTAAAGAGATCCCTGAGCATTATCTGCTAGCCCCTTTGGAACCTAGTCTTTTTGTGGTTTTGAAACCTGATGCGGGTACTTTAACCGCAGCCAGTTTTGTCCATCGTTTATTGGAATGTCTGTCGATTTTTTACTTTGACGGTGAGCATTATTCGCTGGATGCTCAAATAGGTATTGCGCTTTATCCCGCTGATGCTCAAAGCAACCATGAGCTATTAAACTGTGCCTATCAGGCAGTAAAGCAAGCAGAAATTAATGGCTACCATTTTTATCAGATCTAGCGATTGGATAAAGGTGTTGTGCCTATTACGTGCCTGATGTTTCGTACTGAGCTCGACATTCTGCCGGAGCCATTTGAGTCCAGCGTTTAAAAGCACGGGAGAAGTTACTGACATGGGAAAAGCCCAGGCGGTAACTGATTTCGGCAATAGGGATATGGGACTGGCGAATATACAGCAGTGCCAGCTCTTTTCTGACATCGTCGACCAGTTGTTTGTAGCTGCTGTCCTGCTCCTTCAGTTTACGCTGAAGTGTACGTGTACTGAGGTTTAAGGAACGAGCGACGGATTCCATATCCGGCTCACCTTCTGGCAACACTTCCAACAAACGATAATAAACCCGGTTGACGATGTCGCTGCGGTCAAAGCGAGCAATATATTCCGCGCATATTTGATCGTTTTTTTGTGCCAGTTCTGGGTTAGCGGTAGGGAGGGGCTCCAGCGCTGTTTTCAGATCAATATCCAGCCAGATAGTTTCCTGTCCCAGCTCGATGGAGCATTTAAACATCCGCTCAAATGCCCCCATATCCTCCAGAGGTTCTTTACGAGGTATACCAATCCCCATGGGCTTAAAACGGCCAGGGTAAATGTGGCGACAGGTCAGCACTACAGTGGCCAAAAAAGCTTCATACTGCTGATCACTGAGAATCGGCGTATAAGCAGGATAGGTTTTGCCCCACAGGCGGATCTTATCCTCGTAGCGAGTGCAGCGAGCATAGGCGCAGTTGGTAAAAACTTTAAAGTACTTTTCGACCCTTAACAGTCCTTCTTCGATGTTGTTTCCGGCCCAGATAGAAAAGCCTAAAGCATGCCAGGATGTTGGGCGCATCATACGACCGACGTTTAAACCAAACAGAGGGTCGTTACTGGCTTCGGCAGCCAGTTGGAATAGTTTGGAGGTTTTAGTGACTTCAAAGCGGGCGTTAGGATCTTGCAACTTTTCCTGATCAAGACCGGCCTCTTTAAACAGAGGTGTGCTGTCGATGCCATACTCTTCCAGTGCTCTGGAGATGGCGATCACCCAGCCGCAAACTGTGGTGGCGGTTTTGATCATAAATAAGCCTTTATTTCTTATATTGTTTTTAGCGGTTGCTAAAGAAATAGTGCGGGATTAGGAACAACAGTGCAATGGTTGGTATTAAGCATACGCTCTATGTTGATTGATAATTATCAGGTTTTATTGGTTAATCATATAGGACTCAGCAGTTAAAGATAAAAAAAGAGCGGTATTGCTACCGCTCTAATTCGCCGCAAGGTCTGTAGGTACAAGGCGACCTATAGGCGTACCCTCCGCTTTTTTAATGCTTTTGTAGCTCCATTCTGATCAGGCTGTTTTGGCTCAATGATCATAAATACTTAACTTTGCTTGAGTCTGAGATCGTTTCTGAAATTAAGAAGCGCTGTACTCAGCCTCAAGCTGAGGCTTTTTTACCGGTTCGGTTTTTTTCAATAGTAAGCGAGCCAGTGCCGGTAGCAGAATCAGCGCTCCCAACATGTTCCAAACAAACATAAAGGTCAGCAGAATACCCATATCGGCCTGGAACTTGATGGGTGACAGCGCCCAGGTGGCCACACCAATACCCAGTGTCAGCCCGGTAAAGGCTACAGCTTTACCCGTGCTCTTCAGGGTTTGATAGTAGGCATCGCTCAGGGATAAACCTTGCTTCAGGAACTCCTCCAAACGGGTATAGATATAGATGCCATAATCCACACCGATACCCACGCCCAGTGCAATCAC
Source organism: uncultured Oleiphilus sp. (assembly GCA_964342385.1). GTDB lineage: Bacteria > Pseudomonadota > Gammaproteobacteria > Pseudomonadales > Halomonadaceae > Oceanospirillum. The sequence goes on along the minus strand of CAYFGP010000106.1, from coordinate 9,963 downwards.
CGGTAGTGTCGCCACTTTTACACCGATACCCAGAGCGGTCATTAGTGCCTGACACAGCACAGAGGTCAGTGCCAGTGGTGCGATAATACAGACCACGGTACGCCAGCTACGGAAGGTGATAAAACACAGCAGACTCACGACACCATAAACCCAGGCCAGCATCTCGTATTGCGCGCTTTCGATCACCATATTGGTCGCCGCTTCAATGCCCGCGTTACCCGCGGCAAGCTTAAATTCAACGGCCATATCTGGGTTTTGCTGGATAAACTGTTCGGCACTGGCAACCACGGCACTCAGGGTTTCCGCTTTGTGATCATCCAGATAGATCACTACAGGGACCAGATTACAGGCACCGTTGATCATACCCGGTGGTACGTGTTTACCACTGGTAGCGGCATTCAGTACGTACTGATTAGGAATCAGTGTGGCCCACTTCAGGCTGCCCTCATTCATACCGACAATACCGCGCTTGGCCACATCCACCATGGATACCACGGACTGGACACCACTTGTGCTTTCCATATGCCACTGGAAGCGTTCGATATCGGCCAGGGGTTGGTAGCTGACACATTGGGCATCGGCGGTTTTTGCCATCACCACAAACACATCGGTACTGGTGGAGTAGTTGCTGGTGATAAAGTGGTTATCTTTGTTATATCGGGAGTCGGCACGCAGCTCGGGTGCACCGGCATCCAGATCACCAATCTTCAGATCCTGACTGTAGTATGAGCCCAGGGCAAAAGCACCGATCGCGACAAGTACCGCAGTAGCTGCGGCTTTCGGTTGAGTAAACTGGTTAAGAAGGGCCCAAGGTTGTTCTTGTTTCTGGCTATCTTTGTGCGCACTCTTACCGTTAACACCGCTATAAGACAACAGAATCGGTAGTAGAATCAGGTTGGTCAGTACGATGGTGGCCACACCCACACTCGCGGCGATAGCCAGGTCTTTAATCACCGCAATATCGATAATCATCAAGGTGACAAAACCCAGGCCATCACTGAACAGAGCGATAAAACCAGGAATATACAGGGCACGGAAAGCTTTGCGCGCAGCCCAGATCTTATCGGTGCCTTTACCCGTTTCCAGCGCAATGGCATTGACCACCTGTACCCCGTGACTCACCGCGATAGCAAACACCAGGAAAGGCACCAGCATGGAGTAAGGGTCCAGACCATAACCCAGGCTTTGCAGCAGACCTTGTTGCCAGATCACTGCGACAATAGAACACAGTAGTGGAATCAGAGTACCCCGCCAGCAGCGGGCATACAGATACAGCAGTACCAGAGTGATACCGATGGCCGCGACAAAAAACAGAGCGACTTGAACGGCACCTTCAATCAGATCACCTACCACCTTGGCAAAACCGGTGACATGGATCTGGATATTGCCGTGCTGATATTTGTCCCGTACCAGATTTTCAATATCTTGCGACAGCTGTTGATAGTCGATGCTCTGGCCGGTTTTTGGATCCACGCTATAGAGTGGTGCCAGAATCATGGCGGACTTCAGGTTATTGGCGACCAGAGAACCCACGGTACCGGACTTAAACACATTCGCCCTGAGTTGTTGCAGACTGGCAGCAGAACCATCGTAGGTTTTCGGGATGACGGTGCCACCGACAAAACCTTCTTCTGTCACTTCGGTCCAGCGAACATTAGGGCTCCAGATCGACTTCAGGCCGGAGCGATCAACGCCATTAATAAAGAAAACTTCATCGTTGATCTGCTTCAGGGTTTCCTGAAACGCTTTATCAAAGATATCCCCTTCGGTAGTTTCCACTACGATACGTAGAGAATTACCTAAACCGCTCAGGTCTTTTTTGTGTTCAAGGAAGTTCGCAATATAGGGATGATTGGCGGGAATCATCTTTTCAAAGCTGGCCGCCACCTTCATCTGGCTGGCCTGATAGGCAAAAAATGCCGTCAGTGCCAGACACAGTAAAAGAATCGGCAGGCGTACACTAAACAGTGCTTTTTCGACAATCGCCTCTGAATCTTCCAGAGGATGCATAATATGATGGTCGATCAGATCGTCACGTTTACTCATCACTGATTCTCCTCTGTAGTTGCTTTAGAGTTCTGAGCCGACTTACTGCTCTGAACTGATTGAGGCTCAAATGCCAAGGTGCGAATACCACCAAAACCCACTAGGGTTAGCTGATCCTGACCACTGCTATAAGCAGCGCTAATGGGCAGAGCCCGTGACAGAGGATATTTAGCAAACTGGTTAGCGGGCTTAGAGAGGTTTGAGATTGGCGTATGCCAGAGAGAGCCGGAGCCACTTAATAGAATCAGTTGTTGATTATGGATTAGTGAGGCCATCACGGATTCACGCCCCGGCAGCGCCAGTTGCGACCAGCTATCGCCACGATCCGATGAGATAAAGGCGTTGCCTCTCAAGCCGTAAGCCACCAGGTGATCATCGGGCAGGACCTGAAAACCAAAGAAGGAACCTTCATAGGGAGAATCCAGCGCTTGCCAGTTTTGTCCCTGATCATCAGAGCGATACAGGGTGCCTGCTTCGCCAGCCATTAACAGGGTTTGGCTATCCAGTGCGGCAATCTTGTTATAGTGGAAACCATCCGGGTTAGGGACTTTCAGGTTGTGTACCTGCCAGTTAGCACCGCCATCCTGAGTGGACAGTATCATGCCGTAAGCACCGACCGCCCAACCCTGTTGGCGATTATTAAACCAGACACTTAATAGCGGGTTGCTTGGGCCATCTTCCAGCGCCACTTCGGCATCTTCCAGTTTAAATTGCAGCTCTTCGAGTGCAATCTCCGCTTCTTCCAGCGCATCGCCAGATAGCTGATTGATCTGTTCTTCCAGTTTTTCGACGCTTTGTTGGTAGTAACGTACTACATGATGGTTTGTACGCTTACCATCAGTTTGCAGCTGCCAGCTTTGGCCGCCATCCAGAGTCTGTAGAATCACGCCACTATGACCTACGGCCCAGCCGTATTGATCATCAACAAAAAACAGATCCGTTAATGCCACGCTGACCGGTGTTGGTATCTGCTGCCAGCTTTGACCTTGATCGGTAGAGCGCAGAATATAACCGCGATCTCCTGCTGCGATCAGTGCATCACCGGCTTGGGTAATGGCGAGCATTAAAGCCCGCTCGGCTTTGGTGGATTGGCCAGACGCGAGGCCGATACGATCGGTGCTGGCGTGAGCGTGTAGCCCTATAAAATCCGATAAACCAGGCGTATGACTTATACCACTGGAGATCAGGGTCAAAGTACTGGCCAGTACAACCGCAGAGGTCAATATTGATAGCGGACGCTTGAGAGCCTGCAGTGGGCTCTGAACTATCGGGTTACGAATCATCCGGCTTTGAATGATATGAGCGGGAGAGAAAGAGTGCTCAGAGTTTAAAGAGAGTGAAAACAGGAAATTTTCTTTCGAGCTGGATTTATTGCTCGTGATTGATGTGCCTTGTGTCATCAATTGAGCATCCACGCATTTCCCAGTAAGCCCTCTACCCAGTAGAGAGTAACGGCGGAGATTAATCATGCTGGTATAACCTAATTATTATCATTATTTTGCAGGCTGCCTGGGCAATAGCTACCGGCAGCTAGGCGATGGTGTTTATCATAAAGAGGCAAAACCAGTACTAAGACTCTTTAGACGCCAACTTGTTATCTGTATGTTCCATAGGGATAACTAAAGGCGACCCTGGGGTCACCTTTAGTGGGTAATAAGAGGGTTTAGGGGGAAGTAGGAGAGGCTAAGCAGAGTGTTTATCAGGCTCGTGTTTGTCCTGAGTCCGAACTTGAGATTGAGTAGCAGCAAGGATCATATCGACGGCTTTTTCTGCGATCATTACTGTGGGGGCATTGGTATTGCCACCAATAAGAGTGGGCATAATAGAGGCATCGATGACCCTTAAGCCCTCTATGCCTTTTACTCTGAGTTGATGATCAACCACAGCCATAGGATCAGAATCTGGTCCCATCTTACAGGTACCAACTGGATGATATTGGGTGTCTGCCCGGTTGCGAATATCTTCGATCACGGCTTCGGGGTCATTGGCATCCACGGGATATAAGGGGTTACCTCGATAACGATCAAAGGCTTTGGCCTCCAGGATGTTTTTCTGTAAGTGCCAACCTTTTACCATCAATTGCAGATCTTCTTCATCGGCAAAGAAGTTAGGATCAATCAATAAACTGTCACTGGGATTACTGCTGGCCAGTGCCACCCTACCTCGGCTTTTTGGGCGTAACACAGTGATATGACTGCTAAAACCATGGCCCAGGCGCAGCCTGCGGTTATGGTCATCCACCATACCTACCACAAATACCAGCTCCAGATCCGGTACCTCTAGCTCAGGCTCTGACTTCACAAAACCAATGCCTTCAGCAAAGTTACTGGTTACCCGACCCTGACGTTTCATCTGCCATTGGGGAATCGCTTTTGCCATGGATGCAGAACAGTTCAGGGAGTAACCAAAGGTGTTGCTATCACTTCTGGCGCGGTAAACGTGTACCAGATCAATATGGTCCTGCAGGTTTTCTCCCACACCAGGCAGATCATGTATTTGGGGGATATTATGGTGTTGTAGCTCTTCTGAAGGGCCAATACCGGAGAGTTTTAAGATTTGTGGCGAGCCAAATGCACCGGCACTAAGAATCACTTCTTTATTCGCAAATATTTGGTGTGTCTGGCCGTTTTCACTGAATTCAATACCGATCGCTTTTGGCGGTGTGCTGTTAGCTGAGGCGGGACCGCTATCCTGATCAAACAAAATCTTATGAGTTAATGCCTGCGTGATCACAGTGAGATTGGGTCTATCCAGATTGGGCGTCAGGTAGGCTTTGGCGACGCTGCAACGTTCACCATTTTTTTGCGTTACCTGAGTGGTCATCACACCGAACTGTTCTACGCCATTCACATCTGGATTAAAGGGAATGCCATTTTCTTCACTGGCTTGAATAAAGACCTGATTGAGTGGGCTGGGGCATTGCAGATTAGTGACATTTAATGGTCCGTTCTGGCCGTGGTATTTATCCTGAATGACTTCGTTGTGTTCGGCGCGGATAAAGTAGGGCAAGATCTCATCGTAACTCCAACCGGAGTTACCTAGTTCAGACCAGTGATCATAGTCCCAACGATGTCCTCGGGCATACATCATGGCATTAAGTGAGCTGGAGCCACCGAGGCTCTTTCCCCTGGGTTGATAGCCCTTGCGTCCATTCAGACCTTTTTGCGGCACTGTCTCAAAAGCCCAGTTATTGATACGTGTGGGCAACATGGCGGCGACGCCTGCAGGAGCATGAATCAGTACATTATTATCTTTCTTCCCCGCTTCCAGTAAACACACTTGGATATTGGGATCTTCAGATAAACGGCTGGCCATTACGCAACCGGCAGAGCCTGCTCCGACCACGATGTAATCATAGTTTTTAATCGGCATAGTTTTGCTCGTTGTTATTGTTTTTGAGTTTGCTTAATGGACTTGCCCATTCATTGAGATATCGCCATCAGCCACTTTAGTAAAAGCGGTTTAGTTATCTTTGAACAGACAGAGAGTGTGGCTGGAAAATTTAAATAACACGAGATGATTTGTCTTCTGTCGCTGGAGACAAAACTCTTTTGTCTTAGTTATCAGTTGGTTAAGTAAATAGAGGTTTTTCTTTAGATGCATTGTTTTATCTTTTTACGCCATTTTTGATGATACGAAGTTGGCGCGCAGGGATTCCTGCTTACGCATTCAGCTGACATACCATGCAGGCACAGCAACTAAAACAGCCTTATCTGACGGGCCTTTTACGCCGCTTTTACAGAACAAGGTATTTGTTTTGGCATTAACAAAACTAACGAGCTGAATGCCTTACTTAGGTAGGAAAACTATGACGCATAATAAAAACAATATTCAGGGCCAAAGCGCCCGCTCCGCCGGAATGACAAAAAGCAAGTTGAATACCGCTATTGCTGCCGCTTTATTCAGTGGTGCTTTAGCCAGTGTTCCTGCGCAAGCCTTTGACTTCACCCTGGGTGAAGTGGAAGGGACTTTCACCTCTCAGATTTCTGCTGGTGCCAGCTGGCGTATGGAAGATGCTTCTAAAGATCTCTATGCGGCCGGTAACGGCGGTAGTGCAGGGCGTAGTAACACCTCTGATGATGCCACTCAGAACTATAAAAAGGGTGAAACCTTTTCTGAAATTATCAAAGGTGTACATGATCTTGAGCTGACCTACGAGAACTATGGTGCCTTTATCCGTGGTAAGTACTGGTATGACGCCGAGATGAAAGATGGTAAGCGTGCTCACGGCCACTTAGGTAACAATTATGAAGCCAATACCGCGCTGAACGATGATAATTTCAGTGACTTTGCCAAGTTCTCCGGTGCTGAGCTACTGGATGCTTTTGTTTATGGTTCCTTTGAAATTGGTGATAAACCACTGGACGTACGCCTGGGTAAACAGGTGGTCAGCTGGGGTGAAAGTACCTTTATCCAAGGCGGCGTAAACTCCATTAACCCTGTTGATGTCTCTGCTTTCCGTCGACCTGGTGCTGAGATTAAAGAAGGTCTGCTACCGGTTAATATGCTGTTTGCCAATATGGGGCTGACCGATAACCTGAGTGTAGAAGGTTTCTATCAGTTGGAGTGGGCGAAAACTGAGATTGACGGTTGTGGTACCTACTTCTCTACTGCTGACTTTGCTGCTGACGGTTGTAACGGCGTAACTTTTGCCTCCAGTTTGCCAGATGCGCAAAACCTGTTGGTACCGGGTGCTAAGCTGAATCGTCAGGCTGATAACACACCAAAAGATTCTGGCCAGTTTGGTTTTGCTCTGCGCTACTACGCGGAAAATGTGGATACCGAGTTTGGTGCGTACTATCTGAACTACCACAGCCGTGCGCCTTATATTAACGGTTATCGCTCAAATACTGGGTTTAACTCTCTGGCTGTGACTGGAGATATGGACCTGGACTTCGATGGCTCCTATCAGATCGCTTTCCCAGAAGATATTCAGGTATTGGGGTTAACTGCTGCAACTAACCTGGGTACTTGGGCCGTGTCCGGCGAGATGAGCTATCGTCCTGATATGCCAATTCAGATCAATGGTAATGACCTGCTGTACAGCCTGTTAACTGATGGTATTACCGGTGCCGGTGCTGTAGATGATCTGCTGGCGGTTGCAGGTCCGGGTGATGAGGTTGAAGGTTTTGATAAATTTGATGTGGTGCAGCTGCAAGCTACTGCGTTGAAATTCTTTGATCAGGTTCTGGGGGCCAGTCGTCTGACACTGGTGACTGAAGCCGGTATGACTTATATCAACGACTTTAATGATGCCAGTGAAGGTGGTCACCGTTATGGTCGTAACTCTGTGTTTGGTACTGCAGCACCCGGTGTAGATGATGGTTTTGTAACTGACTTCGCCTGGGGTTACCGTGCCCGTGCAAACCTACGTTATGACGATGTGTTCTCCGGTGTCAATCTGACGCCATCTATCGCTTGGTCTCATGATGTGAAAGGCTACTCGCCTGCCCCTGCACAGCAATTTAACGAAGGCCGTCGAGCGATCAGTTTGGTTCTGAAAGCAGACTACATGGAAACTTATACTGCCAGTATCTCTTACACCAATTACTTTGGCGGTGATTTTAACGAGCTGAAAGACCGTGACTTTGTGTCATTAACCGTTGGTGCTTCGTTCTAAGCGTGGGATTTGCAGAGGTTTAATAAGATGTTTAAGAAAAATAAAATTGCTAAAGCGTTAATGATCAGTGGTCTGCTGTCCGGTGCGATGTTCGCAAACAGTGTGATGGCGGCGGTAAGCTCAACGGAAGCCGCGAAGCTTGGTCAGGAGCTGACCTATATTGGCGCGGAAAAAGGCGCGAATGCCGATGGTTCTATTCCTGCGTGGGATGGTGGTTTAACTAACTTTACCGACGGGCAAAACCCATTTTCGGGTGATCAGCCACTGTTTACCATTACTGCTCAGAATCTGGATCAATATAAAGACAAGCTGTCGGCTGGTCAGATCAAGATGTTTGAAAAGTACCCAGATACTTATCAAATGCCGGTTTATCCTACCCGTCGTACCGCATCTTATCCGCAAAAGGTTTATGACCTGGCGAAAAAGAATGCCACAACAACTGAGCTGGCTTCCGGTGGTAATGGTCTGAGTAACTTTGATGAAACTGTACCTTTTGCCATTCCGCAAAATGGTTTGGAGGTGATCTGGAATCATATCACCCGTTACCGCGGTGGTTCCGTGGGGCGTACTATGGCCGTAGCTCCAGTACATGCTAATGGTGATTACACTATCTACCGTATCGAAGATAAGCTGGTATGGCCTCAGTATCTATCTGATGGTTATAAAGAAGACAAAGACAGTAATATGCTGTTCTACTTCACTATGAAGGCTCTGGCCCCAGCGCGTTTAACTGGTAACGTGCTGCTGGTACATGAAACGTTGGATCAGGTAAAAGAAGCCCGTAAGTCCTGGGTGTACAACGCAGGTCAGCGCCGTGTACGTCGTGCACCACAGGTATCTTATGATGGTCCAGGTTTTGCAGCGGATGGTCAGCGCACCTCCGATAACTTCGATATGTATAACGGTGCACCGGATAAGTACAACTGGAATCTGATCGGTAAGCAAGAGCTGTATATCCCGTACAATGCTTTTGATCTGGCTTCTAAAGAACTCAAGTACGAAGATATTCTACAGCCGGGCCACCTGAATCCAGAGCATACCCGCTATGAACTACACCGTGTTTGGGTTGTGGAAGCTGAGTTGAAAGAAGGCGAGCGTCATATTTATGCCAAGCGTCGCTTCTATATTGATGAAGATACCTGGCAGGCCTCTGTTGTAGATCACTACGATGGTCGTGGCCAACTGTGGCGTTTAGCAGAAGCGCATAAGGTTCAGTATCAAACCGGTCATGCGCCTTGGTATGCGATGGAGACTTTGTACGATCTACTGTCTGGTCGCTATCTGACGACCGGTATGACAAATGAAGAGAGTGTAGGTCTTGAGTTTGGTGTTAAAGCTAAGCACTCAGACTTCACTCCAGCGGCGATCCGTCGAGCGGGTAAACGATAAATTTCAATTTTTAATCGCAGAAAGTAAAAAACGAACTACAGTTAACTGTAACTCTCTACTCCCATTTCCCCCGGTCTGGTTTCAGGCCGGGGGATTTTTATTTTGGCGGAATTTGATCTATCGCAGTTCTTTAAGGTTCCTATATGATCTGTCGGGTGTTTCATGTAATTAAGTGCTCACACAAAAGTTTCTTTTTAACAGGAGGCTTTATTCTCCAGTCGTAGGTTGAAGAATGTAGAAATACTTTTGTGTCAGTGCGTATATCAATAAGTAAGAGTTAAGTGATATGTCTGATTTACAAATCCGTGCTGCCGCAATTAGTGATGCTCCGCAGATTATGCAGTTTATTATCGAGTTGGCAGAGTATGAAAAAGCCAGGGATGAAGTAAAAGCATCAGTTGAGGATATCGAGCAATCCCTGTTTTCAGATTCAGCGACAGCAAAAGCGTTGATCTGTGAGTTGGATGGCAAGGCTATTGGTTTTGCAGTGTACTTCTACAACTATTCAACTTGGCTGGGGCGCAATGGTATCTATCTGGAAGATCTGTACGTCACACCAAGCAGTCGTGGCTCAGGTGCAGGTAAAGCGTTATTGAAGTATCTGGCAAAGAAAGCGGTCGATGAAGGTTGCGGACGCTTGGAATGGATTGTACTGGATTGGAATACCCCTGCGATTGAGTTCTATGAATCCTTTGGTGCTAAAGCGCAGGATGAGTGGGTAGATTACCGCCTGACAGGGGATGCTTTAAAAGCCTTTGCCGGAAGTTAGGGCTGATTGCTGATAAAACCCTTTTTATCCATTCTGTAAGCTTTTTGCAAAAAAGTGAAAATAGGGGTTGTGCTTTGGTCTCGCCTGCGTATAATACGCCCTCGCTGTCACGGGGTGAGGCCTCGAACAGCAGTGCAAC
>CAYFGP010000105.1:0-23882 GCA_964342385.1 uncultured Oleiphilus sp. | reverse complement strand
TCATTGCTCAAAAGCAATATTTTACCCTGTAGCTTCTACGTCAACAGAACCTAGGGAGTTTACTAGTTTTTTTACATAATTTGACGCAAGTCGTACTAAAGTATGGTGAAAATATGACTTAAGTCAGTGGCAATTTTTTTGACTATGGCATTGGTTCTGTGAGAGGTATTTAAGAGCGATAGTGAGTGATTTGTACTGGCTGTCAGTATTTGTCTCTTTGTGTCAGTTTTCTCCATAGGACTTTGCTACGACGCTAGTGAGCCAATCGTTATGGTGCTTGTGGATCGCTAAAAAGTTTGTGAATCGGTTAGTAGCAAAAGGTAATCCTCATCTTGATGTCGATCCCCTTGAGCAATATCAAAACAGGTTTCTGCGTGTTGATCGGCTAATTGCACTATTGCCGCGCCCAGCTTTGGGATGATTCAGAGTGGATGGCAGTTTGTTATCTCATCGCCAGTATGGTCAGACTGAAGGCGTGCAAAGTTCACATTTTGACAAATCCGTAGGAAGACGGGATAAGTTCTGGTCTATGTTTAAAAGACAGTATGCTGCAGTTTTAGCTAAACGCCTAAACACAACAATTTCCCAAAAAAGTATTTATACACAGCAAAACAGAATAATTAGATGCTCCCCTCTATGGAAAACAGGGAACAGGATTCAACTGACTTAGAGCACTTTTGTTTTGCTGCCTTGGTTTGAAAGATATTTATTCGGGTGTGTATTTGCTATCTACAAGGAGGGTATTGCTGGATAGCCTGTGAGGTGCCGTTATGTGGCTGAAAAGAATAGTAATTATTGTACTTCTCGGCCTTCCAATGAATGTGGAGGCTGGTCCGTTAGGTTATACCATGGATCTGATATATGGTGAGCATAATACTAGAGGTATAAAACTAGCGTATCATTATAACTCTAAGTTTCTAAGACGGTATATTGATAAACTGGATGTTTATTTCGAAACCAGTATTAACTTCTGGGAATATGGCAGGAGTAATAAACATGATACAAACTTTGTAATATCAGTTTCTCCTATTATTCATTATCCCCTTATGCAGATCGGCGGTCGGCAGGTATTTCTCGAATTTGGTATAGGCGCTTCCCTGTTGGACGATGTGCACTTTGCAGGTAACGACGTCAGCACGCATTACCAATTTGAAGATCGCCTCGGTCTACTCGCCCACTTCGGTAAGAGTAGTCTGGGTGTACGTTGGTTGCACTATTCAAATGCAGGCATAAAGCGCCCTAATCCCGGCTTGGATTTTTTCTCTCTATCCTATACCCGCCGTTTTTAATCGGCTCAACTCTCTGTCGTTAATAGGTTCAATATGGGGCGGTAGGTAGCCCTGTCGCGTGTTGTGCATGCATTGGCATCATTTGCGAGTAGCTTGGCATCTTGTGCCAGTGTGTGGCGTCTTTTACTGGCGTAATCTTTATCCATCAACAACGGGCACGGTCAAAAGCAAATTGAAGCATGGCTCTCCAGTGAAGACTAAATGCTGATTTGTACCACCCGTCACGTTTGCACAAGACAATACCGTCGACATAGACAACATCGACAACACAGGCAGAGAGGATAGAGAGATGAGTAAAGATACCGCACTGATTACCGGCGCTTCCAATGGTATTGGTTTAGAGTTGGCAAAAATTCATGCCAGCAAAGGAGGAGACCTGGTTCTGGTCGCACGCTCTAAAGATAAACTGGAGCAGTTAAAGCAAACACTGGAAGCCAAGCACGATGTTTCAGTGACGGTGATTGTGGAGGATCTATCTGACCCGGGCTCCGCTAAGCGTATCTTTGATACCACGGAGCAACTGGGTTTGGAGATCAGTGTGCTGATCAATAACGCAGGTTTTGGTGGTCATGGGTTGTTCCATGAACGTCAACTCAGTGCTGATCAGGCCATGATGCAGGTGAATATGGTGTCTTTGACCAACCTGACCCATTATTACCTGCAGGGTATGATCAAACGAGATTATGGCCGTATCCTGAACGTATCTTCTACCGCATCCTTTATGCCAGGACCATTGCAGGCGGTTTATTACGCCACAAAAGCGTATGTCACCTCGTTTACCCAGGCTGTTGCAGAAGAAGTGTCTGGCTATAACATTACTGCAACAGCGCTATGCCCGGGAGCCGTTGCAACAGGCTTTGTTGATGCGGGTGATCTACAGGGGCTTGATGCCTGGGATAAGGCTTCCAGTGCAGAATCCGTTGCGCAATGCGGGTATAAGGCAATGGAAAAAGGCAAACTGGTGGCGATTAATGAAAAGGGACTGGCCTTTATGATTAAGTGGATTATCCCCCTGTTATCTCGTCAACGAGTGCTGAAGATCTCCCGCCAGTTTATGGAGAAAAACTGAGCCAGGCTTCAGTGCACCTCGTATCATCAGCATTAGTCTATAAAGAGAAGATAAGGCCATTCAGAGATGAGAAGAGCCAGTAAATTTACCGTGGCACCTTCCTGGAAGGTGCTGTTTAGTTCGATGCAGATTGACTTGGTCGCAGCGCTTGCTTACGCCAAGCTGCCTGCGGATCTATTTAATCAACACGAGGCTGTGTTATCTCCCGCAGAGTATTGCCGTTTTTGGATTGGTCTTGATCAAGCGGCTGGCGAGCGAGAGCTGGCTCTGCTGTTAAGCCAATATCTGACGGCAGAGAGCTTTGATGCCCCTATCTTTGCCAGTCTGTGTAGCCCGGACTTTAATACCGCAGTACAACGTATCAGTCAGTACAAACCCTTAATCGGGCCTATGATTTTAGATATTGAACAGACGGCAGATATCACAACCTTAAATATCAGCTGTTATGGCCATGATGGCCCACTGCCCTATGCGCTAAGTATGGGGGAGCTGGTATTTTTCACTCAGTTGATCCGTTTGGCAACGCGACATCCGGTTGTACCTGTAGCGATGACAGCACCAGACCGGCCAACAAACTGGGCTCCTTATCAGCACTATTTTGGCACTGATATTCAGCAAGGTGACAGCGTCAGTATCAGTTTTAGTGCTGAAGATGCTGCCCGCCCTTTTCTAATGGCCAATGCGTCGATGTGGGACTTTTTTGAAAGTCATCTCAAACAAAGGCTGGCGGATCTGGAGCCTTCCGCTTCAACAGCAGAGCGTGTTCGGGCTGTGTTGCTAGAAGCGTTACCCAGTGGGGAAAGCAGCATTGAGTGGGTGGCCAATAAGCTGGCGATGAGTAAACGTACCCTGCAGCGTAAACTGTCTGCTGAAGCGGAAAGTTTTCAATCGGTATTGCAAACCGTACGCACAGAGCTGGCCGATCACTATCTGGAGAAATCACATATGTCTCTGGGAGAGATCTCGTTTCTGCTGGGGTTTCAGGAATCGAATTCTTTTATTCGTGCTTATAGCACCTGGAAAGGGATATCACCTGGGCATTATCGGGAAAGTTTGCACTAAAAATAGATTTTCGATTATGTCGCCTTTGCATATCGAGTTTATGTCACCGCGATTTTAACTCGTCGTAATCTGCTTGCATTGCTGACGGTTGTTCTTGGTAACACAAACCATGACCTGCTAATCAACAAACCTTATCAGGGGACCCAATCAATTTCTTGATAGAGATCTACCACTCAAAACCAGGCGTAAAAGTTATGTTGTCTCTGGTAGGCCAACCCATTTTTTTGCGGCAAGCAAGTCCGGTTTTCTATGGTCAGCCAGCCTGGATCTAATACGGCTAAATCCATAATGGGTAAAACCGAATGGTATGAGAACAGCGTGACATAAAAACAGCAGGGAGAGGTTGGTATGTTGAAAGATCTAAACATGAAGCATCTGTATTATTTCTGGGTAATCGCGGAAACAGGCTCTATCGCCCGGGCCAGCGAATACCTGGATTTGGCACCACAAACCCTAAGTGGGCAGCTCAACGCTTTTGAAGCCAGTTACGGCACTTTGTTTACTCGCAACGGTCGCAACTTAAAGCTGAATCCTATGGGTGAACAGGTGCGCCAATACGCTAATCAGATCTTTACCATGGCTGGTGAACTGGATCAGTTTCTTAATCAACCCAGAGCGGCGATGCCGTTAAACCTCAACATTGGGATCTGTGCCTCCATTCATAAACTGATCGCCTACCGGCTGATTGCTCCAGCTATGGAACACAGTAGTGAAGTGCATCTGAAAGTGGTCAGTGGCCATCAGGCAGATCTGATGCGCAGCCTTCAGAGCCAACAGTTGGATATTGTATTAAGTAACCAACCGCCACCAGAGCAAAACCAATCGCTGTTTTTCACTCCACTATTAAGTTCTGCTCTGTCGCTTTTTGCGACACCCGAGATAGCAGAAAAACTGAGACCGGATTTTCCTCAATCCCTGAATGGCCAACCGCTATTGGCCAATGATACCGATACGCCCTGGTTTTATGAACTGATGAACTGGCTGAAAAAACGCAATATCCGCACCCGTATCTGTGCTGAGATCAGTGACAGTGCCTTAATTAAAATCTTTGCTCAGGAAGGGAAAGGCATTTTTGCGGCACCTACGGCCATTAAGCAGCAGGTGTGTCAGCAATACGGGGTGCAGGAGATTGGCGAAACCTGCGAGGTGTTCAGCCAGCACTATGCCATTACCCGCACGCCGGACCCTATCCACCCCGCGATTCAGCTGATTTTAAAACAAGCGCAGCAAACCGCTTCGGACTGATGGAGTGCGAAATCAAAATGGCCTGATCATGAAAAGCGAATCAAAACTCAATCGTACTGGCAGGTGGTGATAAATAACTTAAACGCCTCCCGAGCACTGTGTGCCGCCTGCTCATAGTCTGCTGTCGTAAGCCCCTCACTGGCTTGAGTCAGGTTCTGACGAAAGGATTTAGCCGATAGATCCGATGATGAAAAGAAGTAGTGGGGCAGCTCAGGCAATACCTTTTTCAGATTGCTGAGAATAAAGCGACCGCCGAGTTTAGAGCCCTCCAACACATAGAGTACGCCCAAGACTTCAGCCTGAGAACTCAACGGCTTTGACCAAGCTGTTGACTGTGTGATTTCACTGCCCAGAAGTGCTATATCTTGCTCAATCAGCCCGTGACGAGCCTTAAGCTGATAGGCCGGTATAAACTCGTTTATAGCGGGTAACAGGACTTGCTCCAACTGCTTTTGCGGTTGATACAACAGGTTCAGAATGTCTGCATATCGCTGTTGAGTCAGTTCTGCTGTGGTCAGCTGTGCCAGAGGACTGTTGCTATCCAGCTGTTGGTGTAGAGCATTTGTTTCATGTCTCAGGTGTTCAAGTAGTGTCATATCAGTTCTACTATTAATCCATCATCTGAAATAGCTTAGGGCGCGTGGTTTTGGATATTAGTGGAGCGCGGTTTTGGATATTAGTGAAGCACGCTTTCGGGTAAGCGGTGCAGTTCAACCCTTAAGCGCAGTAAGCGGAACTTCGTATCACTCGGCCAGGGTCGACTATAACCCAGCTTTTTCTCCACCCATTTAGCAAAAGATCGCCTTGGAGAGATGCCCCATTCACCATCGTGATACTCAACCGGTTTATCGGGATTACCGCCCCACACCACTTCCTGAATCTCCTCCTTACGGAATAGATAGAGTCGATAGGGCTGACCGTTATCCGGTGTGACTTTCAGACCTGCAACACCAGCCATCTCCGTTAACAACAACTGTTCGGTATCCAGCCCTTGCAGGTAATCCGTTGAGAATACCAGCTCAGGTGACTGTCTGGTAAACCAGTCATCCAGTTGTTCAACGGTGTGAGTCTCAACGGGCAGACCCGAAACCCAGGTTTTCTCAGCCTTATGCATAACCAAAGTGTCAGCGGAAAAAGTACTGAGTAGCCATTGCGCCAGTTTCTCCCAGCGCGCTTGCTGATCTTGCAGAGACTGAATCGCTGCCAACATCTGATTAGTTTGATAAGCGAATTCATCCACTACCTTCATACGACAGCGGGTACGGTATTCCCGTAGCTGAGTATTGTATTGCACCACAACCTGACTGATTGCTTGCTGGCGTGCAAGGGACAATTTACCTGGTGTGGGACTATGGCAAGAGATCAAGGCATCCAGGCTCTCACTACCGACAATCGGCAGTGTAAACGAGGCTCTATCCCCCATATTCTGCATATAAATCGCGTGTACTTTAGCCACGCTACGCAGATCTGCTAGAGCCAGATCTGGATTACTTTGCCCCATCACAATGTCGGGCGCATCCAGCTTAAGGAACTCCACACTGTCAGATGCACTGTCACTGATGGTGCGCCAGGGATTTTTGCGATAGATCTCCCGGGCGATCTGAGGAACATCACTGGCGGGAAAACGCAGGCCCAGATAGGCACCTTCAGCCTGTTGTTGCCGCGCTTCACTTTGTACTTCGCCTTCGCCACCAGGAAGAAATTGGTAGTACATCACACGATCATAACCACTGACCTGAATAATCCAGTGGATCAAACTGTCTTGCAGATTTTGCCTATGCTGCTCATTGTTGATCGTGCCAAAAGCAGGTGGTTCAGTCCACTCAGGTTCTGAACGTGAGGCCTGATGAGGCATTAATTCGGCAATGACGGCCCCACTATGACAACGGGTAAAGATCGCATCCAGAGAACTGTCTGCTGCTAACAAAGACTTTTCCGCCGCCAACGAAGGCTCTTCTGTTCCCCCTTTACTCGCCAGAATATCCTCAGCATAAAGTTTACTGCCGGAATTCAACTCCAGATTGTCAATCAAACCGGACAGCTCTGTGGGGTAGTGTTCACCCAGTGTGATCGACAGATCTGTCAGTTCTGGCAGATTCACTGAAATATGGGACACCAGCCCGTTTTGTTGGCAGATAAAAAGTGCACCAAAGTTCTGGATCTCACCACTGAATTGCAACTGTTCCTGTTCACAGCGGTCCAGAAAACCACGTTTGTGTTGATCCTTGTTCTCGTTACTCATCACTTGTTACCACGCTTCTTATATTCCAGAAATGGCACTGCTTTCTTATCACCATCTGTTAGCACACTTATTTCTCCACTCATCCCAAGTGATCACTGGTCACAGCTTTATGTCTGAGTAGCTACTTTATGCTTAAGTAGCAGCTGGCTAAAGTCACTTGCAGGCATCGGCTTACCTAACAGATAACCCTGAATCACATCACAGCCTTCTTGTTGCAGCCACGCCAGTTGGCGCTGGGTTTCAACCCCTTCTGCTACGGTGCGCAGTTTTAAGGCCTTCGCCATACCTAAAATCGCTTTAGCGATCTCTTCATCGCTGGTGTTTTCACCCAAACCATCGACAAAGCTTTTATCCACTTTCAACTCGGCTACAGGCAGCGTTTTCAGATAACTCAGGCAGGAGTAGCCAGTACCAAAATCATCAATAGAGAAATCAAGTCCCGCCTCACGCATATCCTGCAGGGTTTGTGCGCCACCGGATTCCTGATTCATCAGCACACTTTCGGTGATTTCAACCTGAATGGCATCAAGCGCCAGGTCGTGTTTCAGCATTAACGCTTGCAGGCGTTGGACAAAGCCCTTCTCACGGAACTGCTGCGAGCTGACGTTAATGGCGATAGGTGGTAACCCTCGTCCCTGAGACTGCCAGTCCAGAATATGTTTGATCGCTGTCAGTTCAACAAACTTACCCAGATCGGCAATTAAACCGGATTTTTCCGCAACTGGGATAAACTCCGCCGGGCTGACAAAGCCCAGTGTTGGATCAGTCCAGCGTAACAACGCTTCAGCCCCGACAATCTGATCAGGCTTTTGTGCACTAAACTGGGGTTGGAAGTACAACTCCAGCGCTTCACGGTGAATGGCCTCACGCAAGGCATTTTCGATCGCAGCTTCTTTTAGCAGGTGCACCCGGTGTTCCGGGCGGAACATCTGCATTCTGTTTTTACCGCTGTCTTTAGCCCGATACATAGCGGTATCCGCCGCTTTAACCAGGCCAACCGCATCCTGCGCATCATCAGGATAGAAAGCCGCACCAATACTGGTCGAGACAAAGAGTTTGCGGCCAAAGATATTAAAGTGCAGACTCAGTTCATTCAGAATTCTGTGAGCCGCAAACTCGGCCTCTTCAACATCACAATCCGGCAGAATCACAGTAAATTCATCACCGCCCAGACGGGCTACGGTATCGATATCCCGCACAATACTGCGTAGACGTTTGGAAACCTCCAGCAGTAATTGATCCCCGGCATCATGACCCAGGGTGTCGTTAACCACCTTGAAGTTATCCAGATCCAAAAACAGGATGGCGACACTGTTTTTGTTACGCCGGGCCTGAGCCAGTGCGTAATTCAGACGATCCTGGAACAGGTTACGGTTTGGCAGATGAGTCAAGGTGTCATGAGTGGCCAGAAACTCGACCTTGCGCTGGGAATCCTTCAAATCAGAGATATCGGAGAACACCGAAACAAACACTTCCTGTTCATCGTGTTTGGCACTTACTCGATTGATGGTTAACCATTCAGGAAAGGTTTCGCCATTTTTACGTTTATTCCAGATCTCCCCTTGCCAGTATCCCTGGCTGATCAGCTTCTCCCACATCTGCTGATAAAAATCCTGGCTATGTCGGCCCGAGCCCAGCAGCTTACCGATACGACGTCCCATGGCTTCTTCCTGGGTATAACCCGTAATACGGGTAAAGGCGTCATTAATGGTTAAAATACGGGCTTCGTTATCGGTGACTACGATTGCTTCGCCAGAGTGTTCAAATACTCGGGCGGCGATGCGTAGCTGGCTTTCAGCATTTTTCTTCTGGGTGATATCTTCCGTTTCCGTGATAATCACCGAGGGGTGGCCATGGCTGTCGGAAAGCAGCTGGTGCACACTGCGATAGATATGAGAGCGCTCTTCACCCTCCAGGAAATGTTCCGCTTCGATAGGCGAGGTTTCCCGCATCGCTTCCAGATCTTTCGACCAAACGCTGCCCGCAAATGTTGACGGAAACAGTTCAAAGTCGCTTTTGCCCTGATACTCTCCTTCTGACAGATCAAAGGCTTCCAGAAAACGTTTATTGGCAAACAGATAACGACCAGACATGTCCTTCATCGCCATCAGCACTGTGGTGTTTTCCATAATGGTTTGCAGGCGGCTTTCAGACTCTTTCAGCTGGGCCTGAGTGCGCAAAATATCGGTAATATCGATCAGGTTAACCACCAGGGATTGGATATTCCCCATATCATCCATCCCCGGCGTCACGGTCAACTGCAGGGAGCGGTTATCGTCGTTCAACAAGTGTTCGGTTCGATCACCGTGAACCAGAGCTTCTTCCAGCCATTCTGGTAGCAGTTCCAGCGATGGCTGCAGTTTTAAGCGTGAACTGTGCTGCATAATCGCCGTTTGGCGCAGGTTAAAACGGCGGCTGGCGGGGCCATTAAAGCGTTTAAGACGACACTGGCTATCAAACACCAGAATGGGGAAATCCAGTGCATCATACAGATGGGTATATTCGTTATTCAGTCGACTCAGTTCTGATGTTTTTTTATTCAGTTCACTGTTTAAACTGATCAACTCTTCGTTGGTGGCTTGCAGCTCCTCGTTGGCCGCCTCCAGCTCTTCGTTCGTAGCCTGCAGTTCTTCGTTAGAGGCTTGAGACTCTTCGTTCAGCGATTGCATCTCTTCGTTAGCCGTCGCCAACTCTTCAATCAGGGATTGCAGATGCTCCCGTGTGGCCGTTAATTCATTCTCAACATCACCCTGTTCCAGCAAAGGTCCAAGAGTGCCACTGTGAGCAATCTCATTGGCTACAAGCCGTTGCGTAGGCCATATCAGCACAGCCCGGTAATCGGACAGATTGCCCTTCACCGGAAATATCGTCACCTGCCATAAGCCTTCGGCAAACTTCTTCGCACGACTGGTGACCGTTTTGCCATCATTATTATAGCGATAAGTCAGGGCCATAATATCGGCCTGGAAATCCTGGATAATAATATCGCTGATTTGCAGCTGAGTTGAGCCGGAAGGAAAGCGGAAGAAACGCTCCACTTCACCTAACGTATGGTGCACCGTACCCTGAGCGTCACATAGCGCTAGGGTGGCGGAAAGATGATTCACCAGTCCCTGTAAAATCAATAGATTAGGGTCTTCCCGTTTACTGTGTTTGGTCAGTGCCGGGTGTGGTCTGGTTGGCAGTGATGACAACATAGAGGATGACAGTCCCGTTTTACGGAATAGGCGTTCTTTACGGTTAATCGGATTAAACAGCTGCTCGGCATGGCTGACACTTTCCGAGCGGCCCAGAAACAGAAAGCCCGGATCAGACAGGGCAAAATGGAAGCGCTGCAGTACTCGGGATTGCAGCGCATTATCGAAGTAGATCAGCACGTTACGACAGGCCACCAGATCCAGACGCAGAAACGGTGGATCATCCACCAGATTATGGCGGGCAAAGATGATCATATCGCGCAGACGTTTATTCACTTCCAGGTTCTGCTGGATCGGATGGAAGTATTTCTCTTTAAGGTTATCCGGCAGTGCTTCCAACGCAGCGGCAGGATACACACCTCGACGCGCCACATTGAGGGCATCATCATCGATATCGGTGGCAAAAATCTGGATAGGCTGGGTACCAGCACGGTCTTTGAGTGCCTCGGTCAATACGATCGCAACAGAATAGGCTTCTTCCCCGCTGGCACAACCCGCGACCCAGATACGGATCTCTTCACTGGGGCCTTTGGTATGGCAGATCGCTTCGGCGATATCCTGCAATGCTCTAAAGGCTTCCTTATCGCGGAAAAATGCGGTTACTGAGATCAACATATCCCGGGATAACAGATCCAGCTCCTGAGCATGTTCTTTTACCCAGGCCAGATAGGAGGACAGATCACTTTGCCCCGTAGCCAGAATGCGACGGCGAATACGTCTGACCAGAGTGCCTAACTTATAACCGGAGAAATCCACGTTACAGTGCTGATTGAGGATATTAAGCAGCTCCGATAGCGCCTGCTGATCCAGAATCTCTTTTTCCTGAAACAGTTCTGGTATCAGTTGAGGTAAACGCTGGGCAATTTTTTCTGGTGTTAATACAAAGTCCGCTACATCTGCCTCAATAGCAGATAGCGGCATACCGGCATATTTCGCGGAGTCCGGCTCCTGAGCGATGGTAATGCCCCCAGCCGCCTGGATTGCGCGTAAACCCGCCGTACCATCGTTCCCCGTGCCTGATAGCACAATACCGACTGCGTTATCGCCACATTCAGAGGCTAACGAGATAAAGAACTCATTGATGGAAGGCTTGGGGGCGATATCAGGATCAGCCACATGCAGTTTAAGCCTGCTCTGATGGATATTGGCATTAAAGTTAGCAGGCACGATATAGACATGACCCGCCTGTGGCTCGATATCATCCACCAGATCTTCAACTGACAAGCGGGTATCCCGGGCGAGAATCTCTGCCATCATACTGCGGTGCGAGGGAGACAGGTGCTGTAGCACCACAAACGCCAGATGGGAGCAGGGTTCAAGGGCCTTAAATAGGCGGCCTAAGGCCTCTAAACCACCTGCCGAAGCACCCACTCCAACAATAGTGACTTGTGATGCATCATGGTGACTGTAGGACATCGAGTCGCATTCCATTAGGGATTATTCAATAAGCGTTATCATAAAGTGTTTCAGAAGGATACTAAAGCACCGTAATTTTGTGTTACAAGCGACATCTTGCTTCTTCCACAAAGGCGCGGCAATGATTGGCAGCAAAACATCAGTGATAATATAGGCAAGGATTAGAAGATCGGATCAGAACATGTCTCACAGCAGCTCTTCCCATCTTTGAAGGGCCTCTCCTATTCTTAAGAGCAGCGACAATATTCTTATCCGTTAAAACCGGATAAGAGAATCGATAAAACCTGTTTTTTCGAATATCGATTTCAGCCATCCTGTACTCGAACTCAGACGATGAGGTACAGGTTATGAAAACAATTCTGAAATACAAAGCCAGCCCCGATCAGTCTCAATTGACTCTGTCACTGCGTCCCGGTTTTAAAGTGGTACGCTTTGATTATGTCCTGACAGAGCAATCCATCTATCTGTGGATTGAACAGACGTTGCGTCCAGATGTATTGGAAGAAAATATAACCTTTAAGATCGCACGTACCGCCGAGCCGGTACTGGATGAGCTGCAATACCTGAATACAGCAGTGGACCCTATGGGGGGCGGTGAATGGCACCTCTACCTACAGCCAGAAAAACGCCCGGAAAGTCCTAAGGTGACACCGATTACGGCAGCCGCTTAATCCCACTCTGCCCCAGATTTTCAGGTCATGGCTCCAATGGGGCCATGACCTGAAAATAAGCACTGACACAAAAGTTTTCCTTTAGCCGATAGATTCAGTCACTAGACGAAGAATGTCGAAACACTGTTGTGCCAGTGTGTATCATCATATCCTCTCTGCTTTATTTCTTTCCTTATTCCTTTCCTTTTAGCGTGACAACAATCATTGTTGCCAGCAGGATTTTTTTCCTTTCAATTGCGCGAAATCTATTTTGTTTTACTGACGCCTTCTGACACTGTGGTATTGTTACACTAGGTAAAGGCAGAAGCTGAAATACTCGGTATCAATACTTCCTGCCTGGAATAGAATCCTGTCCATTTATGCCTGAGTGAGCCGGGTGTCACGGCATCAGCCGGGCTTTTGCGGAGGAAACGGATGTTTTTTTCTCCTGTTGAGATGATTCCTCATAGCACGCCAGTCACACTGACTGATCATCATACAGTGCAAGAAGCGGCAGTTATGATGGCCGCGCAGAACAAACACGCGTTACTAGTCACGGATGAGAGTGATATACGTGTGATCACCACCAGCGCTCTGACAACCCTGCGTTTATCAGGCTTTGATTTTGACCAGCCGTTGTCGATGCTGTCTCTGCCTGTTGCCTGCCGTGTTGATAAGCAGAAGATTATTGCTGAAGCGGTCGCAGAGTTGCAGAAAACACCCGCTGACTTGGTCTGCCTGGAAGACGCTGAACACAACCTTGTGGGTGTTCTAGAGTATGGTGATCTGATCGACTTTCTATTGCAAAATCCTCAGGCGCAAGCGATCAGTCTTGAGCAGATATTGTCGACGTCTCATTACACTCAGGTGGATGCTAACGAGAGTCTGAAGGATATTGTCGTCAAAATGCAGGTGGCTAATCACAGCTCTTGCCTAGTGACCGCTGATGATAATGCCGTCGGTATTGTGACTCAGAGTGATTTTTTTGTTCCCTTCCTATTGGAACCTTCCGCTGAAACCTGGCACCAGCCCGCCAGTCGCTTTATGTCTGAGCCTGTGACCAGTATCTCCTATGATTCCGGTTTGCAGCAGGTGTTGACGACACTGAAGAGCAATAAGCGCCAACGCTTGGCTGTCACCAATATTCGTGGACAGATCGTCGGCTTACTGCACCAAAAAGAAGTGGTCGCACAGCTGTTTGACCAACTACTGGAACACCAGTATGAACAGAAATTGGCTCAGGAAACCGCACAGCAAACCCAGGACAATGAACAACGCTGGCGCGCCGTATTGGAAGGTACTGGGCAAGGGGTTTGGGACTGGAATGTCTTAACCAATAAGGTGTATTACTCACCACTGTGGAAGTCCATGTTGGGTTTTGAAGAGCATGAGGTTGGTGACTCTCTGGATGAATGGAAATTACGTGTTCATCCTGAAGATGTAGATGCTATCTATCGAGACCTGCAACGTCATTTCAGAGGGGAAACGCCAGTCTATAACAATATCCACCGTGTCAAAGTGAAGGATGGTTATTACAAGTGGATTCGAGATACCGGCAAAGTCTTTAGTACTGATCTTGATGGCAGTCCAATTCGTGTTATTGGCAGTCATACGGATATTACAGAGGAGTATGAACAGAAAGAAAAGCTCAGCCTGTTGGCAGAAAACACCCCCGGTATGATGTACCAGTACCGTCTTTACCCTAATGGGCGTGCTTGTTTTCCTTTTACCACTCAAGGTATTGAAGACATCTATGGTGTGACTGCTGAACAGGTGTATGACGATGCTACTATCGTGTTTGAGCATCTGCATCCTGATGATGTTGAGTCGGTCAGTCGCAGTATTGAGCAATCAGCACAACAGCTGAGTGTTTGGGAGCAAGAGTATCGCTATATCCACCCTAAAAAAGGTGAATGCTGGCTGGAAGGTCGTGCCACCCCCAGTCGTATGAGTGATGATTCCGTGATCTGGAATGGCTACATTTATGACATTAGCGAACGTAAACAGCAGCAGTTAGAACTGGAAAAGGCCACCGCCGCAGCTGATGAAGCCAACCGGGCCAAGTCCGATTTCCTGGCGAATATGAGCCATGAGATCAGAACTCCGATGAGCGGTATTATTGGTTTAAGCCAGATCAGTGCCAAAGAGCATAATCTGGAGGTGCTGCATGAACGACTGCAGAAGATCCATCGATCCGGAAAGCTATTACTCGGTATCCTGAACGATGTGTTGGATCTGTCAAAAATTGAATCAGGCAAATTAGAGATAGATCCACATCCATTTTTTATGGCGACGCTACTGGATAATCTAAACAGCATGTTTGCCTTGCAGGCGGAGCAAAAACAGCTTGAACTTAACTTTAACACCGGTGGCCAGCTGGCTAAAGCGTATATGGGGGATGAGCTGCGCCTGCGCCAGATCTTAACCAACTTGCTCGGTAATGCCTTGAAATTTACCGAGCAAGGGCAGGTTGAACTTAGCGTACAGTGCCTACAACAGGATGGTGATGTTCAGCGTCTGCGTTTTGCTATTTCAGATACGGGGATAGGTATCAGCCAGGAACAGCAGGAGAAACTGTTTAAAGCGTTCAGCCAGGCCGATCGCTCCACTGGACGCAAACATGGTGGTTCTGGGCTGGGGTTAGTGATTAGTCAGAGATTAGTTGATGCGCTGCAAGGTGAAGGTATCTATCTGCAAAGTGAGCCGCAACAGGGTTCCTGTTTCAGTTTTGATCTGCCATTGCAGACCTGTACCGAGCAACAGATTGCAGAATTGACTGAGGCTCAGGATAGCGAGAAACAGCAGATCAGCCAGTTGCAGGGCTCTATTCTGCTGGTCGAAGATAATCTGATTAATCAGGAAGTAGCTAAAACCCAGTTAGAAGAGCTGGGTCTTAAGGTAATGCTCGCAGATCATGGTCAACAGGCTCTGGAGATGATTCCACAACATCATTTTGATCTGGTATTGATGGATATTCAGATGCCGATCATGGATGGTTATAGTGCAACCCTCGAGCTTAGAGCTCAGGGCAATGAGCTGCCGATTATCGCCTTAACGGCTGCGGCTATGGTTGAGGATCAACAGCAAGCACTGGCAGCAGGAATGAATGGTCATCTGGCAAAACCCATTGAGCCACAGGCATTGTTTCAAACTCTGGCTCAGTGGTTACCGGCAGAAGCAGAGGATAATACCGGAGCACTTGATCAGCAGATGGAATTACTATGCTGGGCGGACAGGAAAACCTCTATAGAAAAGTACTGACCGAGTTTATCCGACAGTTGGACGAGGAATACGCCGATCTGCCGGAGCGTGTGAGTTTGCTTCAATCCAACAGTCCCTCCGATACGTTTGAAACCGTCCATCGCATGACCCATAGCCTAAAAGGTGTCGCGGGTAATCTGTGTTTGAAAGCCCTGACGACTCAAGCTGCAGCGATGGATAAACCGCTCAAGAAACATCAATTACCCGATGAGGCTATCCAGCAAGCATTTGCAACGACACTGCAACATACCCGAAGTGAGGTAGAGCATTGGTTGGCTCAGCAAGCAGATAAAACTGTGTCTGTTACCGATACAAATCAATGTGGTGCAGACAAGCAATTGACAGAATCATTACGACAATTGATGGCTGCGATAGAGAATAATGAGTTTATTGACGATCACCAGCTGGAAGCTCTGGGTGAGCAATTAGATATGCATAGCGAACTCTGGCAAGCGGTGGTCGATGCTCTGGACCAGTTTGATTTTGAGCAAGCGGCTGACAAGATGTCGCAACTGCTTGCTCAGCTACAAAAATCATAGCGCCTATAACCTCTATAGCCACGGTTGTAGCCAAACGAACGCTGTAACCGAATAAAGAAGAAACGCAGAATTATAATAATCAGGCCTTGCTAAGGACAAAACATCTATGACCCCACAACACTTAGCCAAGCATACGAGCACAGGCCGAATAAAAAGGCTGTTGGCTATACTGACTACGCAAATACAGCGCTTGGCTGGCTCTCAAATACAGAGTCTGGCTGAGCCCAAAATACAGCCGTTGGTCACTAAAGCAAAACAGCGGGGGGCTCGACTACCTCTTACTCATAAGCAGCCTCTTACTCATAAACAGTCCCTTCTCCATAAGTTACCCCTTGCCCATAAAAAGATGCGACGGGCTACAGGGTTGCTGTTGTTATGCCTCACGGTAACCATGCCTCAGGTTGCCCAAGCCGTTGAATTTGAAGAGGTGTTTAATACTCAGAATGTCCCCCTTCTATGGATCAATCCTAAAAATGGTCGTATTACCGAGGCAAACCAGGCAGCGGCCGATTTCTATGGTTATGATCTGGAAACCCTGCAAAGCATGGGCATTCAGCAGATTAATACCTTTGATAGCTCCCAGGTAAAGGCAGAGATGCAACGGACTCGGGAGACCGGACGTAACTATTTTATCTTCCGCCATAAACTGGCCAATGATGAGATCCGTACTGTTGAGGTTTACTCTCACCCTTATGATAAAGATGGTCAGCGCCTGTTACTGTCGATCATTCATGATATTACCCCAGGGCGTAATCTGGATCAGGGCATGTGGCACTACCAGGAACGCCTGGAAGAATTGGTTGAGATCAAAGCCAAAGAGGCCCAGGCACAGGACAGATTGATTATTATCCTACTGGGTGTAGGCCTGGTGTTGTCTTTTGGTGCCGCTGCGTCTCTGGCTATCGTGATGCGTAAACGCCGTAAAGCAGAACTGGAAAGTGAGCGCTTTAAAGCCATTGCCGAAAATGCGCTGTATGGCAACGCCATTACTGACCTGAAAGGCAATATTATCTATGTAAATCCTTTCTTTGCCGATGCACATGGTTACAACGCAGAAGAGTTACTGCAGCAAAACTTCCAGCTGTTCCATAGTGAAGCCCAACAAGACAGTATTGTTAATCTCTACCGGATGGCGTTAGAAGAAGGGCATGTATCGCCAACGGAGATCTGGCATTGCCATAAAGATGGCCGTGAATTCCCTATGCTGATGAGTATCAGCGTAATGAAAGACAGTCATGGCAATCCCGCTTATTTTGCCACTGCGGCCTTGGATCTGACTAAGCAATACAATGAGCGCAAACAGACCGAGCAGGTACTGATTGAAGCCAGACAAAAAGCGGAAGCGGCCAGTCAGGCTAAGTCCGACTTCCTGGCCAATATGAGCCATGAGATACGCACTCCGTTGAATGCAGTGATTGGCTTAAGTGAATTCCAGCTGACGTCATCATCTCTGCCGGAAGCAGTTTATGGCCACCTGCAGCAGATTCATCACTCTGGCCAATTGCTGCTGGGGATTGTTAACGACCTGCTTGATTTCTCTAAAATTGAAGCGGGTAAAATGGATGTAGTCTCTGAATCCTTCAATCTGGATGATGTGATCAAACAACTCTCAACCTTGTTTTCTCTGGCCAGTAGTGAGAAAGGACTTGAGCTGATTTTACATCTACCGAGCTCAATTCCTCACTGGTATAAAGGCGACTTCCTGCGTCTGACTCAGGTACTGACCAACCTAATGGCTAACGCCATTAAGTTCACCGAGCGTGGCTTGGTGGAGCTGCAGATCGAAGCTCAGGATATCAACGAAAAATCAGTCAAACTGCGCTTTAGCCTGAAAGACTCCGGTATTGGCATGACACCGGAACAGCAGGAAAAGTTGTTTAATGCCTTTACCCAAGCAGATAACTCCATTACTCGCCGTCATGGTGGTACCGGCTTAGGTCTGACAATCAGCCAGCAGTTAGTTGTGTTGATGGGTAGCGAAGGCATTCATCTGAACAGCCAACCGGGTCTAGGGAGCTGTTTCTATTTTGAGCTTGAACTTCCGCGTGCCACGCCACAAGCGGATGAACATAACCGCCCACCTTGTTTACAAAGTCCATGTCGTGCACTGGTGGTGGATGATCAACCTATCGCCCGTGAAATTCTGCGTGAGATTCTGGAGTCATGGAAGTTTGAGGTTGAAGAAGCTGCAAATGGTGTCGAAGCTTTAGAGCAGGTGAAAACAGCAGTCAATAACAGCCTGTTCTACGATGTTATTCTAATGGATTGGGAGATGCCTGAGATGGATGGCTTAAGCGCCATTCACGGTATTCAGGACTTTATCTGCGATAAAGATATGGCGCATCAGCTGCCGATGATGCTGATGGTATCTGCCCATGAACGTTCAGAAATCGATCTGGACGATGTGAATGATGTGCAATATCTGCCTAAACCGATTCACCGTTCTAATCTGTACAATGCTTTAAATGAACTGCATCAGAAATACGCACCACCCAGCACCGATGGTTCTGAACGCTTCTGCCAACAGAAAGTATTGGTGGTAGAAGATAACCCGATCAATCAACAGGTGGTCAAAGCTCAGCTGGAGCAGATGAATCTGCAGATCTCCCTGGCGGACAATGGTCGTTTAGGTGTGGAAGCCGTACAAGCGGGAGACTTTGATCTGGTATTGATGGATATTCAGATGCCTGAGATGGATGGTTATCAGGCTACTCAGGAGATTCGTCGTTTTAACCAAAATCTGCCCATTATCGCTCTGACGGCTGCTGCATTATTTGAGGATAGAACCAAAGCGCTAGATGCGGGTATGAACGACCACTTGGGTAAACCTTTTACCGCCAAGCAGTTGTTTGATCATCTAAGACCTTGGCTTAAAACGGAGCGTGGCCATTGGAACTCCACTCCTATTAGCGATAAACCCAGCTTTTCAGGCTCTGAAGCCGGTTCTGCTGCGGTTAAAGCGGGGCTCAATAATCAACGCCTACAGCAAAACAATAGTGATACAGGCAGCGCTGCAGATAGCCATAGCCGTCTAGCACCTCAACAAACAGAAAGTGCAGTACTGGGCCAGCAGGCGATCCCTGCACTGGAGAAAAAGCGTACTCTGTTGATCGTGGATGACATGGTCGCCAATGTAAAGGTACTGGCGAATTTGCTCAAAGATGAATATGTCATTCAGGTGGCCAGTAAGGGGCAAAAAGCTCTGGAGATTGCTGAAGGTGATAATTCACCAGATCTGATCCTGCTGGATATTATGATGCCAGACATTGATGGCTATGAAGTGTGCCGTCAGCTAAAAGGCAATCCAAAAACCAGCCGTATTCCACTGATTTTTGTCAGTGCCTTGGATGAAGTCAGTGATGAAGCCAAAGGCCTGAAACTGGGGGCAGTGGATTATATTACCAAGCCTTATCACCCAGATATTGTCAGGGCGCGAGTGCGTAGCCATATGAGCTTGAAGATTAAGACTGATCTACTGGAAGAGATGTCTCATATCGATGGCCTGACTAAGGTCGCAAACCGTCGGCACTTTGATACGGTGATGGCCAGTGAACTCAGTCGTTTGAAAAACAATCAAAAACCTTTAGGGCTGATTATGCTGGATATCGACCAGTTCAAGCCATTTAACGACAATTATGGCCACGGCAAAGGTGACGAGTGCCTGGCTCAGGTGGCCAGTGTATTAAAACAGCAAGTGAATCGTCCCAGTGACCTGTTTGCTCGTTATGGTGGTGAGGAGTTTATCGCTATTCTGCCCGAAACGGATGCTCAAGGTGTGCAAACAGTCGCCGAGGAGATGCGCCAGGCTGTGGAAAACTTACAACTGCCCCATGAGTATTCCAGCGTTGCGCAAGCCGTCACCATTAGCTTGGGTTGTATCTCTCAACCCGTTACTGATGAGTCTGCGAAAGAGCTACTGAAGAAAGTTGACAATGCTCTCTATCAAGCCAAAGATCAGGGGCGTAATCAGGTCGTATTTTTGGATTAATTAATGATCAATATCAGAGGCTCAGCCATAGGGCTGGGCCTCTCTCTTTAACTCTAAGCTGCTTTTCTCCATCTTCTAAAGAGAATAGAGACTAGCGTTAACGCTGGCCCTTTTAACGCTCAGTTTCAGTCTGATTCTTAGCGGTAAAGTTCCTGAATCAAGCTCTCCTTACCTGTCGCGGCAATATAGTCCAGAAAGGTACGTGCGATGACAGATAAAGGTTTGGCGGTTAAATTGGCCAAATACCAATGGGTCATAATAGGGAGCTCCTGCACATCCAATTTAACCAAGCCGGTACTGCCACCAAAGGTTAGGGTGTGCTCCGATAGCATAGAGACCCCCAGGCCTGACATCACCGAATGTTTAATGGCCTCATTGCTTTCAATAATCATACGGGTATTGGGTTTAGCTCCCAGTTGCTCAAAATGCTTTTCGATAGCATGGCGGGTCCCTGAGCCGTTTTCACGCATCAAAAAAGGCTGATCCAAAAAGGTTTGCAGTGGAATATTTTTTTCACCGGCTAGCGGGTGTTCCGGCTGTACAATGGCCACCAAAGGATTGGGCAGGAATTCATGCAGCTCAAGATCCTGGTCTTTAGGTGGGTGACTAAACACGTAAAAATCATCTTCGCCGGAGGCCATACGATCAATAATCTGCTGGCGGTTACCCACCTTAAAATCGATATCAATATCTGGATAAAGCTTAAGAAATTCGCCTAATAGATGGGGAATAAAATATTTTGCGGTCGTCACTACAGCAAGCTTTAGCGTACCTGTCTTAAGCCCTTGTAAATCATAAAGCTTCATCTCCAGTCGCTCGATAGTGTCTATGGTATCGCGAGCACTTTTTACCACCTCCAGACCTGCCTCAGTAAACACCAGTTTTCGCCCCAGCTGATGGTAAAGAGGCGTGCCTACTGCATCCGCCAGTTTTTTGAGTTGCATCGAAACCGTGGGTTGAGTCAGGAATAAGCGGTTTGCGGCTTCAGTGATAGAACCTACGCTGTGTACCGCTAATAAGATCTCTAATTGGCGAAATGTGCCAATACGGGCATGGAGTCTGGCCATGGGACTTTTACCTGTTTTGTATGCTCTTTTATCTGGCTTCTACCGAGTCTTGATTTAACTGCTCTCAGACTCAGGCTTACCAATATATAGATAATTATCTATGTAAAATATAATTAATCTCGATTTCAATCTATATCACTTAATATGGATAATCCCTCTCCAGCCAAACAGTGGTTGAAGCACAGTGTTCTGATTCAACCTTCAGCCACTGATCTATAAACCGGTAATCTATCTGGAGACATATCATGGGTAATAAATCCTTGTACTTTGAACTCTTTGCCATCGCTTTTCTGTTGATCACAGGAGCAGCATTATTGATGTCAGATTTACCGGGTTGGGGCTTAATTACTATTGCCGGTATTCTGTCGGCACTGTCCTTTGGTTTAAGAAAAGCGGCGGCACATGCCTCAATCAATATCTCGGCAAACGAGCAGGCTGTCAGTGCCATATCTTCCAACACTCTGGCTTCTCATTCTTTAACTTCAGAAGTGGCCTAAGGGGAGTCATACGATGCAATTAGATGTCGTTGCCGCCTTTTTTATTATGGGAGCCTGTGCGCAACTGCTCAAAGCTCCGATCAAGATGCCAAAGGGGCTTTACCAGAGTCTGACCTTATTCTTGCTGATCGCTATTGGTTTAAAGGGCGGTATTGCACTAGGCCAGTATGGCAATATCGAACTGCTGTGGCAGTCACTGATGATTATCGGTTTTGGTGCCCTGTTACCGCTGTTTGCCTTTCCGGTACTGTGGAAAATTGGGGGGTTAACCCGCACCGATTCCGCCTCTATCGCCGCGCATTATGGCTCAGTCAGTATTGCGACCTTTGCAGTCGCTTTGGCTGTATTGGAAGCCAAAGAGATCAGCTATGAACCCTACTTCCCACTGTTTGTCGCCCTATTAGAAATTCCAGCCATTGCCGTCGGTATCTGGTTAGCCCGTGGTAAGGGACAGGCACTGGATGTGAAAAAGGTACTGCACGAGATCTTTTTAAATCAGGGTGTTTTGCTGCTGACCGGTGCCTTGCTGGTCGGTTGGTGGGCCGGTGATCAAACCCAGAAACTGATGCCGTTCTTTGGCAACCTTTTCTACGGTGTATTGGCGCTATTCCTGTTGGAGATGGGGCGTGTGGCCATGTCTCGCATTAATCTGTTGAAAGAGTACGGTTCCTTTATCGCCAGCTTTGGTGTCGTGATGCCACTATTTGGGGCTGCGATGGGCGCGCTGTTTGCTCAGTTCCTTGGCTTATCTGCAGGTGGCACTGTGTTGTTGGCAACACTAGGCGGTAGTGCATCCTATATCGCGGTGCCTGCAGCTATGGCTGTTGCACTACCCAGTGCCAACCATAGTTTATCCATCACTTCGGCACTGACGGTCACCTTCCCATTCAATGTACTGGTCGGTATTCCGCTGTATAGCACCTTGATTGTTGAGCTGATGGCTTAATTAATCCGATCATTCTGCCTATCCATGCCACTGCTTGGCTTTGGGGCTTATAGTTCTGATGCAAAACAGTGGCAATTGGCTCCGCTTTTCTTAGCTTTGTACATCGCCTGATCAGCTAGATGAATCAGATGATCTCCATTATCGCCATCATTTGGGTATAGGCTCACACCAATACTGGCAGATACGCTAACGTTGGCATCATCGGTTAATGGGTAGGGCTGGGCGCAATCATTCAATATTCGTTGTAACAGTGTATCTAGTTCACCGAGATTGTTCAGAATAGGGATTACCAAAGCAAATTCATCCCCTCCTAACCTCGCTACTGTATCTCCTTTTCTGATCGACTGTTCCAGACGGATAGCAATTTCTTTTAGCAGCTGATCACCAGCCCTGTGGCCATATTGGTCGTTAACAGGTTTGAATTTATCCAGATCAAGAAAGCAGATCGCTGCTTTACTCTGAGCCCGTTCACACTGAGCCAGAATCTGGTTAAGTCGATCTTCAAATAAAATACGATTGGGCAGACCAGTCAGGGCATCGTAATAGGCCATTTTTTCTACGGCTTGGTGCTCCCTGGTTTGAGTTGTGATATCCGAAAAGGTGCCAATATAGTTGGAAACCTGACCTTTAGCGTCAGTAATTGCCGTGATGGTGGTGCTACAGACGAAAACACCACCATCCTTATGTCTATTCCAGACATTACCGTGCCAGTGCTGTTCACTTAAAAGACTATCCCACATAGCTTTAAAAAAGCTGGAATCGTGATGACCTGACTTCAGAAAGCGGGGCTCTTTGTCCAGAATTTCTGCTCTAGAATAGCCCGACAGTGTACAAAAAGCGTCATTAACTTCCACGACTAGGCCCTTTGTATCTGTCACTATTATTCCTTCCAGCACATTGTTAAACACGCTATTGGCAATCTTCTGCTGTTTTTCTGCTTCATATTGTTGCGTCACATCTCGGCTGATACCAAATAAACCCACAACCTCTCCAGTATCATCGACTACAGGCCACTTATTGGTATTTACCCAACCTGAATTTCCATGCTCATCGTAGTAAGGGTCAGTTTTGTTCAATAAGGGCTTAGCTTCAGAGAAAATGGGGAATTCTTCTTCGTAGTAGATGGCAGCCGTATCAGGTGGAAAAACTTCCAGATCATGTTTACCTGTCATATCCCGCCAGCTGTTATGACCGGTAATGGTTGCCAGGGTTTGACTGCAGAAACGAAATCGACTGTTTTTGTCTTTGAAGTAGATGAAGTCAGTAGTGTTTTCCAATAGGGTGATAAAGTCTCTGTTCAACTCCTCAGCCAGCTTTTCGGCAGCTCTGCGTGCTGAAATATCATGAATAATAGAGTAGATGTCAGGTCCCGGATGATTGATCACTCTTTTTACAAATAAATCAGGGTTAGTCT
>CAYFGP010000104.1:0-23970 GCA_964342385.1 uncultured Oleiphilus sp. | reverse complement strand
CTCTCACTCAAATACAAAACACCCGATGAAGTGCACCGGGTGTTTTGATGAAAAAATGTCAATCTATTTTAGGACTAGACACTCAAACACGCTGTATCACAAACCTTAAGTTTGCAATCACTAAACCGATGGCAGATCCAGATCTCTTGTATCTAAAGTTCGCAAGATGCTGATATGCGCCAGCTCAGGCATCAACAAGTCCAGCTCTGGCTGATCAGTTAAAGCAGCCTGATCCTTTGACAACAACACCCTAATCACAGGCCTGGTTCTGACATCAGGATTAATAGCAGTGACTACTGCCACCTGCCCCGTATTAAGCTCGACCAAACAACCCGGTGGATAGACACCTAGTGCTTGAATAAACTTCTCTACCAAACGCCCATCAAATAGCTTATAACGCCAACGGTAGAGCTTAGCCAAAGCCTGCGTCGGACTGGAAGTTTCACTATAGAAACGCTCCCGGGTCATCGCTTCATAAGTCGTTGTAATGCCCAAAATACGTGCGAATAAAGGAATAGACTTACCTTTTAAACCTCGGGGATAACCCGAACCGTCATAACGCTCATGATGGCAGGCAATCATATCCCTTAAACCTTCCATCGACGACAGCTCTTCATTCAACCCAACAAAACTAACCCCATCTAACACATGCTGCTCAATAATTGCTCTTTGAGAAGGGTTTAACGGCCCTGGATGATTCAAGAGATTATCAGGCACCTTTAGCATCCCGATATCATGCAACAGAGCTCCAAGGCCTAGTTCATAAAGTTGATCCTTACGAATACCAAGATGCTTAGCAAAGGTAAGTGTTAAGACACAAACATTCACAGATTTCTCTGCCAATGACTGCTCTTTCTCTTTTAGACGAGTAAGCAGCAGTAAAGAACTAGAATCACTCAATACATCCTGAGCCATGGTTTCAACTGAGCGTTTAAGCTTAGGACTGTCCACTGCACGACCCACCTTGATATCAGAAAAAACATCCGACATCTGCTCGACAGTCTGCTCAAGATCACCCTCTGCTTTTTTTAAACGCTGCCAAGCAGCAGTATCAGCGGCCTCAATTGGTTCTGCTTTTTGCTCTTCTTTCTGTTTCTTCTTTACTACCTGGGCGGTTTTTTGAGCCTCTAGAGTCTCTTGCTGATCAGAGACCTTCTGCCTTAAATGATTGGTTGCTGCCAGATCAGATTCATTCAGATCAATCACAACAAATTTACAGAACTGCTTAATCTGCCTGATTTCTTTATCTGACTTAATTTTAAACGCATGACGCCAGAATGGAGAGTTCATCCAGTTGATATCCAACTCGATTACCTTCATCCCTACTCTGACGTCATCTACCGCCACTTTTTTATGCATAAAAAAATCTGGACCGGAGCTGCTATCCTGGCAGTTCCTCTTCCACCAATGTATTCATTAAGCTATCACTCCATCGAAGTGCTTGCTCGTAGTGCTGCTGCACCCTCAGAGTCGGCATATAACAACTTGTACACGAACCACAACCCTGTCGGCTAAACTTCTCAGCACATTCAGCAATCGACATATAGTTAAAGTCACCACCCTCTATATGCCCCTGCTCAAGTAGTTGCTTGAGCTCATCCGCTAATTTCAACTCAGTAACCATTGCTTTGACCGAACTACCCAAGGCTACTGAGATTGCCTGAATAGTGCCAGCTAAAAACGCGGTATCCGGGTCTAATTCCTGAATATCACCGGCTAAAGCTTCTGCCATGTAAGCAACAATAAACATCTGTGCAATAGAGGCATCCGATTGAGCTGTCATCCTAGTAACAGAAATCAACATTAAGAATGCCTTTAACCTCACCATACCTACTACCATAATGGCATGGCGCACTGAGCTAATACTGATATCCCTTTTCAAACATAAGTTTGAAGCATACCGCATTAAGCGAAAATACAGCCAAGGGTCAGTCTTAATAATACCTTCTAATTCAGAAATCGAAACCGCTGGATCACTTAACTTATTGATTAAACTCAGCACTTGCAAATGTGAAGAGCAAAAAGTTTTGCCTGTTACATTCTCAGGCCGGGCAAAGAAGTAGCCTTGAAACAGGTCAAAGCCCAGAGACTTACACCACTGCCATTGCTCTTGACTCTCCACTTTCTCTGCCAGCAAGATCAATGGATAGCTTTTCAGTGTCGGCCACCACTGCTCAACTTCCTTCCTACTGACAGCCATAAGATCTATTTTTACAATATCAGCATAGGAGAGAAAACCTTTAGCAGGGCTATCTAAAGAAAAGTCATCTAATGCAATTTTATACCCTTTCTGTTTTAAACGAGCCACCTTCGCTATATTTTCTTCGGTGACCGGCACATCCTCAAGCAGCTCAATAACAACCTGCTCTTTAGGGCACACCCAGTCCTCCACCCAATCCAGGGCTTGTTCTGGCACATTAATATAGAGCTTTTTACCTGTAGCAATAATAGATTCACCCTGCTCAAACATACTAGACATGAGCACTTGGGCAGTAGCAAGGACAGGGTGCATAATATCTGCGGAGACATCTTGAGCACTGTCACGATAAAGAAGCTCATAAGCAACCAACTCGGAATCACAATCTAGAATTGGCTGGCGAGCAAAAGTGTAGGAATGACTTTGGGCAGGAACAACAGAAACATTAGAGCGCATTAAACCAATCTCCATATCAACAGTTATAAAGGTAACTGCAACTATCCAACAATTTACTCAGCTCTTATGTTATAGCTGGCAAACGTATCCCTTCTCAAACAAGCACTAAAAGCTATCAATTAAAAATAGCTTATATAAAAACTACGGACTAACCCCGCAAAGTTCTATTTATGCATGCACAAGAATAGCAAAACTGAATATTTACAGGCACCTTCCCTCTGGCGCTATCGGTTCATCCTGAACCGGATAAGGATACTACATTAAGATACATAAAAAATACAACATACAATTCAAAGACATGATTAAAAAAACAGGTCAACAAAAGCATACATAGCGGAATAAAAATTTCGATATTGCACTCTCAGGTGACGCGGAGCATACACACTTACACAAAAATATTGCGATATTTTTCGGCCAGCAGCTGAAGTATGAAGCCATCTGCTAAAAAGAAACTTTTGTGTGAGTGCTTTTGACACCCCAACTTCAAACAACTGTTATCTCTTATTCAGCCCTAGTCTAAAGATAGACAATACCAGCAAGATATTTAGTCTGAAAATCGCTCGACACACACTTACGTCAGGGAACTACCAAACTATCGGGGAGTAGAGAAAGGCTAAACAACTTCACAGGTTTGAATTACAAGATCAAGGGGTAGATAAACCAGAAAAGCATTAAATATCAACCCCCTAACTTAGGCAGGCCTTAAGAAAAAGTCTTTAAACCCTATGGATAAAGGAGGAAAACAAGCCATTACGAGAAGCACTACATCCTCAGCGCTCAACGCGTGGGAAAGAGTCAAAATACTTTCACTTCGCCGGGTATGTAGCCAAAGAAGCAGTGGCTTCTCATCGATAAATGTATTACACACTTACACAAAAGTGTTTCGATATTCTTCCGTCAATCGCTGAAGAATGAAGCCATATGCTAAAAATAAGCTTTTGTGTGAGTGCTTAGCTGACTCTGCAAATCATTCAACCAACACCCACTGACCGTTATGGATTTCTAACATCTTGAATGCAGTAAGATCTAAGCCCAAATGATCCTGCTTACTCATATTGACGACACCAGCCGTACCCACATAGTTCGATGTGTTTTCCAAAGCAG
Source organism: uncultured Oleiphilus sp. (assembly GCA_964342385.1). Taxonomy (GTDB): domain Bacteria; phylum Pseudomonadota; class Gammaproteobacteria; order Pseudomonadales; family Halomonadaceae; genus Oceanospirillum. Next base: position 20,213 of record CAYFGP010000104.1, on the reverse strand, counting down.
TACGTACCTTGTGTTTATCGGTTGTCCCTGCTCGTTTAATAGCAGAGAAAGCCATCATCAATCCATCATAAGCGTGGCCACCAAAGGAAGAGACCGGACTTTGATAAACCTCCTCATATTCGCGCTTATACTGCATGATCACTCTTTTTTGAGGACTATTGTCAGGCAGCTGATCAGCCAACAGTAAGGGTGTTGCAGGCAATCTAACGTTTTCAGACGCTTCGCCTGTTAACTGAACAAAGGTTTTAGAGGCAACTCCGTGGGACTGATATAGAGGAATCTTGATACCGAGGTGATGGTAATTTTTAGTGACTACCGCTGGACCTTGGCCAAAACCAAAATTCAATATAGCATCGACTCTGAGAACATTCTGTATCCGCTTAAGCTGAGGCAGCATATTTAAATCCCTTGGGCCATAAATCTCATCTGCAACCAGCTCTAGCCCATACTTATCTAATACTCCTCTAGCCTGGGCTCGGCCGGAACGACCAAACCCTCCCTTGCCTGATATTAAAGCAATGCGTTTGTAACCCCGCTTCTGCATATCCTTAAAGATTTTTTCAGCGGCCATACGATCAGTATGTGGCGTTTTAAAAACCCACTTTTTCACAGGGTCAACGATGGCTACAGCCCCTGCCAGGGAGATATAGGGGATTTTAGCCCACTCAACCAAAGGTATAACGGCTAAGGACGCACCTGATGTACTACCACCAATTAGAAGATCAACCTCATCAATCTCAATCAGTTTTTTTACGTAGTTACGTGCCTTATGAGCATTACCCTCGGTATCGTAATGAATGAGCTCAACCGGCTTACCAAGGAGGCCGCCTTCAGCATTCACTTTATCGATGTAAAGTTGGATAGTTTTAAGCTCTGGCTCCCCTAAAAAAGAAGCCGGACCAGTAACAGCCAGAAATGTCCCTATTTTAATAGTCTCTGCGCTGAATGCAGAAGAGATCAAAGTCAAGGAGACAACCAGAGCTTGCATGCTCTTAACAGCTAGTTTCTTTAGCATGTTGTTTTCCCTAAAAGCTATTGTTATGTTTTTTGCAGGCGGCATTATTCCTGAATCAATGTATTAGGTCGACCTATTTTAGCGTCTGTTGCGTATCAAATTTGTAAACAAAAATTATAGACTTAGACCAAGATCATCTTATGACGATAAACTTGTCCAAGGGACTCATGCTTTAGTGGTAAAATACTTTTCAGTCCTCACTAAACCGAAGCAGGTTTTGGAATCAGCTTTGCGCAGTCACACTCGAATTCCAGCCACACATGCTCTCTTATCTTACTTTCCTTAATAGAAGCAAAAACGACTTAAAACCATCACCCCTCTTGTCATACCTGGCCTCGATGCACTATCCACATAGCGATTCTAGAATGTCTGTACCATATCGCGGTTTAGTATCTATCCCTATCTACTTCACCAAAAGAGATACAACAAACAACCGATAAAAGCAAAAACCGTATCAAATTACATAAAAACCAACACATATCCATATTTTCTGTATCATTTTTATCTTTATAGCTACACTTTATTAGCACAAGGCAGTGCTTGCCCGTGCATGATACTGGCCGTACAATCTCAATCTTCTTTTGACCCATGTGTTACAGAATTAATGACCTATGCCAAATAATCGTGCTGTACAACAGCTAGTTGAAGATTTCTGCCAGCAGCGCCCTATCAGGGCCGGCTCCCTCATCATCACGGTATACGGTGATTCTATCGCCCCGAGGGGTGGTACCGTTTGGCTGGGCAGCTTAATCAATATTCTTGAACCACTGGGTCTCAATCAGAGACTAGTGCGCACTTCAGTGTTTAGATTAGCTAAAGAGGATTGGCTGATCTCGGAGCAGATTGGACGTAGAAGCTATTACAGCCTGACCGGTTCTGGTAGACGCCGTTTTGAGAAGGCTTTTAAACGGGTTTACGCCCCGGTACTTCCAGACTGGGATGGGCGCTGGTGCATCGTATTAACCAGCCAAATAGACTCTGAACTCAGAAAACCTGTCAAGGAAGAACTGGGATGGCTGGGCTTTGGCAATATTGCACCAGGTGTAATGGCTCACCCAACTGTTGATATGACTGAACTTCAGACCACACTAAAAGATTTGAACGCTCTGGAAGATGCCATCATCTTTGATACTTACAAACAAGACCTGATCAGTAGTCGACCTCTGCGTCTACTGGTGAAAGATTGCTGGAATCTGGACGAACTGTCTGAAAGCTATAAGCAGTTTTTGAATAAGTTCCGCCCAATCTGGAATGATCTGAAAAACGCTGACCAGCTTGATCCAGAGGATTGCTTCCTGGTTCGCACCCTACTTATCCATGAATATCGCCGCGTACTGCTAAGAGACCCTCAGCTACCCGAAGAACTACTCCCCAGTGATTGGGAAGGCACTGCTGCTCGACTTTTATGTCGCAACCTTTATCGCCTGGTTACCGAAAGAACCGAACAGCATCTCTCCAGCTATCTGGAAACCGCAGAAGGCCCATTACCTGATGCTTCACCTTCTTTTTATAAACGCTTTGGCGGCTTGTAATTGAGCACTTTTAATTTGGCATTTTCGATTGAGACGTCAGCTGTAATTTCGGGAAATCAATGCAATCCAATCTGATTAAAAGTACAACATAACCACTTGAAGAAGGTGATAGATAAGATGTCTTATAGTATTGCAGTGGTGGGGACAGGCCCTGCCGGCTTTTACTTAGCCGACCTGCTCACTAAAAAGCTGGACCATTGCCAGCTGGATCTCATTGATCGTCTGCCCTCTCCTTTTGGCCTGGTTCGGGCAGCTGTTGCCCCCGACCATATCCCAACTAAAAATATCACCCGCCAGTTTGAGCGTGTTTTACAACGGGATAACGTACGCTTTCTGGGCAATATCGAAGTTGGTCAGGATATCAGCTATGAAGAACTAAAGGCTTGTTATGACACTGTTATTATTGCCACGGGTGCAATAGAAGATCGAAAGCTATCCCTTAAGGGAGCAGATTCAGAAGGAGTTTATGGCTCTGGCTGCTTTGTTACCTGGTATAACACTCATCCCGACCGCCATCACTTTAACCCCAAACTTGATGGTAAACACATTGCTATTATCGGCAACGGTAATGTGGCGCTGGATATCGCCCGTATTCTGAGCAAAACACCGGAAGAGATGACCGACTCAGATATCAACCCTCAGGCTCAACAGCTGATCAAGGATTCACCTGTAGAAGATATCTATATCATTGGCCGCCGAGGACCTGAAGAGGCCAGCTTTACCCCTTTTGAACTGGAAGAGTTATCACAGCTAAACCAGGCAGTGCCTTTGATTTACAACCCCAATGGTGAAAGTCTCTCCATTCCGCAACAGATCGGTGAAGGTTACGATAACCGGGAAAGTAAAATTCGACAGAAGAATCTTGAAGTATTACAAAGTTATAGCGAAAACCAAGCGGGCGACAAAGCGATCCGCCTGCACTTTGTCTTCTGGCACAGCCCTGGCAAAATTAACACTGAAAGTGGCCGCATCAGCAGCCTTAGCTTAAATAAAACCCGGCTAGAAGATAACCGCTTGATTGAAACCGGTGAAACTCTGACACTTCCAGTAGACACTCTGATTAGCGCTATCGGTTATCGCAGCACCCCTATTCCTGGCATACCTTTTGACCAGCAAGCCGGAATCGTCCGTAATGAACAAGGACGAGTTGAACCTGGAGTCTATTGTGTCGGCTGGTGTAAGCGTGGCCCTCAGGGAGTGATCCCCAGCAACCGTGCTGACGCTATCGAGATGGCAAAAACGATTATTGCTGATCTGGAGGCTCAACCTTCTGACCATAGCAACAGCCAAAGCGGAGCTCAGACCAAACCGGGCCCAGATGCTATCGACGAACTGCTCAGCGCAAGAAAGATCCAAGCGGTTAGCACCGATGACTGGCGAAAAATTGATCAGGCTGAAATCAACCGAGCCCCGGAAGGAAAAGTCCGGGAGAAGTTCACCACGGTTGAGCAGATGCTGGCAGTTTTAGATTAACAACTATTCAACTTAAACAAGCCGGCACTACGCCGGCTTTTTTATTGATCATGCAAAGGTATTACCATGCCATTATCTAATACCCCTCCTCGTCGACTGGCCCACACACGCACAGTCACTTGCCGGGCCTACGCACGTGACGATGGCCTGTGGGACATTGAAGGTCATATGACCGATATCAAAACTCAGGATATCGACAATGAAGACAGAGGTGGCACTATCCCAGCCGGTGAACCAGTACATGAGATGTGGCTACGCATCACATTAGATACCCAACTTAACATCCATGATGCCGAAGCCAGCACAGAGTTTGCGCCTTTCAATCTTTGTCCCGCAATCACCTCAGCCTATAAAAAATTAGCCGGTCTTAAGATCGGCCCAGGCTGGAATAAAGAGGTCAAAGCGATGCTCGGTAATATCCATGGCTGCACCCACCATACCGAGCTACTAGGCCCAATGGCTACTACAGCTTACCAGGCACTCTATCAGGAGCTGAAGAGCCAGGAACAGCAAAACAAACAGCCTCCAGCTATTATGAACACCTGTCATACTTTGGCAGCAAATAGCTCAGTCGCTGCTCGTTTATGGCCCGAATATGCAGACAAATCGACCGAATCCACATAAGATACTTTTGAAAATAACAATAACTGGGGTTCCCAATGACAAATAGCATCATTATTGCAGCACAGCGCTCCATTGATCAGCAGGGAGACCTGGAAGATTGCTTCTGTCTGATTGAGCAAGCACAAAGCCTTAAACTGCGTATCTCTCACTTAGAGATAGACCCTCTGAGCGTCGACTGGAACAGTCGAACTAAAGCCAATCACTTTCGCAGTGGCTGCGGTCCTATTGAAGCCTTATCCGTAGCAAATCGTATGATCTCTCAGCAGGAAGCCGATGTTATCGTCATCCATGGCCGGGACTTTCTTCGCTCCGAACATAGCCAAAGTGATCGTCATACTAAAATGGCGATTTATGGTGACGACTATAGTATTCCTGAAGCCTACACCCTGCTAGCTAAGCACTTCTGTCAACAACAGGGTTTAAGTTTGGAAGAGTTCTGTACTCTGCGTGATCAGATTTTTGACAACTTGAAACAAACCGCAGCAGAGAAAGCACTTAAGCTGCCTGATGAACGCTGGTTTGAACCTTTAACTGAACTATTCCGCGGTGTGGATTGCGCAAACCCAGTGATCGATTTCGAAGGTATTGTTATTCTGTGTCATCCAGATATGCTACGGCAATTAAAACCTCTGATTTCACCAGTTGAGGTTAAAGCAGTGGGTATCGGCCTAACCGACGAAGATGGCCCGGAACAAGTCACCAATCTGGCAAACTATCACTCGCTGGAGAAAGCTCTGCATTACGCCCAGGTTCAATCTGGCCTGGATATGGCTGAAACCATCAGAGATCCCAACATCCGCCTGGACGCCTACACCTGCTATCCAGTTGTACCCCTAGCCTTATTACTAAAATCCGGAGCAGCTAACACCCCTGAAGAAGTAACAGCATTACTGCAAGATAAGCCACTGACTCAAACCGGTGGCATGAATTTAGCCCGAGCTCCCTGGAATAATCCCGCTTTCAACGGCCTGATTGCTATGTGCGAGAACCTACAGCAGGATCCTATTGGCTCGCTAGGTTTGGTGCACGGTAATGGAGGCCTTGGCTACAAGCAGGGCATCGCTGTTTTAAGCTCATAAAGCGATTCAATAAAAGTAGTTCTAAAATTTTTTTAAGCTCTCAGCAGTCTTGGCAAACCACTGTATCGTTAACTCTTTCAGGAATTATCCCTGTCAAATCAAGCATCTAAAACACATCAAAAACTAACCACGGCCCTCTCCCGGTAAGTGGTTAGTTTCTCTCCGTTAACCTCCTCAGCCAATATTGCGCTAAGTCAAACATACGACAGATAACTTCACTCTTCCTTCGCTCTCAGAAAAACCCTGATCTACTCTGCAGTTAGTACATAGTGAAACAAATGTAATTCGACACTCTTTATCTCTGAAAGCCATAGAATCAAAAGAGGGCATATTCAGCAGATCTTTGTTTCGCTGCTTAGCTACATAGGAAGCCATACTTTGAACCGACAAAAATCGTCCGGCGTCAAAACCCTGATCAAATGGACACTTCTGCTTGCCGCACTTGCTCTTGCCATCATTGCTGGCTGGATAGGAACTGATTATGCACTGCATAAAACATCCGATGCTGCATTTTGCGGCAGCTGTCATAGCATGAAACCGATGCAGGCTTCCTTCCTGCAAGACAAGCATGGCGGCCGCTCAACGACAGGCATCCAAGCCCTCTGCACAGACTGCCACCTCCCCCAGGATAACTACATCAGCTATCTGTATATGAAAGGCAAAAATGGTGCCTGGGATGTCTGGAAAGAGTTTGTTCTGGGAGCTGATGATGTGGACTGGCATGCCAAAAGAGCCGAGGCAAGCCGCTACACCTATGATTCCGGCTGCCTGAAATGCCACAACACTCTGGTTTCTGCCTCTGAGCTAAATAACAAGCAGTTTGTTGCTCACAAACCTTACTTTCAGCAACGGACTGAAAAAACCTGTGTTGACTGCCACCGGGTAGGCCATAAAAACCTGAGCCTACACCTCTCCCAGATGGCAAATACACCTGACTCCTAATCCAACCGATTAGCCTCTAGATAAGGAGAATCGTTATGCAACGAGACTACAGCCAACGGAGTATTGATCAGCGACCGGTGATACACAGCCGCTTACTGACTATGGCCGATCTCTATCAACCCCTGATCGCAATGACACTGTTATTGTATATTATGCTTCTAAGCAATATATCAACGGCACTGGCCGATAATCATGCCTCCAGCGGTGATCTCAGTCAGATCAAAACCCTCAGCTTTAAACGAGGTTTGAGTGATGCAGACAAGGCCTGCGTCAGCTGCCATCAGCAGAAACAACCCGGTATCGTAGCAGATTGGAAAGACAGCCGTCATAGCCATGTCGGCGTGGGTTGTAACGATTGCCACCAGGCTCAGCCAGGTCAACCGGATGCCCAATTGCACAATAAAGGCGAACTGAAAAACGCCTACATTACACCACTGGTTTCACCCGCTACCTGCGGACGCTGTCACGCTGAAGAGCAGGAGCAGTTTAATCGCAGCGGTCATTTCCGCTCTTATCGCCAGATTATTCCTAAAGACAGCTTGCATGCTCTCGTTCGCGTACATGAGGGTCGCAATAACAAAGAGCTGGGTAATGCTCCGGATGAAACCGGCTGTATGCAGTGCCACGGAACTAAGATCAAACTGGATGAAAAGGGCAAACCCGATCCCACTACCTGGCCAAATATGGGGATGGGCAATATCTATCCCGATGGTGCGACCGGTAATTGCGCTACCTGCCATACCCGCCATAAATTCTCTATTGCTGAGGCCCGTAAGCCAGCGGCCTGCGCCTCTTGCCACTTAGGCCCGGACCACCCTGATATTGAGGTGTATAACAACAGCAAACATGGTCACATCTTTAATGCCGATGGCTATAACTGGAAATGGGATTCTCCACCAGATGGCTGGGAGCCTGGTGATTACCGTGCGCCAACCTGTGCCACCTGTCATATGAGCGGTATTGGAGAACTGAGTACAACTCACAATATCAATGAGCGCCTGTACTGGAACCTATGGGCTAAAGAGTCCAAGGTGCGCAACTCCACTGATGTCATGAGTCCACTATTGGGTAACGGCCCGGAAGGCCGTAAAAAAATGGAACAAGTGTGCAGCTCATGCCATAGCAGCACACACACCAAAGGTTTCTTTAAACAGGGCGACAAGGCCGTCAAGCTGTACAACGTTGAGTACTACGCACCAGCGAAACAAATGCTAGACGAGCTGAAAGGAAAGGGCCTGTTAAAAGATAACCCTTGGACCGATGAGTTCCAAATCACCTTCTATCATCTATGGCACCACGAAGGCCGCCGTGCCCGCCATGGTGCTATGATGGGAGCACCAGACTATGCCCACTGGCATGGTTTCTTTGAACTACAGCAAGACCTGTACAAACTTAAAGCGATCCATAAAAAACGCCTGGAAACAGGCAAGATAGAAGACTAAAACACAGATCAATCATCTGATTGTAATTAGTCCACTCAGCTAAAAAAACAGCCCCTGGAAAGTAATTTTCAGGGGCTTTCTTTTGGCACGATGTCATTACAACCAGCCATTCCATTAGCACGCGAAAAATATAAACCAACCAGCGCCTCAAACACCTAAAAAGCGCACTAACAACGGTAGGATAAAGGCACTCAACATCCCCGTTAATCCCATAGCTAAGCCCGCAAAAGCACCTGCGATAGAACTCACCGTAAAGCTCTGTGCCGTACCAAAACCGTGTGCTGCCAAACCCATGGTGAAACCTTGTACACTGTGGTCTTCAATTTTCAACCAACGGAACATAATTGGCCCAATGACACAACCGATAGCACCCGTCACCAGTACCAGTCCAGCCGTTAATGACGGATAACCCCCGATCTTTTCTGCGATCCCCATAGCAATCGGTGATGTAACGGATTTTGGTGTCAGGGACAGCACTGTTTCACGACTACCACCCATAGCGATCACAATTGCAATGGTGGATAACGCAGCAGTAAAGATTCCCGAAATACAAGCGATAATCAGCGGCCAGAACATCTGCTTAACACGCTCCAGATGATCAAACAGAGGAATCGCGAGCGCTACCGTCGCAGGGCCGAGTAAAAAGTGGATAAACTGCGCACCCTCAAAATACTGCTCGTAACTGGTATCCACCAGGGTCAAAAAAGCCACGATCAAAGCAATTGCCACAATTACCGGGTGTAAAAAAGCACTGCCACCGGCCATACGGTTAATATGACTGGCAATTAGAAAACCGATAATCGTCACCATAATACTGAGCAAAGGACTGGCAGAAAGGTATACCCATAACGTGTCTAGCTCTCCCATGTCTAACGCTCCCATCTTATTGCTCCTCAGTGATTTTATTTTTGGCCAGTCGATTCAGAATTACACCTGTCACCAGCAGAGTAATCGCCGTACTCAGGATCAAAGCAGTCAGGATGGTTAACCCATCTGCAGCAATCAGCTGATAATGCACCATCAAACCAACACCAGCGGGAACAAATAACAGCGCCAGATATGACAAAAGACCCTCACTGGCCTGACGAATCCCTTTTGGCACCTCGCCACGAATCATTAATCCCACCAACAAAATCACCATACCCACAACAGGACTGGGAAAGGGCAGATCCAGGTAACGCACAATAATCTCACCACAAAACTGGCAGACTAACAGAACCAAAAAACCAAATAACATAACGATAACTCAGCATTTCACTCATCAAAGCGCGCTATTGAACCATGGAGAAAAAATAATAGAAATTGGCTTTAAGGCAAAAATCCTGCTGGTAGGACCAGTTATTTGCTGCACTTGCTCAGATCTGTGTTGTAACTGTTTTGATAACAAGAGTTCATACAGACGTCATCTTCTCAAGCCAAAGTTAGGTGATAAGCACTCACACAAAAGGTTTCTCTATAACAAAGTGCTGAATTCTCTAGTCGCTGGTCGAAGAAGATCAAAATACTTTTGTGTAAGTGCGTATGAAAAGAGGGAGAGCATATATGAAGCACATGCTAAGACCTTCTTATCTCCCAACTGCCTTGAGATTTAAGACCCTGATATCGGGTCGACACTCAAGTAAAAAAGCTCAGAAACAGTGCATAAAGAACAAGAGGATAGACTCATGCGCAATACCCGCTACCCCGGCCATTTTTCCGGTTTTACTTGTGAATGCTGTTTTCGTAAATTGCCACGTTCTGAGTTCTATCTGCCTCAGGAACGTGTCTATCTCAAACATTGTCGTAGCTGTACAGCGGCTCAACAGAAGAAAAGTCGTCAACTAAAAGCTGCTTAATCAAACAGTTAATTCGTCGCCATCACAAGACCTTCGTCATAGAGTAAGGTATGATTAGCGTCAACAAAATGGACGCCAGCTAAATTCTGGCCTGGCACTTTTCTCCACTTGAAGTGACAACGACGCAGACGAATTATGATTATTAAGCCAAAAATTCGCGGTTTTATTTGTACCACCACTCACCCAACAGGCTGTGAAGCCAATGTGCGTGAACAAATTGAGTTCACCAAAGCACAGGGCCCGATTAAAAATGGACCTAAACGAGTTCTGGTCATCGGTTCTTCCAGTGGTTATGGCCTGTCTTCCCGTATTGCAGCAGCTTTTGGCTCTGATGCGGCCACTCTGGGTGTATTTTTTGAGAAGCCTGGCACAGAAAAGAAAACCGGTACCGCAGGTTGGTACAATGCTGCAGCATTCGACAAACTGGCCAATGAAGCCGGTCTGTATGCTAAAAGCATCAATGGCGATGCTTTCTCTCACGAAGCCCGCGCTAAAGTGATTGAGCTGATCAAGCAGGACCTGGGTTCTGTAGATATGGTTGTTTACTCTCTGGCCTCTCCTGTACGTAAGCTACCGGACAGTGGCGAAGTGATTCGCTCCAGCCTGAAGCCAATCGGCGAACCGTACCGCTCTACCGCTATCGATACCAACAAAAATGTGATTATCGAAGCTGAAATTGAACCGGCAACAGAGCAAGAGATTCAAGACACTGTTACTGTAATGGGCGGCGAAGATTGGGAACTGTGGATCAATGCTTTATCTGATGCAGGTGTACTGACGGAAGATTGCAAAACTGTTGCCTACTCCTACATCGGCACCGATATTACCTGGCCAATTTACTGGCACGGTGCACTGGGCAAAGCCAAAGAAGATCTGGACCGCGCCGCAAGTGAACTGAACAACAAACTGTCTGCAAATGGCGGTAGCGCTAATGTTGCAGTACTGAAATCTGTTGTGACTCAGGCAAGTTCTGCAATTCCGGTTATGCCACTGTATCTGGCAATGGTCTTTAAGATTATGCGCGAGAAAGAGTTGCACGAAGGTTGTATGCAGCAGATTCATCGTATGTTCAGCAGCCAGCTGTTCAAAGATGATCAAAGCGCTCCAGCATTAGATGACACCAATCGTCTTCGTCTGGATGATTGGGAACTGCGTGACGAGGTTCAGCAGGCTTGCCGTGAATTATGGCCAACTGTAACTTCAGAAAATCTGTTTGATGTAACCGATTACCAGCTGTACAAGGATGAGTTCCTAAAACTGTTTGGTTTTGGTATCGAAGGCGTTGATTACGACGCTGATGTTAGCCCTTTGGTGGATTTTGAGCCGATCTCTCTTTAGTTGAAGACATCTTAAGAAAGTCGCAATCAAAGAGATAAAGGGCTGCGCAAGCAGTGCGTTATCCAAAAAGGTCTGAGCAATCAGGCCTTTTTTATTGCTACTCCTTGGGTAGAACTAACAAACAAACGCTATAGTTGAATTACGGGCATAAAAAAAGCCAGCTATAAAGCTGGCTTTTTGAATTTGGCTCCCCGAGCAGGACTCGAACCTGCGACCAATAGATTAACAGTCTACTGCTCTACCAACTGAGCTATCAGGGATCTCTCTAAGAGATGGCGCAAATTATATATCGATATCCCTGAAGGTCAACCACTTTTTTTAGTTTTTTTTGCATTGAAAACAATAAGTTTCACTGGAATAAGAGTATGATGACCTTACATGGATATGACACTTGATGACGGCTATGGAACAACACCCTGATGATGCACCTCTGATCCATTTTGTTCGCATTCCCGTGTGCGATAGCCAGTTTAATGTATTGGCTTATGAACTGGTCAGCTGTAAAGAAGACTCGGTTAAACCCGCTGTTCCGGAAATAGTATCATCAGCCCTAACAGACCCAAGAATTCATGATCTGCTTAACAACCGTCCTGCGATGATACACACCTGCGCAGAAACCCTGCAGCAGCTGTATTATGATCTGAACTTTCCACTGGATCAGTTTTGGTTTATGTGTGATAGCAGTCGGATCTCAACGATGAATAGAAATCTGGTTAATGGATTAAAGCAAAGGGGTGCTAAACTTGGTATCAGCCTGAATCAGGGCGAACTTCCTCCCCTTGACGACGACTTGGTGGCAGAGATCTCCTTTTTCCGCGCCCCCATCACCTACTACCAAAATCAGCAAACCGGTACACTACCAAAAGACGCCTGGTTAAAGGTCGCTTCTGGTGTTGATGATATCAATCTGTTTCAACAGCTACAGTCGTTAGATATTAAAGGCATTCAGGGGCGTTATCTGCCAAGGCCTCAAACGACAGAGCTCAAACGCTTTCCAAGTAACAAATTGATTGCACTGGAGATTCTGAATCTCGTAGGCGACATTAATGTTTCCTTCGAAGAATTGGAAAAACTTATCGTTCAAGACTTACAGCTGTATTATAAGCTGTTAAGATTCATCAATTCTGCGTATTATGGTTTTAATCGTAAAATAAACAATATCAAAGAAGCACTAATCTATCTTGGCTTAAACACTTTGCGTAGCATCACCTTGGTGATCGCCCTGTCAGAGTCAACCAACCGCTCACCAGATCTGTTCTATCTGGCTCTTACCCGAGCCAAAATGTGTGAACTTCTGGCAGAATCAAGCGGCTGGTCTAACGAGTCAATATTCTTTAATGCCGGCTTGATATCTTTACTGGATGTATTACTGGACATTCCAATGGCCATGATACTTTCAGAGCTACCTCTAAGTACCGAGATAAAAAATGCGGTACTGCACTCGGAAGGACGCACTGGCGCGGCCTTGCAATGTGCAATGTATTATGAAAACGTAGACTGGCAAAAAATCGAGGACAGCCAGTTTAACAAGGATCTGGCTCACTCGGCATATTTGGAAGCTAGTCGATGGGCAACCGCGTTACAACAAAGCTTAATGGCAATGGCGGATTCACAGGAGTGTTGAAGAAATGAGTAAGCTTCTTCACAGCGTAAACCAAAGAACACAGCTGGCAGGTGAAAACCGCCTGGAGCTGCTTTTATTTCGCTTGGAAGACAAACAGTTGTATGGCATCAATGTTTTCAAAGTGAAAAAGATTATCACCTGCCCAGAGCTGACAGCGATGCCCCATCGCCATCCTATTGCTCTGGGTGTAGCGAACACTATGGATGGGCCTCTACCTATCCTGGATCTGAAATTAGCCATTGGCCATGGTAATTCTGAACGAGTTCGTGGTAAGAGCGTTATTGTTGCTGAGTACAACCGTAAGATGCAGGGCTTCCTGGTCGACAAAGTTGAACACATCATCAATATCGAGTGGAGCGATATTCATCCGCCACCACGGGGCGTAGGTCGCGAGCACTATCTGACAGCAATTTCAAAACATCAGGATGAGATCATTGAGATCATCGATGTAGAAAAAATCATTGCTGAGATTATGCCATTTAATGAGCAGATGGATGCACCATTATCAGAAGCTCTGGATACTGCTTTGAGCCAAAAAGCGGAAGAAGCAGGCTCTGATGAGGCCCAGGTTGAAAAAAGCAAGAATGTACTGGTAGTTGATGACTCTGTTGTGGCCCGCAACCAGATTAAACGTTGTCTGGAAGCTGCTGGCTTTAACTGCACTCTGCTCAAAAATGGTTTAGAGGCGTACCAATTCCTGGAAAACATGACCATGGAAGGCCGTAAGCCAACCGACGAATATCTGATGATGATCTCAGATATTGAAATGCCTGAGATGGACGGCTATACCCTGACCCGTCGTGTTAAAGAAAACCCGGATATGAAGGATCTGTATGTTCTACTGCATACATCCCTGAGTGGCGTATTTAACAAGGCAATGGTAGAAAAAGTTGGCGCGGATAACTTCCTGCCAAAATTTGATGCCAATGAACTGGCCAGTGCAGTACTTAAACTTCTGAATGGTGAAACAGATTAAACCACTTTTTACCTATTAAGCAGACCGTATAAAACAAAAGCCGCACAATGCGGCTTTTGTTATTTCTACAACCGCTTCTTCTACAACAGAAAACGGAAACACTTAATTTTCAGATCAGTGCAGACGATCATTACTCATCAATAGCTCCATCTTCTCTCGGTTAGGCCGCTCAACCACACCTTTCTCTGTCACAATCACATCAATCAGATCAGCTGGCGTTACATCAAACACCGGATTGATCACCTCAACCCCTGCAGGAGCCAGCTGCTGACCTTTTACAGCAACAACTTCATCAGCACCACGTTCTTCGATCGGAATATCTTCACCACTTTCCAGCGCCATATCGATGGTGCTTGACGGTGCGACCACCATAAATCGCACACCATGATGCATCGCTAATACCGCCAGACTGTATGTGCCAATCTTATTGGCCACATCACCATTGGCTGTAATACGGTCAGCACCAACAATCACCCAGGAGATATCCTGAGTTTTCATAATATGTGCAGCAGCACCTTCAACATTCAAGGAAACAGGTATCTCATCCTTCATCAGCTCCCAGGCAGTCAGACGAGAACCCTGGAACCACGGACGAGTCTCATCCGCATAAACATGATCAATAATGCCTTTTCTGTATGCCGTACGGATCACACCCAGCGCCGTACCCATACCACCTGTTGCCAGAGAACCGGTATTACAGTGAGTCATCACACCACGACCACCTTCCTGTGAAGCCGCAATAATATCTGCACCAAATTCCCCCATAGTACGGTTAGCAGCCAGATCCGAGTCATGAATCTGAATCGCTTCTCTCAGCAAAGGCTGCTCAGGATCCAGATCATCAGGCAGCAACTCAATGCGCTTCTCCATACGATCCAACGCCCAAAATAGATTCACCGCGGTTGGACGGGATTCTGCCAACACCTTAATGGATTTTTTAATACTCTCTTTCCACATAAAGCTGTCACGGGCAAAACAGGCGCGAGCTGCCAATACCACGCCATATGCTGCTGTAATACCGATAGCAGGAGCACCGCGAACAACCATATCCCTGATAGCATCAGCCACGGCTTCAGCTGTCTCATAGACCAGATAAGTCTCCTGCTCTGGCAGGATGCGCTGATCCAGTAATTCCAGACAATCATTCTGCCAGATAATGGCTTCTACACCTTTTGAATCAGGGGCGTTCATCGACGACTCCAAGCAAAAACTACAAAGAAATAAACTAAAGGCGGCTATTATAGCCATGGTGATCAAAATCGACAGTGCCAGCAAGACAAAAAGTGCATATACTGTACGGAAGTTTTTGTTATTTATCGGGATTTTTGCCATGCCAACACAAGTGGATACACTGTTGCATGCCCACTGGGTCATTTCAGTGGATCAGGAACGCTCTATCCTTGAGCATTACAGTGTCGCGATTGATCAGGGCAAGATTATTGCAATCATGCCGTCTGAACAGGCTAAACAAACCTACCAGGGCCATCAGGAACTAGAGCTGAGCGAACACGTTTTGATGCCTGGATTGATCAACGCCCATGGCCATGCAGCAATGAGCTTGTTCCGTGGCCTGGCAGATGATCTGCCTCTAATGACCTGGCTGGAAAAACATATTTGGCCTGCCGAAGGCCAATGGGTCAGCCCTGATTTTGTCCGCGATGGCACACGCCTGGCGATTGCCGAGATGCTGCAATCAGGTACTACCTGCTTTAGTGACATGTATTTTTACCCGGATGTTTGCGCAGAAGTGGCGAGCGAACACAAGATGCGCGCTCAGGTATGTTGTCCAATTCTGGACTTTCCAACACCTTGGGCCAGCAATGCCGAAGAAGGTATTCACAAAGCGATTGAAGTACATGCCGACTTCCGCCATAACCCACTGGTCAGTATCGCTTTTGGACCTCACGCACCTTACACCGTCTCAGATGAGCCGCTGAAAAAGATCGCCAGTTATCGGGAAGAACTACAAATTCCGGTACAAATGCACGTGCATGAAACCGCTTTTGAAGTGACTGAAGCTGAGAAAAACGGCACCCGTCCAATTGCTCGTTTAGAGCAACTGGGCTTACTGGGTCCCGACTTCCAGGCGGTGCATGTCACTCAGGTAAGTGATGAAGACCGTGAGATTCTGACTAAATACCAGGTGAACGTTGTGCATTGTCCAGAGTCCAATTTAAAACTGGCCAGCGGTTTCTGCCCGGTACATGAGCTACAACAAGCCGGCATTAACGTCGCGCTTGGCACCGATGGCGCAGCAAGCAATAACGATCTGGACATGTTCGGTGAGATGCAAAATGCAGCTCAATTGGCCAAAGCCGTTTCAGGTGATGCCGCAGCCCTACCCGCCTATGAAGCAATTGCCATGGCCACTATTAATGGTGCCAAGGCTTTAGGCATTGACGATGTAACCGGCAGTCTTGAGATTGGCAAAGCCGCCGATATTATTGCGCTGGATTTGGACCAACTGACGGCACTACCTGTGTATAATCCCGTTTCTCAACTGGTTTATACGCGCATGGCAGATAAGGTTCAGCATGTCTGGGTCAATGGCGAACAACTGGTAAAAGATAAACAACTGACGCAGTTTGATACGGATCAGCTCAAACAGAAAGCCCGTGAATGGGGAGCAAAGATCCTTGCAGGAGAACAAAATGACTGACACCCAAACCACCCGTAACGTTGATTTTTCTGAGGTAGCCAAGTTTGAAGCCCTGGCTACTCGCTGGTGGGATCGTGAAAGTGAATTCAAACCTCTGCATGATATCAATCCGCTGCGTCTGAATTTTATTGATGAACGCGCCAATCTGGCAGAGAAAAAAGTACTGGATGTAGGCTGCGGTGGCGGCATCCTAAGTGAAAGCATGGCTCTGCGTGGCGCTAATGTATCTGGTATCGATATGGGCGAAGCACCACTGTCCGTAGCCAAGCTACACCAGCTGGAAAGCGGCCTGGAGATCAACTACCGTCGTATGACCGCCGAAGAATTGGCAGAACAAGAACCAGAACAGTACGACGTAGTAACCTGCCTGGAAATGCTGGAACACGTTCCTGAGCCAGGTAATGTAATTGAAGCCTGTGCCAGACTGGTTAAACCGGGCGGCCAGGTCTTTTTCTCGACCATTAACCGTAATCCTAAAGCCTACCTGTTTGCTATTGTTGGTGCGGAATATGTACTGAATATGCTGCCAAAAGGCACCCATGATTTCAGCAAATTTATCCGCCCATCTGAGCTCGGTAGCTGGTGTCGCGCGGCTGGTCTGGAACTGGGCGATATTACCGGCATGACCTACAATCCGCTGACCAAACAGTACAAACTGGACAAAAATGATGTTCAGGTAAACTACCTACTACAGTGCCGTAAACCAGAAGCCTAAGGGCTCGCGCTCAATCTTTAATAGAACTGCAGCAGTATAAAAACAGCGCCTCAACTCATCTTATTGTCGAGGCGCTTTGTTTAACCAACCCAAGAGTCCATCGCTATGTCATCTTCCTCCCCTTCCGCTGTACTGTTTGATCTGGATGGCACTCTGATTGATACCGCCGATGATTTATCAGCATGTTTAAATATTCTCTTAGCGGAAGAAGGTCTGGAGACACTGCCTCACAGTGTCATTCGCAAGCAGGTCTCAAACGGCGCCAATGCCATGATCCGTCTGGGTTTTGGCCAACTACAAGACGAACGCGCACAGCAACTGCGACAGCGCCTGTTGGTTCACTACGAAAACAATATTGCCCACCATAGCCGCTGGTTTGATGGTTTAGAACAATTTACCGTAGAACTAAAACAAGCGGGTATCCCTTGGGGTATCGTCACCAACAAACCCCGCCTCTATACCGATCTATTGCTGAATGCTATGGAGATTGACCGTCATGTAGATGTGGTCGTTTGCCCCGACGATCTGAATATCTCTAAGCCTGATCCTCGCCCTCTGCTACACGCCTGCGAACAGGTGTCAGCAGATGCGCAACAGGCTATTTATGTGGGTGATCATATTCGCGACATTCAGGCAGGCAAGGCCGCAGGCATGACAACGGTTGCCGTTGCTTATGGTTATATTGAAGAAGACGACGATATTAACCTCTGGCAGGCTGATCATATTATCCAGCAGGGCCATGAACTGAATTCTCTGTTTAAACTCGGCAAATAACCTCAGCAGACCACACAACAAAGTAGTGAGTCGTAATGGCGAGCAAGCAGAACTCATTAGAACAAAATCTAAATGCTCAGCAACTATCCACTGTCGTTGGTGGCTGGTCTGTTGCCGCTGCCCGAGCCCTGGACGCCTTGGGTTATAATGGCGATAGCATACTGGAAGCCGCCGGAGTTAAGCTGTCCGACAAACTGGATGCCGAAGCCAGGTTCAGTGCCGATCATACCCGCAGTTTTTGGCACAACGCCTTAGCCACTACAGGGCATGAAGATATTGGCCTTCAGGTTGCCCGCTTTGTCTGCCCCACTACTTTCCATGCCTTGGGCTTCTCCCTCTGGGCCAGCAACAGCCTGCTGAACGCACTGGAGCGCATGGTCAGATTTGAGGTACTGCTGAATAACGGTTGTCATCTAAGGCTCGAAAGCCAGGACAATCAACATCGCTTTACCATGACAGTAAAACATCATAACGACCAAGCTCTGGTGTCTGAGCAGGGCGTTGATTATTTTTTGGGTGCCGTGGTTAAAATGTTTCGCGATATGTCCACAGCAGGCTTTGCCCCCACTGCCGTTTATTTAATGCGCCCCAAACCTGAACAGCCACAACTTTGGCGTGATTTTTTTAACAGCGACATTTACTTTGAGGCAACAGAAAATCAGCTGATTTTCTCCTCGCCCCAGCTACAAGCCAAGCTGCCTACCGGCAACGGTGCTCTGGCCGAACAAAATGATAAGCTGGTTGAAAACTATCTGGCCCGTTTGGAAATGCAGGATATCTGCGGCCAGGTACGCACCACCTTGATTGAGCTGATGCCTTTAGGCATTACCACACTGGAAGGTGTTGCCGAAGCCCTCAATACCACACCACGCACGCTGCAGTATAAGCTCGGCCAACACAACACCACTCTACAAGCACTGAGAGATAAGATTCGCGAAGAGCTTGCCCGTCAATACCTGCAACATTCCCAACAGCCCTTTACTCAGATCGCCTACTCCCTTGGCTTTTCTGATCCAGCTCACTTTAACCGCGCCTTTAAACGCTGGAGTGGAGAAACACCAACTCAATACCGCAAACGTAGCTCTACCTGAACATACGCTTAAATGGCAAAAGCTGTGTTTTAAATGGCAAAGAGCATTACAACAAGCCCTCTATACTACGCTTAACGCTACAGCACAGACGCTGTAACGGATCCTAAAACAATAGATAGCGGAACAAAAGTCGACCAAAATTTACAGTACTGGGATAACTGAAATCCCTCTCTGAAAACAATTGTTTCGCGGCTCAATGATTGAGGAATTAAACCATGGGTGAAGTTGTAATTGCCGCTAAAGTGACACACGTACCTTCCATGTTTATCTCGGAAGCAGAAGGCCCTCTACACGGCTGTCGCGATGAAGCGATCCAGGGATTAAAACGCATTGGCGATCTGTGCAAAGAAAAAGGCGTAGATACCATTGTTATCGCTGACACCCATTGGCTGGTCAATGCGGGCTACCATATCAACGCCAAGCCTGATATGTCAGGCGTATTTACCAGCACCGAATTCCCTCACTTTCTGAATAATATGGCATTCAACCATGCTGGCGATCCAGAGCTGGGGCAGCTGATTGCAGAAACAGCCACCAAAAACGGTGTAAATACCCTGTGCCATCATGAGGTGGACACACTGGACGTGCAATACGGTACTCTGGTTCCATTACGCTATATGGGTATCAACTATGACATCAAGGTAGTTTCCATTGCCGGCTGGATGTATGACGCCGAACTGGGTGAATCCAAGATTGTTGGCGAATCCATTCTTGAAGCGGTTAAAAAGTCAGATCGTAAGGTTGCCTTTCTGGCCAGCGGCTCGCTGTCCCACCGCATTCCACCGAACAAGGTTGTAGGCGATTACCTATTTAAGATCAGTCGCCCGCTAAACCAGGCTACCGACCTAATGGTGTTGGATATGTGGAAACAGGGACGTGTTAAAGAGTTTTTAGAAATCCTGCCAAAATACGCTCAGGATTGCGATGGCGAAGGTGGTATGCATGATACCGCCATGCTATTTGGCCTACTGGGCTGGGATCAATACGAGGGTTGTGCCGAAATGATGACCGAGTATTTCCCTAGCTCAGGTACCGGCCAATGTAATGTTCTCTTCCCACTGGATTAATCCTTAATCCAAGCCTAACAGGCTTAG
>CAYFGP010000103.1:0-25128 GCA_964342385.1 uncultured Oleiphilus sp. | reverse complement strand
GTCATTGCAGGTCTGCCGTCCTGTGAGCAGGTCTTGAAGTCACGGATTCAGGTGTGTTGTTGTTTTTCTTTTCAATTGTTGCTGTTTCTGATGATAAGTCTAAAAAAGACAAAGAGTGCGAGGTCTACGGGGCTTATGAAGGTGCAGATGGCATATGGTACAACTGTGAAATCCTAGGTAGTGATATAGAACTGGATAAAGAGTATCTGAAAAAACTTAATATTGGCAGTTATGAGGATGAAGATGAGTATTCGGAAGAACAGCAGGGCCAAGGCTGTGACCCAGAAGAAGAGTATTCAGAAGAGCGCTCTTATGATGAAAGTGAAGAACAAGCAGGTTGTCAGGAAGAGTCTGTATATCAGGATGGTATACAAGATGGCGAGTATTCAGAAGAAGCCTCTTTTCGAGAAGGTGTAGAAGTTGATAGGGATTAAATGGCAAAAATATTTGTCAGCTGATGGCTAGCAAGTGTAGTGGTAAAGCCAATTTAATTTTTGTTGATCGATGAAAAAAGGGTGTTATTTGGGCTGTTGAAAAGTCCAGATAGTTAAACATGCTTCTAAAAAGAACAATGCTCTTTAACACCCTTGCATAAAACAGGTTGAGTGTAATACGAGGAAAAAGCAGTGCATATGGACCCTCTGATGCCAAATATTGTTGGCATCACATTACTGATATTAATTGTGGGGGTGGTTTTAAAGGTATTAAAACAGCCTCATGTGATTGCCTATTTGATTGCAGGTGTTGCCTTAGGGCCTTGGGGACTTGCACTGATTAATGATCTTGAGTTGATCAATCGTTTAGGAGCCATGGGTGTTGTTTTACTGCTGTTTTTTGTCGGTATGGAAACAGACGCTAAACAACTGGTACAGAACTGGCGGCTAGCCATTGTTGGCACAGGGTTACAAATAGGGTTAAGCGTCATTCTGGTACTGGTGTTGGGACGTTTCCTGAATTGGCCGATTGAACGCATTTTATTGATTGGATTCGTGATCAGTCTTAGCAGCACGGCAGTTGTGATTCAACTGTTGCAAGATAAAGGGTTGATGGGACATAGAGTGGGACAAGGGGCGTTAAGCATTTTGCTGGCACAGGATCTGGCTTTGATTCCAATGTTAATCACTCTTGGACTACTGGGATCTGGTGACGTTTCTGAGCATACGGTTATCAAGCAGGCAATAGGTACTGTGTTAGCTGTTGCGCTCTTTGCTCTGTTAGTTAAAGCCAAACAGGTGCACTTGCCTTTAGGCCGTTGGTTGAAGGGAGATCGGGAGTTACAGGTTTTTGCAGCTTTAGGCGTTTGTCTGAGTTTTGCTTTGATTAGCGGTTGGTTTGAGCTGTCGACCGCTTTAGGGGCTTTTTTGGCAGGTATGCTCATTGGTGCGGCAAAAGAAACACAGTGGGTTCATCACACCCTGGAATCTCTAAAGGTGCTGTTTGTTGCTCTGTTTTTTGTATCAGTGGGCTTGTTGCTGAATATTGATTTCTTAAAAGAAAATCTTTGGCAGGTGCTGGTTATGATGTTGGCAGCACTCTTGGGCAATACATTAATAAATGCGGGAATTATAAGACTTGCAAAATTCTCCTGGCGGGAAAGTCTGATAACAGGCGCGTTGTTATCCCAGATAGGAGAGTTTAGTTTTGTTTTAGCCGCCGTGGGGTTTCAAGGCGGGATGATCAGTGAGTTTGGTTATCAAATGGCGCTGAGTGTTATCTCTTTAACACTTTTGATAAGTCCAATCTGGATATCATTTGTGGAACGAGCTGTAGCCAGTAATTATTTTTCAAAGAGAATATAAGTGGACAAAGAGATTGTATGGTTGGCTTTGCAGGAAAGTAAGTTATTAATGTTTTATGAAAACAAATGGTTTGCTTCGATTGCGGTGCTGCTGTTCTTCCTGGCGTTGCGCTGGGTATTGGTTCGTATCGTAAAGAAATATAGAAAAGGTGGAGAGGAGTTCTCTTCAAAGCGCTGGATTAATGTAATTAATAATCTAACCAGTCTTTTTACAATCATCACCTTAATTGTAATCTGGCTGTCAGAGCTTAGGTTTATTGCCCTATCTATTGCTGCATTTGCAGTGGCGCTGGTAGTGGCGACAAGAGAGCAGATTCAATGCTTTCTAGGCGCTTTTTATATTGCGGGTAGTCGAGCTTTTGGTGTTGGTGACTGGGTTAGTGTTAATAATATTCAAGGTGAAATTGTTAGTAGTGATTGGCTGACAACAACACTGTTAGAAATCGATCTGGAAAATAAGAGTTATAGCTATACGGGAAAAACACTCGTTGTCGCTAACTATGTTTTTATAGGCAATACCGTTCGCAACTTAAACTTTATGAGACGTTATGTTGCTCATAGCTTTGATATTGTACGGGATGATGACTTTATCGATATCAGGCAGGCCAGGCAGTTTCTATTGGAGAGAATAGGTGAGCGTTGCCAAGAATTTTACCCTGTTGCTGAAAGGTATGGGGCGCTTATAGAAAAGAAATTAGGTGTTGATCTTAATCTTAATGACTATAGCGTCCGGGTTAAAACCAATAGTAATGCAAAGAATATATTTTCAATTAGTTTTTTCTGTCCTACACAGGACGCTGTACGCATTGAACAGGCTTTAATTGAAGATTTTATGGAGTATTGGTATGAAAAAACGCATCACTCTAGACGTGTGGAACTGAAGAAAGACTCTATTGAGTTTGAAGCAACACAAATAGCGTAGGGATGATTTTGATAAAAATGAATGAAAAAAAACTATTAGGCTGGCGAGAGAAAGTAGCGCTTCCTGCGTTAGGTATTGAGCAGGTCGTCGCCAAAGTAGATACAGGTGCAAAAACGTCTGCCCTACACACGTTTTTTATTGAACCTTTTACTCGTAACGATGGCAGTGAGTGGGTCCGTTTTGGCTTGCACCCTGTCAGGAAGCAGCAAACGCCGGAAGTCATTGCCGAAGCACCTGTAAAAGAGAAACGAAATGTCAGTGATTCTGGCGGTCACATTGAAACACGCTTTGTAATAGAAACTGAATTTGTAGTGGGTAATACCCGTTTTTTGGCTGAACTGACGCTGACTAATCGGGAAAAAATGGCTTACCGAATGCTATTAGGACGAACGGCACTAAGAGAGCACTTTATTGTGGATTGTGATTTGTCCTACGAGCAAAAAGAGCCCATTTACAGAGACGAATAGATGAAGAGGAAATGTAATGAAAATTGGAATTTTGTCCCGTAATAAAAAACTGTATTCCACTCGCCGACTGGTTGAGGCAATTGAAAGCCGTGGTCATGAGGTTCAGGTCATCGATACCTTGAAGTGCTATATGGATATTACCTCTTCATCGCCAGCTGTTTGGTACAAAGGGGAAAAGCTGGAAGGTTTTGATGCCATCATTCCTCGCATTGGTGCGTCTGTGACTCAATACGGCTTATCTGTAATCCGTCAGTTTGAAATGATGGGGGCTTATACACTGACAGAGTCGATTGCTCTGGGGCGTTCCAGGGATAAATTACGCTCTTTACAGCTGTTATCGCGTAAAGGTGTTGGCATGCCAAAAACCGGTTTTGCGCACAGTGTTGATAACACAAAAGACCTGATCACACTGGTTGGCGGAGCCCCTTTGGTTATTAAGTTAACAGAAGGAACCCAGGGGAAAGGCGTCGTGCTGGCTGAAACCAATAAGGCAGCAGAAAGTGTAATTGATGCTTTTCGGGAGTTAAAAGCGGACTTTCTGATTCAGGAGTTTATCAAGGAGGCCGGTGGTTCTGATGTACGTTGTTTAGTTGTAGGCAAAAAGGTTGTCGCTGCAATGGAAAGAACCGCTGCAGAAGGAGAGTTTCGCTCCAACTTACACCGAGGTGGTACTGCAGCATTGACCCGGCTAACGCCTGCAGAAAGAGCAACGGCAGTAAAAGCTGCTCAGTGCATGGGTTTAAATGTGGCCGGTGTCGATATTCTGCGTTCAAACAGAGGGCCTCTGGTCATGGAAGTGAACTCTTCACCAGGCTTGGAGGGTATTGAGGTCTCCACGGGCAAGGATATCGCGGGATTGATTGTGGAATTTATCGAGAATAATGCTAAGCCGAACAGTACACGTACAAAAGGTAAAGGCTGATCATACGCATTTGCACAAAAGTGTTTCGATATTCTTCGGCCAAAGCCTGAAGAATGAAACCATCTACTAAAGAGAAACTTTTGTGTGAGTGCTTATTATCTCCATAAGTGTGTATAGGCTATGCCGAAGATTGTTTTCAGGCATAGCCGAATAACTGAATTAGGTCCAAAAACATATCTTGTGAACAAAGGTAATACTATGGCCGGAAATACACTGTCTTTCGCGGGAACCACTATTCTCCCTGGAGAGAAAAAGTCACTGAATATTCCAGTCGCTTCAATGATTACAAACACTGAAGTAGGCCTTACTGTTCAGGTTATTAATGGCAAGCGACCTGGACCTGTGCTGCTTGTTTGCGCGGCTATTCATGGTGATGAGCTGAATGGTGTAGAGATCATTCGAAGATTGCTCAAGCTGAAATCACTCAACTCTCTGGCTGGCACTGTTATCGCTGTGCCTGTGGTGAATATTCATGGCTTTCTGGCACACAGTCGCTACCTGCCGGATGGCCGTGATTTAAATAGAAGCTTTCCAGGCTCTGCTAAGGGGTCTTTAGCCGCGCGACTTGCCAATACATTTTTGGAAGAAGTTGTTGCTCATGCGACCCATTGCATTGACCTACATACTGGTGCAAGGCACAGAGCTAATCTGCCACAGATTCGTTTTGATCCTGACAATGATGTATGTGATCAAATGGCACGGGCCTTTGGCTTACCGGTGATTTTGCAATCAGGCTGTAAAGAAGGCACGTTCAGGCGGGCTGCGCTGGATAAAGGTGTACCCGTTATTTTATATGAAGCCGGTGAAGCACTGCGCTTTGATGAGGTCTGCATACGGGCAGGTATGAATGGCATTGTCAATGTGATGCGTTCCTTAGGCATGATTCGAAAAGCGACTCGTAAAAAAGATAGAGCAGAAAGTGCGGTTGCACTGAATTCGCTTTGGGTCCGATCACCAGAAAGTGGCGTACTGAGAACGCTTATTCCTTTGGGGGCAAAAACCGAGAAAGGCAGTGTTATCGCTCTGGTAGCTGACCCATTAGGAGAATATGAGACAGAAGTGATCGCCCCCACTGAAGGTATTGTGATTGGTAGGGTGAACTTGCCTTTAGTCCATGAAGGTGAAGCACTGTTCCATATCGCCCGATTCAGTGAAAGTGCCAACGATATTGTTGATCAGGTGGAAGCATTTACCGATGACCTGGAGCCAGAATTGCCACTGGAGCCGCCTGCACAACCGGATTTAGCACCCATTGTGAGTTAGATGTCATGAAAAACATGTCCTCAGAATTTATTCATGAACTTTTAGCAGACGTAGGGCAGTTATGCCCTATGCCTATCATTATCTGTAATGAGAAGGGGCGGATTGATTTTGCAAATGCTTTATTTATGGATGAGTTCAACATGGACAAAATTTTCAGTCCACAAGGAGCTCTATGTCGCTATGATTATCTAAAAAAAGACCTTTTTGGCTGTTGTCCTATGTGTTTGGAAGTGATTGCACAAGGAATTAATAGCCAAGAGACTTCTTACCGATTAAGTCTTTTTCCGGTAGGAAATCTTGATAAAAAAGGAGAACGTTACGCTCTTTTTTCAACCCCGTTCAAGCCGATAGCGGAGAAGTAGAAGGTTCCCGGTATATGTTTACTCACGATTATCTAACGGGGCTACCTAATCGGCAGCTACTTATGGATAGAATTGGGCAAATGCTTCTGGTCGACAGCGAAAAAGTTATTGTTTGTGTCATCAATATCGATGATTTTCATTACAACAATGATTTTATTTCTTATGACTATGGTGATGCCATATTAGTAGATATGGCTACTGTCATCTCTCAGTCATTTCCTGCCAAAGCAACAGTTAGTAGAACTGATGGCGATGAGTTTGTAATTGCAGCAATCAATGACGATGATATTGATTATGAATCATATATGATCGAATTGTTCGAGCGTATAAAGAAGCAGTTTTGTCATGAAGATTTTGGCTCATTAACTGTCAGCGTTGGTATTGCTCATAGTGCTTTTGATGGTGAGAATGCAAGCGAACTTCAGGTTAGTGCTAATCAAGCCATGAGAGAGGCTAAAAAAATAAAAGGGAATAGCTGTGTTTTTTCATCGAAATTAGAGAATGACCTCTCTAAAAGGGTGTTTAGCTTATATCAAAATATAAATAAGGCTTTTAGAAATAATGAATTTAAGCTGAACTTTCAGCCATTAGTCAATATTCGCAGAAAACAAATTTGTGGTGTAGAAGCCTTAACGCGATGGCATTCTGATGAGCTAGGTCAGGTATCACCAGCGGAGTTTATCCCTGTCATAGAAAATAGTGATATCGTCCATGATTTTGGTATTTGGGTAATTGATCAATCTTGTAAACTTATTTTTCCCTTGCTAAATGAATTACCAGAAGACTTTAAGCTTGCAGTTAATGTTTCGCCCAGGCAACTGTTAAATAGCGAGTTTGTTGATAATTTGAAAATCACTCTAAACAATAATAGGTACCCTCCAGATAAGCTTGAGCTTGAAATAACAGAAGGTGTATTTATTGATGATTTTGATGTATTTATCGATCAGGTGAGAAAAATTAAACTATTAGGGGTTAAACTCTCTATCGATGATTTCGGCACAGGGTATTCTTCGCTTAGCTATCTAAAAAAAATACCATTTGACACCTTAAAAATAGACAGATCCTTTGTATTTGACAACAGTGATGATGAGAACCGAGTATTAGTTAAAACAATTTCTAAAATGGCTAAATGTTTCGGATTGAGCATTATTGCTGAAGGTGTCGAGAAAGAAAGTTATCTGAATTTCTTACAAGACATAGAGTGTGATATTGCTCAGGGATTTCTTTTTAGCCCAGCGTTAGATATTAATAGCCTGGAAATCTACATAAGAAAAAATGGTGGCAGGTATGAGTAAGTTAAAAATTAGTTTTGATATTAGAGCGCAGGTTAAAGCTGTTCTTGCTCTGCTTGTGGTTATGCTGATCATATCATCTGTAGTTAGCTATATTAGCATGCTAGGGGTAATAAATAGTTCAGAGCAAGTTCGTGATCGGAGCATTGCAAAGCTGAAAGCTGTTTCATTGTTACGAGTTGAGCTAAATGGTATCTCTGGAGATTTAAGGTTTATGATCATCTCAGATAATAGTAAAAAAATTGAGATGAGAAAGAATGATATTTACAAGAATATAGGTCTGATAGATAAAGGCTTGTCAGACATTAAACCTCACTTGATAGGCTCTGAAATTCGCCAGATCTCATCGGTTGAGAGCCAGTGGCCAGAGGTTAAAAAGGATATTGATTCTTTTGTTCGATTATTGAATTCGGATAATGTCGCCCAGGCTCGGGGGGTACTAAATGGACGAATTGAACAATCCGTGCATGAGTTTATCAGTGCCCTTAAAGTTATTGCTATAGATACTGATCATCGTGTAGACGAATCAATCAGTGATGCAATTGCCGGATCAGAAGATAGCAATCGTATAATTATTATTTGTGGGCTTATATCTATTATGCTAGCCCTTGTCTTTGGCTGGCTTGTTAGCCGAAATATTACTCAAGGACTGCGCTCTGCGATTGAACAGTCGAAATATATGGGTAAGGGGGACTTATCCTTTAGAGCCGCTTTTGTTCCTGAAAATGAGTTCGGCGCTATGATTAAGAACATGGTGGCATCCTCTGAAAAACTTGGATTAGTCATGTCACAAGTTAAGGGTGACTCATCGAAAATGAAAGATGTTGCAGATGGCTTGCTGGACTCCTCAGTGAAGACTCTTTCCTATACAGGTAAGCAAAGAGAAAGTGTTGATTTAATTGTATCTTCCATAGAAGAGCTTGCTGCAACCTTCTCAGAAATAGCCGAAAACACCCAGGTTACTTCGGATAAATTTTCAGCTATGTCAGATGAATCTGAAGTAGGAAAAAAAGTCCTGAATAAAACAATTGTAGAGATTAATCAGCTTGTTGACGCTGTCCAGGAGTCTAATGCCACCATCAGTTCAGTTGAGGAAGAAGCAAAGAATATTGATCAAGTGCTCGATGTTATTCGAAGCGTTGCCGAACAAACCAATTTACTTGCCCTTAATGCAGCGATTGAAGCGGCAAGAGCAGGAGAATCCGGTCGTGGTTTTGCCGTGGTTGCAGATGAGGTGCGTTCCTTAGCTCAAAGAACACATGACTCAGCATTAGAAATACAAGCGATGACAGAAACATTAAGGAAAAGAATTACTGTCGCTGGTGATCAAGCTGATATTGCTTCTGAGCGTGCTCAGTCTGCTGTTCAGCAAGCAGAGGAAACTCAAGAGAAATTTACAAATATGATTGCGTTGATTTCAGAACTCAATGATCGAATGATGCATACGGCTTCAACCACAGAACAGCAGGCGGCTGTTGCAGAAGAGGTGATGACCAGTGTCTCTGTTGTCTCTGATATGGCCTCTGAAACGGAGTTGGCTTGCCAAAAAAATAATGATGAAGGACAAAAGCTTGCTAAGCTTTCAGATAGCATTGATCATAAAATCAATGAGATTAGAGTTTGATTTCACTACTTTCCACACTCTAGCCAATATTTCTAGAAAAGCACTGCGCTCTTCAGCCCGAGGCTGGAGAACCTACGTAGGCTTTTAAGTGCGTATTGAGTTTACGACTTGTCTATAATGATGAGGGATTATTATGAAGAAGAAAGATGTCTTTGTTGCTTTAAGCAAAGACTATAAAGCACTTCAATGGCTTAGCTCAAGTTTGGAAATGTGCTTTCCAAAAGTGAATGTAGTGCCATTAATCGATATTAATGATGTTAATTTAAATTTATTAAAGTCATTGCAACTTATCGTCTGTACAGAAGCGTTCTACGATGACGTAGTAGACTTTTTTACTGATAAAGGTCTTAGATATCCAACACTCCTGGTTTCTACAAAGAAGAAGGTTGCGCAAGTTAAATTAGATGAAGCTGACTTTGCTTTAGACTGTGTACCTGCAGACTTGCTTTCACCTTCTATTCTTAAATTAACAGTTAACTCACTGCTTCGAGATTTTCAAAAAGATCAAAAGTTAAGAGAACTAGCGCATTTTGATGAGCTTACCAAGGCTGCAAATAGAAGGCTTTTTTCAGACCGCCTGAAACAAGCTTTAGAAAATGCAAAACGTTACCATCAGCCAATCTCTTTAGCCTACTTTGATCTGGATAAATTTAAACCTATTAATGACACCTATGGTCATCATGTAGGCGACTTGCTATTAATCGAATTTGTTAAAAGTGTGAAATCTTGTTTGCGTAATACCGATACCTTAGGGCGATTAGGAGGTGATGAATTTGCTTTGTTAATGCTTCTTACAGAGATAAATGGTGCAGTTGAAATTATTGATAGAGTAATGGATAAACTAGCCAAGCCTGTTGAGTTGGATAACTATTCTATACAGATTTTAACGTCAACGGGTATTGTTGGTACGCCTGGTCAACTATTCAATGATACCATCGATAGGATTGCATTGATGAAGCAGGCTGACGAAGCTGTCTATGCTGCAAAGAAAGAAGGTTTGCACGGCTATGTTTGCTCAGAGATAGAGCAAATCACTACATAATAAAGATATCAGATAGCAATCATGCCATTTATCGTGGATAAGAGCTGTCTTGACGGGGTTGGCTCTTATCCATAGAAAATATTTGTTGAGATTCATAGATAATCATCATTTTACAGAATATGCCTGAAGGAAGATAATAGGATTAATGCTTGTATCTAAAAAACAGGTTGAAGAAAATAATCATGGATAATAATGATAATAAAGCACTAATCAAAAAAGTATTATCTGAAGCTGAAAATAATATTTCAGTTGAACAAATTTGTGAGCAGAATGGTATCAGTAAAGCGACTTACTATGCTTTGTATTCTGGCTATATCTGCATTGATGGCGAGCTTAAAAGTACTGCTGAACATCGAGCTGATGCTAAAAATCAAGTCACGAATCAGTTGATTAAGCAGGTAGCAATTTTTAAGTAACCTTTGATGAATGTCATCGGGGCCCTATAGCTAGGTAGTACAAAAGTAACTTGAAATAGTCAGGTTTATCCTTGAACCCTTAAGCTCAGTAGCATCAAGTTAAGTGAATATCGTACAACAATATTCTACTGATCTTCTCCCTTAATTTACTTGAGCCAGCACTTTACTTCGAACATGACCAAAAATCTTATTTTTTTCTTCTTTTAGCTCCTCAGAAATGTAGAAAAACGAATTTTTATTCAAATTTACCCCTTAATAAAGCTCCACGCTTAAGATACACGATCCTATTTTTACCTAAAGCCTGAAAAATCAGGTATACTGCCGCCAATTTTTCTATACCCTCCGCAACAACAGCCTGGAGAGCTTAATGTATAGTCTGGCGCGCTCGATTCTTTTCCAATTTTCCGGTGAAACTGCTCACGAATTGGCCCTTGATGGCCTGAATGCTGCTCACAATGTGGGAGCTTTGTCCCTGTTTACCAAAAAAGCAGTACAGGCTCCTGTTGAAGTGATGGGGATTCGTTTTCCTAACTCAGTCGGTTTGGCTGCAGGTCTGGACAAGAATGCGGACCATCTGGATGCGCTGGGTGCTTTAGGCTTTGGTTTTGTTGAGGTGGGTACGGTAACCCCTAAACCTCAGCCGGGTAACGACAAACCTCGTCTGTTCCGTATCCCTGAGAAAGAAGCCATCATCAACCGTATGGGTTTCAACAATAAAGGTGTCCACCATCTTGTTGAGCAGGTGAAGCGCAGTAAATTTCAGGGCGTGGTGGGTATTAACATTGGCAAAAACCTGACCACCTCTGTTGAAGATGCTGAGCAGGATTACCTCTACTGTCTGAAAGAAGTGTACCCACACGCTGACTACGTGACCGTGAATATCTCTTCACCGAATACTCCAGGACTACGTAACCTGCAGTTTGGTGAGACGCTGGAGGTGCTGCTGAGAGCATTAAAAGAGGAGCAGACCCGTCTGGCTGAACAGCACAATCGCTATGTCCCTATCGCGGTGAAAATTGCCCCGGATATGGATGATGATGAAGTGCGTATGGTGGCAGAGAATATCCGTAACCAGAAGATGGATGCGGTGATTGCAACCAATACCACGCTGGAGCGTGAAGCGGTTAAGGGGTTGAAAAACGCCGATGAGGCAGGTGGTCTGAGTGGTAAACCGGTACGTGACAAGTCAACGCATGTGATTAAGGTGCTGGCTGAAACTCTGCAAGGTGAGCTGCCAATTATTGGCGTCGGTGGTATCGATAGTGCGGAAGCGGCTAAAGAGAAGATAGCTGCAGGTGCCAGCCTGGTTCAGGTCTATACCGGTTTTATCTATCAGGGACCTAAACTGATCCATGAAGCGGCAGAAGCGATTGCGGCTAAGTAGTTATTCGTCGAGTTGTGGCTTTGTAGTTTGTAGGTAGATTTGTAGATTGGTCGGAAAATAAAAAGGCTCGCTTATGGCGAGCCTTACTGTGAAAAGTGCTTTTAGAGATTTACTCTCTAAGAGAGGACAGTCGGATTCTTATGGATTCCTGATACACCTGTCATTCCGGCCCAAGAGTCGGCTCGGCCTTCTCGCCAGCCACTCATCCAGAACTGGCGCGTATCTACATTTTGGTTGGGGCACATATCACGGGATTTGCCATTGACTCCCGCTTGATAACCACGCATGAAAGCTCGTTGGGCTGGATCTCGTTTTTGTCTTTTCATAAGAGTTAACGCCTCGTAGCTAGTATTGTGGTGTCTGTCTGAACCTGATTGGTTGCCTTGAAAATACCGGGGCTGCTTTATCTGTTTTGGCCCTGTTGGGTATTTTTAGTTTCGCTGATGCCATCGATTTTTTTGTGGCTGTCTAAGCGTTAAGTGGGCAGTTGTTCCCGACAGACAATCCCTGAGTTTGTTTTAAGTAGTTTCCTTTAGGGCTTATGCCCTTACATCAGATTTTACCTCCCGTCTGATGTGCTTTGTGCTTAAGTACGTTTACAAAATCATAAGCCGCTGGTTTGAGTCAACACTTATTTTTGCATTATTGCTTTTCCCTTGTGTGCTCAGGCACGGGGGCTTACGTATCCTGGCTCTTTGTTAATGGCTGAGCCTTAAGCGCTTTTGTCAGCATAATCGACACTTTTGTCGTTGGTTTTGCAGACATTCTCCGGCTTTTAAATCGGAGTGATGAGTGAGAATTTAGTTTTTGGTGTCTATGATCTTTGCGCAAATACACGACAACAGTTAAGTTGTAGTTGATTCGTAATTGTTTGTCGAACACCTTTTTTTCATAATCTTGTAACTTTTAATATGTTATGGGAATAAACGAAACTGCTCATGTTGCGATGCATCTTATGAGCCGTTTGTAATTTGGTTGAGAAATCATGGCGTTACTAGATCTGTTTTTAACCTGTCCTAAAAGTCTTGAAGGTTTGTTGGCAAAAGAATGTCAGCAGCTAGGGGCAGAATCGGTAAAAGAAAAAGTGGCCGGTGTTGAGTGTGTGGCAACTTTGGAAGTGGCTTATCGGTTATGTCTGTGGTCAAGACTGGCTAACCGGGTATTGCTTCGACTGGGACAGGGCAGTGCTGAAAATGCAGAAGAGCTGTATGACACAGTGCAGCAGATCGACTGGCAGGAGCATATGCAGCACCAGGGTACCCTGGCAGTGGATTTCTCTGGTAGTAACCGTGAGATTCGCAACTCTCACTTTGCCGCCCAGCGAGTCAAAGACGCCATTGTCGATCAACTGAAGATGGAAACCGGTTTCCGTCACTCGGTGGATAAAGACAAACCTTCCATGCGTGTGAATGCCCGCTTACAGCGCGGTACCGTAGTATTAAGCCTAGATCTGTCGGGTAGCAGTCTGCACCAGCGTGGCTATCGCCTGGACGGTGCACTGGCGCCATTAAAAGAGAACCTGGCTGCGGCGATCTTGATTCGCAGTGGCTGGCCTGAACTGGCAAAACAGAATGCTCCTCTGCTGGACCCTATGTGTGGTTCCGGTACTTTGTTGATTGAAGCTGCGATGATGGCGATGGATCAGGCACCGGGTCTGAATCGCAGTCACTTTGGTTTCTTTACCTGGAAGCAGCACGATTTTGATTTGTGGCAGGAGATCGAAAGAGAAGCGGAAGCTCGCGCGAGTGTCGGCGGTAAGCGTTGGAAAGGTCTGATCTACGGTTATGATCAGAGTAATAAAGCGATTCATGCGGCGCAGAAAAATATTCGTCGTGCTGGTCTGGATAAGATCGTACATGTTGCCCGTAAAGAGCTGGCGAACTTTGTTCAACCGACCCATGCGGGTAATCTAGAACCAGGCTTAGTGGCCACTAATCCGCCGTATGGTGAGCGTATCAGTGATATGCCGTCGTTGATTCACCTCTATCGCCATCTGGGTGACCGCCTGAAAGAAGAGTTTGCCAACTGGCAGGTCTCTGTGTTTACTGGTAATGCGGATCTGTGCCACAAAATGGGCATGCGCAGTCACAAGCAGTACAACATGTTTAACGGTGCGCTACCGTGTAAGTTGCTGCTGTTTACGGTGCTTGAAGTGGATCAGCAGGCCCAATCTTCCGCTGACGGTGCTCAGCAAGGCAAAGGTCAAAACAAAGCTCAAGGCGATCGAATCAGCACTGAAGAGCTGATCTATGATGAATCCGGCTGGAGCGAAGGCGGACGTATGTTTGCCAACCGGGTGCGTAAGAACCTGAAGCAGCTGAAAAAATGGCGTAAGAAAAACGAAGTAGAGTGCTTCCGTGCCTATGATGCGGATATTCCTGAATATGCTGTAGCCGTGGATGTTTATGGTGAGCACCTGCATGTGCAGGAATACGCGCCACCAAAGAGTATCGATCCAAAGAAAGCTGAGCGTCGTTTGATGGATGTGCTGCAGGTGTTGCCCGCAGTGTTTGAGATCAATCCATCCAATATCCACCTGAAACAGCGTAAGCGTCAGAGTGGTCGTGCTCAGTACGAGAAGTTTGATCGCAAAGGCGAGACGCTGACCGTCACCGAAGGTAAGTGTAAACTGCTGGTGAATCTGGATGATTATCTGGATACCGGTCTGTTCCTGGATCACCGCCCAATTCGTACTTATATCGGCGAACAGGCGAAAGATCAGCGTGTTCTGAACCTATTCTGCTATACCGCAACCGCGTCTGTACATGCCGCTGTCGGTGGTGCACGCAGTACCGTCAGTGTGGATCTGTCCAAAACCTATCTGGACTGGGGGCGCAAAAATATGCGTCTGAACGGTTTCATGGGCGACGAGCACGAGTTTATCCATGCGGACTGTAAAGAGTGGCTGGAGACAAATGATCGCCTGTTTGATGTGATCTTTATGGATCCGCCTACCTTTTCCAACTCTAAACGGATGAAGGGTGTGCTGGATATTCAGCGCGATCATGCCCGTATGATTCGTCATGCGATGCGTGTGCTGGCCCCAGGTGGTGTGTTGATCTTCTCCAATAACCTGCGTGGTTTTAAGATGGATGAAGAGATTATGGAGCGCTATGACATGGAGGATATCTCCAAAGAATCCGTGCCTATGGATTTCTCCCGTAATCTGAAAATCCACCACTGTTTTGAAATTCGTTATTTTGACTAACACTGTCCTGTGATTAACAAAGACTGCGGACTCACGCAGTCCTTTGTTAACTCAGTTTTTGAATAGTGAGCTGACAACGCTATGAGTAAAACCCTTTATCTTTACACCACAGCAGGTTGCCATCTGTGTGATATGGCGCTGGCGATTGTGCATCCGCTGAGTGAGCAAATGGGCATAACCCTGGAACTGGTTGAGATCAGTGAGCAGGAAGCGCTGGTAGAAAAGTACGGTATTCGTATCCCTGTGATTCGTACAGAGGATCAAGAGGAAGACCTGGGTTGGCCATTTGATGTCCAGCAAGCAGAAAGCTATTTATCAAACAGTTGATGCGTGACTGGCAACTAAGCAGGCTATTAAGAATGTTGGCTGCTTAAGAGATCTGGCTTAGGTGAAGGCCTGAGCTGGAGCCTCTAAGCTTTAAACCGTCTTGTTAGCTGACTAATAAGCAGATCGTAAACAAGACGGCGCTTGAACAGGATAAATCTCAAATAAGAAAGAGAGGAAAAAGAACTAGTTCTCGGGAGGCAGCTCACCCGAACGTAACAGATCGGAAAACAGATCTGCGGCTTCATCCTTGTCATCCAATTGCAGCACACGCTTCATACCACGGCTTTCCTGTACCGTACCTATGCTTTCCATCAAAGTGACAGCTTCATTATAAGATTCCATTAATGAATGACTTACCCCACCAAACTGGGTGCCGATTTGACCCCAGGCTTTGGTAAGCAGCCAATCTCCGAACATATCCTGGTGAATATGAACCAGGCAATAATCATGTTCGTTTTGCCAGCGAACAATCACTTGTGCTACTCCAGCGGACTGATATGATTTAACCCATCATGAATCGCAGTTTCAAACCGGTGACGGATGCGCCGGTC
Organism: uncultured Oleiphilus sp.; assembly: GCA_964342385.1. Taxonomy (GTDB): domain Bacteria; phylum Pseudomonadota; class Gammaproteobacteria; order Pseudomonadales; family Halomonadaceae; genus Oceanospirillum. The sequence goes on along the minus strand of CAYFGP010000103.1, from coordinate 9,550 downwards.
AAGAAATCAATAAAAATTTCAGGCTGCAAGCGCGAATTGAGCCTGAAACACTCGCATTTGTAAAGCTTTGATATTAAGAGTGCTTTCAGGAATGGCCTAGAGGAAAACAAATGCACATTATTGCCGACGAAAATATCCCCCTGATTCAGGAATTTTTTGCTGAACTGGGTACCATTGAAACCCTGCCTGGCCGGGATATGACCGCAGAACAAGTCAAAAATGCGGATGTTTTGTTGGTGCGTTCGATCACGCCTGTCAATGCTCAGCTGCTGGAAGGCTCCAGGGTGAAATTTGTCGCCACCGCCACTATCGGTTGTGATCATATCGACCTGGATTATCTAAAAAAGAACAAGATTGGCTTTGCCAACTCCCCTGGCTGTAATGCCAACTCTGTAGTGGAATATGTCCTGAGCGTGCTGACGCTGTTGTCGGATCAGGAAGGCTTCCTGCTGAAAGAGAAAACTGTTGGTATTATCGGTGCCGGTAATGTGGGTGGTTGTCTACAGCAGCGTCTGCAAGAAATTGGTATCAAGGTATTGGTGAATGATCCACCTCGTGCGGCAAAAGAGGGGGAGGAAGGTTTTACTGAACTGGATACCTTGCTGGCTGAGTCTGATGTTATCAGTATGCACACTCCTCTGGTCACTACCGGTGACCATCCAACCGAACACCTGTTAAACGCCAAGCGTATTAAAAACCTAAAACCAGGCACGATTTTGATTAACAGTGGCCGTGGTGGTGCTCTGGATAATCAGGCGCTGAAAAAACGCCTGCTGGAACATGATGATTTGATAGTGGCGCTGGATGTGTGGGAAAACGAACCAGGGATCGATCACGCCTTGTTAGAGCTGGTGGATATTGCAACCCCTCATATCGCCGGTTATAGCCTTGACGGCAAGCTGACGGGCACTGAGATGGTGTATCAGGCAGTTTGTCAGGGTTTTGGCCTGCCGGTACGCAAGAAGTTGGCCCAGCTGATGCCTGAGCCGCCGCTGAAGAAGGTGTCTTATTCCAACTCAGCTCATCGTTGGTGGGCGACGCTGACTTCTATCAGAGCCTGCTATGATGTACGTAACGATGATATCACCATGCGTCGCGCCTTTGCTAAAGCTGCTCGTAGCGAACAGCCGTTAGGTCCGGTATTTGATGAGTTGCGTCGTACCTATCCGATTCGTCGTGAATTCCATACTCTGCGTATCCAGTTGAAGAATAACCAGCAGAAGCTGGCTGATCGACTGGAGAAGTTTGGTTTTGGTATTAAGTTTGGTAAATAGAAACTGTTAGGGGAAGCGGATCAGGAGAAGAGGGGAAATACCCCTTGGCTTGATATCCAATCTCTAAAAAAGCCACCGCATTTGGCTATAGAGCAAAATGGGTGGCTTTTTTGTATCTTATTGCAGCAGTGGCTGTGTTATCTCTGGCTGTCGTCAGGTTGCGATAGCCAGAGATGAACAGTCTGCAGTTAAGGGCAGGGTTTTAAGGTATTAACGACCTTGCTGCAGTGCTGCGATACGATCATCCAGTGGTGGGTGAGATGCGAAGAACGCAGACATCTTACCGCCAGAGATACCCAGTGCAGTCATAGAGCCTTGCAAGCCGCTGGCACCTTCGTATTCTGCTTTCAGACGTTGCAGGGCAGAGATCATTGCCTGACGATCCGCCAATTCAGCACCGGCCTGGTCTGCTTTAAACTCACGACGACGGCTGAACCATGCCACGATACCAGATGCCAGAATACCGAAGATAATATCCAGTACGATGGTCAGTACCAGCTCCGCAACCCAGCCCAGGCCGCCTTCGCCTTCTTCATCGGCAGTAAACTGGTCGATGGCGTAAACCACAACACGGGTGACAAACATCACGAAGGTGTTTACTACACCCTGAATCATCGCCAGAGTCACCATGTCACCATTGGCTACGTGGCCAATTTCGTGAGCCAGAACCGCGCGAACTTCTTCAGGATTCATGCGTTGCAGCAGGCCTGCGCTTACGGCAACCAGAGCATCATTTTTGTTCCAGCCCGTTGCAAAAGCATTGGATTCCATGGATGGGAAGATACCCACTTCCGGCATCTTGATGCCCGCTTTTTGCGACAGCTCTTCAACGGTCTGCAGTAACCAGGCTTCAGTTTCGTTACGTGGTTGTTCGATCAACTGGGTACCTGTACCCATTTTGGCCATCATTTTGGACATAAACAGCGAGATCAGAGAGCCGCTGAAGCCAAATACGGCACAGATGATCAACAGGTTAACCATGTTCAGAGAGTTGCCTTCACGGTAACTCCCCACTCCCAGCAAGCTAAGCACAACACCTGCAACGACTAAAACCGCAAGGTTCGTCAGCAGGAATAAACCGATACGCATCATAACGGCGAATTCTCCATTAGTTATTTTGGCTTTTAGATTAGGGCGGACTCGATAGGTTCAAGCGTCGACCAAATTTTTTTAATTTTACAGTGAAAAAATAAAGCTCGATATTATCCATAAATAACAGACGTTTAGGGAGTCTTTGTCAAAGTGTTTTTGTGCTGTGTTATCGGGCTGAAAAAATAAGCGTTAAAGCTCTGTGTTTTACGCGCCATAAAGCTGCCTGGATCATTACATTTCGCTTAAGACTGAAGCTTAATTTGCCATGGTGTTGTGACATAAAAAATACAATCATGCTGATGGCAGAGAGGGCGAAAGCTGCGAGGAGGAGATGTGCCAGATGAGGATGTGCTGTATGAGGGAGATAAAAGAGAAGGCTCAATAAAAGAAAGGCGTGACAGCTTGAGCTGTTACGCCTTGTATTCTTAATCTTGTTAAGCAAGATTGGTGTGCTTAAGCCTTTATAAAACAGTATGTTACTGCTTGTATTTGCTCAGGAAACGGGCGATACGATTGATGGCGTCTTCCAGTTGATCCACATAAGGCAGAGATACGATGCGGAAGTGGTCCGGCTTAGGCCAGTTAAAGGCAGTACCCTGAACCACCAGCATCTTTTCTTGCTTCAGGAGATCGTAGGCAAACTTTTCATCATCGTGGATGTTAAAGCGTTGCACATCCAGTTTCGGGAACAGGTAGAGTGCGCCCTTAGGTTTTACACAGCTCACACCAGGGATATTGTCCAGCATCTCCCACGCCAGATCGCGCTGATCCTTCAGGCGGCCACCAGGCAGTACCAGATCATTAATGCTTTGGTAGCCACCTAATGCAGTCTGTACGGCATGCTGAGACGGTACGTTAGCACACAGGCGCATGGAGGAGAGCATATTCAAGCCCTCAATAAAGTCTGTGGCTTGATGTTTGTTACCGCTGATAATCATCCAGCCGGAGCGGAAACCCGCTACTCGGTAAGATTTGGACAGGCCGTTAAAGGTTAAAAACAGCACGTCGTCGGCCAGGCTGGCGATAGAGGTGTGTTTCTCTTCATCGTACAGAATCTTGTCGTAAATCTCGTCTGCCAGAATTACCAGATTATGCTCACGGGCGATCTCGATAATCTCTCTCAGCAGTGGCTCAGGGTATAGCGCACCAGTCGGATTATTGGGGTTAATAATCACAATACCGCGGGTTTTTTCGGTGATCTTGTTACGGATATCATCCAGATCCGGGTGCCAATCGGATTGCTCGTCGCAGATATAGTGTACGGCTTTACCGCCAGCCAGACGGGAAGCGGCAGTCCACAGCGGATAATCCGGTGCCGGAATCAGAATCTCATCGTCGTCATTCAGCAGGCCCTGCATGGCCATCACGATCAGCTCGCTAACACCGTTACCCAGGTAGATGTCTTCGATAGAGACATTATCGATCTTCTTGCGCTGACACTCCTGCATCACCGCCTTACGTGCCGAATACAAACCTTTAGACTCGCAGTAGCCCTGGGCATTGGGCAGGTTATGAAGTACATCCTGCAGAATCTCTTCCGGTGCCTCGAAGCCGAATGGGGCTGGGTTGCCGATATTCAGTTTAAGAATACGGTGACCTTCCTCTTCCATTCGTTTGGCTTCATCAAGGACAGGTCCACGGATGTCGTAACATACATTATTTAGTTTTGTGGACTTCTTTAAGGTTTGCATAATCGTTCCGTATATCCGGTAATCTCCGGCTGTAGTAGTGTTGTGTTCCCTATACTTTAGGGTTTGGTTCTGTTTTAAGGGTTTCAACAGAAAATATTTTGGAAAACGAAGTATCTTAAAGAATTTATTGCTTTTTGGTAAGCAAAAAAAGCATAGATTGGGTGTTGGTGGCGGTGAAGCTAAACCAAGGTCTTATCTGACCGTGTGATATCGGTTCTTTCAGATTAGCGAGACGTGATATGCTCGATAAAAATAACAATCAAAGCAAGGAGATACCCATGTCCCAGAGTGAGCTGGTACTGCGAGAAGATGCCAATGGTGTGGCCTATCTGACCCTGAATCGTCCAGAAGCCTATAACGCCTTATCTATGGCTTGTATGAATGCCTTAACTCAGCAGTTAAGGGTAGTGGCTGATGATAAAAGCATCAAAGCGGTAGTGCTTAAAGGTGGGGGTAAAGGGTTTTGTGCCGGTCATGATCTGAAAGAGATGAAAGCCAATGGCAGTGAAGCTTTTTATCAGCAGACTTTTGCGACGTGTGCGAACCTGATGCAGACGGTGCAGAGTATTCCTCAGCCTGTGATTGCTCAGGTGCATGGCATTGCTACTGCGGCAGGGTGCCAGTTAGTGGCTTCCTGTGATCTGGCCTATGCAGCGGATAATGCGCGTTTCGCCACTCCAGGGGTCAATATCGGTTTGTTTTGTTCAACGCCTATGGTGGCCTTGACCCGTGCAGTGCATCGTAAGCATGCCATGGAGATGTTGTTAACCGGTGATATGGTGCAGGCTGAGCAAGCACAGGAGATGGGGTTAATCAATGAGGCACTGCCTGAAGCTGAGTTGGCGGACAAGGTGGTGCAGGTCGCGGAAACCATTGCCAGTAAATCTTCATATACCTTAAAGGTGGGCAAAGAAGCGTTTTATAAGCAGGCGGAAATGACTCAGGCTGAAGCGTATGAATATTGCAGCTGGGTGATGACAGAAAATATGCTGGCTCATGATGCACAGGAAGGTGTTGATGCGTTCCTGAATAAGCGTACGCCTTGTTGGCAAGGGCGTTAAAACCGTATTGATAAAGCCGGTGCTTTATCTGGTGCTGCTTTTATCTTGTTTCACTTCTATCTTATTTTTGTCTGATGGTCTAAAGAGAAAAGCCTGAGCGCGGTAAGGCCCAGGCTTTTTTGGGTGACATGTTGCGTAGCTCTAAGTCATTTTTACATAGTGCTAGCTGGCTTGAATGACCTTATTGCGGCCAGTTTTCTTAGCTTTGTATAGGGAGTTATCCACTCTCTGAAGCACCTCGTTCAGATCTTCACCGGCTTTAAGTTCACCGGCACCAATGCTGATGGTAAAGCGCACTGGTTCATTATCTTTTGAGGTGACCCAGGATTGTTCGCAACGGACGCGAATGCGTTCTGAGGCGCGTACCGCATTGTCCAGGCTGGTACCGGGTAAAATGGCGGCAAACTCTTCACCGCCGTAGCGGGTCAGAATATCACTGCTTCTCAATTCTTCTTTCATGATCTGGCTAAATGCTTGTAGCACTTTGTCGCCAGTCAGGTGGCCATGGGTATCGTTGATGCGTTTAAAGCGGTCCAGATCCAGCATTAGCACGCTGACAGGTGGGCGCTTATTGTTTTTCTCCCAGCGTTGCGTCAGCTCGTTCAGGCGCTCCATCATCACTCGGCGGTTTAGCAGGCCGGTCAGTGGATCACGGGTAGCCTGACGATACAGGCGAAGTAGCATATGCAGCTGCGCCTGGTTGGCCCACAAGGCGATGATCAGCAAAATGGAGATCAGCCAGATATCTTTAAAGCCGTCCAGGGTAAACAGTGTGCCAGCATAGAAGTCGTTATAGACCAGAGTGACGATTAGGCCTGCACCTAAAGCGATGGCCTCAAGCATGGTCAAGGGGAATACGCTGAGGATGGCGACCAGTAGAAAGGGGATAAAGCTATAGCCAATCAAAGACGCGTTGCTGTGTACTAGCTGGAACAGGCTGGCGGTATAAAAGATCGCGGGAAAGGCGATCATGAGTGTCATACAAAACAGGGCGTGCTGTAGATTGCGCTTGCGGGCGTTGTTGATAAACAGCAGTAGGATCATGGAGATAAACAGTATCAGGCGATAAAACGCGATATTGCCAAGATCTTCCGCTTCCAACAGCAGGTAGTCCAGAGGGATCCATAATGGCGCAAATACTGCAAATACCACGCTTAAAATATTGACCCGGGTGCGGATGTATTCGCTGCGGGCAGCATTAAAGTCTTCTGAGTGGTAGCGGTTGGTCAGAGTGTCAAAGACATTCAGTTCAGTCAGCTTGCGGTACAAGCCGCCAGCGTCATTGCTTGTTGTGGACTCAGTCAGTTCGGCATACTGACGTCTCTCTTCTGAAAGTTCCTTTTTTTCTGCTTCTGGTGACACCGTGCTGGTATTTGACATAGTTCTCCGGACAAGCGATGGCGCGATGTGCTTTGTCTTGTTTGATTTGCGTCTTGAGCGATTGCTCTGGTTATAAAGTGACCAATTCTATCTCAAGGTCGGCAAGGGTAGCGGAAAAGGTACGCTCTTTTTTTGATCTATATCAAAGCCTAAAACAAGCTCGAGACATTTTGAGACTTATGGCTAGTCTCGAGCTGTCATAAAGGTCATTTATCTTCTGATTCAAAGCACTGAATCAGTCAGCTTTATTGTTCTATATTGGTCGAGTCATTGCTATTCTGAGTGGTTTCTCTCTGCTCTTGTTCTGCCTGCTGCGTTTCTGTCTCTTCTTCTACTGGCTCAGGAATGTCATCAGGGATTTCCAGAGTCAGGCGGCCGATATGGCCAGCACGAAGATCGTTTAGTAGAACCTCGGAAGCTTTGTGCCAGTCGATTTCACCGCCAGCTCTTAAACCACCGCGTTTACTGGCGATCAGCTCTAGAATGCCTTCCGGTGTTTCTGGCATTGCTTTCATCTTATAGCGCTGACTTAGCTGGGTAGGATAGCGCTTGGCCAGTTCTTCGGCAGCGAACATGGCGATATCGAGAAAATTGATTGCGGTATTACGGATGGCACCGGATGTTGCCAGGCGATAGGCGCTCTTTTGGTCTTCAATACGTGGCCAAAGTACTCCAGGGGTATCCACAATGGCGATACCTGAAGGTAGAGCAATTCTTTGTTGGCGTTTGGTGACTGCAGGTTCATCCCCCACTTTTGCGACCTTCTTACCCGCCAGGCTATTGATCAGGGTAGATTTACCCACATTAGGGATGCCCATCACCATAGCGCGTACTGCACGATCCTGGCGTACATGGCCAGCCATCTCTTTAACCAGTTTAGGAATCTGTTTTAGAGTTCGGCTTTCAGTCGTGGTGACGTTAATCGCGCGGGTATCTTCCAGGCTATTAAAGAATTTAATCCACTCTTTTGTGCGGGCGGGATCGGCCAGATCATCCCGGCTAAGGATTTTCAGACAAGGCTTTTTACCGCGCAGCTCAGCCAGCATGGGGTTTTCACTGGAGTAAGGTAGACGGGCATCAAGTACTTCAATAATGACATCAATTTCCGGCAGCGCGTCTTTAATTTGGCGACGGGCCTTGTTCATATGACCGGGATACCAGCCTAGCATGGAGCAACTCCTGATTTTTAGCGATGACGAATCTGCGTAGAGCAGAAAGGAAGGAGATTATAACAAGCTCCCCATAAAGAGGGTAACTTGTTAATTGGGCTTAGTAGGGCTGTTGGCAAGAGAGGGATGGAGTGGGTGTTAATCGGCTGCTTTGAAATCCAAAGATGCTGAATTGACGCAGTATCTCAAGCCAGTCGGTGCAGGACCGTCGGGGAATACATGGCCTAAATGGGAATCGCACTGTGAGCAGCGAATCTCAGTGCGGATCATACCGTGGCTGCTATCTCGTAGTTCACGAATAATGGTGTCGTTAACTGCTTGGTAGTAACTGGGCCAGCCACTGCCGGAGTCATACTTGTGCTCTGAGCTAAATAGAGGTGCGCCACAGCAGGCGCAGAGATACTCGCCTTGTTCGTGATGGTTGTAGTATTTTCCAGAGAAGGCTGGTTCAGTACCGCCGCAACGACAGACGTGATATTGCTCAGGCGTTAGCTTATCTTGCCAGTCTTTGTTGTTGCTTTGCTGATGATTAGTCAGATCACTGTTAGACATGCTTGAACCTTGTTGGATAAAAAGTGAATCGTAAACGGATCAATCGTAAACCTGTTTCTTCTTCCATTCGTCTTCTTTCTGCTCCATCTCTTCCAGTTGTTTGGAGAGTTGGTCGCCTTCTAGGCGAGCTTTTTGTTCTAACTTGGTTGCTTCATTTTCCAATTCATCAATACGTTTTTTGGTATTTAGGATCTGGTCGGTGAATTCGCCGCCTTGATTTTGTTTGCCCATTTCATTAATCACACGACGGTAATTCAGAGCTGCAATCTTAGGTTTGCCTTCTTTTTCCGCTTTTTTACCGGCTGAGGCATAAACCTCGATAATGGTTTGGGTGAAGGCCCGGCGCAATTGCATCAGGAATTCCTGTGCAGTTTTGTGAGGAATCCGCTTCTCCTGATATTGAAGCGTAATATGCTTGTGCAAGATTTTTAGGTTACGGCGAACGTTATTGGCTGCTTGGATATCGGTAACAGGCACTTTGGATACGTTTTTGTTCTTGGTGGCAAAGTCCACCATCTGCTTGGCATTTTCCAATTGTTTGGATACTTTGTCATCCGGCTCCGCGTCATACTGCTGCTGAAACAGTTCAGCAATTGTGCGTGCCAGATGGATGCGCATGTTCTGATCTAAGTAGTGAGGTGGGATCTCTTCAATCACAAACATCAGGTTTCGAGCACGGTCACCTAATGCTCGCACTTTGCGGACATGGTTAACGCGTTTCTTTTCAGCACTTTGTCTGCTGTACACGAACATAATAATGCCGAGTGCCAAACAAAGTACCACACCAAAAATTATCACTGATGTCATTACCAGGTTCCCTTTTGCCTGCCTACCAAATGATGAAGGTTCTTACTTATACGTGCTCTCTATGGAAACCGATGCCTTAGAGGTGCGTCGCTTCTTATTATTGCCAATCTATATATTATCGACCAGCTCTGGGGAAAAGTAACCCATTCAGTCGTCTAACGCTAAGTGAATGATAAGAGAAAATTCACTCTGGCGCTAATTTTGCCAAATACTTATTCTTTTAAATCATTCCTAATTGGCTCGGTTGTTTCAATAGCAACGCTTAACCTGCCAAAAATACTCAGGTACTTAGTCTACATATTTTTACAATATACGTAAGCCTCTCTATCTAAAGGGCTTGTGTCAACCGTGTCTTAAATAATCTATAAAGTAAGGGAAGCATTTGAAAGAAAAAGGAAAAAAAGTGTTGACGACATAAAAAAACGCCTATAGAATGCGCGCCATCTTTCGACGAGAGGTCGAGAGATGGCTGCGTCCCATTCGTCTAGTGGCCTAGGACACCGCCCTTTCACGGCGGTAACAGG
>CAYFGP010000102.1:0-25253 GCA_964342385.1 uncultured Oleiphilus sp. | reverse complement strand
TGGCAGCAAACAGAGGATAACTCTTTTTTGCTATTTGATCATCCGGGACCTTACACATAGGCATTACCACCACCTATTTGCTCAGCTTTATCAAACATCAGAATTGTCAAACCTGACATGTTTAACCCTAATGGTAGGGATCTAATGATCTGGTTAGCCAAACTGATACCTGCTGCGCCTGCACCTACAATTGCAATAGTATTATTTTTATTCATCGTAAAGCTCCTTCTAAATTACATGCTATATGTTTAAAATCTACTTTTTAAAATCTTGTCATCAACCACTAGCGGAAAATCGATCTGAGAAATAATATCCCTTTCAATATCGATACCATCTACTATTTCACAAAGCTTTAGCTTTCCACCATTCAATTCAAAAACTGCCCTTTCAGTTACAAACTTAATTACCCGGCCTTCATTCCCTTTCACCCCACCGTTAAAACTAATCTGTTCTACCTCCTTGACAAATTTACTATAACGACCTTCCTTAATTATGGATAATCGGCCCTGGTTAAGATCAACTTGTAACCCACCTGTAGTAAATGTCCCACAAAACACAACTTTCTTTGCTGACTGAGATATATTTATAAACCCTCCTGCACCAGGCAACCGACCATTATAACGACTGACATTAACATTGCCGCTTTTGTCTACCTGAGCAAAACCAAGAAAAGCAATATCAATTCCTCCTCCATCATAAAGATCAAACAAGCTATTTTGATCTATTATTGCATCAGGAAACTCTGAAGCACCGAAAGATAAGTCATATGCAGGTTTCCCACCAAAGGCTCCACCTTCTACTGTTAACGTCGGACTAATATCATCCATATTTTTAATAAACTGACCTATTTCAGCAGGAATACCAATACCCAAGTTAATAATTGGCATGTTTCCTACACTAGAATCGTATAGTTCGTCAGCTGCTCTTCTTGCTATTAGTTTTCTAATATCATTATTACTCTTGTCATCATCCTGATATTGAGGAAAGCCTGATGAAGTGTATCTAGGGTTAAAGTCCTGCTCATAAGTCTGATTATGATCTTCCTCATCATCAGCTATAACGACATAATCAACTAAACTACCGGGCACCTTAACCATTAAGGGATCTAACTCTCCTTTTTTTACAACTCTTTTAACTTGAGCGACCACAATACCACCAGAATTATGTGCGGCTTGAGCCTGAGCAAGAGAGTCTTGAAGAGAAACCTCCTCTTCCATCGTTAAATTACCGGCTTCATCAGCAGTAGTTGCTCGGATATAAGCAAAGTTAACTTTACAAGCAGGATAAAAAAGTTTTTCTCGCCCCATGAAATCAACTAGTTTTACTTCTGTTTCCGTAGACTCATTAATTGTCCCTCCTTCTTGTCTGGGGTCAACAAAAGTGCCTAACCCTACAGGGGAGATAAGCCCTTCATCTCCTGACGCTATACTTCTGAAAAGTTTGCTAATTACTCCTTGCGGCCAATTATGAGCTTCTATTTCCTCCTTCATTGCAGATCGTCCCAATTCAGGAATAAACCCCCAGAAACCTCCTACTGCTTTCTTCACCAAACCTGGCATCGCAAGCCTATTGATACCTTTGCTTTTCCTATCCCCAGGTCCAGCAGCAAATAGCAATGTAATATCTCGAGGTTTCCCAGTTTGACGATAGCGGCGCTCAATTGCCTTTGTTATAGATTCAGGATGACCACAACAACCAAACCCACCAGGTATAACAATTGCCCGATCAGGGATTAGATAGGCAGCCATATCACTGCTTACTATTTTGCTCATCATTCACTCCTACACTCCAAATCGGGCTAATGCCATTAATTTAATATCGGGCTTGTTTTCAATGACTGGTCACCAGCTCAACTGGTTGCTCCCAAACCACTAGGAAAGTACAACCCTGTTCTGAACCCAATGCATGTGTACTTCCTGGCGGACAAACTTGGAGAGTCCCCGGATACTGGCTACCCTCATCATTTTCTAGAACTCCTTCCAACACATAAATCAACTCGTATCCAGGGTGCAAATGTTCTTGTACTTGCGCTCCTGCTTGGTATCTAACTAACGCTGCTGAAGGTCCATTGCTCCCAGTATCATCTGTATTGTAGAGAGGATATATCTCAACGCCCTCACGCCCTGGGACTTTATAAGCTGACCACTGAATATTCTTACTAATATCTTCACCTGGAACTAGATTTTCAATAATTTGTGCACCACGCATAATTAACTCCTTTATTAACCTATTAACACTTATAAATATTTAATATTATTTACTACGAGTTGCTAGATATACACCTGACACAGCAACAGCAAAGCCGATCATTTCCACTACTTTAAAGTCATCACCTAATACAACAGTGGCCATAACAGCAGTTGTTGGAGGAATCAAGAAAAATAAACTAGCTACTGTTGATGCTTTACCACGACGCAGCATAAGGTACATTAAACTAATCGCACCAATAGAGTTCATTAGTGCCAACCAAGCAGTTGAGGCAATAAAACCAAAGCTCCAATCAACAACCATAGTTTCATTAGTTGATGCTAGAACCCACATAACAATAGCGGCTATACCCAACTGAATAGCACCACCTGTACGTAGATCCATCGCTTGGCAGAATTTCTTTTGATAAAGAGTACCTGAGGTAATACCAATAAGCGCAACTACTACAAAAAGATACCCTATTGGATCAATATTTGAAAAGTTCAACCCTTCAGAAACAACTAAAGCGACACCACATACCCCTAGCAGTAAACCTGACCATTGCTTTTTAGTGACTGTTTCACCTAAAAACAAACCAGCCCCTAAAGCTGTTAATATAGGCATAGTTCCTACTATCAAGGCTGAAACACCGGCAGGAACTCCCAAATTCATACCACTATACAAGCCTCCAAATTGTGTTGCTTGTATCAACAACCCTACGACTGAGACATGTATTAATTGCATTCCTTTCGGCCAAGGAGCTTTTAGTAATACTGCAACAGCAAGAAGAATTACTGCAGCACTACCAAAGCGAAAGAGTGTCATTGTAAAAGGTTCTGCATATTCAAGGCCAACAGCACCTCCTATATACCCCGAGCTCCACAGTATGATAAATAGTAATGGCATACTTAATGCCGAAACCAGTTCAGAGCTAGTAACAGCACTATTACCTTGCTTTACACTTTCCATTTTATTACTTCCATCTTGGTTGGTTTTATTTCGTAATATGAATAGTGTCAGATCTATTTTTATAAAAAAATTAAGTCTTCTAATCGTATTGTTCACATCTGCTAATAAGTGCAGCTAATGGGTCCTGATCTCCCTATGCGATAAGCACTCCCACAAAAACGTCTCAATAACAAAGCGCTTCATCCACTAATCGAAGAATGTCAGAAAACTTTTGTATAGCTACGTACACACTCTCTCTAAATAGCAGCACTCATAGGCAGAAACTGAAACCGTTTGAGAGCCAACAGAGATAAATCAACCATCCGGTTGATTACCTTTCTGTCGCCAATAGGTTGCAATGCCTTTCAAGAGAAACGGTTACAGCTCGTCGCTACTACCAATACCAGTAATCACGACAACAGAAGCCCTGTAGCCATCGATAAGAGCCACATCAGAGTAGGACCAGGGGATTACCATGCTGCCTGAAATTCGCACGCTTATTTATGCTTCCGACCTTGGCGAAGGCAGTCGCCCTGCTTTTCGTATGGCGGTTCAACAGGCGATAAAACACAACGCTCAGATTATCTATCTGCATGTACTGGAGCATTCCACCGAAGTGATCGAAGAGGTAATGGATGAGTACTTGCCGCAAAAGATCAATAAGAAACACGCCGAGCAGATTATGGAAGCGAAAAAAGCTCGCATTGAAAAGCGCATTCACGACTTCCTGGCCAGCGAGCTGGATACCGAACAGTTAAAACAGCTGCCGGTGTACCCGGTAGTACGTGTGATTGAAGGTCAGCCGGACAAGGTCGTACTGAAAACCGCCGAGGTTTATAACGCCGACCTGATTGTGATGGGTGATCGCGAAAGCTCCAGCCTGTCGCGCATCTTCTTAGGCTCCACAGTACAAAAGGTCGTGCACCGCAGCGATGTCCCCGTATTAATTGTTCCACTGCCGGAACGGGCAAAGTAGCCACCCTGCAACTTTATAACAACAGCAATTGAACACAGATAAAACCCAACCGATTCCAAAAAACAATTAATTCATAAAACAAAAGCCCAAAAACAACAACAAACCTGACGCTAATCCACGGAGGATTAAACCCATGAAAAAACCTATGATTCGCCGAGCTACCATGACCTTACTGGCAGCTTCTATCGCTGCAGCATCAGCCCAGGTATCCGCATACAGCCTGATTGATAAGGAAGATACCAAGGTCAATCTGGATATCGAAGCCATTGTTGGCACCTTTAGCAGCCAGGAAGGTTACGCCACTGCGCCAAGTGGTGAGCAAGGTAAGTCTTATAGCTGGCAGGAAGGCTATGTAAAAGCCGGCCTGTCCGGTGAAAAAACTCTGGATGACTCCACCCTATATGGTGGTATCAGTCTGGTGACTTCCGGTGTTTGGGGTGATGGTGACGCTGCGGGCTTTACAGTAGGTGACGAGCGTGAAACCAGCCTGGAAGACCTCTATGTCGGTTTCCGCAAAGGTGCATTTGATCTGTCCGTGGGTGCACAAAACTTTGCCATTGGCGACGGTTTCCTGATCAACGGTGATGCACTAAGCTTTGGTGATGGTTTTAACGATGTTATCCCGGGCATCCCTGACTTTAACCGCGGTGGCGCCTACTGGTTAGCACCACGCAAAGCCTTTAATAACACGGCTATTCTGCGCGTTGAAGGTGAAAACGGTCTACGTGGCGACCTGTTCTGGCTGCAATCCGGTAACCCCGCTCAAGCCAGCGTAGAGTTCACGGGTATCAACGTAGAGCACACCAGTGATATGGGTACAGTTGCGGCAACCTACTTCCAAGGCACCGGTGTTGAAAAAGATGAAGCAGAATTCCTGGGTTATACACACCGTGATGGCCAGAACAACCTGAGCCTGCGCTTCCAGGGTAATGCAGGTGTCGAAAACCTGTTCCTGTCTGCCGAGTATGTCAATCAAACCCAAGGTGATGACACCCGTAAAGATGGCAACGCCTACTATGCAGAAGCAGGCTGGACCTTCAGTGACGTCGCTTGGTCCCCAAGTGTTAACTATCGCTTCAGCCGCTTTGAAGAAGGCTTCGATCCACTACTGTACGGTGTTGGCTATCGTGGTTTAGGTACTTGGTTCCAAGGCGAAGTAGGCGGTAGCTACTCCGGTCCATTTAACGTCCATAGCGATGTTCACTACCTAGCGGTAAAAGCAGCACCAAGCGAAACCTTGAGCCTAAGCGCCACTTATTTCGGTTTTGAAGATACTGATGGCACGGGCAACAACGACGGTTCTGAAATCGATGTTTATGCAGAGTGGGTGGTTAACGACAACCTAATTCTGGTACCTCTGCTGGGTCTGTATACCCCTGATTCCGACAAGAGCTCTCAGGGCAATACTGATACCAACACCTACTTCCAGATGATGGCCGTTGTACTGTTCTAAATCAGAGACATAAAGAACAGAGAGCATATTGAACAATATACAGGATCAACCATCTGGTTGATCCCTAAGGCCTACCAACCACGGCATGATGGTGGTGGGTCTTTTGAGTAACAGGCTTTTTAGTAAAACCCACTTTTAACAATATTTTTTACTAAGCAGCTTTTAACAGCTAACAGCCTTAAAAAAACAGATAAAAACAAGCGCTAGGAGAACGGCATGCAAAACGATTTTTCACTGATTATCAATGGCGAGAAAACCAGCGGACAAGCCGGTAGTTTCTCCGTACTGAACCCTGCAACTGAACAAGCCGTTTGCCAAGCGCCTCAGGCTTCTGTTGAACAGGTTGATCAAGCGGTTGAAGCTGCACAGCAAGCCTTCAAACAATGGCAACATACCAGTGATCAGGAACGTAAAGAGACCCTGCACCGCATCGCGGACCGTATCGAAGCCAACGCTCAGGAGCTAGCAGAAATCATCGTAAAAGAACAGGGTAAACCTCTGTTTCTGGCCCATGCCGAAGTAGGTGGAGCCATTGCCTGGACCCGTTATACTGCAGATCTTGAAATCCCGGTTAATATCATCGAAGACAGTGAAAACAAGCGCATTGAACAGCACCATAAACCACTGGGTGTTGTAGGCTCCATCACGCCGTGGAACTGGCCGCTGATGATTGCGATCTGGCACATTATGCCAGCCCTGCGCACCGGTAATACCGTAGTGTGCAAACCATCCGGTTTTACACCACTGAATACTCTGCGCCTGGTTGAGTTGATGAATGAAGAACTACCAGCCGGTGTGATCAATATTGTCACCGGTGAAGGTGAGATTGGTCAGGCGATCAGTGGTCACCCAGGTATCCAAAAAGTGGTCTTCACCGGTTCTACGCCAACCGGTCAAAAGATTATGCAAAACGCTGCAGGTAACCTAAAACGCCTGACTCTGGAGCTCGGGGGTAACGACGCCGCTATTGTCCTGCCAGATGCCAATGTTGAGCAGATCGCCGAAGCCGTATTCCAAACCTCATTCCTGAATATGGGTCAAACCTGTGCGGCACTGAAACGCCTGTATGTACACGATGATATCTACGATCAACTGGCTGAGGCACTGGCAGACAAAGCCCGTGCCCAAGTTGTTGGTGATGGCCTGGAAGAAGGTACCACCTTCGGTCCGATTCAAAACAAAAACCAGTTTGATCTGGTGTGTGAGCTGGTAGAAGACGCCCGCAATCAAGGGGCGACCATTCTGGCCGGTGGTGAACCACTGCCACGTGATGGTTACTTCTTCCCGCCAACAATCGTTACCAATATCACTGATGGTACCCGTCTGGTAGATGAAGAGCAGTTTGGCCCTGTGCTGCCAATTATCCGCTTTAGCGATGTAGAAGACGCCATTCAGCGTGCTAATAACTGCGCTGTAGGCCTGGGCGGCTCGGTTTGGTCATCAGATCTGGATGCGGCACAGAAGATTGCTCAACGCCTAGAATGCGGTACCGCCTGGATCAACAACCACGCAGAAGTACTGCCACACGCGCCATTTGGTGGCTGCAAGATGTCAGGCTTTGGCGTTGAGTTTGGTATTGATGGTCTGTTGGAGTACACCCAGGCGCAGACTCTGAATATCAATAAGTAATACATTACAGATCAGTTTATTGATGCCTGAGTAGGTTGGATAAGCGAAGCGCCATCCGACACTGACTCCGATATACGATATCCGATTGTTGTCGGAAGGTGCCTTACGGCTTTTCCGACCTACAACAGCTATGACTGGATTAAGTCAATTACAGCAGAGCTATGGCCGTTCGCTTGGGGTCATAGCTCCCTTCTATCCGAGTTTTTATATAGACCTTAAATAAAGGAGGTGTCAGCACGAAAATCTTCCAGTGCTCTTTGTGAGTTTTGTTCGTCAAGAATATCGATTTTTTTGGCTTGCCTGCGGGCAGGCCTTTTTTTGTTCCCCTCTGCTCTCATTCACACCATTCCACTAGATCAACCCTATGGTTGATTACTTTTAAAAGGCAAATCCGTTGCAATAGAACCATGTTCGCTGTTCAGGCAAACGTGCCCAGGGTTAGAAAAGACGTTAAAGAAAGACTCTACTCAATCGCACCCGACTCTTTTTCTTAACTGAAACAACGGTTTAACCCTAATAATAAAACTGAGGAAAACCCATGAAAAAAATAAAAAAACTGCTTGTCGCTGCAGCAATGGTCACTGCCCCGTTAATGACAACCACCGTCTCTGCGGCGGACTACCCTAATCGTCCGGTAAAATTTGTAGTGCCTTGGCCTCCAGGTGATGTGGAAGATATTCTGACGCGTCTGATCGCGGAAGAGATGTCCCGTGAAACCGGTAAGCCAGCCACTGTACTGAACAAGCCTGGTGGTGGCGGTGTCATCGGCGCATCCAGCGTAGCCCGTGCCCGCGCTGATGGCCTGACCATCGGTTCTTTTGTAGCCGATCTGGTGACCACTCAGCTGGTATCCGGTAACGCACCTTACGACAGAGATACCTTTGAGCCTGTGGGTATCTTCCTGGACTACCCTTTTGTAATCGCGGCTAAAGCCGATGCGCCTTACGACAATCTGCAAGAGTTAGCGGATTACTCGCAAAAGAACAAAGTATCTCTGGGTCACTTTGGTTACCAGGCCCTGCCAACCGCGATCACCTTTAAAGCCGCTGAGTCTGCGGGTATCAAGTTCGCTTCCGATGCACCATTCGACACCAATGACTGCTCTACTCTGACCAATGGTGATGCTGATGTGATTAACACCACTACTCAGCTGATTCTGAGCTGTATTAAGTCTGGTGAAGTAAAGCTGCTGACCTCTATCACCAATGAGCGTCTGAGCATTACGCCTCACGTGCCAACACTGCAGGAAGAAACCGGTATCGCTCAAACAACCTGGAACGGTCTGTTTGTGAAGAAAGGCACTTCTCAGGAAATCAAAGATAAGATCGCCTCTATCGCCCAGAAAGCGTTGAAATCAGACAAGGTTCAACAGCTGATGGAGAACACAGGCGCATCCGTATTCTGGATTCCAGAGAAGAGCGCTAAGAGCATTATCAAGAATGACTATGCTGAAGCCGAAAGTCTGCTGAAGTATATGCAGCAGTAAAGCCACTTCTTGTTGATACAGAGCTGCTGCCCGGCATCTCCAGTAGGTGGCTGAGGCAGCAGATCAGGTCAGAGTTATGAACGCAGAAAATACCCCAGATCTAAAAGAGGCCGCTTCTCTGGCCCAACCGGACGCCTCCCCTTCTTCCCAGACAACCGCCCAGCACAATGATAGCGAGGCACAGGTCTCAATCAGCACCGAAGAAAAAAGCAGTAGTGTCTATTGGATGATCCTGTTTGCCGGTGTTGCGCTATTGCTAGTGATGCCGGAAGAAGCCAAATGGGTCAACACCAAGCGTGGCTGGTTTACTCAACCCATGGTCGGTTCAGCCCTAGGCCTGAGCGTCATGGTGATCTTTGCTGCCTGGCGTGCCGTCTTCAGCTTTAAATCCCGTAACTGTAACCCGGCGAATCTATTGGAATCAGCCTTTACCAGCCTGGGTCGCTATCGGGTTGCGATTATCACCAGTGCCTTGTTTTTTCTCTATGTAAACACCCTGTCGGTCATCGGTTTTGTACCTGCCAGCCTGATTTTTGTCACCCTGTTACTGTGGTTATCCCGTCTGCTGGATCGCTTCTGGTTTATGGTCACCATGTTCACGCTGTTTATGGTGGTTCTGATCTTCCGTGTCGGCCTAACACTGTGGCTACCGGATGTCTGGTTATATGAATTCCTGCCCGAAGAATGGGCCGTATTTGCCAATCAATATCTATAGGGGGGATTACGATGGAAACCTTATTACTTGGTCTCTCTGAGGTCGGCACCAGTAGTGTATTGCTGGCGATTTTATTAGGCGCTCTAATCGGCGTCACTATCGGTTCTATTCCAGGACTGGAACCAGCAGGTGTGATCTCAATCCTGCTGCCACTGAGTTTCTCCATGGAACCTTTGGCCGGTGTTATGCTGCTGGTAGGTGTTTACGGCGGTGCCTGGTATGGCGGTGCCATACCCGCCATTTTGATGAATACGCCCGGCACACCTGTGGCCGTACTCACCACCTATGATGGTTACCCCATGGCGCAAAGGGGTGAAGGTAAGCGTGCACTATCTATCGCTTATACCTCCTCTTTTGTTGGCGGTATTATCAGTGTGACCTCTCTAGTGCTACTGGCTCCTATGCTGGCTCAGGTGGCACGTCTGTTTGGCTCTGCTGAGTTTGCCATGTTGGCGGCGCTGGGCATGATCTTTGTGGTACTGGCTCACCGTAAACATATGGTGGAAGCCGCCATAATGCTGGGTTTTGGTATCTTTCTGGGTACCGTGGGCATCGACCGTTCCTATAACTCTCAGAACTTTACCTTTGGTCAGGAATGGCTGTTGGGTGGTATCCCTCTGGTGCCGGCGGTGATCGGTCTGTTTGCCATGTCCCAAGCCTTTGTTCTGCTGTCACAAAAAGGTCAGGACGCCCATGTCACCAAACTGGAAGGTACCGGTTTCTTCTCCGGTATGTTTGAGCTAGTAAAACATAAAGTCACCGTGGCACGCTCTGCGTTTCTGGGCGTGGTGATGGGTCTGTTACCAGGTGTCGGTGAGTTTGGCTCTCAGTTCTTCTCTTATACCCTGGCGCAAAAGTTCTCCAAGAATCCAGAGAAGTTTGGCGATGGTGCACCGGAAGGTCTGATCGCTTCAGAAACCTCAAACAATGCGGTCACCGCTTCGGTGATGGTGCCTCTGCTGGCCTTTGGTATTCCGGCGGATGCGCTAATGGCGATGCTGCTGGCGGTATTTATGGTGCACAACTATATCCCAGGCCCAACCCTGTTTATGGAGCGTCCTGAGTTTATCTCCGGCCTCTATATCTCGCTGTTCCTGATGAATATCGTCGTGTTCCTGTACCTGTCTGTGGCAACCCGCTGGATTGTGAACCTGACTCGTATTCGTGGCCGCTTTATCGGTGCCTTTATTCTGGTGCTGGGTTTTATTGGCAGCTACAGCCAAAACTACCAGTTTACCGATGCTTTGATCGCATTGGGCTTTGCCATGATCGGTTATATCCTGCGCCGTAATGAGATACCCGCAGTGCCCATTGTGCTGGGCCTGGTATTGGGTCCGGTATTCCTGACCCGTTTCCGTCAGGCCATGGGGACTGGTGAAGGGGATCTTGCCCTGTTTATCGAGCGCCCTATCAGCTTAACCCTGTTCTCGTTGATCGTATTGTCCATTGGCTTCTTCGTTTGGGGCCAGATCAAAGAGCGCCGTCAAATGGAAGCTGAAGCGGCATAAAAAGTCCTGCACGTTTAGCAAGACCACTGCTAAGCCTTTGGGGGCTAACTCAGCCCCCTTTTTTCTCCAGGGATGTAGACCGTTAACCCTAACGTTTAATGCCACTTTTTAACTGGGCTTAATCGTATTTAATAGCACTCAAACGCTCTTAACTGCACTTAACCGTACTTAATAGAGCGCGGCCAACAAACGGTTCCACAGCATTAAAAAATTAAAACAACTAAACAATTAAAATAACGCAGTAGCGAACCCGGTCCTCTATTCGTCTGCTCACAGATGAATGCCTTTCAGGTCCGTTCGTTACCTACCTGGAAAGCAAACCATGAGCTTAAATATTTCTCAGAAAATCAGTCTGGGGTTTCTCACCCTGGTGTTTTTTATCCTGGTCGTCGGTGCCGGTGGTTTAATCGGTAATCAGGCGATCTATCAAAACCTCAATCAGGTCACCCAACGCACTCTGCCCATTCTCGAAGGCAGCTTTAATCAGATGATTGCGCTGCAGGATGCCAATCAAAGCCTGCTCTCTGCGCTGATCGAACAACAAGCGGAAACAATCGAGCAAAACGAGCAAGTCTTCACGCAACAGATTGAACAGTTTAATGGCTATCTGGAACAGCTAACGCCTGCAATTAGCCAATACCCAGCTCTAAGAAGTGCGCTGAGTGATATACAGCAAACCAGTCAGAACTATACCGAGCTGGCTCAGCGGGTGATGCAGCAACACAGTCAAACACTGGCCCTGTCTCAGCAGATCAAAAAACAGGAAGCCCGCTTCCAGAAAGATATGGATGCAACTGTCGCCTGGCTGCAACGTTATGTGCGTAAAACAGACAATATCGACGGTAAGATCAGCGCCAAAAGCCTGCAAAGTAACCTGAACAGTCATCTGTTCCAGATCACCAATTATCAGCGCTCAGGTGATAGCCAAAAGCTGCTACGCAATCTGGATAATATGAAGGGGTTACTGGAAAGCAAGCTGAATCGTTTTAAAGCAGCCGAGACAAAAGCCACTCAGGTCGCGCCTTTAGTGCAGATAGCGCAAAAGCACTTCTTCCAGCCAGAGGGGTTGGTGGCGTTTTATATGCAACGGGAAACGATTCAGCAACAGTTAGCTCAACTGCAACAGGATACGCATCAAAAACTGAATCAGGTACAGGACTCTGCTGAGCTGTTTATTACCAAAGCCCAAAGCCTGGCTCAACAAGCACAAAGTGATGCGGAACAGAGCAATCAGTTCAGTCAGAAAATGATTATTACCCTATCTGCCGGTTCCGTAATCTTTGCTCTACTGGTGGCGATTATCACCATTAATACCCTGCGTCGTCCTCTGGCCAGCTTTAGTCAGCTGTTAACCCGAGTCAGCCAAGGCGAGCTGAACCTGCATTTTGAGCAGGATAGAAAAGATGAATTTGGCCAACTGGCAGAATCTCTTAACGCCGTAGTGGATAATCTAAAGGACGTACTGAAACAGGTGGCCAAGGGCGCAGAGCATCTCTCCGAAGTGGCGCAACAAAATGCGGGCAATAGTCTGCAAGCCAGTCAATCCATGGCACAGCAAAGCCAGCAATTAGAAATGACGGCTGCCACGGCAGAAGAACTGCAAAGCAGTGTCAGTGAAGTTAGCGGTCATAGTCAGCATACCCTGACCACGGTACAAGCCTGCGAAGACCTGAATCAACAGGTAAACCAGAATGTTGACCAGACACTGACCAGCATTCGCAGTCAGGCCCAGGCGATTACCCAAGCGGTGAAGGACAGCGAAGAGCTATCCAGCTATAGCAATCAGATCGATACCATTCTGGAAACCATTCACTCCGTGGCGGAACAAACCAATCTGCTAGCTCTGAATGCCGCTATTGAAGCAGCACGGGCTGGGGATCATGGTCGGGGCTTTGCAGTCGTCGCCGATGAGGTACGGGAGCTGGCCAGCCGCACCAGCCACTCTATTCAGGATATTCAGCAGATGGTGGACAATATGCAGGCCAGTATCCAGCAGGTCGTCACCATGATGCAGGACAGCTACAACAAAGCGGAAGCCTGTGTCGCTCATGCGGAAGCGTCGCAGGACTCACTTTTAGAGATGACCGAAGCGATCACCAATATCCGCCAGATGAATCAGCAGATTGCTCACGCCTGTGAAAATCAGGATATCGCCGTAGCTGAAGTCAGTAAAACGCTGGTACAAATCAAAACCAGTGCCAGCGAAACAGCGGAAGGCGCGATACAATCAGAACAGAGAAGCCAGCAACTGCTCAGTTTTACTAAAGACCAGCAAACCCTGTTAAAGCGTTTCTCTGTGGATTAACGACGCTATAGGGCACAGAGTAAGGCAGGTCAGATACAACTAAACTAATACCTGACGTGCCTGACACACTTGAAAAATAACAAACAAAGAGGTCGCTATCATGAGGTCTACATCAACTTCCTCTGCCAACTTGCATGCCTTCCAAACAGAAAGCATGCAACTTCTGACAGGTATTATGGACATTGACCGTTCCGCCTCATACCTGATTGACGGTCACGGCAAACTGGTCTGTTTTAAGGTGCATCAGGTACAAGCGGCCATGCATCATCAATACCTGGAAAACTTCTACCAATACGATCCTCTGCATCCCTGCAACCTGGATGAGTCGGATATCTCGATTGTAAAAACCAACGATCTGGTCTCTCCCTACGATCGCAATAGCCACCCCTATTACCACGACTTTATGTCCCCCTGGGGCATCAAGGACACGGTCGAGATGTATCTGCATTTTCAGGGCAAACCCTTCGCGGGTTTTGCGCTATTTATCGATGAAAGACAGCGGGAACTATTGAGTAATGATCTGCAAAAACTGGAACAGATGCGCAGTTATATGCAGTTTTCACTGGAGCAAATTCTCACCAGCTCAGAACAGCAGGACTTCGATGGTTTCTGTAGTGAGCATAAGCTGACACCAAAAGAGAAAATGGTGGTAGAGCTCATAGTACTGGGGCTACCCAATAAATCCATAGCCAACCAGCTCTGCTGCAGCCTGGCCACGGTCAAAACCCACCTACAGCATATCTTTGACAAGCTCCAGGTGAATAGTAAAGGCGAAGTTGCTTCAAAACTGTATCACTTTAAAACCCGGCATTAGGTATAGAGTTAACCTATGACGACATCTTTTCGAGGCATTCGACACAGGCTATCCCTGTCTCTAATCATACTGTGCCTGATAGCTACTCCAGAGAGTAACGCTGAGGTTATAAAGGCCTATTTCGAGCCCTTTCCTCCTATTATCACCGCTCGGGGGGAAGGTATACTGGGGCAACTGTTTACCGAAATTGAACAGCGCTCTGACTTTCGCTTCCAAATCAATATCGCAACGGCTCACCGTATCAGAACATTAATTAAACACGGTGATGCTGACCTGATCGGCTTATTTGCCATCTCACCACCCGAACTCAACCTTATTCCAACTTCGGTAATTCCCCTAGCGATCACTTTTCAGGTGAAAAACGATATCTACGCCACCAAGGCCGGTAATCTGGAGATCAATACTTTTAAAGCCTTACCCCGTATCGGCGTGCCCTATGGTAATGCCAGGTTTGTCGCCGATCTGGTGGGTATCTCCGATAATCAGGTCTATCAGCAGAACATGGATAATCTGTGCAAAATGCTGGCAGCAGGTCGTATCGATGCCCTGACTTTTGAGCGGGGTGCCGCCATGTCCTGTATAGAAAAACATAAACTAGAGAAAATTCACTACCGGCTCCACCCGCAACACCCGGTAATCGTCGGTTTACTGCTGCAAGATACGCCTCAGGGAAGACGACTGAAAGATAGACTCGATGCCATCATCGCCACTATTGATCTTGAGAGCAAAATGAAAAAATATAACTATTACCTAAACTTGCCAGACTCTGGCACAGTGCCTTGCTGTACTCAGTAAGCCCCGTTAGATCCAACTTAAATAATAAAAACAGGCAGTTAACGATGGCTATTCAATCCGATAACAATCTGCATATCTTCCAACAGCAGAGTATGAAACTGCTATCTGGAATTATGGAAGTGGACCGTGTCGCCTCCTATCTCTATGACGAGCAAAATAAGCTCACCTGTTTTCAGGTGCAGCAGATCCAACCGGCCATGCATCGTGACTATCAGGAACGCTTCTATAAATACGACCCTCTGCACCTGAAAAACTTCAACTCACCGGATGTGGACATCATCACAAATAACGAACTAGTCGCCCCCAAAGACAGAAGTGATCACGTTTATTACCGGGAATTCTTAGCCGCCTGGCGCATCAAGGATATTATCGAAGTGCGCATGTACGCCGATCAGCGCATGGTGGCAGGCTTCGCCCTGTTTCTGGATGAACATAGAAAAGAATTCTTGAACAAAGAGATCAATCAACTGAAGCAGCTGCACGACTATATGCAATTTTCACTGGAGCAGGTTTTAGGCAGTCCAGAGCAAATCAATCTGCATAACTTCTGTGCTCAGCATAGCTTAACGCCAAAAGAGAAGATGGTGGTGGAACTCATCCTACAAGGATTGCCTAACAAAACGATTGCAGAAAAGCTCTGCTGTTCACTGGCAACCGTCAAAACCCATCTGCAGAATATTTTCTTTAAGCTAGAGGTGAACAGTAAAGCAGAAGTGGCTTCTCTGCTTTATCGTTTTTTAACTTGAGAACATCACAAAAAAGTAGCTCCGGTAGAACCCCGGAGCTATCTGCACCGATATGAAATCAGGCTTATGTATAGGCAAATACTCTCATAGATAAATGAATGTCTCCTGAATAGGAAAATGCTCTCCTGAATAGACTCAGAGCTATTCATCAAGGAGCTTCTAAGCCCTTACCCCTTACCTATACGTTAAAGACCCGCCGCATGGGTATAACCGCCATCAACGGACAGAATCGTACCACTGATATAACTGGCCCTGGGCGAAGCTACAAATGCGACCGCAGCGCCAATCTCCTCCGGTGTCCCGGGACGTTTTAATGGCAAGCTCACCGTGAATTTGCGCCAGACATCAGGATCACCAAATTCCTTTTCAGCCTGATCTATATACCATTGAGTCGCACGATCTGTTTCTGTCGTACCAGGGCTGATCCCCACTACACGAATACCGTGCTCCAGGCTCCGCCCACCCAGAGTGCGAGTAAAAGCCGCAATGGCAGCGTTGCCTGAACAGCCGGCAATATAATCGTATTCCACACGGTCAGATGAGATACCGACAATATTGATAATGACACCTGAACGGCGTTCCGCCATCAGGGCATAATAGGCTCTAGAAAAGTTGATGCAGCCAAAGATCTTAATATCCCAGCCACTACGCCAAGCCTCCTCATCAACGGATAAAAGATCACCTGCAGGCGTAGCACCGGCATTGTTAACAAGAATATCGATATCAGGCGCTGCCTTAACTATTTGTTCCGCAGCGCCACGCTGTGCAATATCAATAGCATGGGTATACACCTCTCCCCCATAATCCTTTTTGATTGTCTCAGCAGCACGGGCCAGGTTGTCCTTACTTCTACCAACAAGATGTAATATCACCCCTTCTGCAGCCAGCGCATGAGCAATGCCGAGACCAATACCCCTTGATCCACCGGTAATAAGTGCTGATTTTCCTCTTAGTTCTAGATTCATGCTCTATTCTCCTCTACCAGAAAATAGAAAAATATCGTATCGCGTCATAAAGGACTCCTGATGTGGTTAATCACAAACTCAGGTTGTCACTCTAGATTAATGCCATGAACATGATAATCTGATAATAAAGCAAAATACTTATCGAGCTTTTCGAACAATGGATCATATAACAGCGATACGTGCCTTTGTGCAGGCAGCAAAACGTGAGAATTTTTCTCTGGCATCACGTGATCTCGGGACAACCCCCTCTGTCATCAGCCGGTATGTCAAAGAACTTGAAAATGATCTTGGCGTACGCCTGATGACCCGAACAACCAGAAGGGTCTCACTGACTGAAGCCGGGGAAAACTTTCTCGTACGGGCAGAAGCACTACTAGATGATTTTGACACCCTCAGAGACAGCACTCAGGCTCTGCACTCCGCCCCTCAGGCACATTACGCATAACGGTACCTGTCGCCTTTGGGCAAAGTATGATTGCACCTATACTACCCGAGTTTATGGCCCTTTATCCCAAGCTCTCAGTTCGTATACATCTGATCAATCAGGTCGTTGATCTGGTTGAAGAAGGTTATGACCTGGCAATTCGCCTAGCCGCTCAGTTAACGGACTCAACCATGGTGACCAGCCAACTGGGTCAATCGCACACGATAATCTGTGCAGCGCCCGAGTATTGTGAACGTCATGATGAGCCCTTAACACCAGAGGAACTCCTCACACACACTTGTGTGCTCTTTGGTGACGAGGCAACAGCACAATGGTATTTTAACAACGGCTCCAAACCTCCCAAAGCCATCAAAGTGAATGGTCGCTTATCAGCAAACAGCATTGAAGCCGTACACCAGGTCGTTCTGGGAGGAGCTGGGATTGGGCTGTTACCCGAATTTATTGTTCAGGAAGATCTACAGGCAGGACGCCTAAAGCCATTACTTACCGAATATGAAACAACGAGCGAGTTTATTTATCTTGTATACCCGCAGCGAAAACTTGTTGCGACAAAAATCCGCTGCTTTATCGACTTCTGCAAGGCCCGAATAGACCAGTAGGCAAAAGAACAAAACAAGTCTCCTGAGCAAAACACACCATATCCTATGATATCCAAAGAGGAGAGAGTCCAATTACTTTGCTTTAGGACTGTATATTCGAGTAATAATTGACGATCACCACACCAGTCAGGATAAAAAACATCCCTACTAGTACAGGGAGACTTAGCTTCTGCCCATAGAAATACCAGCCGATTAAGCTAATCCCCACAATGCCCACACCCGACCAAACAGCATAAGCTACCCCCAACGGTATGGTTTTAATGGTTAATGACAGAAAGTAAAATGTCGTCATGTATCCCACAACAACAATGACACCGGGTAATAATCTTTTAAAACCATCAAACTCTTTTAAGGATGACGTTGCCATAATCTCTGCGATGATCGCAATCAACAGATAAGCCCAGCTACTCATATTGCACTCACTTATTTGTCTTATTTCCTATTGAGCAGCATCCTCACATACGAACGACACTGCAAAAAAAGCGGACTCAGAACAATGAATCCGCATCTGTGCTTCCCCCCTCAGGTAAGGGGCATTTGTTTACGCAGAAAAGCAGAAAAGTCGTCAGAATTACATATTAGGATAATTAGGCCCGCCAGCCCCTTCTGGCGTTACCCAGGTGATATTCTGTGACGGGTCCTTAATATCGCAGGTCTTACAGTGGAGACAGTTCTGTGAATTGATCTGGAAGTGGTCAGCACCGGTTGCCTGATCTTTCACCACTTCGTAAACGCCCGCAGGACAGAAACGCTGTGCCGGTTCCGTCCACTTCGGAAGATTGACCTGCAAAGGGATACTGCCATCGGTCAGTTTCAGGTGACAGGGCTGGTCTTCTTCATGGTTCGTGTTCGATAGGAACACAGAAGACAGCTTATCGAAGCTGATCTCACCATCCGGCTTAGGGTAATTAATCTCGCTGCTGTTAGCAGCAGGTTTTAACTGAGAGAAATCTTCTTCCGTGTCATGCAGCGTCACAGGGATGCTGAAGATATTCTGATCGATAAAGTTAAATGCACCGCCCAGCATCGGGCCAAATTTATGCATCGCCGGGCCAAAGTTACGGCTGTCATACAACTCTTTAAACGCCCAGGATTGTTCCCATGCTGTGGTAAATTCGGTCAGGTTCTGACCACCTGCATCACGGCCCTGTTCAGGTTTTAACGCAGCAAAGATAGTTTCCGCAGCGATCATGCCGGACTTCATCGCGGTGTGGGTGCCCTTGATCTTAGAGAAGTTCAGCGTACCGGCATCACACCCCACCAGGATACCGCCAGGGAAGGTCATCTTAGGCAGACAGTTATTGCCGCCTTTGGTAATGGCACGGGCACCATAAGAAACACGCTTCCCCCCTGCCAGATACTGCTTCAGCTCTGGGTGGTGCTTCATGCGCTGGAATTCATCAAAGGGGCTTAGGTAGGGATTGTCGTAGTTCAGGTCGGTGATCAGCCCCACAACCACTTGGTTGTTTTCTACGTGGTACAGGAAGAAACCACCGCTGGCACCATTTTCACTCAGCGGCCAACCGGAACCATGAATGACTAAGCCAGGTTTATGTTTTGCGGGGTCCCCTTCAGGACTTTCAGGAATATCCCATAATTCTTTAATGCCGATACCGTAGTGCTGGGCATCTTTGCCTTCATCCAGACTGAACTGTTTGATTAACTGTTTCCCCAGATGGCCACGACTACCTTCAGAGAAGATAGTGTATTTAGCACGCAGCTCCATACCCGGCATAAACATGCCCGGTTTTTCGCTACCATCTTCCGCTACGCCCATATCGCCAGTAATGACACCTTTGACCACAGCATTTTCAATCAGCAGCTCCGCCGCCGCAAAACCAGGAAAGATCTCAACACCCAGTTCTTCTGCCTGTTGGCCCAGCCAACGACAGACATTACCCAAAGAAACAATATAGTTGCTTTCACCATTGGCAAAATGATTGTGCATGGATTTAGGCACAATGGCGTTCGGAAAAGTTTTGCTACTGGTATCGCTTGTCAGCATCACAATCTGATCTTCGGTTACTTCTGTGATCAGAGGAGCACCTTTATCTTTCCAATCTGGAATCAGTTCATTCAGCGCTGACGGCTCAATCACTGCTCCTGACAAAATGTGTGCACCCACTTCTGAACCTTTTTCAACGACACAAACAGTCAGCTCCTGGCTGGCGTCGTTTGCTTGTTGCATCAGACGAATTGCGGCAGAAAGACCCGCTGGGCCCGCACCAACGATCACCACATCAAACGCCATCGCCTCTCGCTCAATTGGAGTTTGCTCTGTCTTAGGATTTGTTGCGTTATTATTCATTGCTCTAGCTCTAAACAAAAAAGGCCCTATTCAGGGCCAAATACACCACACCTGGGTGATGTCAAAATTCAAACCAATAGGAAAATCAGAGTCCGATAAAAGGACCTCTTTTAGCCGTCACTACTGGCTATAACTTCTGCTCCAGCTCAGGCAAAGCCTCAAATAGATCCGCAACCAAACCATAGTCTGCTATAGAGAAAATAGGCGCTTCTTGGTCCTTATTGATAGCAACAATCACTTTCGAATCTTTCATACCTGCCAGATGCTGAATCGCCCCGGAAATACCCACGGCAATATAAAGCTCTGGCGCAACGATTTTACCGGTTTGCCCCACCTGCATATCGTTGGGTACAAAGCCTGCGTCAACAGCGGCACGAGATGCACCAACTGCAGCCCCCAACTTATTGGCCACCTGATCCAATAGCTGGAAATTCTCGCCATTAGCCATCCCCCGACCACCAGAAATCACCACTCTGGACGACGTCAGCTCTGGACGATCAGACTCAGCCACCTGATCAGAAACATGTCTTGTAAGGCCGCTATCTTCAGCAAAACTAACCGTTTCGATAACAGCAGAATTACCCTGTGCCGCAACACCATCAAATGCAGTCCCCCTGACGGTCAGTACATGTTTGTGCTCATCGCTTTGTACTGTCGCAATCGCATTACCGGCATAAATAGGACGCTTAAAGGTGTTGGCACTCTCTACTGCCATCACGTCTGATAGCTGCACTACATCCAGCAAAGCCGCCACACAAGGCAGTACATTTTTACCGGTCGTAGTTGCGGCAGCCAGGATATGGCTGTATTTATCCGACAGCGCTGTAATCAAGAGACTGGTATTTTCTGCCAGTTGATGCTGATACACAGGGTTATCTGCCACTAACACCTTGCTAATACCTGCTATTTCAGCAGCCTGTTCAGCAACGGCTTGGCAGTCTGCACCTGCGATTAACAAATCAATCACTACATCCTTTTCTAGCTGCTGAGCAATCTCACTGGCAGCCTGTATCACATTCAGGGTGACAGGTTTTAATTCACGATTGTCGTGCTCTGCTATCACTAAAATGCTCATCCGATCACCTTTGCTTCATCTCTCAGTTTGCTTACCAGCTCGTCAACAGAACCCACTAATGCCCCGCCTTGGCGCTCTTCAGGGGCAGACACCTCCAGTACCTGAACCTTATTGCTTAAGCTCACACCCAGTTCATCCGGGGTTACCACCGTTAAAGGTTTACGTTTAGCTTTCATAATATTAGGCAGTGAGGCAAAGCGAGGTTCGTTCAAACGCAGATCGGTCGTCACCAGTGCAGGCAGTGACAAACTCAGGGTTTGTAAGCCTCCATCAATTTCACGGGTAACCTGTAAACGCTCCTGTTGCAGACTGATCTCAGAAGCATAAGTGGCCTGTGGCATATTCGATAACGCCGCCAACATCTGACCGGTTTGATTATTGTCCCCATCGATGGATTGCTTACCCAGCAGTACCAGATCAGGCTTTTGCTCATCGACTACTGCTTTTAATAACTTGGCTACATTCAGCGGGTTAAGCTTGGCTTCGGTTTCAATATGAATACCCTGATCCGCTCCCATGGCCATTGCGGTTCTAATCTGCTCCTGGCAGGCTTTTGGTCCAATGGAAACCACTACAATCTCGCTTGCAATGCCTTGCTCTTTTAATCGAACCGCTTCTTCTACAGCAATCTCACAAAATGGATTGATCGCCATCTTGGTATTGGTCAAATCAACATCGCTACGATCCGCTTTAATGCGCACCTTAACGTTATAGTCGATCACCCGCTTTACCCCAACCAGTACTTTCATAACACACTCTCTACTTATTCTTGACTGAGCTTGGTTGTCATTTGACTGAGCTTGGCTGCCATCTGACAGGGCCATATTAGGACGCTTGCCAACCTGGATAACTCCCCAAGCAGAGGGAGGCATCCCCTGGTTTCGGGATATGAATCAGCCTTGCCCTGACCGAAGATCCCACTGGAACAAGAGAACAAGCGATAACAAGAAAAGATAGTGAGGATTAGCATGGATAACAGCCGCTACGATATTTTATTTGAGCCAGTGCAAATTGGCCCTGTGACTGCGCCAAACCGTTTTTATCAGGTGCCGCACTGTAACGGTATGGGTCATACCATGCCTCGTTCACTGGCAACCATGAGGGGGATTAAAGCCGAGGGCGGCTGGGGTTCTGTCTGTACCGAGGTTGTTGAGATTCACCCCACCAGTGATCTGTCGCCTTTCCATGAAGGTCGTCTATGGGATGACCATGATATTCCACCACTGAAGCTGATGACCGAGGAAGTCCATAAACACGGTTCTCTGGCGGGTATCGAACTGGGGCACTTTGGTGCACTGGCATCCAACCTCTATTCACGCATGCCAAGTATTGCTCCGAGCCCAGGTGCTGAATGTACCGAACTACCTGGCCACCCATTTAAGGGGCGGGAGATGAGCCTGGAAGATATTCAGCTATTCAGACAGTGGCACAAAGACGCTGCCATTCGGGCAAAAAAAGCCGGTTTTGACATCATCTATGTTTATGCCGGTCACAACCTGAACCTTCTGTCGCACTTTATCTCCCGTCGACATAATCGCCGTACCGATGAATACGGTGGCAGCCTGGAAAACCGGGTGCGTTTGCTGCGTGAAGTGTTGGAAGATACCAAAGAAGCGGTTGGCGATACCTGCGCTGTTGCCCTGCGTTTTGCTGTTGAAGAATTACTGGGTGACGATGGCATCAGCTGCGAGAAAGAGGGTCGTGCCATTGTTGAGATGCTGGCCGATCTGCCCGACCTTTGGGATGTAAATATTGCCGGTTGGCATAACGATTCCATCACTTCCCGTTTCTCTAAAGAAGGCCATCAGGAAGACTATATCCGCTTTGTGAAGCAGGTAACCGGTAAACCTGTGGTGGGTGTCGGCCGTTATACCTCAGCGGATCGTATGGTGTCTCTGGTGAAAAACGGTGTCATTGATCTGATCGGTGCGGCTCGTCCTTCTATCGCTGACCCTTTCCTACCCAATAAGATCCAACAAGGATTGTTTGATGAGATCCGCGAATGTATCGGCTGCAATATCTGTGTGATGAGTGATCATAACTCGGTACCGATTCGTTGTACTCAAAACCCGACCATGGGTGAAGAGTATCGTCGTGGCTGGCACCCTGAACGCATGCCCGAGAAAAAATCCGATGAAACCGTGTTAGTGGTTGGCGCGGGCCCTGCAGGGCTGGAGTTCACTCAGGTGATGAGCAAACGGGGTTATAACGTTGTATTGGCTGAAGGCACCGCACACCTCGGTGGTCGAGTGGCCAAAGAAGCTCAGCTACCCGGTTTAAGCGAATGGATTCGGGTACTGGATTACCGCGAAATGTACATCAAGCAAGCGGCCAATATCGAAGTGTATCGCGATAGCCAGCTGACTGCAGAAGATATTCTCTCCTTTGGCATCTCCCATGTTTACCTTGCTACAGGGGCTATGTGGCGTCGGGATGGTATCAGCTTTAACTCTAGCTTCCCGATTGCGGGACTGGAAACAAGCCAGGTATTAACCCCAGACGATATTATGGCCGGTCAGCTGCCAACGGCAGGCAAAAAGGTTGTAGTTTACGATGATGACCACTACTACATGGCGGGTACTATTGCTGAAAAGCTGGCTAAAGAAGGCTTTGAAGTCACCTATGTAACCCCTGCACCAGAGGTCAGTAAGTGGTGTGAAAACACCATGGATTCCTTCCGTGTTCATGCAGCTCTGGCTGAATTGGGTGTTGATATTGTCCTGAGCCACGCTCTGGCAGAAGTTGAACAAACACAACTCAACCTCAGCTGTAGCTATACCGGTCAAACCAAGCAGATTACATGCGACAGCCTAGTACTGGTCACTGGCCAGATCCCTAACGATAGTCTGTACAAAAAGTTGAAGAGCCAACCGGAAGTATTAAAAGAAGCCGGTATCGAAACTCTGGAGATTATCGGTGATGGCCTAGCCCCAGGCATTATCGCCAGCGCCGTACACTCCGGCCATCTGCATGCCCGCGAATTTGGTGAAGAGAAAAACACCGGTGTGCCATTTAAGCGTGAGCTGATCGATTTAACCCCGATGGAATAACAGCTCTTAACCCGGCTTAACCCTAATAAGCCTTGGCTTCCCACAATCAACCGGGGCTTTTCAGGCATTAACCCTTAAGCCAATCCTTTGGTGGCCAAGCATGCGCTTTTGCCACCAAAGCTAACTCTATTGATAAACAAACGGTCTTATTAACAAACCCGCTTTATCAACAAACCTATTCTTTCACTCTTAGGAGACAACAATGTCCGGTACGACACGACTAAATATCGCCAGTAATCAAGAACTAATCCCTGCGGACTGTATTGTTCAGGGCAACCCGCAACAGCATCGCACCACTCAGTTTACGGATGAGAAAAACAATGAGTCTGGCAGCTGGTATTGCTCAACCGGTCAAATGCTGTACGAGGATTACCCTTGTAATGAGCTGTGCGTCATGATCGAAGGTAAGCTCAGCATCAAGGATATGAAAACCGGTGTTGAAGAAACCTATATTGCTGGGGATGCCTTTATCTGCCAGAAAGGCAGCGATCTGCAATGGACCGTGCAGGAAGATATGAGAAAGTTCTATATGTCACTGGGCTGATTCAAAAGCTGGATCTATTACACGGGTCTATCGCTGGTAGTAGCTGCCCCTGGCTATTACCAGCCTATTGTTAAACTCTATCGCTTTTATCATCTCACTGTTAACACGCCTGCTGCTTGCTAAAATAGCCTGATAACGGATCGAGGGAATAGCAGGGGTCGTAACTTTTTAAACAAGCCAAAAATAGATAAAACAGCTCGGATTGGGAGCTGATACCTAACTTGGCATAGATATTTTTCCGGTGTTGCTTAATGGTTTCCTGGCCAATTTGTAGCTTTTCAGCCTGAGACTTGATGGAATCCCCTTTCAGACATAACTGAGTAATCTCTGCCTCCCGCTGAGTCAGATAATCACTGCCAAAACTGGTTAACGCCAGATCCAGCTTATGCTCAGTGTTATCCTCTTTACTACCGGATAGCCACCAGTTAGATACCAATAGCTTGATCATATTAAACAGGGAATCAAACAGCTGCCGATCCTGCTTATCAAACGGGGCTTCGCCCTCAAAACGGCAATACGCCACTATGGCTGAATCGCCATTGCCTAGATTCACTAATAAACAGATCTCATCCTTGATGCTGGCGTTCTGGTAATACAGCTTATAAAACTCTGAGTGATAGAAACCATCCAATGCCGCATCGGCGATGGTATAGCCCGGATATTTCATAAACAAGCAGTAGCCTGTCACTTTTAGGTTCATTATTA
>CAYFGP010000101.1:0-25311 GCA_964342385.1 uncultured Oleiphilus sp. | reverse complement strand
AGTTGGCAGGTGGTTTTACCTGCGCCTGTGTGTCCGGGAAACTATAGCCACATCAAACATCATCTCGTGCATCCTTTCACTGGGGATTCAGGCATGTATTCACTCTATGACCAAGTTGCCTGAGCTGGCTTTTTGCCCAGTTCGTTATTTGGATGGCATTGAAGATATAGCGTTTGTTGATGTCGCCATCTTAAACCGAAGGGATTAGGGACTGGGAAGTAGATCAGAGGGGATTCCTCCCAGCCTAAGCCAGGAGGAATCAAGCAAACCAAATCCTGATTAATCGATCTGAGCGAATATGTCCTTATACTTCACTATTAATCAGGATTGATTCTTTTTACAGTCTATCTGTTTGCCAAACTCTTTATTGAGAACCGGCTAACAAAACGACAAGTAAAATCATAAGCCTGAGAAATCAAAGTCAAAGCTGAAATCAGCCAGACCGGTTAACTCCAGTACTTGATTACCAGTGGTAACCTCTTGGCCACCCGCATTATCAACAAACTCAAACATGCCAAAATCGGTCCAGTTATCACCCTCAACAGCCTGATCATTAATCGGTGAAACCGCTGCTAAATCACTAAAATCAGCTTTATCCAGATCAATAGGCAATGCATCGATCAAAGTAACGTCAATAAATGACTTATCTACTGGCTCAATAGCAATCATAGGTTCTGGGTTAAGCTCAGCATGGATTTCATCAACACGCTGTTGCTGCTCTTCTGTCAGATCTTCGTAAGATACTACACCGTAGATCTTATCAATCTGCTTAAACAGACCATCAAGCTCAGTTTCCTGCTGTTCAGTCAACTCAGGCCATTCACCATTTTCATCTGGGCCCAACAGCTCATCAACTTGCTTATTAAGCTCATCAACTTGAGCTCGCTCATCCTCTGTCAGATCAAAGTCAGGAGTACCAAAGATCTCATCCAACTCATCAAATAGAGCCTGAGTCTTTTCATCAAATACAGGCAGGATAGAAACCAGACCGTCACCTGGCTCAATTACCGGCATAATCGAAACTTCTTCGTCAAACGCCGGCAGAGGCATAATAGATACCTCCTCACCTGTAGCCTGCTTAACAAAGGACTTATCGATCAGCTCAAATGGCATAACGGATTCGCCATTGGCATCAAATGCCGGGAAGGTGGTAATGGCCACTTCGTCATCAAATGCAGGCACAGGCATGATAGACACCATACCATCATCAAGGCCCACATCTTTCAGGTAGATAGCATCCAGTTGTGCATAGATACCATCGACTTCTTCCTGCAAATCTTCAGATAGATCATCGTAAGAAACAACGCCATATACCTTATCAATCTGCTTGTACAGACCATTCAGTACTTCATGCTGCTCTTCAGTCAGTTCTGGCCAGTTTCCATTTTCATCAGGAGACAGCATCTCTTCAATTTGACTATTCAGCTCATCAACTTGAGTCTGCTCTTCTTCTGTCAGTTCCTGTTTGTAGGTACCGAAGATATCATCCAAACGGTCATATAATGCTTGTGCTTCTTCATCGATTGGTTCAACCGGCAGAATATTGATCTGATCAGCCCACAGCTTATCCAGCTCTGCATAGATATTATCGACTTGCTGCTGTTGCTCCGGGCTCAGATCGTCGTAATTCACGATGCCGTAAATATCATCAATCTGGTCATACAGAGCAGCGACTTCTTTCTCCTGGGCTTCTGTTAACTCAACCCATTCGCCGTTTTCGTTAGGCGCAAAGAAAGCATTCACCTTTTCATACAAAGCATCAACCTGCTTCTGCTCAGCTTCATTCAGATTAAAATCTGGCGTACCAAAGATCTCATCCAGCTGTTTGTACAGCGCTTGAATTTCATCGTTTTCCGGGAAGATCACACAAGGCTCAATCATAAAATCAGTAGTAGCGGGTTCAATTGCGGGTTCAATTAAAGGTTGAATATCCAGAGTCACAGGCTCAGCAGGGCGAGTCTGAACATTATTTGTTTGGGTAAACATCATGATCCTAATTCCTTGATATTATGCATGTTTTAGCCAGCGCCTTAATTGCTGGGCTAACGAAAATCCACATAGCCACTTAACTCAGTACATCGACAAACATCTGGCTAAGGCAGTAAAAGCCCAAGTGAATACACCCGTTTTCAAGTGCAGGATTATTGTGGCAAAAGCCAACTGAAGATGATGTTTCCGGTTTGTTTATAGAATGTAGCTTCTGCATTTAACTGTATATTGCTTGCTACCTGCTGATACAAATCTGTACAAACGATAAAAACCGAACGGTAAATCCCCATACTGTTTAGAAAATATCGCTGGATAGAGCAGCGTTTTATTGGCTAAATTGCCACTATCACACTTCGGGCAATTATCGAAAAACTTCCCAAGCCCAATACGTTACACGCTTTACCTTAGACCTGTATAAAACCAAGGACAGCCCGATCTATGAACCATTCAGCCTCCCCTTTTGCCAAAATTCGCCATGAGTTGCACCAGCACCCTGAACTCTCTAATCAGGAGCAAAACACCGCTCAACGTATCAAACAGCTGTTTTTGGAGATGCAACCGGACAAGGTCTACGAAAACCTGGGCGGTCATGGTTTAGCCTTTGTTTTCCAGGGTAACGAGCCTGGACCGACAACCCTTATCCGCTGTGAACTGGATGCACTGCCCATTCAGGAGATCAACGACCTACCCTACAAATCTTGTATCGACGGCGTCTCTCACAAATGCGGGCATGATGGCCATATGGCAATAGTGACGGCTTTAGGGGATCTGCTGAGCCAACAACGGCCAGTAAAAGGTGAAGTGATCTGCCTATTCCAACCCGCCGAAGAAACCGGAGCGGGTGCGATTCAGGTTGTTGCAGATGATCAATTCAGCCAACTCAAACCCGATTACTGTTTTGCTCTGCATAATCTACCGGGTAAACCTATGGGACAGGTGTTATGCAGATCAGGCACTTTTAACTGCGCCTCCCGCGGTATGATTATTCGGCTTACCGGTAAAACCTCCCACGCCGCTCACCCAGAAGATGGCACCAGCCCAGCCATTGCGATGAGCCGTTTAATCGAAGGACTGACCAACCTGCCCGAACAGATGGAAGGTTTTAATCTGGTCACTGTAGTTCATGCCAACCTTGGGGAGATTGCCTTTGGAACCGCACCTGCAGATGCCGTGGTGATGGCCACTTTGCGTACATCAACCAATGAAGCGATGGACATCCTGGTAGAAAAAGCCTGCCAAATGGCAGAACAGCAAGCGCAAACAGAAGGTCTTTCACTTGAAATCGAATGGGAAGATATCTTTGGTGCCAGTGTTAATACCGAAATCGGTTATCAGCATGTGATGCAAGCTTGTGAAACTGCTGGCGTGGAGGCGGTCACTATGGCTGAAGGTTTTCGTTGGTCAGAAGATTTTGGCAAATTCACCGAGATCTGCGAGGGTGCAATGTTTGCACTAGGTTCTGGAGAGCGTAGCCCACAGCTACATAACCCTGATTATGACTTCCCCGATGAACTGATCCCTGTGGGTTTCTCTGTGTTCAGAGAGATCGTGCGAGCTATTAATGGGCTAAATGACGATCCAAACGAAGCGGTTAATTCAGACACTTGATGTTCTTGATAATCAGCACAACATACAGAAACAGTCCTGGTACAGGATACTGAGCAATTTCGTTCTAGAGATCAAACGTCGACCTGCCCTACACTAGGTTAAAGCACTCAACAAAAGTATCTCTTTAGAAAATGGCTTAATTCTTCAGTCGTTAGCAAAAGAAGGGCAAAACACTTTTGTGTAAGTGTTTATTACTTGTAGTCACAGACGATATATCAGGATAAGCAGC
Source organism: uncultured Oleiphilus sp. (assembly GCA_964342385.1). Classification (GTDB taxonomy): domain Bacteria; phylum Pseudomonadota; class Gammaproteobacteria; order Pseudomonadales; family Halomonadaceae; genus Oceanospirillum. The sequence goes on along the minus strand of CAYFGP010000101.1, from coordinate 21,485 downwards.
ATGAAACACGATAACCACTTCCAGTTTGCCAAAAGCCAGCACTTGGATCAGGTTATGTTGCTGCAGGCTGAAATTGATGACTTTTCCTACAGCAAACATGCTCACGAAGAGTACTCATTTGGCGTGACCCTGGCAGGTCGGCAGGATTTCTTCTCCAGCGGAGCTTTTCATCGCAGTTTACCGGGCAATATCATCGTATTTAATCCCGGTGAAGTGCATGATGGCCAAGCAGGCACTGACGACTCCCTGCACTATCGCATGGTCTATATTCACCCGGATCAATTGGAACCTATGTTAACCACAGCTGGAGTGCGGGACAGCCGTGATTTTCAGATTGCGGATAACTTAATCAAGGATCCACAACTGCGTCAGCATATCCTTAATATGGCTGACCTGATCGAACAATCAGATAACAAGCTGCAGCAGGAATGTGAGCTCTATCAGCTGGCTGCCCGAGTAGCGCAATGTTATGGCCAATACTCCCCTGATCGAGTCGTACGCAGAGCGGATCGCCTATTACTGCAAGCCCGTGACTATATTCACGCTAATCTGGTGAGTGATATGTCACTGGACGAGATCAGCCAACAAGCCAATCTGTCCAAGTATCACTTTCTGAGAATGTTCCGAGAGTACTACGGCATCACGCCACATCAGTACATTCTCAACTGCCGAATTAATAAAGCTCGAGAAGCACTCGAACAAGGTTCCAGTCTTGAAGATATCGTTTTTGACTACGGCTTTAGTGACCTGAGCCACCTTAACCGACGCTTTAAGCCTGTCTACGGTATGACACCCCGTCAGTACCAGCAGCACTTTATCAGCACCTAGCGGATTCTCTTTTTAGATTACCGAATCTGCACTCGTGCTGAGTAAGTAACGCCTTACTTCACAATATATCTTTTATTCACTTCCAGGGTTTCACTATGGTTGAAATACTCGCGTACGCCTTTGGCATTATGTATACCCCAGGACCAGTTAATCTGTTGAGCCTTAACCAGGGTTTAAACGGTCAGCTACGATTAAACTTCTGCATCGGCGTCGGTTGCGCCATGTTGCTGTTATTTGTCTTATTTGGTTATACCGGGACTCTACTAGTATCAGAGCAATACCAGATCCTAATTAGCATCGCCGGTTGTCTGTACATCTTTTATCTGGCTTACAAAATCGCCAGAGCCAATATTATGATCAGTCAGGACCCAGAAGAGGTAACAAAAGCAGAAGATACCCTGACTTTCCGCTCTGGTTTGTTGATGCAACTGCTCAATCCCAAAGCACCAGTGGCTATCTTGCCTATTGCAACAGTTCAGTTTCCTGCTGCTGGCATCAGTGGCAATATCATAATGGTGTGGTCAGTCATTCTTGCCACTATGGCTTTTGGCGCACCCTCGGTTTATATGCTGATGGGAAAACACCTAAGCCGCTTTATTACAAGGCCCCAGTCATTCCGACTGTTGAACTCAGCGATGGCGTTATTACTTTTCTATGTGGCGGGAGATATTGCCTGGAATCATGTGATGATAAAGTTGTAGATTGGGTCACAACCGGCAGAAACGCTATGTAAATTACAGGACAGGGAGCAGCTTTTAGAAAAGCTTTTGGAAAAGCTTTTGGAAGAACTAGTAAGGCCCCTACGGTAGAAGAGCCTTATATTGCCCTATTCAGGAAACCTTCTGTGCTACCTGCTCACTATCATTAAATTGCGGCTCAAGCAGCTGAATCACCTCAGGATACAGATCCTGTCGACTCACCGAGTGGGATACAACGGAAAAGTGTGCCAATGATCCTGACTCGGCTTTTTCCTTCGCAATTATGATTTCACCATTATGTTCCTTGAACATGCGTTCATAGCTTTTTGTCAGATCAAGTACACGGTAGGCAATTTTTCTAATAGGTTTGATATTGCCCCATAACGTAAAAGATCGCGCAAGGAACCGGCGCATGCTAGAACCTATCATGGCATCCAGAGCTCTAGAACCAGATTCCAACCCCGCTTTAAAGCTCGATAACTCTGTTTGCGGAGCCAACAAATTAATGCATAACTTTAATAGGTTTTTCTGATTTGGAGACTGCCCATAATCCTGCTCAGCCTGCTGCAAGCGCTGTATAAAAGCGACAAAACTATCCAAACGAATATCGGAGTATTTACTATCCAGCTCTGTCACATTGACGTTAGACAGACGAGGCTTAAAACTATCTGACAGCTGTTTCTCCGGTGTTGTCAAAGTATTATCAAAATACTCAATCTGATTAGCAATTAATGCATATAAAAGATCGACACAGGGACCTGATGCCTTGTCTACATCAATGGTCAGAAAATCGATAATATGATTCAGTTCTTCTGCAATATCACCAATTAGAGGCAAAATACTGTAGTCACCTTTTCTATTACGCTTATCAATGGCATCCTTTATGTTAGATATATCCTGAACAAGCGCATCAATCAGGCGATCCAACTCTGACTTGAGCTCAGCATTGATAAAGTGCCTAGTGGTATCTGAACTATGCTGTTTAACCACATCATCGGATGCGTAATAAAGCGTTTGATTTAGTTTCGCCACTGAACCTTTCAATTCAAGCAAGATTGCCTTACCGTCCGATAGGGCAACAATGGCATCCTGATAAATCTCCTGGCCTTCAGCTTTTGTAAATTTATAGCCATTGGAGTTTATGAATATTTTGAAGGCACTGGTTTTAGGCAGTTTACTCTTAATATCAAGAAGCTTTGCTTTGATACCTTTTACACTGGACTCTCTCACTACCCGGGCCAGTGTTGGCGCGTCATCTTTCACCAGATTATAGGCAGAGACCAGATCATACATCGAGAAATCAGCAATCACTCGCTGGGTTAAATCAAAGTCATTTGTCACATTGATGATACGGCAGTCCGATGTAAAACGACTGTCATCCAGCTGGTGTAGCTGATTAAAAAATGGTGTAGATAAGTAAGTAATGCTTTTTATCTGCCACTGTTCCGGCCACTCTGTAGCAACTGCCGTACGCTTTGTGAACTCATTGAGTACATTGCCACCGTGAGAGTGGCCTATAAGGTGAAAAGTCACTTTTTTCTCGCGATAACCAGAGTAGTATGCAATCTCGCCATTACTGCCACAGAGGCGGTTGGCCAGGTAAGCCCCAGCTATCTCACGGTTTGTTTTGGTATTATCGCCACTCCAACCATGGGCATCAAATAGAGCAAGGTTTGGGTGTTCGTTACATAAGTCCTTTAGCTTTTCTATAAAAACTGTATTTTCTGCCCAATAATTATTACTACTGGTATAGCTTGAGGCTCGTTTAATACTACTGGGAGTCAGGCAAATAGGGTCTACTGTACCTGCCACTAGGACAAAAATATGCTTGGTATTATTATCCACTACTAATCCTTTTGTTTATAAGCTGATTAAACCACTCTAAGCACTTACACAAAAGTTTCTTTTTAGCAAATGGCTTCATTCTTCATCCGTTGGCCAAAAAATATCGAAACACTTTTGTGTAAGTGTGAATTAATAACTTAATTTTCGATTTAGGACTCTCCAGTCAACGACTGGAGAGCACCTTTTTGTAGAGTAGTGTTATTAGCCTGATATATTTTCGACAACAGTTTCCGCGCCATATTGCACGTTATGTAGTAGTGGAAGTGCTGTTTGAAGCTCTGAGAAGTCTCTCGGTGCATACTGATATTGCATAAATTTAGTATCAAGTAGCTGCATTTTCATTAATGTTTCAGCAACCAAACCTGCACAGAAGTAATCATCTTTATTTAGATTATCCACTTCCATTAGTCCCATAATATATAAACCGTCCATGTCATCGGTGTAGGGTTTTCCATCCATTGTTTCGATAAAGGCTTTCACTGCAGACCAATTATCACGCGCGATAGCAGATGATGTCCCTGTTTGAATCGCTTTACGATAACTGATGATAGAGTTTGCGTCCTCATGACGATAGTCACGCAGCATATCTTCCAAATAATTGAGCTGAATGCCTGACTTCTCTTCCATATTTCTCAACACGCCCTGGTGAGTACTGGAAGTAGCCTGCCAGATACAGGCTCTACCATCACAAATATCAGGCTCTTTAATAACGACAACCACATGAGAATAGCGACTTTGTGTTAAACGACGAATACGCAGAGAAGATGGGTAAGAGCCCGCAAACAGTATTAGGTCGCCCGTTTGTGCCTCTTCCAACAAATCATTCAAATCAACCTTAGGAGCGGTCTGAGTATCAATTGCCGGCACTTGCCAGAACATAGGGAAAGGTAACTGTCCAATGCCATCCAGACCTTGCAATAAGCGAGGTGACTGCTCTGTACTACCCTGCTGTTTTTTCAGCTTGTATAAACCTTCCAGCTTGGCTAAAACGGCCGCATGCTCTTCACATGCCTGCTGCAGTCGAGCATTGGTGAAATCAGCCAGTTTTGAACCGATTGCTCCCGAAATCAGTTTCTCGAAGCGAGACTTGATGTGAGGGAGAGAGATATTTAATAATGAATTTGCGCGATAAATGCGGGATTAGGTGAAACTAGGCGGGATTATGTGGGATAGAAAATGGAAGACCCTTTCAAATTATGAGTCTTCCATGTTATCGAAAAATCCTGGTTGAGCAAGCTTCATCTGACGATCTTTTACACGAGCTATGATTTTGTAGATAGCTCTCTCTCCGAGTCCAAACTCTTTAGCCAGTGTAGCATGGTTGCGGCCATTAAACTGATCCCAGATATCAACGTCTCTCTTGTCCAGTTCAAACCAGAAGTTTTTGGGGAATGTGAATTGCTGCCCTCCCCAGTGTTTAGCAACATGGTCGGCGAGTGCATTAGCCACTTGTTTGGCTACCTCTTCGTCAATACCGTATTCAATCAATAAATGTTCAGCCTGGTCTGCCAAATCAGTCAGCAGCTCATGCCGCCGTGCTTCCATTCTTCCCTTCATTGCCTACACCTTCTTTCTTAGTTTTCTCTTGATGTTGTGCCAGGCCTTTCATTAATAGATCTGTGACGCTTCTGGCTTGGCTAATTACTTCAGGATCACGGTACGCTTTCTTTTCAATCGTAGGAGGAGCAACCGGTGGTGGTGGCTGATCATTGCGTACAACCGGTGGCCGTGGTGCGACTGGAGCAGCTGAAGGCTCAGAGATATCAGGCTGCGATGCCAGCACCTGCTTCAGATAGTTATGATTCTTCAGCGGTGTCCACTCGCCTGATTGCTGCTTAGCTCTTAGCGCCTCAATAGTTGTTGCCAGTGCTGCATTGAGTGCAGCAGGTGCGGCCAGGGCAGAGGCTTCTGAGATCAGCTTGTGAACACGGTCCCAGCTCATGGCACTCTTTTTAGGACGGAAGAAGCCAACATACTGAACCAGAGGATAGGACTGTCCTTTAGGCAGCTTCGCTATCAGAGCCATGGTTTTGCGGGCAGTCTCATCAGCAAACACATGCTCCAGATCGGAGACCACATTGCAGCATGGGCAACGAAAAATCATTGTTCAGCCTCCCTGCGTTTAAACTGTTCTTTGTGTAGCGAAGCAATAACCGCTGAGAATTGCTCTGTTGATTCCAGCCATGCCACCTTATCGATTTTGAACATACGCTTGGCGATAGCATCAGCGTATGACCACTGTAATTTCATGCTGGCCAGCTGAGCCTCAATCTTCTGCAACATAGGCTCATTATTCAAATTGTGCGGCCTACCTGGATAGGCTGCTTTTTTCTGCTGAGGCTTGCTTGCACCTGAAGCCCGCATTCGGCGCAGAACAGCGGATCGTTCAGCTTGAGTCATATCCTTTGCACTATTTTTACCAGTTACTTGAACTAGCAGCTGACGATAAGTGGCATCATCCAAACCCAGCTGCTTTTTAGATGCATGAATTGCGGCCAGATAATTAGGCTTCTTAGACATAACAGACTTCCTTATGAATCCAGGTGTTCGCGGTTTTTTGCATTGATACCAATCCAAAGCAAGATAAGCTGCGAATTGGTCAGTTCTGGGAATTCATCTGCAACTTCTTCCAATGCTGGCAGCATAGTTTCGTACTTGCTGTGAGCCTCAACCATCGCATATGCAGCCCGTACAGCAGAGTGCTCTCTGCTTAACTCACTTACTTTAATTTCATTGATCATTGTGTTTCTCCTGTGTCCACTGGGGCTGTGGCCAGCCCCGTTGCTCAGTGAGGTTAGACTTCGTACGTACCGAACGCATCCAGTTCTTGCTCTTCTACAATGACGATCTCACCGCCTTCTTTTGTTAGATCCTCGCTTGATACCCAGCGACCATCTTTCAGGTAGAAATCACCGATATCGACCAGGTGTTTTTTTCGGCATCCCATCTTGCTGTCATAGTTGCTTTCAGTATTGATAAACTGCTGCGCAAACATCTTGGCTGCTTCCTCCAAGTCATCATTCCTGGTGATGTGTTTTGCAAATTCGCCATTCACGTAGTAACTCATTGCTTTCTCAGGGTCTGAGAATTGCACGCCATACTGTGCTTCAAAGTCAGTGCGGTATTTAGCGGGTACTGGTTTTGCTTCAGTTGCTGTAGTCATCGTTGTGCCTATATATAGAAGGAAGAGTTAGATAGACGAAATATTCAGGTTGATCGCTTCAAACTTATCGGAGTCTCCAACACGCTGATAGACACGGATATAGGATTTGGTACTTATCGCGTGCAAACTATCATCAATGGCTTTCATTGCTTCTATCCAGCGCTCATCTGTGAACTCTAGTTTTTTCAGATCACGCAAACGAGAGAGCACAAGATCACCGTTACTATTGGTCTGGAATGCAAAATTAATTAGTGCTTTGGCTTCTGGGCCTGCATTTTCTGACCACTCTGCAGCGCATTCATCCATCAGCACTTTTGCCGCCATGATACGCTCATCCACTGCCTTACGGTCTTGTACCTGGCGTTCAACTTTGAAGCGACCATCAAAGCTGTACAGCGTCGCATTACCTTTTTTGCCGCCAATGTTTGCATTGTATTCAGTGGCTGACTGTTGGATGAATGCCTCAACTTCCTGGAATGACGTGTCCTTGAACTTAACGAGACCATCATTCAGTGTTTGGGCTTGTCCAACCAAGCGCATAACCAAGTCATCACGCAGAGCATCTACCGGCTTGATCATATCTACAGGCACAAGGTGCCCCTGGGAATTTTTGCGGTAGCCCTCCGGGATCGGTGGAGCAGCAGCTGCCGTGGCTTGTGTAGTATTAGGTTCCATATTGTTTCCTTTGCTTATTGTTTCGGTTGATTAGCTTCAGCCAGATATGCGGCCCTATCTTCTTTATCCATCCTATCTGCCCACTCTTCAGCATGGGCGAATGCCTCTTCAAACGACTCACCGTAAACCCAGGTGTAATGGGTATATCCCCAACCTGAGCTATACGACGTATCTGAGTCATACGTCTTTACAGGTACACAAGCATTAATCGCAAAGCCTTTGGCGTTCGCCATCATGAACTTCTCAGCGATAGCCTCAGCAAAATCGCCAATATCGTAGGTGTCTTCATTGGTCAGGTTTAGGGAGTAATCCTTAAGCGACGAATGGATCTGAGGTCCTGATTCAGATAGCGTTTCAATGAAGGCTTCTAACAGGCCATCAAAGTAATTATTTTCAAATGCCTCAGTTACCAACAAAGAACCAATGTGCAGCACTCCCTCAATTCTCAGTGTCCGCTCATAGCAAGAATCAGCTTGAGCAATACACGCGCCGTCAATACCCAGTGAACGCTCATCAAGCACAGGTAAATCTTCTTTTTCCTGCAACATTTGCAAGAACGCTTCAGCCTTTTCCAGAGCCTCCTCAGCATCAGGTAAAGGACTACCGACACGAACACCACGAACATAAGGGGCAAATGACTGAGTAAAATTTTCGATGTTGAAATAATTATTAATATGAGCAGGTCCTTTGCTCAGAAACGCCTGCTGCTCTTTGTTAGTTACTTGCTCAAACCACTTGGTCTGATTAGGAGTTGTTCTTTGCATGACCGCCGTCCTTAATATCTTTCTGAATTTTGTTGTAGATCTCTTCCCGCCAAATCGGGATTTCTGATGGCGCATTAAATCCCAAGCTGATGGTCTGGCGGCGCTGAATCCCCATGACTTGTACAGAAATGTTTTCACCTATCAGGATGGTATGGCCAACATGTTCAACAATAACTCCGGTAGGCGTATCAACTTTTATAGTGGCGTAGCCATGTGAGTTAATCGTTGGCCATACTTCAATGTCATCACCAATGATCACTTTTTGACCGGGCTTTCTATCTATAAAAAGCATCGTCACACCTCCATAATCAGATCAGCATCAACCTTTGGCGCACCGATAGCCGCAGCATCATTCATCGCCTTGGTCACCACGTTATGCACTGCCAGCGGGTACAACAAACTACGCTTACTGTTTGATAGCTTTCGACGCAGAGCCGCAATAGCACTGTCTTCCATCACATCAGACAGAGGTATACCAGCCAGCCCGAAACGGTGATGTAGATAGTTCTCTAACTCTTCATCCAGTGGCTTCAGATGGACCTTCTCGCAACGCTGAACCACCTCACGGATCTCAGGTTTCTTTTCATCCAGTTTCTGATCCAGCTCGGTTTGGCCAATTAGCACAATGCTCAACAGCTTGGTTAAGCCATCTTTCAACTCGAAAAATCGTTTCAAGTGTTTCAGGGTTGGCAATGACAGCCCCTGAGCTTCTTCAATAATCAACAAGTGATGGTTACCCGCTCGTTGTGACTCCTGAAGTGTCCGGTGTAGCTGGCGATAAAACGCATCCTGGCTGCGTTTGTGGCCCTCATTGGGGGATATCTCAGCCATCATTGCTTCAGCAATCGTTCGGGCTTTCAGGGTTTTACCTTTGATATCGTTGTCTTCCATACCTAACACGTAGGGCTCAATCACAGTCGTAGAGAGTTGTTCCTTTTCAATCCAATCAACCAGAGATTCGCGCAGGGTTGACTTACCTGAACCAGACTCACCAATAACAGCAATAAAGTGACTGCGACGTGCAGCCGCCCTCATTGCCTCACGGACCACACGGGCATCGTGAGTCAGATAAATCTCATCCTGAGTCTCAGGCTCAGCGAATGGGTCACGTTTCAGGTCAAAGTGTTGACGTGCCTGTTGTGAAAAGCTTTGTTTCTCAAGTAACATATCCTCGTCCTTTTCAGTGGATTGCTTCGTTGAAGCAGGCGGGGTTGTTGGTGGCAGCCCCGCCACTTTAAATGCGTCTTTTACTGTGATTTGATCTGCGCCCTGGTTAGCCAGCCAGTTAGAAATTTTCCCCTGCAGATCTTTCTTATCCATCGACTTCGGCCACTGATCGTGATTAACAATCTGCGACAGGGCAGCAGGGGACAGGTTTAATTCCCCAGCCAGTGTCGATTGACGCTGACCTAATTCGGATAAAACACCTTTCAGAACTAACATCGGCTTACCCTCCGTTAACCAGTTTCAGTGGTGATGATTGCGGCTTACGTAGCTGCTGTTCGATATCGTCCAACTCGGACTCTTGCGCACCGTCTGGGTAACGCTGTTTCAGCCAAGCAAAGTTCTCAGGTGTCCACGAATTGCCCATCTTTTTACTCAGGCGCTTAGCGATCTGAGTTACCGACAGCGGTACAGTCTCAACCTTCGGCGCTTTAAGATCGTGTTCAGTGCCGCGCTTCGATATGAATTCCGGTAGCTGTTCAGTATCCAGCGACTTGAACGGATCAAAGCGGCCACCTAATGGAATCTCTTTCGCCTTACGGGCTTTCTCTGCAGCCTCAACGGAATCAGTGCCCGTCATGATCTGTTCAATCTCTTTAAGAGCTTTCTGACCAGCGCTTTCAGCCGGAGCTTTGAAACTCTCGCCAAACTCAGGGGCTTCATCCGGTGTATTCCATTCATCCATCACTATCACAGGTAGCACTTTGATAACCTGATGACCTTCATCATCTGTCATCAGCGCCTGAACACTGTCTTTCCGCCACGGGTTACGGGTGATCAGTAGCTTCTCGCCGGTCTCAACTTCAAGGTGGGAAACATCGTATTTCTCACCATCCAAATTGATGTAATGGCCGTAACCGCCAGCGGTCACCTTACGCTCAACCGGTGCCTTGGTTGCCAGATCTCGGCACACCTCAACAGGTGGTGCTTTAACCAGTTGATCCTCTCGGATCTTCAACCAGGCATTCGTCCGGGTCATCTTGTGACGGCTGTGCACCTGCTTAGCATTCCAGACACACCGCCAGCGCTTAGCCAGAGCATTCAACTCTTCCAGGTCTGCCACTGGTTGGAACTTCAGACCAAATTCAAACTGTGTTTCAATCAGACGACGGGCGTTTTCAACCTGCCCTGTAGCCCTGGCATTACCAGGCGCGTGAGCAATGGCCTTAATACCCAACGCGTTACACAGGTTCTTAGCCATAGCAGATGTATTTGCACTGCCGGGGTCCATGTATAAGACCTTCGGCACACCGTGCATCACATCCGCGCCGCCACGCTCTTGCATCGCATTGATCAATACTGAACACAGGTTCTCACCAGACTCTGCCCCCATCACGTATTCCACATAAATCCAGCCCGTGGCATGGTCCGTGATCTCATACGACCACACACGATCAGCCATAATCCGTTGCAGGTTCTTAGGCTTGTTCTTGTAGAACTCATCACTTTTCATCACCTGCAGACCGTTACCGGTTCTCTTGTCCGGTTTCAGGTAATAAAGGACACATAACGAAGCATCGATCTGCCATGTCTTGTTTGGATGGCCTGCCTTCATTGTGTTGTGTGCCGACGGACGTAGCAGCTGTTCCGGGTGTAGCTTGTAACTGCGCAATGCGCGCTGAATGGCACTGTCAGATAGTTTGATCAGTTCACCTGTTTCTTTATCCACCCGCTCAGCCTTGATCAGATCATTCTCGCGCAGGGCTTCAATGACCTTGGATACACTGCCCAGACGACGGCCATCAGTTCTCAATGTCTCCATAATGACGCCACTGATTACCAGCGCTTCATCACGGGTTAATTCACTGCTGCCAGCGTCTGAACGCTGTTTGCGTTTTTTGTCTTGCACTGTCAGCTCCTTTCTATAGCGGTGGAATTGGGATAAAGAGATTCCCAGTTTGTCTGCTGCGTCTTTATATATGGCTGTCTTGCCTCCATGCCCTGCATCATTCGCCGCTCTCACTGCAGCGGTGACGACCTCAATGATCGCCGGACTCGGACGTGGACTCATCGGACTGCTCCTTGTCGTTGTCATGCGGCTGATACTGATCTTCTACAAAGTCGTATTGCTGCTCTTCGGATACCCCCAGCTGTGCTTCCACATCAGCTAAAGCATCAGGGTCCATCCAATTGAAATCACCACCCTCGATATCCGGTAGGTCGAAATCTTCACGTAGGGCAATCAGCTCTTTCTCAAGTTTGGTGACCAGCTCGGCCATCAGCTTGCGCTCATCAGTGCCAGTCTCAGCAGACTGCTCTGATAGGGTTTCAAATGCCTTGCGCATATTGCCCATCACCGTCACTTCAGCTTCATAGGCCACGTTGCTGACTTCCTGGCGAAGCTCCTTAATGGCATCATCAGGTTGCATGGTTTGAACCCGCTTTTTGGTCTTCTCTAACTCCATCCGGGTATTGGTGAGGTCCATAGAGGTCTTGTGTAACAGCTCATCTTGGGCATCATAGTCAGCTGTTTTTTCATCCAGCTGTTTCTTCAGCTCTTCCTTGTCCTTAGCGTTTTTGCTGATGATCTCCTCAGCCAACTCAACAAAGGCCTCTTTATCGCCGGACTTTGCGGCCTCAAGCAGCGCCGTCTTATCGTCTTCTGGTAGCTTGCGGTATTGGCGCATTTCGCGGTAACCAATGCCCATGCGGCTCATGGACTCCAGGGCTTCTTCTCCTAATTGCCTGAGATTTAATATGTCTTCATCTACTTTCTGACGAGACTTTCCAAGCAGCCGACAAAAATCATCCCATGTCCCTGATAACTGCTGACCGTCAGCAGTTGTTTGCCCCGCTAAAGCCTTGTATAGCTTGTTTTCTTTAACAAAAGCCATTTTGGAAGTGCTGACTGTCAGCGAAAATTGAGCCATTGAGTCAGCCATCTGAGCCTGACCTAACAGCTGATTAACCAGCGCATGGTCAGTGGTATTCTGGCTTTGTAGCGCTGATGCTTGATTCTGCAGCTCGGTCAGTACTTCGCCGTTTAATTCTGGGTTCTGGTTATCGTCAGTCATCTTTAATCCTTGCTCATGCCGTTGCTTTCGTTATGCTTTAACTTCATTCAACTCGTACAAAGGAATATGTAATGAGCGAAGAAATTCAGAAGTTAAAAAGTGATATCTCAGATCTTCAACAAAGAAATACAGACCTTGAGGCTCACCTGGCAGCAGCTAATGCTGCGTACGTTACTCTTGTTCGTTATCTTGCTGAGGGTGATCAGCTGTACATTCCAGAGCTTTGTAATGACCTTGACGTTCTGTGCTCGTCCCAGCAGGAGGAGGCTTGGCAGAGAAGCCTGATTGGTCTTTCTGAGGTTCTCCGGGCAACGGACGAACGGATGAAAAAAGACGCTGACTGATTTCTTTGGCCTCTTCCGCTGCAAGAGGCTGTTTTCTATTTTTCATGACATTTCTCCTAATAACTGCCAGCCATTACACGCTGGGTTAATTCACTAATTCGATCTGATGCCTTAGCCATCTCGTTGGCGTGGGCCTGCGCTATTGATAAGGCCTGTACACTGAGAGCGTATCGGCCTGTTTCTAACTGTGTCGCCATGCCTGCTTCAATCAGCGTGTTTACACAGCGGTTAACCGTTGCGGCGCTCATGCTCAGGTTCTTGGCTAAATCCGTATTACTTACGCCGGTTAGCGAGTGTCCCTTCATCGCTTGCATCACTTTTAAAACCTTCAGAGCGCTGCTGTTAATGTTCTGCGGATCACTCATAACCACCTCACTCGGACTGATCACACTTACGGGAGCACCAAATAGGCATTGGATCAGTCACCTTGTTTTGCTGCCTACTGACGACAAAGCCCTGTTTAGCCCATGAAACAACAAAGTCTGCGTGATCTTTGTTTTCCACTTGTGTGATGCCGACCACGCCATCACAGATAGGGCAGCGAGCGATATAGCGATCCATTACATCCAGGTCATCCATCGCCATCACCTCACGCCGATTGTGTTTGCGGTGAGGCCAGCTTGAATAGCTCCCAGCCCTTGGCGATACCCGCATCCCAAGCGTCGTACTCAGGGGTTGCAATGCGATATGGGAACTGAGGTAATCCCTTGTCTTCACCGGTCCGGCGTTTCAACCAGAACAGAACGCCTTTAGCAAACGCTTCACTGTGCTGGTGGCCCTTCTTGTCAAACCACGTTTGATAAATCTCTTGTGCCTTGCTCATAACCAACTCCTTAAGACGCTTGGCGCATTTCAGCGGAAGTACGGTTGATCTTTACGGGTGGGGTCCAGATATCGCTGACCTGCTTACCGATCTTCTTAGCGATCAGATTCTGGATACGTGCCGACTGGGTGTGGCCGTGGATAACTCCACGTACAGTCTGTGGGGTAACTTTCAGTTCGGCGGCGATTTTCGATTGAGTTAAGCCCGCCATTTTCAGCTCATACTTGATTTCTTCTGGATGCATTGTCACAATCCTCCGAGCTTAAAATTAAGCCTATTGTTTTTGCCTTTAGTTTTTCGCTGTTTCTTAAGGCTTAATTTAGTGCACAAACGTGCACCTGTCAAGGAAAAGATGTACATATGAGCACATTTTCAGAGCGCCTAATTGAAGTAAGAAAAGACCGTAAGATGACCCAAGAGGGGTTTGCAGAGTTAGGCGGGGTCAAAAAGCGCTCTCAGATAAACTACGAAAAGGGTGATCGTCAGCCAGACTCGGCATATCTGGAGGCGCTATCAGCAGCAGGTATAGATGTTAATTACCTGATTACGGGTGAAGACAGTTTGCCGCCATCACTTGCCGCAGATGAGCAAATGCTTGTAGATGCGTACCGATCCTTGCCAATGAAGCAACAGAAAGCCCTTCTCGCATCCTTGCTGATGGGCAACACGCCTGCCGAACAATCGAAACCAGATCCAAAGCCAACAATTAAGCCAAAGGCTAAACCTAAGAATCCAACAGGCGGTGTGGTTGTGAGCGGCGATGGTAATATGGTTGCCGGTGAAAACAACAGCGTTCGCATCGTTGGTGGTGATTACACCGAGAACTAAGGGATATCTGAATGAAGGTTAAGGGAAATAATAACCAGATCATTATTGCTGGAGGCGATTACAAGTCAGGTTCTTTGAGCCCTTCTGATGTGCAGGCAATAGCTGAAGCACTCTGGGGGCTTATTAAAAACACTCAAAAATAGGACGTAAGCAATAACGTACTTTTGCTTGTTTTAACCCCCTCCTAACAGGAAAAGGGTAACGGAGTAAAGGATTGAGCTATGGGCAAAATCAAGAAACATGGCCACCCCAAAGTATCGGTCGTTGGTAACGAGAACATAGTCATCGTGGCGGGTGGTGATCTTCATCTAAACCCATCAGCTGAGGCTCTAGTGATTGCTTTGAAGGCACTCATTGAAAAAAAGGAGCTGAAGTCCCTGTTAGAGACTCTCAGTGCCCAACTGGATGAGCTTAAAAAAATGATATGTTCCGTGTTGGCTTACAACATCGAAGTAGCCAATGATGGACTGACAACAAAGAAAGCTGCGTAAGCAGCAAATACTTTAGGTTAAAAGCGCCCCCCACACGTTTTATAACCTTACATGTCTGTAGCCAATGAAATGCTTGGCTTTAACAGATATAAAAAAATGTAAATGGAGTTCTTATGCCTGATTTTTCTGGACGTATTAAAAGCCATGCTGAGCATGTCGCAAATGTGGGGAGCCATTGCTCAACAGAAGAAACCACCAAACAAGCATTAATCCTTCCTTTGCTGGATATTCTTGGTTTCTCACCCTTCGATCCCACAAGAGTAAAAGCTGAATACAGTGCTGACTTTCCTGGTGTTAAAGCCAGTGAGCGTGTCGATTACGCTTTATTCTGTGATGGTGTGCCAGTGATGTTTATTGAGGCAAAAGCTCATTCAGAGAAGCTGGATAATCATTGCCCTCAGCTATCGCGTTATTTCAATGCAACTCCTGAAGTAACAATTGGCGCGATTACTAATGGTCGTGAGTGGCGCTTCTTCACCGACTTGGCCAATAAGAACATGATGGATGACAATCCATTTTTGACAGTGGACTTTAGCGCTCTTGATGACACTCTTTTGGATCGGCTTAAACAGTTTAAGCATGACGAGTTCCAACCAGAGGCACTGCGCATCCTCGCTGAAGAGACTATTTATCTGAACTCTTTTACTGATGTCATCAGTTCAGCATTACGTTCACCGGACGTTGAGTTCGTTCGATATGTAGCAGGCAAAGCGGGTATCCAAAGACAATTCAATGCTCGTTTCATTGAGAGTGTGACACCCATTGTTAAACAAGCGATCCAGCGCTCTGTAAGTGATATGGTGGTATCTGGCTTGTCGTCAGCTTCAACAATAGTACCTGTGGTTGAACCGACTCAAGAGTTGACAGAGAACCCAGTTGAAGAATTACAGGCCGGTGTAGATGAGTTTGCTGATATTGTTGATCCTGAAAACTCAAAAATTGTTACTACTTACGCAGAACGAAAACTATTTGAAGTCGTTCAGGATATCTTAGGCCATGAAACAGAAATTGGTGCTAAAGATACTGAAAGTTATTATTCAGTTCTATTCCAGAGTAAAGTGAATCGTTGGCTATTAAGATACCAAGGTGATAAGAAACAGCCATCAGTGACTTTTTGTGTTCCTATGACTGATGAGCGTAAGCAAGAAGTCACTCGTGCAGGTTTAGAAATGGGGGCTGGTGATAGTGTTTTAATCTCTCAACCAGAACACTTGGCTCGTATTTCCGGTATTATTTTCGACTGCCTGGATTACTGTACTGATGATGCAAACTTCAGAAGAAAGACTGCTGAAGCGTAGATCAAGTAAAGCGTTAAGGAGTGATATATGAGCCAAATAGCGAAGTGTCCAAAGTGTGAGCGAGCAATCCGTGAGATTGTCGCTCTACCTGTGAATGCTAAAGATGGGGCTACTAGCTGGAAGGGAGGGGTATACACTTGTCCGTATTGCAGCACGATTCTGGGGGCAGGCTTAGATCCTTTTGGGCTAATAGAGGAAACTGTTCGGCGGTTGCGTTCCCGAGGCTAGCATTGGTGTTTGTGCTGAATTTAGGTGCTATTTTCAGCAACTCCAGCAGTAGGTGACTCCATCCTGCATCATCCAGTTCTGTGGTTTGCAGCTGCTCTATAAAGAGCTGCTGCATGCTTTCTTCCTGGCCTGTTGCGATCACGCGTTGCGCGGACTGGACTATTATTTCTTGGAGTTGGTCTTCCGGTGTCATTATGGTACATCCTGGCGATATCTGGGTTAACGGTGATGCCGTAACGTTGCAGTTCAACGATGGCGTCTTCAATCCATTGTTGATTCTCTGATTGTTCCATTCCGGCCCTCGTTTTATGCTATTACGACGGGCACAGTCTTACTGCTCTGACTCCAAAAAACTTTTGGCCGCGTTCAAAATACATCCCCACACCTAACTGTCATTCTCTGTTCATTCCCATAATGAGCAGAGGATGCAGACATGTCCCGTATCCAGTTATCCCGCAATTTCTTCCTTGATGAATTCACACAATCTCAGACGGCGTCCCGCATTGGCCGTGAGATTGAGGTCACGCCTGATGGGCCGGTTCATCTCAATCTAAAACGCCTGTGTCATGAGGTGCTGCAGCCTATCCGTGATGAGCTGGGTCCGGTGCATATCACATCAGGTTACCGTCCTAGTTGGCTGAATGAGTTGATCGGTGGTAGTGAGCGTTCAGCGCATCTAAAGGGTTTGGCTGCTGACTTTGTTGTGGCTGGTACATCACCCTATCAAGTATCCCGTTTTATCGTTCAGCGTGGGTTGCCAGTTGACCAGGTGATTCATGAGTTTGGCCGCTGGACTCATGTGGGGATTAAGGAGATTAGCCGGGCTATTCGTTACCAGGATCTGACGGCCCACCGTGTAGGTGGGCGTACAGTGTATACGCCGGGCATCCATAAGTTGGAGGATCTGGCAGATGGCTAATCCTCTCGCATTCATTAGCAGTCTAATCTCACCTGTCGCTACTCTGGTGGACGAGATCCACACATCCGATGAAGAACGCCTTCAGATTAAGTCCGGTCTGTTTGAGGTGCAGTCGGGTCTGGCTTCCCAAATGATGAATTACGAGGCACGGCTGCTAGAGGCTCAGGCCAAGGTGATTACGGCTGAGGCTCAGGGGGGCTCATGGCTGCAGCGTAACTGGCGGCCCATCACCATGCTCACTTTCCTTGCCCTTGTTGTAGCTGACACCTTTGGCTTAACCACTTTCCGACTGGCCAGTGAGGCTTGGAGCCTGTTGCAGATCGGGCTGGGTGGTTATGTCGTTGGCCGGTCTGCTGAAAAGATCGTGCCTAAAGTGGCTGACGTGATGAGGAAGGACTGATGGACGTTATCGCCAAATACTGGGCACCAATCTGGGCGATTGTCACAACCGGGGCATTGGTTGTTATGGCTCTGCTCAGTAAGACCTACGCGAAGAAAGAGACTGTGACTGATCTGCAGAAAGACCTTGAAAGCGTTAAAGGTAAGGTGGATGAGCTGCCCTCAAAAGATGAGTTGCACAATCTGCATCTTGAAATAGCCAATCTACGGGGCGACTTGAAAGCGGTTGGCCCTCAGTTAACTCAGGTTGCGAAAGTGTCGGACCTGCTGCTGCAAAACGAATTCACGAAGGAGAAAGCCTAATGGCTATTGGACAGGTTATTGATGAAGACCAGCGTTTATGCCTGATTCGTGCACTGGAAGAAGCCGGTGGGCAAGCCAATGAGTCTGTTGCTCAAAGCTGCTTAGAAGTCTACGGCCATGCCATTAGCCGGGATAAGGTGCGTACTCATTATGCATGGTTAGAAGAGCAGCGCGTTGTAACGATTAAAGAAGTCGCAGGCTATCAAGTGGCCAGACTGACTGAACGTGGTTACGACGCCGTTAAAGGCCGCTGTCAGGTGCCAGGTATTAAATCTGCTCGTGGGGGATAGCCATGACTGATAAGAAGAAAGGCCGTGGCCACCGCTCTAAGGTGGATTTGCTGCCTTCTGAGCTGAAGAAACTGCTGGATGAGATGCTGCGTGATGGTCGCCTGCAGCAGAGCGAGATTCTGGAAATCATCAATCAGAAGATTGACGATGCTGGCTTACCGGAAGATGACAAGCTGTCTCGTAGTGGCCTGAACCGTTATTCCGTCAAGATGGAGGCCGCCGGTTCCCGTATTCGTGAAGCCCGTGAAGTATCCAAACAATGGGTTGCTGAGCTGGGTACAGCCCCTGAAGGCGAAGTATCCAAAATTCTGATTGAGATGGTTCGGACCATGGCCTTTGATACGGTGTTGAAAGCCTCTGAAGGTGACGATCCTGTCCATCCTAAGTTCATCAAGGAACTGGCAATTGGTGTTGAGAAGCTGGAGAAAGCCGCTTCAGAAAGTACTAAGCGTGAGCGTGAGATTCGTGAGCAGGTGTTGGCCGAACAGAAAGAGAAACTGGACGAGCTGAAACAAGATGGTGAGCTGGATCAGGATGTCTTAAACAAAGTGATTAAGGCGGCATACGGGCTATGAGTCAGCAACCGGCATTACCTCTTTATCCCTATCAACAGCGTTGGGTCAATGATGATGCCCGCTTTAAGATCGCCATGTTTGCCCGTCAGTGTGGCAAGACCTTTACCAGTACGCTGGAACTGGCCTTAGATTGCATCAAGGCTGAGGTCAGTGGCCAGCGCCGCCGCTGGGTGATTCTGAGTCGTGGTGAACGTCAGGCCCGTGAGGCGATGAATGAAGGGGTTAAGCTGCACCTGGGGGCAATGTCTGCCGGTTTCCAGGCGTATGACTATGAGTGGGAGCCCGGCGTTAAGGCGTTAGAAGTTGAGCTGCCCGGTGGCAGTAAGATCACTGCGCTACCGGCCAACCCTGATACCGCTCGGGGTTTTTCTGCCAGTGTATTGTTGGATGAGTTTGCGTTTCACCAGGACAGCCGGGCAATCTGGAAAGCGCTGTTTCCTGTGATCTCTAAGCCAGGTCTAAAGCTGAGGGTGATCAGTACACCGAACGGCAAGGGCAATAAGTTCTACGACTTGATGACTGGTAAAGATGATAGCTGGAGTCGTCACAGTACCGACATTTATCAGGCGGTGGCCGATGGTCTGCCTCGTGATGTTGAAGAGCTTAGAGCCGGTGCCGGTGATGATGATCTGTGGGCGCAGGAGTTTGAGCTGCAATGGCTGGATGAAGCCAGTGCTTGGTTAGATTTTGAGTTGATTACTCAGGTGGAAGATCCGTTAGCCGGTAACCCTGCCTTTTATACCGGTGGCCCCTGTTTTGTTGGGGTGGATATCGCCGCCCGTAATGACCTGTTTGTGATCTGGGTATTTGAGCAAGTGGGCGATGTGCTCTGGACTCGGGAGATTATAGAGCGCAAGCGTATCAAGTTTGCTGAGCAAGATGCTCTGCTGGATGAGGTGTTCCTACGCTATCACGTTGTGCGTTGTTGTATGGACCAGACCGGCATGGGTGAAAAGCCCGTTGAAGATGCTCAGAGCAGACACGGCAGTATGCGGGTTGAAGGTGTGCTATTCACCAGTACCAATAAACTGACCATGGCCACCCGTGGTAAAGAACATTTTGAAGACCGGAAGATTCGTATTCCTGAAGGCAACACAGCCCTACGTTATGACCTGCATAAGCTGAAGAAAATCACTGGTCCTACGGGCACGCCCCGCTTTGTGGCGGACTCTGACAGCAGTGGTCACGCTGACCGCACCTGGGCAGCTTTCCTTGCAATTAATGCCGCTGGCAATGGCCACCTTCCTATCGACTTTCATAGTACAGGCCCACGAGACTCTGTTGTGGCGACTGAACAAGTATCCCCTGTAATAACTACTACCGGCTTTGGCACCGTTGGCGGTGGCCTGAATTTACGAGGTTTTAACTAATGGCTGAAGAACAGCAGGACGTACAAGACAAAGCCGCTCCACGGCCTGAGATGAAAGAAATTGCCACTACCGGTGATGGGCGTGATATCACCCGTGGTTATGTCGATCCGTTGGCAGTGGCTCCATCTGATGATGAAGTACTCCAGATCCGTGGCGGTGGTGACTATCAAATCTATCGTCAGGTGCTGAGAGACGATCAGGTCGCTAGTTGTTTTGGTCAGCGCCGGTTGAGTGTTGTCAGCAAAGAATGGGATGTTGAGCCCGGTGGTGACCGTCCTATCGATAAAGATGCCGCTGACTTTCTAAAGCAGCAGCTGAAAAAGATAGGTTGGGATCGAGTTACAAACAAGATGTTGTTTGGCATCCACTACGGTTATGCGGTGGCTGAGCCGTTGTGGGCAAGGGATGGTGACAAGATCATCATGAAAGCGCTGAAGGTGCGTAATCGTCGCCGTTTTGGTTTTGATGGCCTGGGCCGTCTGCGAATGATGACAATGTCTAACCCCATGGGTGAGCTGCTGCCAGAGCGTAAATTCTGGGCATTTAGTACCGGTGCCGATAATGATGATGAGCACTATGGTCTAGGCCTGGGTCATTGGCTGTACTGGCCGACGTTCTTTAAACGAAATGGATTGAGCTATTGGCTGATCTTCCTGGAGAAATTCGGCCAGCCGACTGCCAAGGGTCATTATTCCGACGAGAAGGATATCCCTAAGCTACTAGCCACTTTGTCGGCTATTGGGACGGATTCAGGGGTTGCGATTCCTGAAGGTATGGTGGTTGAGCTGTTGGAAGCGGCGCGATCTGGCACAGCTGACTACAGCAGTGTCTATGACAAAATGGATCGTGCCATTGCTAAAGTCATCCTGGGCCAAGTGGCCAGCACCGAGGGTACACCAGGTAAGTTAGGTAGCGATGACCTGCAGGGCGATGTGCGAACGGATCTGATCAAAGCAGATGCTGATCTAATCTGTGAGTCATTCAACGACACCATTGGTAAGTGGCTAACGGAATGGAATTTCCCCGGTGCTGAGGTGCCGATTGTTTACCGCAAAGTTGAACCAGATGAGAACCTGGATAAACGCGCTGAACGTGATACCAAAATCAAGCAGATGGGCTTTAAACCGACACTGGGTCATATCACCACGACATACGGCGGTGAGTGGGTGGAAGACACGCCACCTAAGCCGGATGGCCAGGGCGATGATCAACCATCAGATGAACCCGCTGCGAGCTTTGCAGCCGTGGCTGATGACGGCACCAAAACACAGGCGCAACGCCTTGTGACAGATACCCAATCCACCGTCGATAAATGGGTTGGCCAGATTGAAAAACTGGTCAATGAGTCCAGCAGCCTGGAACACCTGCAGGAACAGTTGCTGGTAGAGTTCGCCGCCCTGGATGAG
>CAYFGP010000100.1:0-25337 GCA_964342385.1 uncultured Oleiphilus sp. | reverse complement strand
GGTGAGCAAGAAGGGGTCTCAGGCAGGATCGAAATTTAAATCACTGATTCAGGAACACAAATAAGACATTCTTTGTAATAGTCATTGCCTTGCCCTCTCGGCAATTAATAGCCTAGTAAGCTAATGAGGATTGCTTTTAACAGCCTAAGCTGCAGTTTTATCAGAAAAATAAACTTGTCCTGTCATATGCTCTGGATAGCGAATACACCCCATTAAATAATCCAGAACAGAGGACTCCTGTTTAGGTTTCATCAAGTATTGAGGAATAAACTTAGGTGCTGTGACCAATTGCCTTTCAACCATCTCATCAATAAGGGACAAGTGTTCAAACCCTGTTTTTCCTACATACAAGTTACTAATATCTCTTTGTTTCACTAGTTCTAATGCCTGGCTTACACCATTGAGGTAAAGGAAGTCTTTGGTAAAACCTCCACCTCGATGAACCCTAAGTGCCAGTTTAAAAGCTGCATCCTGCGACATATGGTGCTCTTCATAGAGGTAGCTATAAGTGTGACGAAAGTCATTTCCCTTCAGCATCTCTTTAACGGCCAAAACCCGTAACGCCAATCCCTGTAAACGTTTTAATGTCATACTGTTTGTATGATATTCGTTTAAAATAGCCAGACCTTCCTGAGTCAGCGTATTTCCCGGTAATCCCAGTGAAAAAACCTTTAAACGCTGTGTATTAGCATTCAGCGTTGTTGCCATATGCACGCCCAGTTCATGGTGCAGTAAAGCCTGAGCTTCCGTTTCTGTCAGCTGCAGGTTTTTAGCAATCATCACTGACTTCCGGCTGTTGGAAACCATCGCCGAGGCAACTAACTTTGCACTGGTCTCAACCTTGCAAGACATCCCCCAGTCTTCTGCCGCAGACTTCATACGCGCCACAAGCTCTTCCGTGGTGACATCCGTGTTTTCATCAAGATCAAAACTACCGGCATGGAGCAAGAAACTGGCATTTTTCTCATCAACCAGGTTCGGTTCACCGTAGTATTTCAGTGACTCATAAAGAAAGTCGGGTTGGCCTGCCTTTACCAACAGATCAATCTTCTCACTCAAGCTGTCAATCACGCTCCTGTACAGCGACTGAATACCTGGATCTCGAATCGAATCGACAGGCAGACGGTACAACTGCTCACGAAACTGGTAAGGATCAATATCCAGCTGTCGGTAACGAAACTGCGGCTGATAATTACCGTTACACTTAAAAAACTGTTTGCGCTCTACCGGAATGTTAATCGGGTTAATGTAATGAAGCGTCTCCAACCCTTTAGCCAACTGATACAGCGCACGATCCACCTTGATAATGGCCGGGTCCATTTTGTCTGGAAGCATATCCGCTTTCTTTGCCCGGCGTTTATGGGTAAAACGGCGAGAAAAGAACGTCGAAATATTTACCAGACACTCTTTAAACTGATTGCTCAGCGCCTGCATTACCAGTGGGTACGGTTCACCCTTTAATTCATCCATGAATATCTTTTTAACTTCGAGCGGCAAAACCAGGCTGTTCTGAAAACGGCTATTAATATGAGCGATCATATAACCTCGCCCATGAAAAACAGCGTTCTCCATCGCCATCACGGGCATATTCGGTAACTCAACCTGGCCTAACTTTTCTAGAGTTAAATCAACAATGCTTTGCCAGCGTTCTTTATCAATTTGCTCGGTTCCTAAATTAAATGTTGGGGTTTCCTTCTCAACCCGCAGATAATTATAGGAATGAATGTCAAAGATCAGCGCCGCACCATAGCGATGTTCAATAGCCGCAACTAATGCATTGAGCACCCGATAAAAAGCCTGATGCTTAGCAACACTGATAGCGCGCTCTTTTGCTGTCAGCTTTTTCCGCCATACATTTTTCCCCCAGGCCTTGTTGTAGATACAGTTAGCAATAGGCCGATTTAAGTCATACTCATAGCGGGAATCCTTCGCGACTAAGGTAATTGGCATCGCCTGAATCAACTGATCAGTCAGAGGATCTTCTTCATACAAACGCTCTTCTTCACTGAGTTCACACAAAGGAACCAAAGAAGATCTCATACGGTGTCCCGCATGAACGGCTGTGCAGATCACCGGCGTATAGGCATCCACTTTTAAGCTAAAACTTCCATCGGAAATCTCGCATTCAAACAGCTCTCCAGCCTGAATAGCCTGGATAATGTTGTCTTCAGACAGCTTCTGCATCTTCAATCACCTTACGGAAAATATTCTTCCGCTCAATCACCAGCTCACGAGCTGAAACGACATTTTCAATGAAATCGAGAACATTCTTTTGCAACTTAACCCGGTTGAGCTTATTGATCCGGGTAATGCCGCCAGGACTGAGTACATTCACTTCAATCAGTTTGCCGTTAATGACATCCAGCCCCACCAGATACAAGCCATCTCGAACCAACTGTGGTCCCAATGCTTTACACAGTGCTTTTTCTTCCTTGGTAAGTTGATGTTTAACTTCCTGTCCGCCTGCATGAATATTTGAGCGCACATCTTTTCCCGAAGGCACTCGCTTCATAGCCCCAATCGGTTCACCGTTCAGCATCAGGATACGCACATCACCTTCGTTAGCCCCTTCAACGTACTCCTGTAAAATCACGTAATTGTCTTGCTCCGTGCCAATATAAAACTCCAGCAATGAACGGAAGCTTTGTTGAGCGCTTTTCTCAACAACAATGACGCCTTGTCCTCCGAAACCATTTAAAGGTTTCATAATCATTTTTTCAGTGGACGATTCTTCAAGCACCTGCTCCAGATAATCGCGACTCTTTGACACATGGGTCACAGGGATAAAGCGCGCCGCGTCGCCACTGAAAGAGGCCGGATACAGCTTGTTATTAGCAATACGCAAACCATCAATGTCATTCATAATGAAGACATCATTACGCACTGAATCCAGGAAATTCAGTGCAGTGGTATCCAACGGCGGATTGGCACGCATCACAATGGCATCAAACCCTGCCAGTGGTAATTTGCAGCGCTTAAAATCCGCATTTTTGTAAAATGTTGGAATGCTATTGCTGATCTTTTCAGTCTTTTTCAGCACATTACAAAAAGCGTAAGCAACACTGTCACGAATAGTGAGGTTATTAGGAGTTGTCACTGCAACCGTCAAACCTCTTACCGCTGCCTCATGAATAAGACGCAATGTGCTATCAAATTCAGGGTCAATGCGTTCCCATGGATACATCAAAAAGCAAATTTTCATAATTTTAGAATCTTGGTTATATTTGCGAATACTCAGAGCACTAATTTGTCGTTTCAATGATTAACTGCTACTGCTTTTTCTTAAGCTACCAAAGGCCGAAATGACACTGCGTTTTTGCGTTTTCTCACAAAATTTTAGCCAGACCTTTTCATGGGCAGTGCCAGGCTGCTTTTCACCGCGACAGCTTTTTAAAAACTCTTTTTCTTCTTTTGTTACCGGCTCTCTCAGACCGCTATGTAACTCCTGATAGGCTTTGCCATGATTATGTAACAGCGTTACCTGTTCTACCGAAAACTCACCGCTACGCTCTATGCCAAAGGGAAATTGATCTTCGGCATAAAACTTCGAGCGACTTGAAAAAGACAGATATTTATCCATAACGATAGACAACCTTGATTGACCCAGAGGACTTTTATGAATTATTAATCTGTATATCATCGGTGTAAAATGATAGATTTTTCTAGTTATCGATAAATTATTTCTATCGAGGTAAAAGAAAGTGAATCACGAGCTCTTACGCACTTTTCTGGAAGTTGCCAAAACCCGGCACTTTGGACGAGCAGCAGAAAACCTTTATTTAACTCAATCGGCAGTCAGTTCCAGAATCAAGCAAATGGAAGAAACGGTCGGCGTGAAGTTATTTACTCGTCAAAGAAATAACATCCTGTTGACCCCGGCAGGCGAGCGCCTGCTGCCTCATGCAGAAAACCTACTGGCATCATGGCAGCTGGCTATTCAAGAAGTGGGTGTACCCAAACAGCAGAATATGCAGCTATCTTTAGGAGGAACATCGAATCTTTGGGATACGTTCCTTCAATCCATGCTGCCCAAGTTGGCTGCTAATTTTCCTAATCTCTATATCAGGACAGAAATTAATCAACCGCAGCACCTCGTGCGCTCGCTGTTAGGGGGACGTGTAGATGTTTTTGTCGTCCTTGATGCTCCAACAAGTATTGATATGGATTCAAAACAAATTGGTCATTTGGAACTGATTATGGTGTGTAATCAAGCCAATCAAACCCTTGACGATGTGCCGTCATTCGGCCATGTTTTTGTAGACTGGGGAACCGCTTTTAACCTACAGCAGGCACGCTTATTTTCAGAGCCTGTTGCACCAATATTACATACGGGGCAAAGCCATATTGCCTTGGAGTTTATTCTGGCTCATCAAGGTGCTGCTTATTTGCCCAGAGCGCTGGTAGAGCCTTATCTGAATGAAGGGCATTTGTTTCAAGTGAGTGGGGCAATGGAGAGTCGCCAGGATGTGCACTTGGTGTACACAAAAGATGCCGATAAATCACTATCACTGGGGCCTGTTATCCGCTTTATGACAGAACTGGATATCAAGCCAGAAGACCCTTTAGCTATCGAAAATTCTTAATCTTCATTAAAAAGAAGTGATTCAGTCCCTGTCAGGATTCTGATTTCTATGCGTATCATACCCATATTTTCTATGCATACTGTTTTCTTCAGCTTGCTTCTGATGAGCTTTCTGCTGCACTCTCCTCTTTTGTCAGCAAACCCTCAGAACAACATTGATCTTTATAAACAGCGTCTGGAGCAACTAGGCCCAGCCAGTGAAGACCCCAAAGATAAAGATCAAAGGGAACTGTATCAGAAAATCATTTTGGCATGGCAAAGCGCCCTCAGATCTGATCAAGAGGCACTACAGAGCCGTAACTTGCTTGAGCGCATGCCGAGTGAAATAAAGAAACTTCAAAAGGATTTATCTGTTCCCGTTTCCTCTGTAAACCTCAAAAAACTGAACAGAGGTGCTATCTCTGAACTTGAGCAACAGCTGACACTTGAAAAAGCGCATCTGCTGGAACTTGAGCAAAGTGAAAAACAGGTGCAACAGCAGGTAAAACAAAGCAATGACAAATTGATTTCACTGCGTACTGAACTTGCCACGCTAAAGCAACAGGAGTACGCAGAGAGTGGCGGCGACAGTGCACTTGATGATGCTCAATTTTCAGCTCATACCGCACGTATTCAAGCTATTGAGTTTGAGCTACTCACTCTGCCAGGACTGAGCGAACTAAATCAGATTAAAATCCAACTTTTAGCCCGACAACTGGAATACCAGCAGAGCTTGATCCAAGGCTTACAGGATATTTTGCAAGATAAACGTCGCTCTGAGGCTGAAAAAACATTGGAGCAAGCGAGCGCTGAACCGGAAAACACGGAAAACCATACGATAATTGCTGAGCAGATCATTCTGAATCAGAAGTTAAGTCAAAACCTGCAAGAGGTTATTGCACTGGGTGAAGAGGCGTTAACACAAAGTCGACTTCTGGTACGTAAGCTCAGTTTATTCAAACAAAGCTATACCGCTTTACAGCTTCAAACAGAATTGAGTAGGGAACCTCTGGGGCAAGAGCTTAACCGGTTTGTCCGACACCTTGAAGAAGGCATTGATACTCTATCGACCCAGAAACAGATCAATAAACTACGTTTATTGGCATTAGACCTATCACGCTCAGAACTGACTATCGAAAGCGTTAATCTGAGCGCAGAAGCGCACCAATTGAATGATGAACAACGTCAAAAGCTTCAATCTCTCAAAAATGATTACAAAGCAATTTCAATCAAAACCCGTGAAGCAATCAGCCAAACCATTAATGAGCTTTCTGATCTGTTATCGGTCCAAGAGCAATTCAGAGAACAAGTCAGCAAAGGTAAAGATCTCATTTCTCAGCATCTGCTGTGGGTACCGAGTGTGCCTGCAATATCTGCGCAATGGATTTCTGAAATAACGACAGGCCTCCCCCAGGTAATAACTGCATTACCTCCTGCCACTGAGCTCATAGAAAAAGGGCAAAGCTATTTTACCGCTTCGGAACACTGGGTTGGCAAATTGACCTTGTGGGGTCTACAAGTGCTGCTTTCTGCTCTGCTACTTCTCAGACTCAAGCGGGATGAAGACCGATGGAGTGATCAGATTGGCAATGTGGTAAATGATCGCTTTTCAAATACGTTGCGCGCTCTGTTGTTGCCACTGTTGATTATTCTCCCAGTGCCAACCGGTCTTTATTTGTTGCTTAATGACATTCTAAACAGTGAACTCTGGCGGATAAATCTACCAAAGCTAGCTCCGGCAGTCGCCGCCCTGTGCACTATTTATCTAGCACTATGCTATTGGTTGAAAGTGCCAAATGGGCTATTACATAAACATTTATCAGTGTCTGCCAATTTGTGTATTCGCCTGCTTAAACTACTGCACCCAGCATTCTGGCTTGGAAGCAGCCTGTTACTGGTCATATTCATTTCTGAACAGTCAGACAACCTGATCATGCGCTCAGGACCAGGCCGTGCCGCATTGATTGTTGTTGCGGCCATAATCAGCGGTTTCTGTATTTCGCTCTATCGTTCTTTAGCTGTCGAGAGCACATCCAGAACACCGTTATGGTTGCAGCTGCGACCGTGGTTGGCATTCTATGCGGTCAGTTATCTGTTGATTATTTTTGCCGCTATTCTGGGTTATACCTTCACAGGTCAGGCATTTTTACTCATGCTGATGATACTGTCCGGTATCAGCGTTTTGACCTTTGTCTTTTACCGCTTCGGTAATCGCTGGTTATTGATTGAGGAACGCCGATTGGCTTTCGAAAGAGCAAAAGCCAGACGTAATGAAATCCTTGAAGCCCGAGAAAAAAATGAAGAAGTGCCTCTTCTGGAAGAGAATTACCTTGATCTACAAACCATATCAGATCAAGCCAGAGTGCTGTTAAGA
Organism: uncultured Oleiphilus sp.; assembly: GCA_964342385.1. Lineage (GTDB taxonomy): Bacteria > Pseudomonadota > Gammaproteobacteria > Pseudomonadales > Halomonadaceae > Oceanospirillum. The sequence continues at coordinate 18,402 of CAYFGP010000100.1, read as the reverse complement.
GCCATCACTGGAATTCTCTTTATTTTACTTCTTTGGACTTTCCTGAAAAATGCACTGCCTGCGTTTGCTGTATTGGATAATGTTGTGCTTTGGAGCTCTGATATAACTACCTCTGAAGGCATCATTCCTCAAGCGATCACGCTAAAAAGCATTCTTATGAGCATTGTGCTTATTGGTTTGTGTATTTTGGCAGCATACAACCTTCCTGGTTTACTGGAGCTAGTGGTATTGCGACATCTCACTTTATCTCCAGGGAGCTCTTATGCCATAACGACCATTACACGTTACACCCTGATTGTCACCAGCGTCATTGCAGGAACAGGGCAGCTCGGACTCGATTGGTCAAAGCTGCAGTGGCTGGTTGCCGCTTTAGGTGTTGGCTTGGGTTTTGGCCTACAGGAAATTGTCGCTAACTTTGTATCTGGCCTAATTATTCTGTTTGAAAAACCTATACGTATCGGTGATACCGTCACGATTGGTACATACTCGGGCACGGTGACGCGCATTCAGATCAGGGCGACTACAATTTCAGACTGGGATAGAAAGGAAATCATTATCCCCAACAAAAACTTTGTAACCGACCAGCTAATCAACTGGTCTCTAACAGACCCTATTACCCGAATCATTATATCTGTTGGTATTGCCCATGGATCAGATACGGAGCTAGCAAAAGAACTGTTGCTGAAGGCTGCAGAAAAGAGCCCGAAAGTACTTGCAGACCCTGAGCCTAGTGCATTTTTCATGAACTTTGGCCCTAGTACACTCAATCTGGAGTTAAGGCTATTTGTGAGCAATATGGATGACAGACTTATCGTCACTCACGAGATCAATCAGGCTATTGATCAGGCATTTAAAGAGCACAACATTAAGATTGCTTATCAACAACTGGATATCAATCTTAAAAAGAGACCTTTGTAGCTACCCGTTGAGTATGACGGTAAGTAATATCGCTTGAAAGTGTCTATGGCCCGGATTCTCTCTGGAATTAGAGCTTCCGGGTCAGTGGCAAAGGTCTGTAGACGAACTGCATCTTAGCAGGCCTTCATTCAGAAGGCATACCGTTTAACTCATTATTTTTATTAAACTAAATCCTTTATTGAAGGCGATATAGCAGTGTAATAATTAAGCTGGCGCATACAGGAACCAATAAAGCAGAAAAGCTGGAAACAGAGTACTAGAATGCAATCCTCTGATAAATATGAAACAACTTTGATACACGCTTATCACTTTGATAGGAAGGGTAAGATAGAACAGATCAATTTAGAGCAAGCCTGTTTGCCAGCTGCCCCAAATAATTTTACTTGGCTGCATTTTGATCTCAATTCATCAGGTACTATTGATTGGCTAAATCAGCACTCTCAGCTGGAGCCTCTGATGGTTGAGGCGATGATTGCCGAAGATACTCGCCCCAGGTGTCTACCTACTGACGCAGGTATTTTGCTTATTCTTAGAGGTGTTAATCTCAACCTGGGGCAAGATGCTGACGATATGATCTCAATACGTCTATGGATTGAGCATAATCGCGTTATCAGTGTTCGACGCAGAAAACTCAGTTCTGTTCAGGAGCTTCGGGAGAAGATTCACAGGCAGCAGCCCCCAAAATCGCCTGCTGAGCTCACCGTTGACCTGTGTGAGCACCTGATCTGGGATATTGGCGCAACGGTTGAGCATTATGAAGAGCAGCTAGCCGAACTGGAAGATCATGTATTAAATACGGCTCAAGGCAATGTACGCCAGGAGCTACAAACCATAAGACGACAATTGATTACATTGCAGCGCTATCTGGCACCACAAAGAGAAGCCTTGAATCGTTTATTGACAGAAAAGATAGATTGGATTGAAAAAAATCAAAAGAAAAGACTAAGAGAAATGAGTGACAGGCTAGTGAGATATTTAGAAGACCTGTCGGCTATGAAGGAAAGAAGCGCGGTAGTACAGCAGGAATTATCCAATCAACTGGCAGAGAAAGCCAATGCCAGATTCTACCTGCTGTCGGTCATTACTGCGATCTTTCTACCACTCAGTTTTGTCACGGGATTACTGGGAATTAATGTTGCAGGTTTACCGGGCCTGGATAATCCTCAGGCTTTTAAAAGCGTGGTCATTGTGCTGCTCACAATTGTCATTGTGCAGATTTGTATCATGCGCTGGAAAAAGTGGCTGTAGAGTAGCTGTAAAAAAAAGCGGACAATAAAAAAGCGGGCTGTTACACCCGCTCGATCGACTGAAATTTATTTTCACTGTTAAAGCTGACTTTGAAACGACCATGCACCCCTTCACTGGTGACAAAGGGCCGCAGGATATTGGCGGGGATTTGAATCCGCCGCCCCCAGGTATCGTAGGCGATTACGCCAGTGGCGTAACCGCGATAATACTCCAGACATTTCTCCGCACTTAAACTAAGTGAAATAATAACTTCAGACATTGTTCTCGATTAATTTATGCTTCCATCTGCATCTGGGCCAGATCGAACAGCTCACGCATCGCTACCGAGAAGATAGGGAAGTCCGCTTTGCCGCCGGAATCGATCTCATCCATGATGCGTTGCCAACGTAAAACCTGATGCTGATGACGTTTCATCCACTGGGAGACACGCTCTTCAACATCCAGAGCACCATCCTCCATCTGTAGCACACTGATTGCCAAAGCGCGGCTCTGCCAATCCAGATCATCACGGAACGTTTCACGAGCCAGTGCTTCCCAGCTGTCATGTACATGCAGCTCAGTAATTTTCTGGCTGATCCACTGCAGATCCAGCTGATAACCCAGTTCAAAGTAGACATCGGCCACACGTGGAAGTTTCTCACCTGTGACACGCTCCGCTTCTACCACACCCAGCAAGGAGTATAGGCTTGCAGTAGCGGCAATCTGGTCAGCCAGCTGCTCAGGTACACCCTGATCAATCAGCTCGCCACGACGCTTAGTCCAGCGCTCCAGCTGTGCACCTTTCAGGCGCTCACCGATATCTTCACTCAGCATACGTACTTTCGGCTCGTATAGCGCGATCACATCGCTAACGCTCATGTTAGCCAGATGTGGGCGCAGGAACCAGCGAGTGGCACGACGAATCAGTCGCATCAGCTCCATCATCATGCTGTATTGTACTTCACTGGAAACCAGATAATCCAATTGCTCAATCTGGCTCCATAGATTGTGAATACCAAACACATCACGAGCAACCACGTAAGCGCGTGCGATCTCAGCGGCTTCTGCACCGGACGAATCGATCAGGCGGTGAATAAAGGCGATACCACCATGATGCACAAGATCATTGGCCAGCTGGTTAGAAACGATTTCACGCTTCAGGCGGTGGTTGTACATGGCAGGTTTGAACTTGTCTACCAGTACCTCTGGGAAGGCGTTCTCCAGCTCTTGCTCGATATAGCTGTCTTCCGGCAGATCAGAAGCCACAATCGCCAGTTTCAGATCCGCTTTTGCGTAGGAGATCAGTACAGACAGCTCAGGCGAAGTTAAACCTCCACCATGATTGAAGCGCTCCAGCAATACATCGTCAGTCGGGATAAATTCCAGCTCACGGTTCAGCTTGCCTTCGCTTTCCAGTGCATTGATAAAGCGACGGAACTGACCGATCCCTTCTTTGGCCATCAGTTTCGCCAGGCTCAGCGCACCACTTTGCGCGTAGTTGTTCTGCAGTACCAGATCGGCCACTTCATCGGTCATATCTTCCAGCAGCTGGTTACGCTGCTTATTGGTCATATCACCCTGGCCAACAATCTCATCCAGCAGAATCTTGATATTTACTTCGTGGTCAGAACAATCCACACCACCGGCGTTATCGATAAAGTCGGTATTCACTGCACCGCCAGTCATGCCGTATTCCATACGAGCACGCTGAGTCAGACCCAGGTTACCACCTTCACCGATGACACGAGCACTCAGCTCTTTACCGTCGATACGCAGGCTGTCATTGGCCTTATCACCAGCATCAGCATGGGTTTCATCACTGGCCTTCACATAGGTGCCGATACCACCGTTCCAGATCAGATCTACTGGCGCTTTCAGAATCGCCGAGATCAGATCATTAGGTGCCATACGGTCTTCAGTGATATTAAAGCACTCTTTCATCTGCGGGCTGATCTCAATGGATTTTGCCGCACGGGAGAAAATAGCACCACCTTCGGAGATCAACGCCTTGTTGTAATCCGCCCAGCTAGAACGTGGTAGATCAAACATGCGCTTACGCTCACGGAAACTGGCCGCCGCATCCGGGTTAGGATCAACAAAGATATGCAGGTGGTTAAAGGCACACACCAGCTGGATCTGATCCGATAACAGCATACCGTTACCAAATACGTCACCGCTCATATCACCGATGCCCACGACAGAGAACTGATCTTTCTGTACGTTGTGGCCCAGCTCACGGAAGTGACGCTGCACCGATACCCAAGCACCACGGGCGGTAATACCCATCTTCTTATGGTCGTAACCGTTCGCACCACCGGATGCAAAGGCATCTTTCAGCCAGAAGCCATGTTCCAGGGAGATGCTGTTAGCGATATCAGAGAAGGTTGCGGTACCCTTATCTGCTGCTACAACCAGATATGGATCATCTTCATCGTGACGCACCACCATTTGTGGCGGAAATACGATACCTTCAACCAGATTATCGGTCACATCCAGCAGGGCTGTGATAAAGGTCTTATAACACTCGATGCCATCTTTGATGAAGGCGTCACGATCACCACCTTCCGGTGGACACTTGCTGACAAAACCACCTTTTGCACCCACAGGTACAATTACCGCATTCTTCACCTGCTGTGCTTTTACCAGGCCCAGAATCTCGGTACGGAAATCTTCATGACGATCCGACCAGCGCAGACCACCACGGGCCACTTTACCACCACGCAGGTGTACACCTTCAACGCGTGGCGAGTAAACAAAGATCTCAAACATAGGACGTGGCAGCGGCACATCCGGAATCTTGTTCACATCCAGTTTAAAGGCGATATAACTCTTCACCTTGCCATCAGCATCAGGCTGATAGAAGTTGGTACGCAGGGTCGCCTGCATCAGCTGCATATAGCGACGCAGAATCATATCTTCTGTCAGGCTCTGAACCTGATCCAGCGCTTCGGTAATTTTAGCAACCAGCGCTTCTTCCGCTTCTTCGCTATAACCGCCTTCAGGATCGAAACGCAGAGTAAACAGATCCAGCAGCAGACCGGTAATACCGGAATGATTTTCCAGTGTGGACGCGATATAGCCCTGATCGAAATTGAAGCGCACCTGCTTCATATAACGAGCATAAGCTCGCAGCATGCTTACCTGACGCCAGCCCAGACTTGCGGTCAATACCAAGCGGTTAAAGGAGTCGTTCTCTGCAGCCCCTTTCCAGGTCTGCTCAAAAGCATCCTTGAACACTTCGTTGATTTCACTCAGGTTGATCTCACCCTGACCTGCTGGTTCCAAGGAGAAATCATGCAGCCAGATGGTACGGCCATCGCCACGCTGAATCTCGTATGGGTGCTCACCCACCACACGCATACCTAAGTTTTCCAGAACAGGAATCACATCGGACAGTGGCAACTGCTCATCTTCGTGGAATAACTGGAACTGCAGATGACGGCCCTGATCCTCCAGATGGCGGTAGAAGCTCATGGTCACCTGGCGTTCTTCACTCAGCTGCTCGATATAACCGATATCGATGACCGCACCACGCGGGCTAAAGTCTTCACGGTAACTGGCTGGGAAGGCCGCTTTGTATGCATTGTAGTAACGGTTGGCTTTCTCTTCACCGTAACGCTCTACCAAGGCTTCCAGCAGATCATCACTCCAGGAACGAGCGATATTGATGATCTTCTGCTCTAACTCTTTGATGGAGTATTGTGGTGCTTCATCACCATTAAAACGCAGAATAAATTGGGTACGAGCCAAAGCAGATTCGGAGAAGTAGGTGTGGAACTCGCTGCCATTGGCATCCAGTGCTTCCCACAGAATCTCTTGCGCCTTGTGGCGGAATTCGGTGCTGTAGATATCGCGCGGTACATACACCATACAAGAGAACAGCTTGCCAAAGCTGTCTTCGCGGATAAACAGACGTACCTTACGACGCTCACGAATATTCAAAATACCCAGCGCGGTTTCTGTCAGCTCGTGTAGATCGATTTGGAACAGGTCATCACGGGGGAAAACATCCAGAATCTGGGTCAGATGTTTGCCATTATGACCTTTAGGATCCAGACCAGAAGCCTGCATTACCGCGTCAACCTTCTTACGCAGCACAGGAATATTACCCGGCAGCTGGTTGTATACTGATGCAGTGTACAGACCCAGGAAGCGACTTTCTCCCACTAACTGACCTTCATCATCAAAACGTTTGATGGTGATGTAATCAGGGTAAGTCGGGCGGTGAACACGGGCGTGGGAAGAACCTTTGGAGAAACCCAGTAGCTCAGGAATCAAGACAAACTGACGGGCATCCAGTGCCATATCATGGCGGGACTGCTCATTGTAACGGGCATCATCCAATTTCAGCACGCCCAGCTCAGAACCGGATACCAGTTTCAGAACCTTTTTGCCGTCCTCATCAACCACTTCATATTCGTCATAACCCAGGTAGGTGAAGTGATCGTGATCCAGCCAATCAAGGAAATCCACGGCTTCCTGAATATTGTCATCAGACAGGTGTGGAGGACGACTATTGGACAGTTCCTGACACAGCATCTGCGCTTTTTCACGCATTGCCGGGAAGTCAACCACAGCGGTGGAGATCTCAGTCATCACTTCAGTGACAGACTTAGCCAAATCATCCAGCTCACTCTGGTCAGTATGACGATCCACTTCGATATAGATCAGGGATTCGTGCTCAGCACCATCCAGTTCAGCCTTATGTCCAACGACTTGCTGTAACTGACCAGACTCATCACGCTGGAATTTTAGTACCGCGTTATGAATAGTGTGTACGGTCAAACCGCGGCGGTTCAGTTCGATACGAATAGAATCCACCAGGAAAGGCATATCTTTCTGCAGTACTTCAACCACGGTATGGGTCGACTGCCAACCATCCTGCTCAAAGTCAGGGTTATAAACACGAATCTTAGGTTCGTTGCGCCTATATTTCTGTACAAAGTGCCATGTGGAAACCGTAGCACCATACAGATCATCGGGACGATACTCTGCTAAATCATCCAGTGATGCTGACGCATAGTAAAAACTGGAAAAGCTGATGATTTCTTTGACTTGTTGTTCGGAGAAGCGTGACGCAAGTTGTTCCTCAAGTTGATCGAGAAACTTCTTATGACCTTCACTGGCTTGATACATCATTGCTGACCTCTGCCCTGTACCCTGTTTGGAGTTGTTGTTCGATCTTTTCCTTACCTCAAGCCACCGGGCGTTATGACTTGTGGTGGTACCCCGATTAGATAAAACCGGTACACACTGACACAAAAGTGTTTCGATATTTTTTGACCAACGGCTGAAGCATGAAGCCACTAGCTAAAGAGAAACCTTTGTGTGAGTGCTTATTAACACCTAATTCCGTTCACTCAATGTGCGTGTTAACCAGATACTCCTATATAACCCTTCACCTAGTTAATAGCACCACATTTGTTAACAGAATGTAACCACAGTATGCCTGATGGTAAGAAAAAATTGACCGATGTTCGTTAAGCTTTGTTGAAAACATAGTACAAATCAACCATTAAGCCGCACCTGTATTACAAAAAAGCATAAGGCAAAAAATTATTTTCATAATGTTGTAATTCTGAGAAAACACACCATATCTGTGTCAGATCCCAAGAAGATCAGGGTAAACACATAGAGGGTAAATCTGCCCCCATTCATATCTTGTCCAGCAAGAAATATGAGTTTTATCAGTGATAACGGTGAACAAAGCGGGAACAGGGCCGATAAAAAAAGGTCAACTATGGACTCGTTTTAAAAGTAGAACCTAGATAGAAGTGCGAAAAACAAGGAACATCATGACAATACGCGACGTTTTTCAACAACTGAACCAGCATCTGCAACAACAAATTATTGGTCAGGAAACCTTATTGTCTCGACTGTTAATCGCACTGCTGGCAGATGGCCACCTGTTAGTGGAAGGCCCTCCAGGGTTAGCCAAAACGAAAGCGATTAAGACCTTGGCCGAAGGTTTGGAGGGCAGTTTTCAGCGCATTCAGTTTACTCCCGATCTCTTGCCAGCCGATATTACTGGTACCGATATCTATCAGCCGGAAAGCAATGCCTTCAGCTTTCAACAAGGCCCTGTGTTTAATCACTTTGTTTTGGCCGATGAGATCAATCGGGCTCCAGCAAAAGTGCAAGCGGCACTACTGGAAGCCATGGCTGAACGCCAGGTCACCGTAGGCAATACCAGTTATCCACTACCGGAAACCTTTCTGGTGATGGCGACGCAAAACCCTATTGAACAGGAAGGCACCTATCCTCTGCCGGAAGCTCAGTTGGATCGTTTTTTACTGCATGTGAATCTCAACTACCCTTCAGCCGAAGCAGAACTGGAAATTTTGCGTCTCGTTCGTGAAGAACAGAAATTTCTGCTCAGCAACAAAGAAGAAGCATCTGCTGCACCAGTGGTTAGCCAGCAACAGATTATTGAAGCCCGCCAAGGGGTGTTAGATATCTATATGGCTGAGGCTATCGAACAGTATATCGTACACCTCGTGGATGCTACCCGTCGGCCAGAACAGTATGATCAAGATCTCGCCAATTGGATCGAATTCGGCGTCAGTCCCCGTGCAACTCTGGCACTGGATCGCTGCGCACGGGCACAAGCCTGGTTAGCCGGTCGTGACTTTGTTACACCGGAAGATGTGCAAGCTCTATTACCAGATGTGTTCCGTCACCGCCTGATCCTTCGCTATGAAGCAGAAGCCGCTGGCTTTAACAGTGACCAGGTAATCCAGCACCTATTACAACAAGTCCCCGTTGCCTAAGGCTCGTTTTATCGTCTTAGTGTTATCAGATTAACCACGGAGAGACAAAGGTAACCGGATCATGCTGAAACAAACCTGGCACAAACTCAGCAGTCGACTAATACCTCAGCCCTTAGCGGTTGAGGATAGCGAGTTTCTGCCTGAGCTGAATCTACAGCAATTGATCAGCTGGCAGAGATATCAGAGTGCACTGGGCAGCCATCTGAAAACGCCATCACGCTCTAGTCTGGCAGGGCAGCATAGATCTCGAATTCAAGGCCGAGGTATGGAGCTGAGTGAGATTCGCAACTATCAGCCCGGCGATGATATCCGCTTGATGGATTGGAAGGTGACCGCCAGAACCCGAAAACCTCATACCAAGGTATTTTTGGAAGAAAAAGAACGTCCCGTCCATCTGATAGTCGATATGAGCAACAGCATGCTGTTTGGCAGTGAACGCAGCAAAGCAGAGCAAGCGGCTAATGTGGCCGCGACGCTGGGTTGGTCCTGTTTATCTCAGGGAGATCGCTGTGGTGGCCTGGTCTTTAACGGTGGTAATCATCAACTGATTCGTCCAAAAGCCCGTCAGAAAGGTTTACTACCTCTGCTGCAAACCCTATGTCAGTACGGTAAAGCATTAGATAGCGATAAGAAGTCTATGGATTCAGCTCTTAGGGCCGACACTGGCATTACTGGCACTATAAAAAACATCAAAACGGGAGAAAATATACAAACGAGAAAAAACATAAAAACAAAAGAAAACAGAGAGACGAGCGCTCAACCGGGTCGAATGAACCAAGTCCTACAACAGATGGCCGCACAACCTGGACATGGCAACCTAATGGTGCTTATCAGTGATTTCTGGTCTCTGGATCTGACGGATTTTTCAGTACTTCGTCAGATCAGCAAACGCCATAATCTACTGGCGATCCAAGTGTCAGACCCACTGGAATATGAACTTCCTGACGGTCCTTGCTATCTAACCGACGGTCGACAACAGATATTTTTTGACGGTGATAAACAGCAGGATCAAAACCGCTATCGTCAAGGTTATGATCAGCGCCAGCAGGCATTACAGCAAGCGTTGCTGAAAACCGGAGGACAACTGATTTCACTCTCAACCAAAGAGCATCCGGCAGATGTGTTAAAACAGTATTTTGCTTGAGCCCGTATCAAGTCAGTTGATTAGACACAAACCATTATCGCAAACAGAAAAAACAGTTTTAATCCTATAATAGGACCGGCAAAATAGAGCGTTAAATCAAGCAGTTAGAAATATAACAAGAGACAAAGGATAAACACCGTGCAGGAACTGAAACCATGAATGACCAGCAACCTCTGCTGGAGCAGTTAAAAGATATACACCTGCCCGCCTCAACACCTGGCTGGCAAGTGCTGCTGCACAACTGGTGGCCTGCATTTATGCTACTGGCACTGCTCTTGATCGGTTTAGTCGGTTTTTACTGGCTTAAACGTCGTAATCTCAAGAGTCGCACCCGCAACTATGCCCTGAATGAACTCAATCAGATGCAGGATAGATTCCAACAGCATAATCAATCCCAGCAGCTACTGAGTGAACTGAATATGCTCCTGCGTCGTATGGCCATTGAGTATTATGGTCGTGAAGAGGTTGCCCCCCTATCTGGCAACGCTTGGCTAAGCTTTCTGGATAAAAGCGGTCAGACCCATGATTTTACTTCAGGCCCCGGCCAAGCATTGGCCCAACTCTATCAGCCTCAACCTGAAGTTTTTGACGAACAGGCATTAACGGAGACCGTAAAACAGTGGATCTGTCGTCAGTCTTAACCAACGTCTACTCGCAACTGGACTTTATCTGGCCCTGGGTCGCTATTTTGCTGCCCTTGCCGGCACTTGTGTATCGCTTTTTTCCAGCGACGCCTAATCGGCAGTATTTATTAAAAGTGAGCCATCTGCACTCCCAAGACAAGGGCAAAGTACAGCATAGCTACAGTCGACAAAATCTGAAACGTCTGCTGTTTGCCAGTTGGTTATGGCTCTTGCTACTACTGGCAGCCAGCCATCCTCAATGGGTGGGGGAAGCTGTGCCTTTACCAAATAAAGGTCATGACCTGATGCTCGCTGTGGATATATCCGGCAGTATGCAGATGGAAGATATGCAGCTACAACAGGAACCGACGGATCGTTTAACTGCCGTAAAAACGATCGTATCTGACTTTGTTCTGCGCCGGGAAGGTGATCGCCTGGGTCTGATCGTGTTTGGTAGCCAGGCTTATCTGCATGTCCCTCTGACCCATGACAGAAATACCGTCTCCAGCCAACTGCAGGATATTCAACTGCGTATGGCCGGTGAGCAAACCGCTATTGGCGATGCGATTGGTCTGGCCGTTAAACGACTAAAAGATCGCCCTGAAGATGCCCGTATTCTGGTATTGCTGACCGATGGAGCCAATACCGCCGGTGAGATAGACCCGATCCAGGCCGCGCAGCTGGCAGCCAGTCAAAAGCTCAAAATCTATACCATAGGTGTGGGGGCGGATGAGTTAGAGGTTAAAACCCTATTTGGCTCACGTCGCATTAACCCGTCACAAGAGTTAGATGAATATACCCTGCGTACTCTGGCGAAAAAAACCGGTGGCCAATACTTCCGTGCCCGCAGTACAGAAGAGTTGGATCAGATCTACCAACAGCTGGATCAACTGGAACCCATTGAACAGGAAAGTCAGGTGTTTCGCCCTAAATACAGCCTACTGCACTGGCCCTTATTGCTGGCAATCGTCAGTTTGATGCTAGCCATGGCTGGACGCTGGTTAGTCCGGCTCTGGCGCTTACGCCATAAAATACACCTTAACAGAACACAACAATCATGAGGTTTGGGTAATGTCATGGAGCTGTTAGATAGCTTTCATTTTGCCCGTCCCTGGGCTCTGATACTGATTCCCGTCCTGCTATTACAGGTCGTGTGGTATCTGAAATTCCGCCATACCGCCAACCCTTGGCTGGGTAAAATGCGGTCTGATCTACAAGCTAAACTGCTGCAGGCACCGAAAGAAGAATCCAGCTATATGCCCTGGATTATTCTCTCAATTATCCTACTGATTTTTGCCCTGGCTGGGCCCAGCTGGAGCCAGCAATCCCGTCCGGTATTCAGTAAACAGGATGCTCTGGTCATTGTGTTGGATATGTCTCTATCCATGTTGGCAGAAGACGTTAAACCAAACCGGGTCCAGCGCAGCAAACTTAAGTTAATGGACCTGCTGGAGCAGCGCCGGGAAGGCCTGACAGGATTAGTCGTCTACGCAGGCGATGCCTATACCGTAACGCCTCTCACCTCTGACACCGCCACCATTCGCAACCTGCTACCCGCACTGGAACCCGCACTAATGCCCAAACTGGGCAGTGCTGCAGAAGCAGGAATCGAACAGGCACAACAACTGATGCGTCAGGCGGGCATCCAGAAAGGCCGTATTCTGTTGGTCACCGATGGTTTAGACGAAACCGCATTAAAGGGGGTCAGTAAACAACTCAACAGAGATGTCCAGTTGAGCATACTGGCCGTGGGTACTACAGAAGGAGCACCGATTCCTCTGGGTGATCAGGGTTTTGTTAAAGATAACAAAGGCAGTGTAATTATCAGTCAATTGGATATGGCACCGCTGCAAAACCTGCAAGAACAGACTTCTGCCCGACTCAGTCATATGCAACTGGATAACAGTGATCTGGATTATCTACTGGCAGAAGTGGCGATCAATGCCGAGCTAAGAGAGGAAGAAGCACAACTGCCATTGTGGATCGAACAGGGTCACTGGTTCCTATTACCAGTACTGCCCCTGGCTGCTTTGGCATTTCGTCGCGGCTGGCTGATGGTATTGCCTCTGCTATTCCTGTTGGGTACACCAAAACCCAGCTATGCCTTCTGGCTCAGTGAACAAAAGCAGGCGCAAATCGAGGGGGAACAGGCGTTCAAACAGCAGGATTATGGTAAAGCCAGTCAACTGATGAACAACCCCGCCTGGCAAGGCAGCGCCTACTATCGTGACGGTCAATACGATAAAGCAGCAGAAGCTTACAACCAGGATAACAGCGCCAATGGTCACTATAATCGCGGCAATGCTCTGGCACAGCAGGGCCAATATCGGCAAGCACTCAATGCCTACGACCAGGCTCTGCAAAAGAGTCCTGAACTCAGTGATGCCCAACACAACCGTGAACTGATAGAAAAACTGCTGCAGGAACAACAGAAGCAACAACAAGATCAGTCACAAAATGGCGAGCAAGATCAACAACAGAACGGGCAACAGGATCAGCAAAACGCATCACAACAAGATTCAGCCCAGTCTCAAAGCCAGCAGGAACAATCACAAAGCGCTGATCAGCAGCAGAATGCTTCGGAACAAAACCAGGCACAGCCAAGCCAAGCAAAACAGAATCAGTCTCAACAAAATCAGCCAAGTCGAGCAGAACAAGACGCACAAGCACAGCAAGATCGCCAACAAAACAGCACAAACGATCAGAGTTCACAAGCGCAGGCTGAGCAGGGCTCAAAAGATTCACAGGATCAAGACCAGGGACAAGAGACACAAAGCAACACTCAGCTGTCTGAAGCCAAAAGTGAAGAGGATCATTCCCTAGAACAATGGCTACGCCGTGTACCCGATGATCCTGCAGGCCTGTTACGGCGTAAGTTTGAATATCAATCCAGCTTAAGAAATCAGCGTTTACCGGAAGGAAGAGAAGCATGGTAATCGTATCGATTGCACAAACTCCATTAAACAAAACACGGGCTAAGCGCCTTCAGTGGCTACTGCTCAGCGTAAGCCTATTGCTCGCACTAATACTATCCAGCACTCAAGCTTTAGCAGCGATAGAAGTCACCACTGACCGCACGCAACTGGCGGAAAATGAGAGTCTCACGCTATTTATTCGCTCCGATGATGTTATCAGCCTGGAGCAACCCGACCTGCGTGATCTATCCGTAGACTTTGAGATTCTCACTCAGCAGGTACGTACCAATATTCAGATCGTCAACGGGCAAAACCGCAGTGAAAAGCTCTGGGAGATCACCCTTCTGCCCAAACGCAGCGGCGAACTCACCATTCCCGTCATTACCTTAGACGGCGAAAAAAGTGAGCCCATCACTCTCCAGGTCAGCACCGCGCCAGTAAACAGCGAGGAAAGTGCCGATGTATTTCTGGATAGTGAAATTGATCAGGAAGGCAGCATCTATGTACAGCAGCAATTGATCTACACCTTACGCTTATATTACGCCACGTCCATCTCAGATCATGGCCTAACCGATTTAGAACTGGAAGATACTCTGCAATTACAACTGGGTAATCGCCGCGACTATGAAGCCCGCGTCAGCGGCCGCCTTTATAATGTTGCGGAATGGCGTTTTGCAATCTATCCGCAAAAAAGTGGCGTGCTGACTTTCGCACCACAAACCTTTAGTGGCCGTATTCGAGAGCAAAACCGCTACTCACTGGGTGGCTTAAAACATATCCGTATTCAAAGCCCTAAACACAGTATTGACGTCAAACCGATACCGGATAGCTTTCCTCAAGGGCATACGTGGCTACCTGCCAATAACCTGACATTATCTGAGCAATGGAGCGGCGATTTCAGCCAATGGCAGGCTGGTTCCCCTCTAACGCGTACCCTGCAACTGGAAGCGGAAGGCTTAACCGCAGCTCAGCTGCCGCCATTAAAGCTCAACCTCTCTGGTCAAGTGCGCCAGTATCCAGAACAACCGATGCAGGAAGACACCATGCTGGATAATGGCATTCAGGGACAGCAAAGTCTGAATATTGCATTGATTCCCACACAAGCAGGTAAATTGACACTACCTGAAGTGTCTATTCCCTGGTGGAACACCAAAACAGACCAGCTGGAATATGTACGACTCAACAGTTTAGCATTAGATATTCAAGCCGATCCTAACCAGGCCAGCACACAGCCTGCACCATCAGTAACTGCAGCAACGGCACCTGTAACCCCATCGATCAAGACCCAATTTTCAGCAGGCTACTGGCCCTACATCACCGCCGGTATCGTGGCGCTAAGCGCATTACTAATCGCTATCTTGTGGCGACAGCAACAACAGATTAAACGCCTAAGCCGACTACTGACCGAGCAAAAACTCCCGCTACAACAAAAAACACAGAGGCTGCAACAAGATCAGGAGGTCTTCCGCAAAGCTCTGATCAGTGCTTGCCAGCAAAATGATGGCGAAAAAGCCTGGCAGATCTGGCAACAATGGAAACGGTTTGAGACACCTCACCTAACTCCTGAGTTGGATAACACATTCCAGCTGGCACTTAATGAGCTCCAGGCCGCACTGTATGGCCCGCAAGCTGATGCAAAAATCTGGCAAGGACAAGAGCTGGCTCAAATCGCTAAACAAATTAGGCCAGAGAAAGAAGTAAAGGTGTCAGGGTTAACGCCCTTATATCCCCAATGAGTTTCAGTTAACCCGATGCTTTTGTTAACTAAATGCTTTTCGGTTAGCTCAATGCCTTTCTGTTAACTCAAACTATGGAGACGACTGCTATTGTGACTATCGCAGTCGTCTCTATCTACAGTCACTCACAACCTCTTCACAGCTCACAACCCCGACACAACTCGTAATCCCTCCTCAGTTTTTATCCCCCTTCCGGTCTCCACCCTATCATCAGCGACTTTAGATCTTCAGCCTCCCAGACTATAGCTACGCATATGCAGCCACAGCTGGACACATCAAAAACCATTTTAAGAATCCGTAACGAGAACTTTCACGTATCGTTTATATGGAATCGGCTGTTTACTCCCACTGAGCAGAGAAAACACCTGTTTTTTGTCTGGTTGTTGTTTTTATTCAAATATGCAAAATTGCAACTAAAGTTGTAACAATACGTAAAGAAAGGTAAGCAAGAACTCTCATGAGTGATTCAAAGCAATATAACTACCTCATGCTTGGCATGGGATAAAAAGTTAAAGGGTTCTTTATGATCGAACTGGTTTATGTCAGTCGCTCCAAGTCGCGACTCGTTCAGGAAGAGTTACTCCAATTGCTGCAACAATGCCGTCGGAACAATCAGAGAAGCCAGATCAGTGGACTGCTGCTGTACGACAGTTATGGCACCTTTATTCAAGCTCTGGAAGGACCAGAAGAGGCTGTAGACACCTTGTTTATGCATATCCAAAAAGACCCAAGGCATGACCATATACATGTTTTGGGCAAAAGAATCATTAGTGCAAAAAGCTTCGCCGATTGGAAAATGGGCTTTCGCACTCTCTCGCCAGAGCTAATCGGACAAATTGATGGTTTCTCCGATTTTCTTCTGCACAACCAAAAAAATAGCAGGGATATCTCTGAAGCCGGATTTGCTTTTCAGGTTCTGGATTATTTCAGGTCAAAATCATCTCATGAGACCGAGAATGGTCAGGAGTTTTAATATGCTGGCAAATCTTAAAATCTCACAAAAGATTTATCTGCTCGGTTTTATCCAACTGGGCTTAATGCTGCTTATTGGCCTATTTGCCCTTGTTCAGATGAATAAAATCGGTGACGAGCTGATTGATATCGCAGAGGACGATATTCCCCTCAGTAATATGCTGACCAAAGTCACCGAACACCAGCTGGAACAAGCGATTCTGTTGGAACGCTCGTTATTTAACCTATCGATGAGCCAGCAAGGTCACTCAGACTCTTTAGCACTGTTTAACGACAATAAAGCTAAGGTCATTCAGCTGGAAACACAAACCCTGGCAGAATTGGACCAAGTGGAAACCTTTATTCAAAAAGCCATTACGGAGTTGCACTCAGTTGAAGCTCAGGATGAATACCGCAAGCTGCTGTCAGAAGTACAACAGATCAAACCTGAGCTAGTTGCTTTGAAACAACAAGTTTCTAGCGTACTGAACAAGATCAGCACAGAAGGCATTCTGTCTTCATTGGATGAGATCCATCAAATTGAGAAAAAAGAAGACAAAATTGATCATCAGTTAGTGGCTCTACTGGATGAGATCCAGCGCTTTACTCAACAGTCCGCTTTGACAGCAGAGCACGATGAACAGCGTGCCGTGGAAATCATCGCCTACATATTTATCTTTGCGCTTATCATCGGCTGCACTCTACCGATTGTTATTGGCAGAAGTATCAGCACCCCGGTTAACCTCCTGCAACAGCGCTTACACGAAGTAGCCACTGGCGACGGTGATTTAACACTCACAATCAATGACAGCGCTAAAGATGAAACCGGCGCTGTAGCCAAGGCGTTTAATACCTTCCTTTCCGTGTTACGGGATATGATCCATAACACCAATAAACAAGCCGACGAACTAGGTAAGTCCTCTGAAACAGCTCTCGCGGTGATGCGCGAAACACTGGAGAACGTACAAAAACAGCAAAGTGAAACCCAGATGGTAGCCAGTGCCGTTGAGCAGATGAGTGCGACCACACTCCAGGTAGCTAATAACGCCAATGATGCCTCCAGGGTTACGGTAAAAGTTAAAGACAGAGTGCTAGAAGGCAAACAAGTTGCGGACCAATCTCGCAGCATTATTCATCAGCTGGCCAATGAAGTTGAAGATGCAACAACCGTGATCAAAACACTGGTGGAAGAAACTAATAATATCGGCAACGTGCTAACCGCTATTCAAGGCATTGCTGAACAAACCAACCTATTAGCGCTCAATGCTGCGATTGAAGCCGCCCGTGCTGGTGAAAGTGGTCGCGGTTTTGCAGTGGTCGCGGATGAGGTTCGCTCACTCGCCCAAAGAACTCAGGAATTCACCGTTGATATCCAAAAACTAGTAGACCGACTGCAGGATGAAGCCCAGCAAGCGGTTGCCAGCATGGATAAAGGCAGTGAAAGCGCAAAATTATGTCTGGAGAAAAGCAGAGAAACCTCCAGCGTATTTGAAGAAGCGGCTAATGCCGTCAATGAAATATCAGACCTGAATAACCAGATTGCGGCAGCAGCAGAACAACAAAATCAGGTAGCGGAGGAGATTAACCAAAACCTGGTTAATATCAATCATATTGCCAAAGTCACTACCGCCGGAGCTCAATCCACCTCTGATGCCAATATGAATATTGCCAAAAGACTGATTGACCTACACACCAACCTGAACAAATTTCAGATTTAATTCGCCTGAATATTCCTCAGCAAAAATAATGACCGACAATAAAACAACAGCTTGAGGTAGCAACACCGAGGGCTCTTTATACTTGAGTTGGCTTACACCTGCGGCCCCAAACCGGGCTTAAAAAGAAAGAGCTATTCAGACCAGGGCAACGATATTACTACAAAAATCAGAAAGGCCTAATCTATGAACACTGCTATAATGGTCATGATATTTATTAAAACTCTCAAAGGACTGAAAGAGGCAATAGACACCTTGCTTACATTCCCCCCACAAACTCCTAGGTATACCCATCTCTTAGGAAAACAGATAACAGATGCAAAGTACTTTGCAGGCTGGAAAATGGGCTCTCTGATCTGGCAACAGTTTTCCGGACACATTTTCAAGCAGCTGCTCGTAGTTT
>CAYFGP010000099.1:0-25516 GCA_964342385.1 uncultured Oleiphilus sp. | reverse complement strand
GTACGTACGGTTCTGTGAGAGGGATGAGGCGGTAACGCCTCACCCTACTCGATGTATCAGTCGGGTTGATAGTAAGCAATCTGGTTATGCCCCTTGTTTTTTGCCTGATACATCAAGTCATCCACCCGCTTGATCCAATCATCCAATAGCTTATCTTGCTCGATAATCTCGCTGACACCGGCACTGATGGTCTGTTTGATCGTGTGACCACCGTACTCAATAGCTAGATGTTCCACCAGATTGGCCAGGCGTTGGGTAATAATGGCCGCACCTTCCTGATCGGTATGGGGCAGCATGATCAGAAACTCTTCACCACCAATGCGACCACATAGATCCGTTTTACGCAGAATGGATTTGCATACTCCAGCCACCTGACGCAGTACTTCATCACCGGCCAGATGTCCATGAACTTCGTTGATATGACGAAAATGGTCGATATCAAACATAACCAGGCTGGACGGATACTTATAACGACGACAAACATGAAACTCTCGTTGTGTCAGATCCATCAGATGGCGACGATTGTAGAGACCGGTCAGATCATCCCGGGTGTCCAGCTCCTGTAACTTGCGATTGGCATTTTCCAGTTCTATCGCTTTTTGCTGCAGCTGTTTATTCATAAACAACAGTTTTTCTTCCTTGGAAAAACCTTCTTGTTTGACCAGCTGTTGTAGCTCAGAGCGTAGAGTGCACTGTGAGGTTTTTACCCTGATCACGACGCGGAGGTGCTGATGAAAGCGATCTATTTGACTGACGTGAGCACGCATAGGACGGGAGAAGTGATTAGAAAACAGACCGGATAACTTACCGCATAAAAAGGGCAGGGCGTACTGTGTCTTACTATCGGGGAAAATGTTCAATTCCCAGGGATTATCAACCACTATGGTTGCGGATTGATTACCTTCATGAATATCAACCTGTACCACCTGGCCCCAACCGGCTTTAGCAACTTTATTGCCCCAGGCTTGTAAGCCCGCAGCAAAGTCTTCGCTTAATTCCTTATGCATCTGCTGGTAGTCATCATCGCTGTGCTGGCTGGCGGAGTAGGCTATCAACAGAAAGAAATAGGCTTCGCCTAATTCCTCTTTGAGAGGATAGAGCAGACATGCAAGAGAGGGATCTTGCCAGAATAAAGTAGCAGGCTTACCGTAAAATCTGAGTTCTTGCTGATCCTCATCCCATTGGAAACAGTCTGGTAACGTCATCGTGACCCCTCTGACGGATTATGCTTGATGGCATAACCCTCTTATCAAGTCAGTGATGGATTAACTGGATTGAAGAGAAATAACAGGGTTAAACAAAAGCATTGTTAGGTAAGCGATACGCTTTGTTTAGAGCTTAAGATCAATTCAGTTTTTTCAGTATAGGTTAAAGGATGTCGCGTCACAGGATTAAATCCAGCACTGTTAACTGGGCCACAGAATCGAATTTGGCAAAGAGAATAAGAAAAAAACTGAATTAGTGCTTGTGCCTAACTTATTGATAGTGCTAGAATTCGCCCCGTTGTTTCAGAAGAAACAAATTTGTGGTGGCCCTGTCGGTCCCCCCGCAATGATACCCTGTGAACCTGGTCAGGTCCGGAAGGAAGCAGCCACAGCAGGTGACTCATGTGCCGGGGTGTGGCTGGCGGGGCCATCTCCATTTCTGCATCTCAAAAATCATCTTTCCATAAAGTTTTTGCTTTTCTCTTTCTAGTTAAGTTGCATTTTATGCTGTAGCTATTCTGGTTCTTGGGCTATTCCTTTTGTATTTAAACTCCTTTCAGCTTGAAGTGTATATTTATCAAAGCTTGTAAAGGCTATCTCCTACTTAATCAAAAGATAGCCATCGGAAGCCGGAGTGTTAATTATCAGCTGTTGATCAATAGGCTTAAGCCCGGGTATTGATCGCTGAATCCGATGAGCTGTACCCTGCCGCATCAGCCAGAGCCAGCCAAACAAATTGCCCTAACCCATCCCGTTGATAGCGTTCTTCAAACGTTTGATAGTGATCAAGTACTGGCTCGTGACGGTGTGCGCCAGATAGCTGTTGGTCGCTGATAAGGGTATAACTATTTTCGTGAAATCTCTCAAACTCGTCGTTGTATGCTTTGACCAGTTTATTGAGGCTCAGAGCGCCATCTAAGACTTCAAAGCTTTCATCAATATCAAATGCGATATTCTGGTCTTGCCCTGGGCTATGGCGTGCAAGCAGTGTGATATCCGTTAGAGTGGTTTTTAACAGCTCTGATAGTTCTTCATCTTCTGTAAGATGGTTTTCCAGTGTTTTCAGTTGTCTGTCAGATAAACGTTCGCTGCTGAGCTGGAGTTTGCCATCTTTAAGTTCGATATCCAGATCACTGAGATCTATACCATCATATTCCGCTGCCATAGCTTCTTTGAATTTCTCAAAGCCTTGATAAGACATTAGAAGGTTGTTCTCAGTTTTTTCTATTTTCTGTGCAAATCGCTTCCCTGCTTCCTGTAGCTCTCGGTTCAGTTTGTCCATGGCTTGAGTATTAGCCAGTTGTACTTCTTCAGGGGGTTGGATTTGGGCTGTGCCCATGCTGGAAGGTATTTTCTGATTAAAAGAAGAAGCGGCTGATCTGAGTGTTGCCTGATTCGCTGAGAGAGGAGTGTTTGCCGCTTGAGAGGGCTGATTGTTGCGAAAAAGGCCGCTTAGGTTGTGTCGGATATCCATAATATACATTCCTTTGAAAAGAGCTGTTGCTAGATCCATTGTAGTTTTCGGGAGGTGGAGTTTGTACCTTATTATTTCTTCAGTTGTTTGAATAATAGGTACAGATCATCATGATTTTGATTTGCTGCTTTTGAGGAGGTTGAGAACGGAAGTGCTTGAGGGAAGGGGTATCAAGCAAGGGTGTTTGAAAAGTAGATTGAAAAGCAAAAGAGGCTGAGGGGCTATTTGCCTCCCGCCAGATCGATAAAGCTGCCTGTGGTATAGGATGCGGCATCACTGAGTAGCCAGGCGATAGCCTGTGCCACCTCTTCGGGTTGGCCGCCACGCTTCATGGGGATTACAGGGCTTAGTCGGTCTACACGACCTGGTTCGCCGCCATCAGTATGCATATCTGTATAGATAAAACCGGGGCGTACACCGTTGACCCGTATGCCTTCGTCAGCCACTTCCAAAGATAGGCCTGTGGTCAGGGTGTCTATCGCGCCTTTAGTCGCTGCGTAATCAACGTATTCATTGGGGGAACCCGTGCGAGCAGCCACAGAGGAAACGTTAACAATAGCGCCGCCTTGCCCACTTTGTTTGGTCGACATACGCTTAACCGCTTCTCTACAGCAGAGGAAGTAGCCGGTGACATTTGTGGTCAGCAGCTGATTGATGCGTTCGGCGGTGAGGTCTGCTACTCGGCTTTGGGGTTTTAAAATCCCGGCGTTGTTTACAAGAGCCGTTAAGGTGCCTAACTGCTGATCCGTTTGCTCGAACAGTCTTAAAACATCGCTTTCCTGAGAGATATCGGCTTGTACGGCAATCGCTTTTTGTCCTTGGGCAATCACCGTATCAACCACTTGTTGAGCTGCTTGTGCATCAGAGCGGTAATTGATGCAGATATCGTAGCCTTGTTGGGCTAATAGTTTAGCGGTAGCGGCACCTATGCCGCGACTGGCTCCAGTAATCAATGCGATCTTATTCATAGTGGCTCACAAGTGAGAAGAGGGTTGTTCAATCCCGTCAGCTATTCAACCCAATTTATAATGCGCAATTCCATTTCGTCCGGGTGAACGACCTGTTCGCTAATAGCGCGACGGCGGATGCTCTTGCGGGCTTTATGGATGCTGTCAGGTTTGCCGGATATTAGATGGTGCCACTCAGGCAGCGGTTTACCCTCTTTAATTGTGCGGTAGGCACAGCTTTTAGGTAGCCACTCAAATACTTCTTCGGCATCAGGTGTCAGTTGCAGGCAGCCGGGCACCTGCTCCAGGCGATTACTGTAATCGTTACAGCGACAGGTGGTGATATCCAGCAGTTTGCAGGCGACATCGGTGTAGTAGACTTCGCCATCGTCTTCGTCTTCCAGCTTATGCAGGCAACATTTGCCACAACCGTCGCAGAGCGCTTCCCATTCCTCTGCGGTCATCTGATGCAGACTTTTCTGCTCCCAGAAGCGCTCTGTCAGTGTCATTTAGTATTTACCTTCGGTAGGTGCTTTATACAGGTCCAGCAGGTACTCTTCTTTTGCCGGTGGCATCTGCAGATAGAAACCATTGGTACGGATCTCTTTCATCACTTTAGCCGCTTCAGCGCGAGCCAGCGTCTTCTCTTCGGTCAGTATCATAGTCATGGTTGATACGGGTTTACCAAACATTTCTAGCAGCTGCTCAGGTACACGTTTCATACCTTCCATTTTGTCCACGTATAGATACATTTCATCTTTACGCGGGCTTTTAAATACTTCACACACCAGTTTCAAGGTAGTTGCCTCTAATTTAAATCGTAAGTAGCGAAACAAAGGCTCTAGAGCAAGCGATGCGATAGTCACTGGCGTTTCGCACAGAAAGTATCGCATTATTTTTGTTTCGCTATGAATAAAAAAATTATCGTCGGCTGGCCAGTTCGCTCAGTTTGACTAATAGTGGTTCGCCAATCAGGCTTTCACGCCAGCCGCGCCACTCTTCCGGCATCTGATTCAGTTCACCGCGAACGGCACTGTTTAGTAGCTGTTCCAGCTGGCGTTTACGCACCAGTAGTTCCGGTGGCAGGTTGTTGGCTTCTGCCACGCTGCGTACCAGTTTTTTCAGAGCTTTAGCCCAATCCCGATAGGGTTGGCCGATTGGCGATGGAATTGAGTTTGGCCACATCGCTTGAGAGCGTTCACGTCCCAGTCGGATCAGTTCTAAGATCTGATCACCATCGCGTTTGATTGCTGCAGGGCGTAGACCGTCGATTTGAGATAGCTCAAAGCGATTGGAAGGCAGTTTAAATGCCAGTAACCACAATTGATTGTCTGACAGCAGGCGACCACGGGGTTGGTTGCGCTTTCGTACTTCTTGTTCACGCCAGGCAGCAAGATTCTGTAGCACTGCCAGTTTTTCCTGGGATAGTTTCCACGCTTGTTTTACCCGTAAATAATAGAACTCATCGTCCAATGGCATGCTGGCAAGGCGAGCGATTTGGTTGCATTCTTCGCGACACCAGACCTCGCGGCCTTTTTCTGCCAGTTTCTGCTGAATCATTGGCCAGATCTGGTACAGGTAATACACATCTGCAGCGGCGTAGATGCACTGAGCTTCGGTCAGAGGGCGCTGTAGCCAGTCTGAGCGGGTTTCCTCTTTCTGCAGCGAGATCTGTAGCCAGTTTTCCACCATACGCTGATAGCCAACTGCCAGGGTTTCTCCCAGAAATGCCAGCGCAACCTGAGTATCCATCAGTGGACGAGGTACCTCGCCAGACAGTTTGGCAAAAACATCCAAATCTTCTGAGCAGGCGTGGAGTACTTTCAGTACAGATTCATTGGTCAGTATGTTGGCAAAAGGCTGCCATTGAGTGATTTTTGTCGGGTCAATCAGCCAACAGTTCTTATCGTCCTGCACCTGAATCAATGCGGCTTTGGGATAGAAGGTATCCACGCGCATAAATTCGGTGTCCAGCGCTAGAAAGGGCTGGGTTAACCAATATTGGCATTGTTGCTCTAACGCCTCATCCGAGGCAATAAAATGGTAGGAGATTGCTTGTTCCGTCATTATTCCGTCATTGGTAACCGGCCCGCTAATGCGCGGCTCAGAGTACCACCGTCAATATATTCCAGCTCACCACCTACGGGTATGCCATGGGCCAGTCGCGAGACCGACACAGGCAGATCACGCACCATTTCTGCAATATAATGGGCTGTGGCTTCACCTTCCACTGTGGGGTTTGTGGCTAGGATCAGTTCTTTTATTTCACCGGCCTGTATACGTTCCTGCAACAGATCCAGTCCCAACGCTTCTGGTCCGATACCGTCAATGGGCGATAGATGTCCGGTCAGAATGTAGTATCGACCGTTAAAGCCACCCGCTTGCTCCATGGCGATCTGATCTGCGGGTGTTTCCACTACGCATAACAGACTATCGTCCCGTCGATCACTGCGACACAGGCCGCATATCGTTTCTTCAGTCAGAGTACGACATTGGCTGCACTGGCCCACCTGATCCAGAGCTTGGGTCAGGATTTCAGACAGGTGTATACCACCTGACCGGTCCCTCTCCAGCAGATGCAATGCCATACGTTGAGCCGATTTAGGCCCCACACCTGGCAAGCAGCGCAGTGCTGTGATCAGTTGTTCTACCAGTGGGCTAAACGCCATAGATGCCTCTCCATCCATAAAGAAATTGAGGGTGAATGTTACGACCCTCTGTAAAATCTGATCCTGGTGTCAGGATCAATCAACAGATTGGCTGCACGTGATTATCTCGTACAGCCCAATCATGTTTTATACCGATGGATTAGAACGGCATTTTGAAACCTGGAGGCATCTGCATGCCGCCAGTCATTTCGGACATTTTTGCCTGAGTGGCTTCTTCAACGCGACGTACTGCATCGTTAACAGCCGCTGCCAGCAGATCTTCCAGCATCTCTTTATCTTCAGTCATCAGGGAATCATCGATGCTAACTGCGCTTACGTCATGACGACCATTCATGGTCACTTTCACCATGCCTGCACCGGCTTCGCCAGTCACTTTTTGATTGGCTGCTTCTTCTTGCATCTGCTGCATTTTTTCTTGCATCTGCTGAGCCTGCTTCATCAGCTCGCCCATTCCGCCTTTACCAAACATAGTGTTTACCTCAATCTGACAAATAAAATTGTTTTGTACGTCGCTTCTTGGACGTGACATCATCGCATAAAGTGCCGTGATGTAATCTATTTTAATACTGCCGCTATTTTTGTGCTGCACAGTATATCTGAATCCCGCTTACATTCGGTGAATGTTATTCGTGAACCCGATGGGTTAAGCCTGCCCTTTAAATAGGGAGGGGGCATCATTAGCTTATTGATTCCACTGCTAAATCAGAGGTTCCACCGATTCCATATTAATCTCGGCACCCATTTCGTTCACCAGGCGTAGAATATGATCATCTTGCATAAAGATCTGCTGTGCCTGGTGTTTGCGCAGTGCTTTCAGCTGCTCTTCACGCATCGCTGGTGTTTCAATATGTGTGCGAGTTTGCTGAATTTCAATGCGTATCGGTTTATTAAACAGCTGCATAATCGCTTGTTGCCAGCTGTTGATCCGTTCTGGTGTTACAAATTCCTGCCTAACCAGCTGGGTATTAAAGTGCAGGGTATCACCCTCTTTAAGGGTTAATGCTGAGTTTTGTGCCAGCGTGCGCTCCAGTCCATTCAGTGCCAGATGAGGGAAGACACCAAGCCAGTCATTGTTGTCGTCTAACTGTGGTGGGCAAGGACCGACTAACGGCGTAATACCGCTATCACTGTTTTGCTCAAGCAAAGCAGGTGGCACAACAGGGGCTTGTTGAGCTACCTGTTCTTGCAAAGCCGGCTCTTGGAATCCTGGTTCTTGAAACGCTGGCTCTGGAGCAGATACAGGTTCAGGCATAGGCTCGGGCATCATCTGCTGATACTCGGGGGCAGGTATTTGATCCATACCTGGATATTCCGGAGCAGGAGCCTGATCCAAAGCCGGACCTTGCTCCATAACCTGCGCTTGATCAAATGTCGGCACTGGCTCAGCCGGAGGCTCATTCATCACTGGAGCATGATGAGCCACAGGGGCGCTTTCCGTCACTGGGACGTCAATCACAGGCACTTCTGTCTCAGACGTTCCAATCTCAGCAGCTGTAATCTCAGGCGTTGTAACCGGTATGGTTTCCAAAGCCGTTTGTGTCTGCGCTGTTTCCTGTCTTACTTCCTGTACTGCTTCCTGTGTTGCTTGTGCCTGAGCAGACTCTGGCATGCTATCAGGGGCTGGTGTTGCTGCTTGCTCAACCGTTTCCTGTGCTGGAGCAGAATTAACCGTAGCGAGCTCTTCCGCAGCTGTTTCAGGTACCACTGGCAGATCTTCCCAGGGTGGTACATCCATCGGGTTGATTGCTGCAGGGCTTTCTGGCACTTGAGTTTCAGGTGCAATTGCTGGAGCAGGCTCGGTCGGTGATGTTATAGGCGCAGTTGTTGGAATAGCTGTCGGCTGAGCCGTAGGTGTTTCCACAGGGGCTGGTGCCATACCTGGGAAGTTCGCCATACGTAAACCGGTATCATCCCCGTGATTAGGAGCTTGCGGGCTTTGCGCAGGTGCTGACTCAGACTGAATCGGCTGTGTTTGTACCTGTGCCGGTTGCGAAGACTGAGCCGGAATCTGAGGTTCTGGCTCTGGTGTCTGAACTGCAGGCTGAACAGGTTGTAGCTGTTCAGCTTGAGCCGGTGCCGCAGCTGACGTCATCTGTGCGGCTGGCTGTTGGACTGGCTGCTCTGTTTGAACAGGGGGCACTGTCTCAACAGGTACGGTCTGCGCCTGAGTTGTTTGTACTGGCGTTGTTTGTGTCTGTGTTACCTGAGGTGCAGTTACTTGAGGTGCAGTTACTTGAGGCGGCGTTACTTGCGCTTGTGCTGGGGGGATAGCCTGTGCATCAGAACCGGCATTAACCGGTGCTGATGGCTGAGTCAGTGCTGCTTTTTTTTTACCTTCCGCTAAGCGTGCACTCAGTGCTGCGCCTGGTGAAACACCGTTACCTGCGGTTGCGCCAGAGGCATTGCCCTGAGAAACAGGGACACCTTGGGGTGCAAAGGCCAACATACGTATCATCGCCATCTCAAAACCGGTACGCATGTCCGGTGCTAATGGCAGATCTTCCTGGCTTTTAATGGCTATCTGATAGTACAGCTGCAGATCTTCCGCGCTCATACACGCGGCATGATTGATCACCTGCTCGCGATCACCTTGGGCGTTATCGACTGCATCAGGTAATAGCTGTGCTATAGCCATACGATGCAGATAGAGCGCCATATCCGCCAGAATGGTTTCAAAATCGGCCGCTTGTTCTGATAATCGGGCTGCTTCGCCCAACATCGCTGCGGCGTCCTGATTGATCAGGTGGTCGATCAACTGAGCCACATGGCGATGATCAACTAGGCCCAGCATCTCACTGACTTGGGAAGCTTCAATAGAGCCCTGACCATAAGCGATGGCCTGATCGGTCAGACTCAGGGCATCACGCATACTGCCATCAGCCGCACGGCCCAACTGCCAAAGTGCAGCGTCATCAAAAGGAATCTGTTCCTGAGTCAGAACGTTATTCAGATGTTCTACGACACGTTCTGGCGGCATATTTTTCAGATTAAACTGCAAACAACGGGACAGTACGGTCACGGGCAGTTTCTGAGGATCTGTTGTCGCCAGCAGGAATTTTACATGGGGAGGTGGCTCTTCCAGGGTTTTTAACAGTGCGTTAAAACTGTGGGTTGACAGCATGTGCACCTCATCGATCAGGTACACCTTAAAACGACCTCGGGAAGGCGCATATTGCACGTTATCCAGCAGTTCTCGGGTATCTTCAACCTTCGTACGGGACGCCGCATCCACTTCAATCAGGTCAACAAAACGACCTTCATCGATCTCGCGACAACTGGTACATTCGCCACAGGGACGGGAAGTGATTCCGGTCTCACAGTTCAGACACTTGGAGATGATCCGGGCGATGGTGGTTTTACCCACACCCCTGGTGCCGGTAAACAGATAGGCATGGTGTAGGCGGTTGTTATCAAGTGCACTGACCAGCGCTTTACGCACGTGATCCTGCCCCACCAGTTCATGGAAATTCTTAGGACGCCACTTTCGGGCAAGTACCTGATAACTCATAAAAACCTATCGGTCAAAGATGAAATACCGCCGTAGACAAAGCCTTGTAAACGCCTGTCACGACCAAAAGCCATAAAGCCGCGTATTGTACAATAATTTTTCCTATTCTGGCTGCCTAAAATTATGTTTTACTGCACAACGTTTGCTTCAAGGATAGACGTTTGAATAAGCAGCAAAACAAAAGTTTCCTGAGTAAGGTCGATACCACGTTATGAACTAGGTTCTGACTTACAGAGAGAAGCACTGCGAATTATTTTGTCTCGCAGCCGATGTCTGGAGGCTTGCTCTAAAAATTTTTCACGCCCGTTTAAGGAGTCCCCCATGCTGGAAATTCGTAATGTGGATGCTTTTATCCAACACAATCAGGTCTTTCATAACCTGAATTTGCAGATTGCTGATGGGGAAAAGGTGGCGATTTTAGGGCCTAATGGTGCTGGTAAGAGTACCCTGCTTAAGCTGATCAGCCGGGAGATCTATCCTGTCGTAAAAGAAGACAGCTATATTCGCTTGTATGGCAGTGAAACGGTTAATCTTTGGCATCTGCGGCAGAAAATAGGTTTGATTACTCAGGAACTGCAGGAAGATTACACTCCTTACTGCACCGCATTTGATGTGGTGTTGTCAGGCTTTTTCGGCTCTATCGGTCAACATGACCATCTGCAGGCGAATGATGAACAGAAAGCTAAAGCTGAGCAGCTGATTCAGCAGGTCGGTATGCAAGACTATTGTCAGCAGATGTACCAGCGTTTATCCACTGGGCAAAAGCGTCGTTTGCTGTTGGCTCGAGCCTTAGTGCACGAGCCCAGAGCACTGATTTTTGATGAGCCTTCCAATGGACTGGACATTTCTGCATCACATGAATTGTTGAAAATGATGCGGACCTGGTGTCAAACAGGGCATACCTTGATGCTGGCAACCCATCATGTGGATGAGATAGTGCCTGAAATTGAACGTGTCATTCTGATCAAGCAGGGGCAAGTGGTGGCTGATGGCTTAAAAGAGGATGTGCTCACCTCTGAACAACTCAGCCAACTCTATGATATTCCATTACAATTACAGCAACATAATGGCTGGTACAGGCTTTGGTTTGAATAGCCGAGTCTGATTGAAGCGATAAACACAGAAAACCAATGTTTCTCGACAAGGCAGTTCTGTAATCTTCGTTTGTTAGCTTCTGAAATTGGAATACGTTTTTCTGCTGGCTGTAAAAGCATTATTTGACATGCATCATATGTAACGGTTTGTAATCGCAGTTAAATAATAGATAAGAGATGGTCGCGACAAAGGAAGTCACTAGACAGCTAGACATATGTTTTTGATAAGAGGTGGCTAAATTCTTTGGCAATTGGCTGAAAAATTTCCAAACCTGCTTATTGTTTAGCTGTGTATGTATCCGTTGTTTAAAGGGGAGGGGATGATGAAAGCCAAGATAGCTCTGTTATTTCATGTTTTATGGCTGAGTCTGTTTGCATTTACCCTGCCATCAGAGGCACAGGCTGACCACGATGTGTTTGAAGAGGTGTTTAACAAACACCACGTGGTGATGCTGCTGATTGATCCTAAAACGGGTAAAATCGTGCGCGCTAACCAGGCTGCTGAGCGTTTTTATGGTTATGCTCAGCCCCAGCTGGAAGCGATGACAATCCAGCAGATCAATGCCCTCAGTGCTGAAGCGGTTGCGGAAGAAAGAGCCTTAGCTGCTAAAGAAAACCGCAACTACTTTATCTTCCGTCATCGTATCGCTTCCGGTGAAATTTTCACCGTTGAAGTCTCCTCTGTCCCGATGCGTTATAACGACCAGATGTTACTGTTCTCTATTATTCGGGATATCTCTGCTATGCGTGAAGCTGAAGATGCTCTCTGGCATTATCAGAACAAGCTGGAAGAGATGGTTGAAGTTCAGCTAACTGAGCTGCAGGCGAGTGAGCACTCCTTACGGGTATTATTACTGGCCATTATTCTGCTGCTGATTGTAGGTGCAGCAGGGTTAATGGTGATGCTGCAAAAAAGCAAATTGATGGGGCGGGCTCTGACCCATGAGAAGCAGCGTTTGGATGAGGTCATTTGGAGCACCAATGTAGGGACCTGGGAAAAGTATATACCCTCAGGCCATGTTGTGATTAATGATCGTTGGGCTGAGATGTTGGGTTATCAGCTGCATGAGGTGATTCCATTAAATCACTCCAGCCGTAAAGAGTTTATCCATCCCGATGACCTGGAAAAATCTGATCGCTTATTACAGGAACACTATCAAGGTGATAGCGAAATGTATTCCTGTGAAATGCGTCTACGCCATAAACAGGGACACTGGGTTTGGGTCATGGATCACGGCAAGATTGTTGAGAGAGATTTCCAGGGTAAACCATTGCGAATGGTGGGGACTCACTTGGATATTAGCGAACAGAAAAAAGCCAGTGAACAGCTAAAACATCTGGCTCATTTTGATCTGCTTACTGATCTACCCAATCGTGCACTTTTCTACGACCGTTTTCAGCAGGCCATTTTGGTGGCTCGACGCAGTAACTCTCTGTTAGCGATGTTGTTTGTTGATTTGGATGGCTTTAAGGCGATCAATGATAATTATGGTCACAGTAGTGGTGACCAGGTGTTAAAAGAGGTAGCAAAGAGACTGACCGCGGCTTTACGCCAATCCGATACTGTGGGGCGAGTGGGTGGTGATGAATTTGCCGCACTGTTGCAAAATATTCACCATCAGGAGGATGCCTATCAGCTTGCCTCAAAAATCATTGAGCATATTAACCAGCCAATCCTGTTGGAAAATGGATTACCCGTTAGTTTGTCCTGCAGCATAGGCATCGCTTTTTACCCTGAGCATGCAACGGATGCGGAAGAGCTGATACAACTGGCGGATGATGCTATGTATCATGCGAAAAAAGCAGGCAAAGGACGTTACTCGGTATCGGGTGTTGAGACCTGTTATCACTCTTGGCATCCTGATTTGTAATTTGATACATCAGGCTGATAGATAAAGACGATAAGGAATTATGGACTATGGATGGGCTGGCTAGGAAGTGCTAGCCAGCCTGACGAAAGGTTAGATTTATGCGGCAATCCCCTGTGATGGGATGCCAACCCGGTTGCAGCGTTTTAATACCGTGAAAGCGTAAGCGCTCACAGCCTCCCCACACCAAAACATCGCCATGTTGTAATCGTAGTGTTTGTTTCGCTGATGTTCGGGCAAAGCCTCCCCATAAAAATTCTGCAGGAAGCCCTAGAGAGACAGAGACAATAGGTGCCGTGAGGTCTTGCTCATCTTTATCTTGGTGCAAAGACATTTTGCTGCCAGGAATATAGCAGTTGATTAAGCAGGCATCTGGCTGAAAGCCATCAAAGCCTGCTTCTTTGGCAGCTTGCTGAGCCAGTTCTAAAAATAGCTTCGGCATTGCAGGCCAGGCTAATCCTATCTCTGGATCATGGGGGGAATAACGATAGCCTTTGGCATCACTGATCCAGCCTAAAGAACCGCAATTGCTTAATGCAGCAGACATTATTTGTCCTCCGGGCGTCTTCATATGCCGTAATGGCGATAACAGAAGAATCTCTTCCAGTTGATCCCGTATCTCTGTCTCATTATCACAAACAAATCCAGGCAATAAACAAGCGTGATCCGATAAAAAATACTTTGTGTCTTGCTTATCTGGAGCAGAGAACAGCTCGTTTTGCATCAAAATGTCCAGAAAATGTGTTGGTCAGAGGATATCCTCTAGGGTTTTAATCCAATTGTACTCTTTAACCTAATTATACACTTTACCCTTATTGTACTTTGCTCTGATTTTTCTAGTGTTGTGCTGACAGCTTACTGCTTTAGGCGCTCAATCAGGTCCGATTTCCGGCTAATGCCGAGCTTCTGATAAGCCCGTTTGCGATAGGTAATAACACTGGATTCAGCGATGCCCAGCTTTCGAGCCAGAGTTTTAGCGGTATGGCCTGAGGCGATAAGCTCGCAGATCTGAGCTTCCCGTTCTGATAATCCTGCCGCGAGGAGGTGTCCCTGTACACCACGGCCCTGATTCTCTTCCCGGAAGTGGCGCAGTAGCAGAGAGCTGACTAAGGCGCTGCACTGTTCCAGCTTCTCGATCTCCTCTTCCGAGAATCCTTCTTTGGACTGATA
Source organism: uncultured Oleiphilus sp. (assembly GCA_964342385.1). Lineage (GTDB taxonomy): Bacteria > Pseudomonadota > Gammaproteobacteria > Pseudomonadales > Halomonadaceae > Oceanospirillum. The sequence continues at coordinate 11,581 of CAYFGP010000099.1, read as the reverse complement.
GAAGTTGATATAAAACAGCAGGTTCTGTTCTTCATCATGGGCAGCGATGGCAAACTTACTGGATAGATCTGGCACGTTATAAAAGCGACGGCGATACACAGGCGGTAGGTGCTTTTTCAGCATTAATTCGCAGGCGGGTTGAGCGGGGTTTTTAACCGCTTCTTCTGCCAGACGTGCCAATAAAGGATCATTATGATAGCTGCCATCCAGATAGAGTGAAGCTAATTGCAGGCCCAAGTCTGCGTTGTAGATATTATGGGCCAGACGACAGCGGGGCTCTTTTTCACCGTTAGGAAACTCAAACACCATGTACTGTTCGATTTTGGCAATATGGCCCATCAGCTTAAAAAAGCGCGGATAAAAACGCTCGTAGCCGATTGCTTCGATACAGGATGCCAGGGGCAAATTAACCAGATTAAACAGGGTGCTGTTATCGCTCATAGCGGCTTCCGAATGGTTTTGTTGAGCGTTTCACAGGTTGTGGGCTGCTCGATAGATTCACAATATCGGAAAGATAAAACGAATGCGCGAGATTTCTGTCCCTATTTTATGGGGATAGCGATTAATGGAGAGTCAGCAAGCTTGGGCATGAGCAGTGATAAATGGGGCAAATAATGACAAAGAGTGCGTGCGATAGATAAGAGCGCAAAATGGTTAGGTGTTATAAGGAAGTGTAAAAAAGAAGCGCTAAAAAGAGGGAAGCAGCTAAGCCATTTCCCCCTCTATTGCAGGCAAGTACAACTAAAAATAAACAATCAGCAATCTACAAGTCTTAAGGTGCTAAACCCTGGCTAAGAGCTTGAGAGAGATCTGTTTAAATCTGCGCGTTAAGAAGCATTAAGAAACAGGTGTTTCTTCAAAACCTTTACGCAGTGCATTCACCATCTTCTCAACTTCTTCTGCACCGATAGTCAGTGGTGGAGACAGAATGATCTTGGTGCCAACAGGACGTACAATCACGCCTTCACGCAGAGCAACGGCTGCAACAGCATTAGCGTAACCACTGGTTGGGTCCACTGGCTCACGGGTATTTTTGTCTACCACCAGATCGATCGCCACCATCAGACCTTTACCGCGTACTTCACCGACACGGGCAAAGTCGCTCAGTTGAGCTTCCAGCTGTTCTTTCAGTGCTGCACCCTGAATACCGGCATTTTCTGGCAGATTTTCATCCTGAACGATCTTCAGAGACGCCAGCGCTGCCGCACAAGCTACAGGGTGACCAGAGTAGGTATAACCGTGCATTACTGCACCGCTGAAGTTTTCGCAGCTTTCGATGCCTTCAGCCACACGCTGGTTAACAACGGTAGCACCCAGAGGAACATAACCGGAGTTAATGCCTTTAGCGAAACATTGGATATCTGCCGCAACGCCCCATCCTCGTACACCAAACATGCTGCCGGAACGACCGAAACCGGTGACTACTTCGTCAGCAATCAGCAGCACGCCGTACTTATCACACACTTCACGGATCAGAGGCCAGTAGTTCGCTGGTGGCACGATTACACCGCCCGCACCCTGAATTGGCTCAGCGATAAAGGCCGCTACAGTGTCAGGACCTTGGAATACAATTTCTGCTTCCAGCTGAGCAGCAGCCAGACGACCCAGTTCTTCAGGATCTTCACAGTTCCACGGATTGCGGTACAGCCAAGGGGTATCGATATGGATACAACCTGGCAGCATAGGCTCATAGTTGGTACGGAATACGGTGTTACCGTTAACAGACGCACCACCGAAGTGAACACCGTGGTAACCCTGTTTCAGAGAGATAAACTTGTAACGCTGGGATTCACCAACCGCTTTCCAGTACTGACGGGCCAGCTTCAGCGCAGTCTCAACGGCATCAGAACCACCGGAGCTGTACATCACTTTTGCCATGCCTTCTGGCTTCAGCATATCGATCAGCAGGGAAGACAGCTCTTCCACACGTGGGTGGCTGATGCCATCAAAAATCTGGAAGTATTCCAGTTCGTCCAGCTGTGCCGTAATCGCTTCTTTCACTTCTTTACGGTTGTGACCCACATTCACGTTCCACAGGCCGCCCACGCCATCAACCAACCAGTTACCTTCCTGGTTTTGTACGTAGTTACCGTCACCTTTTACGATAACCGTGTTGTGACTCGCTGGCATACCTGGGTGAACCATAGGGTTCCAGAATTTTCTTGTTGTCATTGCTCTCTCCAACATATCTTGTTCTTTAAATCACTGGCAGTGCAGTGTTGATGATCAGTATGACGTTGGAGAAAAATGAAAATATCAACCGAACGGTTGATATGAGATTGAGGTGCATAACTCCTTGTAATTATGATGGTTTTTCATATGGCTGTAGAGTGATAACAAGAAAGAGTGATTGTTTTCAGGATAAATTCAGACGGGCCGGGGGCAGAATAAAAGCACAGAGACTTTTCCTTTGATACGAAAATTGATGGAGGGCAGTGATTTGCCCTGTTTTCATAAGGAGGAGATCAATTATCTCAAGCAAGAATCTTTTCATTACCTATATTAAGTAGTCCACCTATACCTGAATAGTATGTACCCAAGGATGGTTCTATGACGATTACAGAGAATAGCTCTACCCTTCTTGATCCAAAAAATGACTATGTTTTCAAACGTTTATTTGCAGAAGCGCCCAGGCTTTTGATCGCTCTGATCAATGCGGTCAGAGCGGATGAGCCTGCGATCATAGAGTTGGAAGTACTGAACCCCAAAATTGATCCTGAAGAATTAGCCGGTAAATACATTATCCTGGATGTTCAGGCCATGGATGAAACAGGCAAACGCTATAATGTAGAGATGCAGGTCCGGCGTTATAACGCTTGGAGTGCACGTAGCGCGTTTTATTTGGCGCGGATGCTGTCTCAGCAGCTAGAGCAAGGTGAGGATTACAGTGAGTTAAAACCGGCGATCGGTATTCACTTATTGGACTTTGATCTGTTTCAGACACCAGATCAGCAGAATCAGGCCGTATGGTGTTTCGAAATGCGTGATCGCCATCGACCTGCCGTAAGATTAGGCAAAGAGCTGCAATTAAACCTGATTGAGCTACGAAAAGCCGATAAACTGGGGCTAGTATCCGAAGAGTTAAATGCTTGGATTACCTTTTTTGAACATTGGCAAGAGGAGTTGACCATGGCCAATATCGCTTATGAGCCAGTCAAAGAAGCTCTGGCACGGGTAAAGGAACTCAGTGCTGATGAAGAAGCTCGTCGCTTGGCTTTTGTACGTGAGAGAGCGGTGCGTGATGAGATTTCTCTGCTAAATGACGCGAAGAGTGAAGGCAGGAAAGAGGGGCTGCAAGAAGGCAGGCAAGAAGGGTTGCTTGAAGGTGAAGCTCGTCTGCTCACAAAACAGATTAAGTTTCGTTTTGGCGAGTTACCTGATTGGGTTATTGATAAGCTAGCTGAAGCCGATACTAATCAGTTAGAGCAATGGGGTGAGCAATTGCTGCAGGTTGAAACACTGGAGCAGGTGTTCGAAGCGAAATAGCTACAGCTTTCCAAGAAAGAAAAAGGACAGTTAACAAATCCTTTCTGATCTGTCTCAGACACCAGATCAGCAGAATCAGGCTGTATGGTGTTTTGAAATGCGTGATCGCCATCGACCTACTGTAAGATTAGGCAAAGAGTTGCAATTAAACCTGATTGAGCTGCGAAAAGCCGATAAACTGGGGCTAGTATCCGAAGCCTTACATGCTTGGATTACCTTTTTTGAACATTGGCAGGAGGAGTTGACCATGGCCAATATCGCTTATGAGCCCGTCAAAGAAGCCTTGGCAAAGGTTAAGGAACTCAGTGCTGATGAAGAAGCTCGTCGCTTGGCTTTTGTACGCGAAAGAGCGGTGCGCGATGAAATTTCTCTGCTAAATGACGCGAAGAGTGAAGGCAGACAAGAAGGCTTGCTTGAAGGTGAAGCTCAGATGCTGAAAAAAATGCTTCGCTTTCGTTTTGGTGAGTTGCCTGGTTGGGTCATTGATAACCTAGCCGAAGCGGATATGCCTCAGTTGGAGCAATGGGGTGTGCAATTGCTGCAGGTTGAAACACTGGAGCAGGTGTTCGAAGTGAAATAGGCACTGCTTTCCAAGAAAGAAAAGGGCTGTCACAAAATCGTGCTTCTCCGTCAAATAGAAAGACAGTGCCCATTCAATCACATTCGATTATGCGGATTACCTGGAGCTGATTGGACAGGGTGATGCTGTCGGGAAGACAAGTGAGGACATATTCCAATGCACCTACCGCCAATACTTCAAAGGCTCAACATCGATCAAAATACCTGGCTTGGATCTCTTCAGGGAATCAGTTTAAAGCTTTGTTTATATAAGGCACTTCAAGAGGCAGGCTACGCATTCCATTATTAACCTACAGTTTTCATTTTTACTGAAGTGCGCAAATAATTCTTCGGTGTCATTTTCCTCCTTTGAAATAGAGTAACCGTTGGTTATCCAGTTTTTGTATTCCGACATTTAGTGTCGGTATTGCTGGGTTGAATGTTTTTCTAAATAATGGATGCCCTAATTCATTTTTAGATTAGAGTAAAAAATGGGGAAAAAAATAATACTCGTCCATGGGTTGGGTGGCTCCGCCGACGGAACATGGGGAAAATTTCCAGAGTTCCTGGAGAAGGATACAGACCTTGATTACAGCATTGTTTCATATGGTTATCAGTCGCCCCATATAATTAAACAGTTTTATCAGCGTGCCCCTAGTATTCTGAATATAGCAAATGGCCTACTTACCGACATTAAAGCTCGGTGTGACTTGGATAATGATGAAATTATTCTTGCTGGCCATAGTCTGGGTGGCTTAGTAGTTAAAAAACTTCTCCTTCGTATGAAGGATAAAAAAATAAACCATAAAATAAGAAAAGTATGCTTCTTTGACGTTCCACATGATGGATCGGGGTTCGCAAATGTCGGAAAATATATTTCATTTAAAAATAGGCATCTTAAAAGCCTATGCCGTGATTCCAGTGAACTCGATGACTTAAATGATCAGTGGGTAGATAGTGAGTTGGACAATGCTCTGGAAATAATGAGTATTGTCGCTGCCAATGACGATATTGTATCTTCATCTAGCTCAAAGAGTATCTTCAGGCATCATCAGGTTGAAACAATTAACGATGTTGATCACAGCACAATTGTTAAACCAGAAAGCATAGAATCATCCTCATATATTGTTTTTAAAAACTTTATTTTGGAAGAAAATACTGTAAATAGATATAAAAATACTGCTTCACGAGACCTTGAAGACTGGAAAAGTGTAGAACGAAATCATAGTTACCATTATGCGACTGATGAAAAGAGAACAAATGATTTTGAGTCGTTTGTCGCTGCTATGGAGTTGGATCGGGCGGTGATTAGGCTAACAGGAGCATCTGGGTTAGGCAAAACACGCTTGGTATTGGAAGCTATTGACGCATCTTCTTCTATCGATGAATCCAGTGTTCTTATTTTTAATGCTCCTGGTTACGACACCACCATTAAAGAAAGTATTCGAGCAATGGTTGAAGATCGTGTTAATGGCCTTGTAGTAATTGAAAATTGTGATATTGATTTGCACAACTATCTGGCGAAGGAGGTCAATAAAACAGAGTGCTTCCTAAAACTTGTTACAGTTGGTTATTCAGGTGAGCAGGTTGATGAATCTATTCATATTCAACTTTCCCCATTGTCAGATAAGACCATAAATCAGGTTCTGTCCCCAATATTAGTTGGAATGGATTCGAGTGACGTTGATCGTGTAGCTCGGTTTGCCCAAGGTTATCCTCTAATGGCTACTCTAATCGCAGAGCAGTATCAGAAAGAGGGCCGATTGCTTGGCTCGATAGAAAGTAGCTCTGTCGTAAGAAAGTTGATCGATGGTGACGGTGGTATAACAGGTGCTGAGAAGGAAATGTTATCTGCTTGTTCCTTGTTCGATGTCTTTGGTACAGCGGAGGGCACAGCCGGCGAAGAGGCTAAATATATTGCAGAAGATGTTGCTGGGGCTGACCTGAAAATATTTGACAGGGTACTAAAAATATATACCAGTCGACAAATCATAAATCGCGCGGGGCGGTACGCAAGGCTTGTACCTAAGCCGCTGGCACTGACACTTGCGTCAGAATGGTGGGAGGAAGCGTCATATGATCGCCAGAAACAGCTGATTGATACTCTTCCCGATTCCTTAATGCAGAGTTTTTGTACTCAGGCCTCATATCTTGATGATCAGCCGAGTGTTCAACGATTTTCAGATCGACTATTTGGGGGGCGAAGCCCTTTTGTCCGAGCGGAGGAGCTGCTTACAGAAAGGGGTTCGAAACTCTTCCGCGCATTTGTTGAGGTGAACCCCGAGTCAACGAGCGATGCTTTATACAGGGTACTGTCTGAGTACAGTCATGATCAGCTTCAGGCTATAAATGGTGATACCCGAAGAAACCTAGTATGGGGCCTAGAAAAGTTATGTTTTCATGCAGATGAATTTGAAAAATCAGCATGGTGCATGTTGCTGCTGGCATCAGCTGAAAATGAAAGCTGGAGCAACAATGCAACTGGTATGTTTGCTCAGCTATTTCGGGTGAATCTATCTGGAACGCAAGCGAAGCCTAAAATTCGCTTTGATATCTTAAAACGGGCTATTGCAGTCGATCAAGTCAATATAGACATGGTTGTTCTTGAGGCTTTAGAGCAAGCAATCAGTACTTATGGAGGCACACGAACAGTTGGTGCTGAGTATCAGGGGACTAAAGCCCCCCTTGAAGAGTGGCGACCAGAGCTATGGCAGGATATTTTTGATTTCTGGCAACAAGCTTTTGATTTAATGCTGGTTCTTTTTGAACGGGGTGATGCTCAAAAAGAAAAAGTTCTGTCAGATATAGGCCATTCAATTCGGGGTTTTGTTGCAAATGATCGCATTGAGATGTTGGATGCTGCGATTAGAAAGGTGGTTTCAGTAAATGGCCGTTATTGGCCAACAGCTTTAGACAGTATTAAAAATACTTTTGAGTATGATTCAAAGGGTATGAAGCAAGAGGCATCGGATGCACTGAATAGCTGGTTAGAGCTACTAAGTCCCGAGGCAGCAGATTTACCTGAGAAGTTAAAAATTTTAGTAACCAATCCTCCCTGGGAGCATCACAAAGGTGAGGATGGACACTATGTTGATGTAGCGGCAGGAAATGCGAAACTTCTTGCAACCGAGCTATCCTGCAATATTGAAGAGCTGCTTCCTCACCTTCGTTTATTATTAGAAGGTGAGCAAAAGCAATCCTATGCTTTTGGTTACCAGCTAGCACATGACTTAGTCGATATTAAGCCAATCCTTGATTCTTCTTTAGAGTGCTTAGCAGATATTGAGCAGCCTGATTCGAGGCTAATTCAGGGTTTATACCGAGGCTTATTTGAGCATTCGTCTGAATTCTGGCAAGAGAATATTGATCGGTTGCTTACGGATGAGAGATTGATCCGCCATTACCCTGATTTTATACGGACAGGCGATATTCAAAAGGCACATTTAGATACTTTGCTGGAGCTTATTCAGAGTGGTGTGCTATCGCCAAACGATGCAAACGTGTTGAGTTATGGCAGTGTGACTGATGGCATCCAACCGGGAGTGATGGCTGATTTTTGCTTGCAATTGGCTGCGTTAGGAGATCAAGCAAGCTGGTCTGCACTAAATGTGATCTATATGTATTGTTTCAGCAATAAAGGCAGTATCAATGAGTTAAGAGATCAACTTAAGCTTTTGGTCACAGCCGTACCTTTACATAAAGGACAAGAGGGGAGCGCTACAGATGCACATCATTGGCATGACATGGCTGAAAAGCTACTAAAAGAGCGAGATGAAGAGTTTGCAGTTGCGCTAACCAATCAGTTAATTGCGGCGAGTAAAGACGGCCTTAATCATGGAGACATCTGGTCTTATACCAAACCTTTAATGTTAAGCCTAATGAGTGATTATGGTGGTGCAATCTGGCCAATATTTGGTGATGCTATCGTTCGCGCAAAAGGAATGGATAGATATTGGTTACAGCAGTTATTAGATCGGGAAACTGGTTTGGTGGGAAATTTGCCAAGTGTACTCTCTGTCATACCAGTTAAAAGCGTTATTGAATGGTGCTTAAAGCAGCCCGATATTGGTCCTATTTTTGTTGCTCGTTGTTTGAATGTCATTGAGACAGTTGATGAGAAGCAACAACCATCGGCATTGTTTATTGCCTTGGTTGAGAACTTTGGAAGTGACCAACGAGTAGCGAGTGAACTGAGCGCCAATATGGGAACCCGCGGCTGGTCAGGGTCTCTCGTGCCCTACCTAGAATCCGATAAAGCGGCACTAATACCCTTGATTGAACATGAGAATTCCAATGTAAGGCGCTGGGTTAAAGATCATATTGCATATATAGATCGACAAATTGTTGAAGAATCAAAGCGAGATGAGGAGAATGGCTTTGGGTTTTATTAGTATAAAGGGAAGTATTCTACAGACGCTGCGCGCGGAAAAATGCTCGCAGCATCCCGAATGTTTCGGTGAACAAGGCGTTAAACAATCAGCCCCATCCACCTTTCACCCAAACAAAAACACCAGCCAGCGATTGCATTAAATCGCTAACTGGTGTTTGATTACTTGCTAATCTAATCAACAGAAGGAATCCGCCTATCGCAAGCATTTAAATCTTTATAAGCGCTACCCCTGAGTGTTTCGACCCACCCAGAGGCAGCTAACCATCATCGATAATTACGGTATCAATAAATGGCTAACGTCAATATTACGCTAGGGCTTCGCTCGGCTAAAGAAAAATTTCTTCTTTATTTTCATGATCTTACGGCCTGTAATCGCATTTGCAGTGCTAGGCTTATTCGCGTCTTCAATTCCTCTTGTGCTGCTGGCTCAAATCCTACTTTTCAGCGGTTTCGACTCCATTCGGGTGTTTTGTCCCGAGGTGTCGTTGCGTCTGTTTGCATCTCCTTTTTGTCCCTCTTTAAGCCCAGTGGGCGTTTATCTGGGCGGCGATTCGTCTATTTGATGGACGTTGCTATCAGGAGGGCGGTGCTATGACCAAGATCGCTGATATTAAGGATAGCGAGAAGCAAGACGCTAAGGATCAGTTGGATTTGGATCTGTTAAGTCAGTCGTTTGAGAGTTTGTACCATCGCTGCGCTTTTATGTTGGTGGCGTTGGAGAATATCGCTTTCGGCGAGACTTCTTTTCATCACCAAGCGGCGGCGAATGGCGTGGGTTATTACGCTGCTGATTTGTTGGATGAGATGGCCCAGATTCAGGAGATGATCAATAAAGGTCTGAAATCTGGCGTACAACAGTAACCCTGTTTCTAGAAGGCAGGGTGTTGAGTGATTTAAATGCTTTGCCGGTAGGGACGTTACCTGTGCCATGTTCGTGGAGGAATGTGGCACTTTAGGTGATTTGTCGTTATCGGGCTATTTGAAAACTACTGATCCTGGCTCGATTCTGCCCTGATTCGGACCTTGTTTGGATAAAGGCGGCTGAGCTTGCTTGGCTGTTTGGTTTTTCTGTTTTTGGGGAGTGAGGGGAGAGGTAGTGAGCGAGGGAATGTATGACGTATCCAGAAGGCTGGCATCAGGCCAGTGATGAGAGGGCCGAGCGACTGGCAGATAAGTTAACTCTGGCGGTGGGTGAGCAGCATGTTCTGTATGGTAAGCGTTTACACGTGGTTGCGTATCGGCATCAGGATGGTGTGGATGAGTTGCTGTGCCAGCACCCAGAGGAAGAGGATCTGTTTACTCTATTGCATCTGGTCTGGTCTTTAACCTCTTCTGAAACCCATAGAGCCGCGCCGGTTGTGGAGATGCATGGGAGTTTTCAGAACTTTCTGAGCTATGAAGGGGATTGTGAGGGCGATATTGAGGACAGGGTAGTGGTTGATGAATCTTGTCGTTCCTGATTAGGGGGTTAGGCACAGAATTTGATGAATCCTCAGTATCTAAAGAAAAAATCCGGTATTTGGTTTTCAGATACCGGATTTTTTGTGCCTGTTTGAAAGTCGCTCAATACTTAGTGGTGCATCATATAGAGCATAGAAACCACTTCTGCTTTGCTGTTGACCGATAGCTTGGCAAAGATGTGCTGCAGGTGGGTTTTGACTGTTGCTAAACCACAGCAAAGCAGCTGAGCAATCTTCTTATTCGGTAGGCCCTGAACCACCAACTCTGCCACCATCCGCTCTTTGGTAGTGAGCTGATGCTGGTCACAGAACTGATCAAACTGCAGCTGACGCGGAGCCTGTAGGCTCTGTTCCAGAGAGAACTCAATAAAACGGTGCAGGCTTTCCAGCTTTTTCATCTCTGCAGACAAAAACTGCTGTTCAGGGTTATTGATCAGTATCGAAGCACCGGCTCTCAGCTTACCGTCCACCCGGAAGAAGAGTTCAATATTGTCCTTTACCTGCCAAGCTTCCAGAAAGTCTTTGCAGTAGGCGTGATCGCCCCGTTGATGAAACGGCACTAAGTCGGTAACGCGAACGATATTGGCTTCCTGTTCACCCTGAAAATGACCGGGATAAAGAGGATCAAGCTTTTGGTAAGACTCCAGATAGTCCCGATGCATGGCTGGTTGCATCCTGTAGGTTTCGTAGCAGATGGGTTTGGCGTGTTCATCCACCATATAGGCCACGGCTGAGCTCACGTCCATCATATTGCTCAACAGATTTAGACACTCGTGTTGAAAGCGCAGTGGGTTTGCAGTAGCGGAAGGTTGGTGAGCCAGCATAGAAGCCTCCTTCAGACCTATTGTCAGTCATGGGAATTGATAGAAGAAAAGTTACCTTAGAAAAAAATAGTTAACAAGTTAATTAATCCAAAAAAGACAACTTGTTACATTTTGGTGGTTGTATCTGTGAAAACCAAGCAATCTCGCTACTCTACAGGCTAAGCTAAGGATAAGGCTAAGGGCTGAAGTCTTTATGTTGCGGTGACATCTTGTTTAGTGACATTAGGTGGAGTCAATCAGCAGAGAGGGAGTTTTGCCCTGGAGAGTAAGAGATGTTCAAAGCCGTTGGACTCGGGCTTTTGGCCCCGTCTGGGGCCTTTCGATCGGAAAAAGCAAGCGGAGTTACAGCGGCACGATCATCACCGGAATACTGCTTTTCTGACTAACCTTGGTGGCGGTTGAGCCCAGCAATAACTCATCCAATGAGGAATGTGTGCGGCTACCCAGGATAATCAGGTCGACTTCCAGCTCTTTAGCCAGTTTTAGAATCTGTTTGTGGGTACGGCCCTTTCTGACAAAGACATCAATATCCACATCGTTAAATAGATCGGGTGTATCTGCTTTAGCTTGCGTTAGGCGTTGGTTAATCTTATCGGAGGCGATGGCGATATTGGATTTTTTGATCTGTTCAAACAGGGCCATCGAGATATAGCTCTCGATAGCTTCATCTTGTTCATTATTGAAACTATTCACCACATGCAAAAACGCCATATCGGCATTTAAATTAGCGGCTAGATCCAGTGCGGTGTCAAAGGCAACTTTGGCGTTTTTACCAAGATCTGAGGCGTATAGAATCTTTTTTATCTTTGAGTTGGGCATCTTTTCTTACCTTTTATACACACTTACACAAAAGTGTTTCGATA
>CAYFGP010000098.1:0-26477 GCA_964342385.1 uncultured Oleiphilus sp. | reverse complement strand
CATAAAAAGGCTGTTGAAGGCGATTTGGAGAGATGGTATCTACACAAGCCTCACTCTGAATCACGTTATGATGATTAATAGCAGAGGATTAATAACCGCCAGTGATATTCCAGATCACGATCGCTTTTTCCTCGTCCGAAGGGTTACGTACTCGGTATTGATCATCCGGTTCCAGTGTAAAACTATCGCCTTCTTGCAGAATAAAGCACTGGTCGTTGATACAGAGCTCTATCATTCCTGATTGCACCAAACCACCTTCTTCACCTTTTAGCTGGCGAGCCTCGCTGCCACTGGCCCCAGGAGCAAAGGTGGTCAGTAGCATCTGTAGTTGGCCGGATAAGCGGGTGGATAACAGCTCTTCACGTACGCCGCCATCAGAGAAACTTAAACTGCGTCGAGCCGATTTACGCACAATATGGTTTAACTCTTCTTCAGGTGCTTCCCGATCTGAGTGGAAAAACCAGCTGATCTGCACGCCCAAGACATCACAGATCGATTGCAGTATTGGAATCGGTAGAGAGGAGACCCCGCGCTCAACCTGACTGACATAACCCACGGAACGCTGAATACGCTCAGCCATCTCGGTCAGAGTCACACCTTTCGCCTTACGAATATCCCGAATCTGGCGACCAATGCGCAGATTCTCACTATTTACTGCTTCATTTCTTTTTTTATTCATATCGTTGGGCCAAAGAATATGCTCTTACAAATCTCATTTATCTGAATTTTAATGCAAAAATTTCATAAGTTCACTTTTGTTCGGCGTTGTTCTTCATCGCTGCTCTTCATGAATGTTCTTTATGGCAGTTCTTCTGATCTCTGCTTCAGAGATTTTTATCCTGCTGTCTTAAATTCAGGATTATGTTTGGTTTTTCAGACGGTCTTGTGTCTGGTTTTCTGGACATCAAACAATGCCGATAATCATAATTTGTTAACTATCAGTGGGTTAAGCATTTGGCATATATCTTGGATTACTTAAGGTAACTTGGATTGGTTTGACCTTTGATCCATTTGAACAGCTTAGAAAAACAACAATACGAGGTTGATATGCAAAAGACTCTTCTTTTAACGGCTGCCAGTTCGCTGGTGCTTGCAGGTTGTTTAGGTTCATCCGATAGCACAAAAGACACGACGGATTACAGTGCTTTGCCAAGCTATCTTTCCGGGACGGTTGATGTCACTTCGGTGGATGGCAGCAGTGATGACTTGCTGACGGGGGCCGCGCTGGATAGTGATACCGGTGCTGTAACGCCGGAAGCAGTGGCTGTGGATGCCAGCCCGGAACAGATCCGTCGCTATCAGCTGGGCAATAACTATAAAAGTATGATGGACCCTGTCACCCCTGGAGGTTGGGGCATCCACTGGGGGCCTTTGGTGACCGACGGCATTAGTTCCCATACCGTAGAGGCATTTACCGGCCAGGTGTCTGGTACAGAATATCAGGCTATTGTTGATGACGGCTCTGGCAAAACAAATGTCAAACTGGTGGTGCAGGTGCCAAGCAGTTTCTCTACAGATAAACCTTGTATTATTGCCGGACCATCGTCGGGTTCCCGTGGCGTTTACGGTGCGGCAGGTACGGCAGGGGATGCCGCATTAAAGCGGGGTTGTGCTGTGGCCTATACCGATAAAGGTACCGGTGATGGTGTGCACTTTATTGGCAGTCAGCAGGTGATTGATCTGGATGGTAAGGTGGTAGATGCCGCCAGTGCAGGCACGACCTCTGCGTTTACCGCAGAGTTTGCTGAAGGTTTTGCGGACTCTACTGATGCACGTACTGCCACAACCAAACACGCTCACTCCCAGCAAAACCCAGGCAAGGACTGGGGCCTGAATACCCTGCAGTCTATTGAATTTGCTTTCTACGCTTTACATCAGGCTTATCCTGACCTGGTCTTTAACCCTGACAATACCACAGTGATCGCGGCCAGCTGGTCTAACGGTGGCCGTTCTGTCTTAATGGCTGCAGAGCAGGATAGCCAAGGCCTGATTGATGGTGTGGTTGCGGTGGAGCCGAGTACGGCAATGAACCAGCATGACTTTACGATTACTCAGGGTGAGCGCAGCTGGGGGGCGGAGTCGGTAGGCTGGAGCTTATACGATATGCATGCCTTTGGCGCGGTGTATCAACCCTGTGCCAATAATCTGTCCGCAAACGACAGTGCCGATTTGGTTAATTCGGCCAAATCTCCTGAACGTTGTACTCGTTTGCAGCAGCTAGGGTTGTTAACGTCTGACTCTGATGATCTGCAAGTATTGGCACAGGAAGCACAGAATCTGATGAACACTACAGCGGGTTTCCTGCCAGAGCAGAATCTGGGGATTCCGGCGTTTAGCAATCTGTTCTCTGAAATCACCAATACCTACGGTAACTCCTATGGGCGCTACAGCATCTCTGATCAGCTGTGTGGTATCAGTTTCGCCAGCTATAACGGTGGCAGCAAGCAGTTTGAAGTGCTGAGTGATGAAGATAAGGCGCTGAGATTCCTGGGGCAGAATATGGTCGCAGGTGGTAGTCGTTGGATTCAGCCAGTGAATATGAAGGCGGATGATCCTTATGCGGCAACCGCTTTTAACTCCACAGTGGATAAAAACTTGGATGCCGATTTGTGCTTCTTTGCTATGTCTCACTACGGCCAGGCGAAGTTAGCTGAGCTGGGGATTTTGGATACCTACAAAGACAACGGTGATTTTGATCGGGTTCAGGCGGGTATTCAAGAAGCGATTATGAGCGGTAACTTGCAGGGCAAACCGGCGATTATTATGCATGGTCGGGCGGATCAGGTCGTGGCACCAAACCATGGCGGCCGCGCGTATTACGCCCGTAACCGTCAGGTGGATGCCCGTGATGATGTCGTGTATTGGGAGATTGAAAACGGCCACCACTTGGAAATGTTTGCTTATCTGCTAGCACCTAATCTGGGCTTCTATGCCACACCATCGAATATGCAACACCGCTATGCCTATATTCACCCTTACTTTGAGCAGGCGCTGAATCAGATGTTTGCCCATCTGAGCGATGGTTCAGCCTTGGCCCCGAGCCAGGTGATTCGTACGACCTCTATGCAGGAAAGCGGTGAAGAGCAGATTACTGGTGGCATGTTTGGTGAGGTTTTAGTTGCACCGGGCAATGATGGTATCAGCTGGCAGGATAATACGCTGGCGATTCCTCATTAAGCTGATGGCTCTTGTCGGGCTAAAGGCTCTTCGCTATTAATTAGCAATGGCGCTAAGGGGTCTTTATCAGGCTGAAAGCCCTTAATTATTAGCCAGGCTAAGGGCTTTGTTGATTTGATGCTTTCTCTTAACTGGCCGAATTACGCTCTGCTTCCCTAAAAAACAGTTCTATTCTCGGCTGCCCCGATCAGTTTGCTCGTACTGATCGGGGCTTTTTTATGTTTGTAGGTTCTTGAGCTGTAGTGGTTTAAGAATCCCGACATTGTTTTAGGCGTTAAAGCTACCGCCATAAGAGGAGGGAGCAGTCAGGAGGCCTCTGTGTATTGAATTCCCAATTTGCGCATCTTTTCATACAGACTGGCGCGGGAGATACCTAACAACTTAGCGGTTTGCACTTTATGCCCCTGAGTGTATGTCAGCGCATCTTTAATCGCTTTGCGTTCTGCGTCTGCCATTTGTTGTTGCAAAGGTGCTGGAGGTTGAATCAGGGAAGGTTGTGGGAGAGTCTGGTTAAAACCTGTAGGAGAGCGGGTTGGTATCGTGGCATGAATCTCAGACGTTATGTTTTGATTAGAACCCGTTGGCTTGTTTGTTTGGTCAATGGAGGACAGATTGGGATAAGTGGTAACAGAGTTAAAACAGTTGGGTTGTAATAGTGTTTGGATCAGTTGAGCGTCAATCTCATTGTGCTCTTCTGCCATAATCACCGCCCGCTCCAGCAGGTTTTGCAGCTCCCGCACGTTACCGGGCCAGTGGTGCTGACCCAGTAAGTGAATAGCCTCTGCTGTGAGTGTTTTGGCCGGCAGATGCAGACGAATACATAGTTCATCAAGTAAGCGCTCTGCAATCAGATCAATATCTTTATGGCGTTCCCGTAGAGCTGGTAGATGAATGGGCATCGCATTGAGTCGATAGTAAAGATCCGCTCGAAACTCGCCGTTTTCTACCATCCGTGGCAGATTACGACTGGTGGCTGCGACAATGCGGATATCCACTTTTTTGACTTTATTGGAGCCTAGCGGCTCAAACTCTTTCTCTTGTAGGGCCCTGAGTAGCTTACTTTGTAGTTCCAGGGGCATATCACCAATCTCATCCAGAAATAGCGTACCGCCATCAGCCAGTTCCAGTTTGCCCTTGCGTCCTTTACTCGATGCGCCTGTGTAGGCTCCAGGTGCAACACCAAAAAACTCTGCTTCTATCAAATTGTCTGGAATAGCGGCCACATTGAGGGAGACAAAAGATTGATGAGAGCGAGTTGACAGCTCATGCAGGGCATGGGCAAACAGTTCTTTGCCGGTGCCTGTTTCTCCTGTCAGCAGCACTGAGATATCAAAACGGGCGGCTTTGCGGATCTGATG
Source organism: uncultured Oleiphilus sp. (assembly GCA_964342385.1). Lineage (GTDB taxonomy): Bacteria > Pseudomonadota > Gammaproteobacteria > Pseudomonadales > Halomonadaceae > Oceanospirillum. Next base: position 21,942 of record CAYFGP010000098.1, on the reverse strand, counting down.
TTTAACACTTTGTAGTTGCTCACTGCGCCCCGTAATTTGAGAGAGGCGGTACTTATTCTGCCGAGCTTGATTGAGTTCCTGAGTGACATTATCCAGCTGGCGTTGTAGCAGGTTAAAGCGGCTGACCAGAGAATGAGTGCCCTGAGGGCTTTCCAGCGCAACAAAACCAAACGCTCCGATTACCTCCCCCCGGTCTGATTGAAGTGGAATTACGCTGACGAGAATCCACTGTTGTTTCACCCGTAGCAGCTCCAATAGTACAGGTTCTCCACTATCGGCTACTCTGGGGAGAAAGCTGTTATGGATATAGCGGGTAATAGGCTCTCCAATAGGGCTGTGTTCCAGACCTAAAAAGTTTTGATAACCTTGACTGATCCAGGTAATGCGATGTTTTTGATCAATAGCAATGGTATTGCTATAAAAGGTGGCAAAGGAATCCGCCAGTGTTTTAAAGGCGGACTCTTTGAGTGCAGCTGTCGCGTTAAGCTCTGTCATGATATTTTTATTTTTAGAGTTTGTTCTCTAATTTATAGTATATGCATCAAACTGGCTAGAGCGGTTTGAAGACTCCTGATTACCAACATAACAAATATGTGTGGTTTTGTTATAAGCCTAGCCAGTGGGGACATAGATCTAGTCCGTGGGGCATAAATCTAGCCTGTAGGGTTTTATAGATCTAACCCGTCAGAGCCTCTTCTTGCGTATCGGTTGTCGCCGCTATAGTTGGTCTATGGCCCATTGATGAAGGACGATTTGGGCCAAACCAGGTGTGATCAGTCAACTGTTGAATGCCTGCTTGATCCAGGGTTTGCCAGATTTTTTTACTAATGGCTTCAACTCCGGGATCACCCGGCATGAAACTTACGGTTTTAACAAATACTTTGTACTCGGCTCCCTGACGGGTAATGCCTTGAAAACTGATCGCAATATCTTCTTCATTCATTAATCTGGGGTGGGTTTCCTGTACGGGACGGACAGCCTGTTTCAACAGTGAGATGACCTCGGATGGATTATGGTTCGGGTCAAGATACAGTACTAAGGTCACCTGATAGCCACCTCCCTTCTGGCTATAGTTAATCACGGTGGATTCCGCACTTAAGGTATTGGGAATACTGATGACCTCACCGCTGGCCGTTTGCAGACGGGTGGTACGCCAGGTGATATCTGTGACTCGTCCAGTGCCAAGAGTCCCAATTTTGATAAAGTCACCGACACCGAATGGCCGTTCCACATTGATGGCAATGCCTGAGAAAAAGTTAGATAGATTCATCTGTACGGCTAAGCCGATGATCATGGCTAAAATACCCGACGTGGCCAGTAAACTGGTCAGTTCATGGCCTAAGACAAAAGCAACAATGCCAAAACCTGCAAAGGTACAGGCCAGCAGGAACTGGATTGCCTGGATAATCTTAGGTGGTTTTTGTCCCGTACGTACTTCCAGAGGCATCCAGACAATTTGGCGAATACCCGCGGTCATCAGAATAGCACCAAAAATCCACCACAAACTATCAAAGCATTTAATGATCATCTCCATCTGGTATTTATCCAACGTGTGGTTGAACTTATCGACAGTGATCGCTTCCAGGCAGATCAGAGCAAGATAGATGCTGAGCACCTCCGTCAGCCACAGTGATTTTGGATAACGGCGGCCACAGGGGCTGCTGCGAAGGGCATGTAGCAGAAGAAACAGCGTAATACTGCCTAGAAAGAGCTCAAAAGCAAGCTTTTCCGGTACTAGATTACGCAGCTGTAGTTTGGCCTCTTTGATGCGAATAACCAGATTAAAACGGGAGTGTTGCAGGCCTTCCATCTGATTCTGCTGGAGCCAGGGTTGGCCACTGGTATTAGCGGAAACGATATCCTGAAACAGGCTGGTATGATCAATGCGCCAGTCTCTATCCGTGTGCAGTACCTGTTGGCCCTGAATATAAGGTGTGACTCTTTGATCGTAGTCCCGTGGCATAGTGATAGAGTCTGTGACATAGATGAGTTCTTTGTGATCCAGGGTTTTGTGGCGGAAGTGCAAACCTAGCAGGTGTTCGCCATAGCTACGGCTTGAACCGATAATATCTGAATTGAGGCTATCGCCCTTAAAGCGCCCCTTCACTTTGTAGGCCTGATAGATTTCCTGATCCTCTGAGACCTGATCAACAGGGTTTTCCAATATGATCGGTTCGATTGCATTGAGAAACTCAATATTGGCTGGATCTATCTGGGTGCTGGAGCGGAACCACAACAAGAACTCTATCTCATGGCTGAAGGTTTTCAAGTCCAGATCAGAAATCTTATCCACCATCAGTCCCGTATAGACGATATGAGTTTTTGTTAAGGCATGATGATCAAGCTGCGGGGCTTCATCTTTACCGATATTGATATTTTCCTCATCGTTATCGGGTTTTAGGGAGAATTTATCCTGGTGACGAAATTGCAGTTGTATAGGGGCTGATATCAGGTGGTTATTAAAATATTGGCCAATGGCAACGGGTTTGACGGCATTACCCTGGTCATCAAAATAGAAAGGGGCTGCGATACCGATAGCAGCATTTTGCAGGCTATTAATGCTCTGCAGATAGTGAACAATCGCTTCTCGGGTATTGTCAGTGGTTGCCTCTGTTGAATCGACTTTTGTGCTGGTATGTTGGCTGATCGCCTGAGTTAACAGGTAAGTTGCATCATAGTAGGCTGCAGCAGCCGAATCGGGCTCATAGCCAAAACGCTGATAAAAATCATCGCGAAACTGTTGTGCTCTTTCTCCGGAGGCATCAAAAATCAATCCCGAGGTGGCATAGATGCCGTCGGTATAATAGCCGGGTGTTTTCTTTTCTTGAGGTAAGTGGTTAAACAAACTGGGAAAGGATTGCTTACCGATCGCAGTACCGCCAATTATTGGAAACTGGATACCTTCATCACGCATTTTTACAATAAGGTCCCGCGCAACGCTGTCGCGAGTGGCGACAAAAATCATTCCAGGATCAGGTCCTGTACGCATCTCCTCGATAATAGCCGGTAACTCATGTTTGATACTGCCGTGTTTAGGTTCTACCCGCCACTGCTGGATCAGGTTCATTCCCTGTTTATCGACGGCTTGGGTAAAGTTTTGTGCAAAAGACTGACCGTAATTATCGTTTCCGTAGACAATACTGACCTTTTCTTGCTCCAGTACTGTTGTCAGATACTCGGCAATAAACTTGGCTTGATAGCCATTATTAAAGGTTGTACGGAAAAAATAAGGAATATCAGAAGTTAAGCGATCTGCTGAAGCAGTACCGGATATAATGGGTAAACCATGTTGTTGGTAAATAGGAGCCGCAACCTCTGAGGTTGAACTATAACGGTGGCCAATAACGGCTAGAATAGACGTATCTTTAATGATTTCGTTAGCTGTTTTAATGGCTTGATTAATCTGATTTTTATCATCAAAGATCTTCAGTTTAATAGCCGCTTGATGAGTTGAGCGCTGATTATTGTATGCGTCCAACATTAACTGAGCACCAGCTACCATAGCGGCGCCTTTATCTCCGTGGGCTCCCGTCATAGGGCCTGCTACCGCGATATAATGAGCTTGCTGCTGATCCTGTTTATATTGATGCCACCAGATAATAGCCAGAAATAAAGCGGAGATAGTACTCAGAAAGAGAAATAAATAGCTCTTTCTAATACCGACAGTCCTTGTTTGCATACCTTTTTGCATAACCTCAATACCCCAGCGCTCGAAAACACGGAATAGAATAAATGTTGGCCGGCATGATCTATGGTTAAGTTGTTCACTGGAAAATAAATATCCAGGCAACATGATTTTTACTGGCACACATCAATATATTTCGAGAGCTTTTACACTAAAACATAGAGACAAATAGTTCGTTCGCTTGGAACGACACTATCTAGTTTTGTGGGGGAGAGTTTTATACCCAAATTCCATAGTGGAATCTAGGATAAGTTCGTATTGTATAGAAACTTTCTAATAATTATACACACTTATACAAAAGTACTTCGATATTTTTTGGCCAATGGTTGAAGAATGAAGCGATTTGCTAAAGAGAAGCTTTTGTGTGAGCGCTTATACGGTAAATCAAAGATCTTTTGATCTTTGATATCAAGATCTCAAAAAAAGAGAGTACACAATTACGAAAAGTATTTCGGCATTCTCCGACCTATGGTCGGAGAATATCGTGCTTTGTTACAGAGAGATTTTTTGAGTGTTAATCTCGTATAAGAGATTAGAAGTCCTGATGGGGGCCAAATACTTCGTAATGGATACGCCCTTGATCGACCCCTAGCTCCAGTAGTTGTTGTTTAGCGAACTGCATAAATCCGACTGGACCGCATAGATAAAAATCGCCGTCTGCCAGTGGCAGCTGCTGTTTAACGTTTTCTAGCTGCATCAGGCCATGATGGATGTTCTGACTTAATCCTTCCTGATTCTCTGCAGCATTATCCTGGCGATACCAGATATGGCTATTTAACGGCAGACACTCGCTTAGTTCGTGAATACGACGAGCAAATGAATGTTGGGCAGAGTTTTCACAGGCGTGTAGGAACAATACCGGCTGTTGATACTGTTTTGCTGCCAGAGTTTCTACGATCGAGATCATTGGCGTCAGGCCGACTCCAGCTGATATAGCTACCACAGGGCGCTGATGATCAGTAAAGAAAAAATCGCCAGCAGGGGCAAATAACTCCAGCTCATCATTGACCTCGATGTGATCATGCAGATAGTTGGATACGATCCCCGGTTTACCGTTTGTATCTTGTGCTGCTTCCCGTTTCACTGAAATACGATAGCTGTTGCCATTGGCTCTATCGGACAGTGAGTACTGACGGATCTCCTGGTAGTCTGAGCTTTCTGGCTGTACACGAATACCCAGATATTGACCGGATTGAAAATCAACCACGGGCTGGCCATCGACAGGCACAAAAACAAAGCTGGTGACCAGTTCTGATTCCTGACGTTTTTCCTGTACTTTAAACTTACGCGCCCCTTGCCAGCCACCGGCTGCACTGGCATTGGCTTGATAGATCTCTGCTTCCCGACCAATAAAGATATTTGCCAGCTGCTGATAAGCCGCTACCCAGGCATTTTCTACCTCAGCAGTAAAGGCGTCTGGGGCTAGTTCCTTTAAGGTTTGGATCAGATGGTGGCCGACAATATTGTATTGCTCAGGCTGAATATTAAAACTGGTGTGTTTATGAGCAATACGTTCCACTGCTGCGGTCAGCACAGGCAAGTTATCGATATACTTGGCATAGGCGGCTACTGCATTAAATAAAGCAACAGGTTGTCCCCCGGAATGCTGATGGCTGAGGTTAAAAATATCTTTCAGCTCAGGATTATGGCTGAACATACGCTGATAAAAGTGTTGAGTAATCGCTGGGCCCGCGCTTTCCAGTAGAGGTACAGTGCTTTTTACAATAGCAATTTGATCCGGAGTTAACATCTTCTGTTTCTATCCTTTATCTATTTTTTTATAGGGTTTGTTAGTGAGTTGAGTGGTTGCAGTTAAATAAATCTCTTCAAACTTGATAGGCTGGTTTTAAGTCTCTGACGCTGTGCCTTAGACCCCTGATGCTGCGCTATAGGGTTGGCCTGCCTGGCCATTCTCTCCAAGCAGGTGCATCACATAGCCCACCTTTAAACCAGTGGCACACAACATCATGGCGATATGAGCTGAAACCTGAGTGCCTAAACCGAAATATTCAGGGATCAGATAGGCCACAAGAGTACTGATCAGCATGGCCGCGACTGATAGCACCATTAACAGGTTGCCTGCCAGGTAAAGCGCCTGATAGCGATTGCTAATACGCTTAACCGGGTTAGACAGCTGCTGATCAGACAGTAAGTAGTCAAAACAAAAATGGCTGTACATGACTTTTCTCCTCACGCTTTCAGGTTCTGATATCAGCCCTGGTATTTTTCATCTGTAGGCTTTATCAGAGTGTTTGACTCAAGTATTGCAGTAGATGTGCCATTATTTAAATATTATTAAAATTCAATGAGTTATGTTTTTTGTTAGGAACGAGGAGAGAATAAAAGAGTCAAAAGGACTCTTTTATTTTTGTGTCTTTTTGACTCTTTTATATCTTTAAGACTCTTGGGTGAACGCTGTAGTGTGTTAAGGTGTTCAAAAGATGAGTGAAAAGAGCAGTATCCCGTGTCGCCCGCAAACCAGATTTCACATAACGCCCTGTTACAGCTGGCTATTGATATGGCCGATAGCCTGAGTGCTAAAGATCGTTTTGATCGTTTACTGAATACCGTTCGGGTCAGTATCCAATGTGATGCAGTGGTGTTGCTGCAACGCAGTGGTGGATTGCTCAAACCGCTAGCACAAAAAGGGTTAACGACAGATGTACTAGGGCGACGTTTTGAGGTTGGCTCCCACCCCCGCTTTCAGCAGATTTGTCAGGCTACGACACCGGTTCGTTTTCAGGTTAGCTGTGATCTGCCGGATCCGTATGACGGCATGTTGCAGGGCCATAGCGGTGATCTTCCGGTTCATGCCTGTATGGGACTGCCGTTAATGGCCGATCAGCAGCTGATCGGAGTGTTAACTCTGGACAGTATGACTCCTGGCGCTTTTGATGAGATTCCAGAGCATACTCTGGAAGTGATCGGCGCGATGGCTGCCGCCAGTCTAAAAACAGCAATGTTGTTGCAACATCTGGAAGATGATTCCGTACACACCCGTCATGTGATTACCGAGCTCACCCGGGAAGCCTTGACCAAAGATGGCGGAGAGCTGATTGGCGATAGTGCCGAGATGCAGCAGCTGAAACGGGAGCTGGCTTTGGTTGCACCTTCAGACTATGCCATTCTGATTGAAGGTGAGACCGGTGTGGGTAAAGAGCTGGTTGCCCGTACGCTGCACGAACAATCCAAACGGGCTGATGGCCCTCTGGTCTATGTCAATTGTGCAGCGATTCCTGAAAATTTGGTGGAAAGCGAGCTGTTTGGTCATGTAAAGGGGGCTTTTACTGGAGCGGACAGGGATAGGGTCGGCAAATTCAGCCTAGCTGATGGCGGTACGCTATTTCTGGATGAGATAGGTGAGCTGCCTTTGATGGCGCAAAGTAAGTTATTGCGTGCACTGCAAAGTCAGGAAGTTCAGCCGGTTGGGCGAGATAAAGTCTCGCACGTCGATGTTCGGGTTTTGGCGGCGACCAATCGTATTCTGCAGCAGGAGGTTGCAGAGAAACGCTTCAGGGCTGATCTGTACCATCGTTTGAGTGTCTATCCGGTTAAGGTACCGCCGCTACGTCAGCGTAATGGTGATGTGGCTTTGCTGGCGGGTTATTTTGCGGAACAGTCGCGACGTAAACTGGGTTTGGCACAGCTGACCATCGATAGTCAGGCCCATCAAATTCTGCAGGCTTACACCTGGCCGGGCAATGTGCGTGAGCTGGAACATGTGATCGGACGTGCGGCCCTGATTGCGAATGCAGAATATAAACAAGGCAATAAGCCGCTGTCCGGTGCACAACGTAGCGGTGATATTACCCGTATTCAGCCACATCATCTGGGTGAGCTGGCTTCTGCTTTTACTCATCCCAGTCGTGATCACTCGTCTGTATTTGAAGGGAAGGCAGAGGTTGTGGTGGATCACTTGGATGTTTCAGATAGCCAGATGGCTGATCATGCTCCGATCTCAGTTACTCTAAGTGAATCTCAAGGCCTGAAGAAAAGTACCGAGCAGTTTCAGCAACAGCTGATCTTACAAACCTTGACGCGACATCAGGGAAACTGGGCTGCAGCAGCCAGGGAATTAAAAGTGGACCGAGCTAATCTAGTGCGTCTGGCTAAACGTTTGGGGTTACAGGTTGTTAAGAGAATTGAAGGCGCAAACGGGATGGCATAGTAAAATTAATAAAACAGCATGATTTTGTCAGTTTTATCCGATAGTTACGGCCTATATTCCGGCGTATAATGCAGACTTGTTAATAAACGCTTGCACAAAGGTTTATCTATAAAAAACGCTTCAGTCTCCAGCCGTTGACTGAAGAATGTCGAAACACTTTTGTGTCAGTGTGTATGTTAATTGGTTTCTACTGTTGGCCCCTTAAAGCGGCTACAAGTACGGGCTTGTGCTGAGTAGAACCATGGCTTACCTATCCTGTTTCTGTATTGCAATACGGATGCCCGACAGGGTGCTTCTCTCCTTACTGGAAACCTTTTTAAAGGCGATATTTTGCTGTCTTTGACCATCTTTCCGGTGTCTAAATAAGTACGGAGTTTATATGGCCGATACGGCTTCTGATGGCTCATCACCGATAAATAGCGATTCACAGACTAACGGCCTGCCACCGAATTCTGTCGGGGAATGGCGGGTGGTGATTTTAGTCACGCTGATACAGTTTATTAATATTGTCGATTTTATGATGGTGATTCCCCTAGGCCCTGATTTTGCTCGGGTGTTGGGCATTGCGATGTCGGACTTGGGCATTATTGGTGGTAGCTACACCTTTGCAGCAGCTGCTTCAGGTTTTCTATTAAGCCGTCATCTGGATCGTTTCGATCGTAGGAAGATTGCTATTTGGGCATTAGCGGGTCTTTCTGTCAGTACTTTCGCAGCGACATTAGCCGTAGATCAAACGACGTTATTAATCAGTCGAATATGTGCGGGCTTGTTTGGTGGACCGGCCTCCGCTATCGGTTTAGCCATGATTATTGATGTGGTACCCGTTGAGCGCCGGGGCCGGGCAATGGCGATTGCTATGGGTTCATTTTCTGTTGCTGCCATTATCGGTATTCCCTTTGGTTTGGAATTGGCGGCTTGGTATGGCTGGCAAGCGCCTTTTTATGCCATTGCACTCAGTGGACTCCTGTTGTTGGTGGCGCTCTATCTGCTGTTGCCTAAGATGGTCGGCCATATTCAGAGGCAAGGTAAAGCCAAAGCGGTAGGCCCTGTGATTCTGTTGAAGAAACCATTAACCCGGCTGGCGTTGATGCTGGTTGTAGTGTCTATGTTTGGTAACTTCCTACTGATTCCCAATCTTTCTGCTTACGTACAGTTTAATCTGGAGTTTCCCCGCGAGCGTATTGGTGAACTCTATATGATAGGGGGCATTTTCTCGCTGGTTGGAATGCAGCTGACCGGTTATTTATCTGATCGTTTGGGAAGTGTAGTCACGGGAAGTGTGGTTTGTGTGGGACTAGCCACTGTGCTCTGGTTTGGCTTTATTCAGGTGCCACCGTTTGAGTGGGTATTATGGATCTTTACGGGTTTTATGGTGTTCTCTTCTGCTCGCAGAGTGGCGCAGAGCGCTTTAACCAGTCAAACACCCGAAGCTCATGAAAGGGCTGCTTTTACCTCTGTACAGTCCGCTTTTCAGCACGTTTCCACGGGAGCGGCTTCTGTCGGTAGTTCCTACCTGCTAACGGCCAATGCAGATGGCTCTCTGGAGGGAATTGCATTTTTAAGTCAAATCACTCTGATTTTGGTATTGGCACAGCCGGTGATGATGTGGCTATTGAAGCAACGTTTAGAGCGTGAGTCCGCGTGACTTAAGCACTCACACAAAAGTTTCTCTTTAGCAAATGGCTTAATGCTTCAGTCATTGGCCAAAAAATGTCGAAACACTTTTGTGTAAGTGTGTATTCGTCTTTAAGGTTCTTTGTTCGGTGCAATAGTTGTGCGGTTTTTCAACGTTTGCTATGTATGATGGGGTTATACTGTTCCTGCTACTGTATATGTCGTTAGAAATATTAAGAGAAATAAGATGTTAAGTGCAGCTCTACATCAACAGATAAGCCATCAAAAGGTTTTGCCTGTACTGGTATTGGATAATAACGAGCAAGCCCGTGTGTTGGCGGATTGCCTGTTGGAATTTCAGTTAAACGCCATTGAGATTACTTTGCGTACTCCTGAGGCTCTCAATGTGATCGAGTTTCTGGCGACAAATTATCCTGAGTTGATTGTAGGTGCCGGTACGATCACTTCAGCTGAACAACTTCAGGCTGTGCAGCAGTCAGGCGCTCAGTTTGCTTTATCACCAGGTGCAACAGAATCTTTGTTACAAGCGGGTCAGCAAGCAGAGATTGGCTTTATTCCAGGGATAATGACACCTTCGGAAGCGATGTTGGCACAATCCTACGGCTATTCCCTGTTGAAACTGTTTCCAGCGGAAGTATCTGGCGGTTGCGCTTTGTTAAAAGCGCTGGGGGCTCCTTTATCTGAATTGAACTTTTGCCCCACTGGCGGTATCTCTGTAAAGAACCTGGCGCAATATTTGGCATTAGATAATGTGCCTGTTGTGGGTGGCACTTGGTTAGCACCTATTGACCAGATCCGGCAACAAAACTGGAAACAGATTCGAGACAATATGCTGCAGCTGCAAGCGATATTGACTGATTTAAATTAGAGGAGAGCAACGCACATGTATCGTAATAATGAGCAGTTTAAGGAAAGACGCATTCGCGCCATTAAAGAAGATGTGCGTAAAGGTGGCAGTGAGTTGTCTCGAAGTGCTTTAGCAGATATTTGCGATTATGCGGAAGCCTGCGATGTTGAAAGTGCGATGGAGCTTAAAGCTGAGCTGACCGATCTTGCTATGACTATTCAGCAGGCTCGACCCAGTATGGCTGTGTTGTGGAATGTTTTACAACACTGGATTGAGCTGATGCCGGGCATGCCGCTGGACAATCTCGACAATGCTCGTCTGTTTGCTGCGGATCAAGCGCGAATGTTATCAGAGACTTCTGTGCGTGCTGGTAAGCAGATTACTCAACAGATCAGTCCGCAGGTGGTACCGGGTTCTGTTGTGATGGTGCACAGCTACAGCACAACCGTGATGCAGATTTTGAAATCTCTGCAGGGTAGTGAGTTTAAGGTGATCATGACAGAATCTCGTCCCGGTATTGAAGGTCGCCGTATGGCGCGGGCGCTATCTGAGATGAAGGTGCCGACAACCTATATCACTGAGGCTCAGATCGGGATCTTTGTGCGCCTTGCAGATCTGGTGCTGATTGGTGCCGATAGCGTATTGCAAGATGGGGCCGTGGTAAATAAAGCGGGTACCTATATGATGGCGCTGGCCGCTCATGATAAAAACGTACCTGTGTGGGTTGCGGCAGAGAGTTTTAAACATAGCCCAACTCATGCGGATGAGGTCGAGCTGGAAGAGATGGATGCTGATGAGCTTCAGCTGCCTGAGATCGATTTTATTCGCCCCCGTAATATCTATTTTGATATCACTCCCGCAAAACTGATTTCTGCCTGGGTGGATGAAAATGGCTATCGCACAGCCTTTGATCAGGAATCCCAGCCTATGCCGGCAGGTTTGCTAAAGTCTGAGGCATAAACGTTTGATACACACTGACACAAAAGTATTTCGATATTCTCCTGCTGACGGCTGGAGGATAAAACACTTTAGCTATAGGGAGACTTTTGTGTCAGTACTTAAAATAAGGCAGAGAGCCTCAATTGCAGGCGCCTGATCTTTAGCGGGCTGAGGCAATCGCCGGCAGGTAATTCTCTGGTGGCAGAGGGGCCCCTCTATCTCGGAACTGGAAATGCAGTGCCGGTCGGTTTACTAAGGTGTTATGGCCAACTGTTGCAATGGCTTGGCGCTGTTTAACTTTATCGCCTTCCTTAACTTTTAAGGTATCGCAACCGGCATAAACGGTCTGTTGATCACCTGGATGCTGGATAATAATGACTTTACCCAAGCTGCGCATACTGCCAGCAAAGCTGACTGTGCCTTCTTTCGCTGCAAAGACTATCTGGCCATGTTGAGCGGCTAGGTTAACCCCTTTCTGTAATCCCCAGTCCTCTTCGCCAAAGCCACTGATCATACGTGGATTATTCAGGGGCCAGATAAAACCAACGACCTTTCGTTCACCGGTTGGAATCCAAATTTTCTGTCCTACGCTCAGCTTTCTTGGATCGATGTTAGGGTTACTTAGCTTAAGTTCATTCAGCTTTACTGCAAAGTGGTCAGCAATACGGCTTAAGGTATCGCCCTTTTGAACCACATAGGGGACGCGATCGTTAGCGACTTCATTTTTATCGACAGGGATACTTAGAACAGTGCCCGCCAATAAGCGGCTGGGTACCACCTTGGGGTTGTAGCGGGAGAGCATCTTAACGGTCATGCCATAACGCTTGGCGATACTATAAAAAGTCTCGCCTTTTTGTACGGTGTGTTGGCCTCGGACCTGTTCCTGAGTTGCTGAAGAGCCTGGGCTATAAGTTGGCTGTCCGCCACAGGCTGCCAGGAGCAGGATGCTTGCAACGATAACAATCTGACTGAAATGTTTGAGCATGAAGCAAAAAACCGTTTGAACTGAAAATGGCTGCAGGCAGCATAGAGAAAAGGTGGATTGATTTCAAAAAAATATTAGTTATGTATCGTTACAGTCGTACAATCCACACACTTAAATAAAAGTATTTCGATATTTTCAGCCTGTTGCAGAAGTGCAAGGCACTTTATTGAAGAGAAGTTTTTGTTTGAGTGCTTACGTTTGGTTTATCAAAATCGGTAATCTGGCCAAACGCTGTTTTGTAAAAATTATGATCTTCTCAATCGATGGATCAGAGAAGAGAGAATGACTCTTGGTTTAGGTATATACAAAGGTGAGAAAGATCGATGGATAACACTGCATCAATGGAGCAAGGTTTGTTAGTAGCAGGTGACACAGAAAACCCTAAGGCTTGTGTCATCTGGTTGCATGGCTTAGGAGCTTCGGCTGATGATTTTGTTCCAGCCGTTCCCTATTTGAAACTGTCGGAAAACGCAGGGGTTAAATTTCTATTTCCTCAGGCACCAGTGCGTCCGGTCACTATCAACGGAGGCTGGGAGATGCCAGCCTGGTACGATATTTTACGCATGCTACCAGAGCGTGAAATTGTAGCTGCGCATCTGCAAGAGGCCGCTCAAGCATTACATCGCTTAAGCCGCCAGCAAGTTGAAGCAGGGATTCCCGCGGATCAGATTTACTGGGCGGGTTTTTCTCAGGGCGGGGCCGTGGTACTGGAAGCGGCTTTGAATAGTGCTCGTTATCAGGATGCTGTTCTGCCAAACACTGTTTTTGCACTATCGACTTATCAAGCATTATCCATTGATCAAGCTACCGATCTGACACAAGTGAATTTCTGGCACGCTCATGGTTCTCATGATGATGTCGTGCCATTTGCCATGGGTAAAAAAGCATTTGAAACCACGGAGAGTATCAGTCAGGAAAGCCATTGGCAGCCTTATCCCATGAGCCATGAAGTCTGTGTCGCTCAGTTGGAGGCAATGGGGCAGTATTTGAGTAAACAACTTGAATCTGAGTAAGGAATCGGAAGAGAACTGAGTAAACGGCTAAACCTCTTCAGCTCTTTTCCTCTGCTTTCTTCTTTTTCAGTTGGCCTATAGGCCAAGAAATACATGAATCTCTGAGTGTTATGGAATAAAAGCTCAGCTTTATTGACCCGGGTCATAAGTTAAATGCGGAGTCGCTAATTAAATTGATCTGGCGCAGGGTTTTACCTCTGATAGGTTGTTAATCTGGTCTCAGTTTATAAGTTTTGAGTTATTCGTTAGCTTAGTGCTGAGAGGTAAGAGTCATGTATGTAGATGATGCTGTAATCGCAGGTTTGCTGGTTGTTGGTGGTGCTATCGCGTTTTTTGTTGGCTTTGGTTACTTCATTATCAACGATAAGCCTAAAGATTAATCAATAATAGTGGGACACTGGCTACGGAATCGCATATAGACTTTCCGTAATGCCAAAAAGAGTCTATATTGAACCCATACCTATGTCAGGTGTCATATCTGATATTCGTATGGGTTTTATTTTTTAGCATTGGAGGTTTGTTATGATTGAAGCTAGCTCTTCAAATGCAACCTTGATCAACAGACAGTTGGCAGGTACTGACAATCGTGCGCAGCAGAGACTGGATGCTAGCAGTACACAGCGTCGAGAAGAGGCTGCCGATTCTCAGCCGACCTCCACTGCCGGTGGAACACCTGATCGAGTTGCTATTAGTTCTCAGCCGACCACAGAAGTAGCGCGTACTGCTGATACGACAGAGCAGCAGGCGACACGTAATACCATTGAAGATCAACCTGATTTAGCGGAAGCTCAGTCCAGTGATCTGACAAGACGCCAAGCGGAAGCCAGAACTAATCAAGAATCGTTAGGTAATGTGTTGGATATTGATGCGTAAGCACTTCTAAGTTCGACCTATTCCAGAAGAGGGAGGCACTAGCCTCCCTTTTTCTATTTTGGGCTGTAAGTACTGACAGCGTGTGAGTGCTCAGATCCATTTAAAAAGTTAGATCCCCCTTAAGCCTCGTGTTAAATACATCAGTCCTCACCACTTGATATATCTCTTGTGAGGGATATTTAACGATCTAAAATTATGTTTGAATTAAGCTGCGAAACAAACGTTTCTTGAGTCAGTTGTACCCTATTCTCTGGCTTTCAGAGAGGATAATGTCGAATTATTTTTGTTTCGCTGTGTATTAAACGATTAGATCCTTGTGTGAGCCCTACAATCGGAGCTTTAAAATTGAGTCGTGACCAAAGGCTTTCTCCATGAGCAATGACCTCTCTTCACTAGAGGAATGGAATCACGCATTGGGAGTGCTGCTACAGCATCAAGGTGATCAGGGTTGCCCCCATTACCTCGTGCAAGCGATCAATGCTCTGGTGAAGGTTGAAGCCGTGATGTTGACTCTGGAAAGAAGCGGTGAAGCGCCTGTCTTGCTCTATGATATCGGTATTCCCGAAGATAAACGTGAGTTGTATATCGATGCTTATTTCTCAGGGGCTTACCTGTTAGATCCTTTGTGTCTGTCAGATGATGAAAGTATCCCGCCCGGTTTTTGTCCTTTGGCAGAGGTAGCACCGGATGACTTCTATAACAGTGATTACTATCGTACCTATTATCAAAACACCGCATTAGTAGACGATGTGTTTTTTATCTCAGAACCCCAACAAGGAGTGCGGTTATCCATCGCTTTAGGACGTTATGGTGATCAGGCTAAATTCACTGTGGATGAACTTAGGGTCTTGCGATCAATTAGCAGCATAGTGCAGGCTTGCATGGGGCAATACTGGGACTATGTGCAAACACAGAATGGTCATAATCGATGGCAACCGATCCCTATCAGAGCACAGGTTGAAGCGGCCTTTAGAAACTTTGGTTGCTCCGTACTGACACAAAGAGAGCGTCAGGTTGCCCTGTTGTTACTGCGGGGGCATTCCTCTAAGAGTGCTGCTCAGAAGTTGGAGATCTCTCCAGAAACTGTGCAGATGCACCGCAAGCGGCTCTACTTGAAACTGGATATCGGTTCTCAGTCTGAACTGTTTTCGCTGTTTATCGAAGCGCTGTCCAATGCCAGTGGGCTGGAAGAAGACCCTCTAACCGCCTATATCAACAAAGTTTAACTGGCTGATTCTGATTACCAGAATCAGCAAGGAAGCGCGGTATTGTCACGTTCCCTGCCATTAGTTTGTTCTCTTCGATCAATCAGTTAAATACTGCTCGTTAATAGATGTGATGTGTTTAGCGATTAAAGTGGTTATTTAGCCAGGTTTTCCTGCCGCTCGCTTTGTTTCGCCTTTTCACCCAAGCGGACTAAGACCTCTCCGATAATTAGGGTGATGATGACACTGTCACCGACTTGCAGTAGCAGAGCGAAGTCGAATGGACTTCCCGGTACCCAGAAGAACAGTGCAATTGCCGCTGATAAGATACTGATACATAGTACCGACAGCATCAATCCCATAGCAAAGCCGCCAGGCACTTTAAAAGGTCGATAGCGCTTACCATCACTCAGACGCAGCTTAATAAACGCCAGATGCATAGCGATATAGGGCATTAAGAAGATAATGGCGCTGAAAGAGAACAGGTTCCAGAATAGATCTTCTGCGTTATTGGCCATTACACCGTACAAAATCAGAATGCTGGAGCTGATCACGCTGGCCATGATAGCTGCGCCAATAGGTGCCTGATGCTGCTTATGGGTCCAGGCAAAAATCCCAGGCATCTCTTTCGCCTCTGCCGCTTCAGCCATCGCTCGGTTACCACCCAGAGTCCAGGTCACAATGGTGGAAAACAAGGTATAAAGTGTTAGCCCACCAATAACCAAAGCAAACAGATCGACTATAGCTGAGCCACCAAACAGTTGCTTCAGGCTGACGGCGATAATATCCACCATATCGATCTCTTCTGCGGGCACGGCTGACAGTACGCCTGCTGTAGAAATAATATAGAGCACAGCAGTAAGCAGTCCGGCGGTAAACATCGCTTTGGGAATGTTTTTGCTTGGATCTCTAATCTCATCACTTTCCGAACAAACTAGTTCAATTCCCAGGCAGCCGTATACGATCACTGGCAGAAAGCTGAGTCCTTCCATTGGATTTTCCAATGCCAGTCTAAAGCTCATATCATTCACAAAGCCATTCTTAATACCGTGGTAGAGCCCGGCGATACCGAATGTTAAGAAAATAACGAGCTTGGCTGGAGTACCCAGAATAGGGATCCATTTACTGTGTTTTAACGCCAGGCAGTTAACCAGAGCCGTCACCGAACACAAAAATACTCCAAGGGCGATTTGTGCTGTCAGTGACATCTCGGGGACAAACAGGGTCGCAAAAATACCCGAGAACATAATAAACACCGCAGGCATCCATAACGCGATATTGATCCAATACAACCAAGCGATTCTGGCCCCAAAGCGGGTACCAAAAGCATCTCGTACCCAGGCGTAGATACCGCCCTGTTCAGGGTAGGTCGCGCCTAGTTCTGCAGTGATCAGGGTATTGGGGAGAAAAAATAATAATAGGATGACAATCCACCAAAAGATTGCCGATGGACCGACAGCAGCAGACATGGCGATCTGATCGATCAGCAAAATTGCTGACACCGTATAGAGCGTCACATCCGTGGCGGTTAGCACTTTTTTATGTGAGTTAGGCTGGCTCATTAGAAATCTCGTTTTTTCTTATACACACTGACACAAAAGTACTTTGATATTCTTCAGTCCGTGGCTGAAGAATGAAGCTCTGGCTTATAGAGAAACTTTTGTGTGAGTGCTCGTTTAGATTTGTCTGTAGAAGACTTTTGTTTCTAGCCGATTTTAAACACGCTGTTTTATAGCGGAGTGTTCATAATCTGTTGTTTTGTAAGTATTTTTGTTTTTATGAGATCGGTTCAGGTTCTCGTAATAGCCGTCGTTAGGGACTGATTTCATTCTGCGCCAGAGAGATAAGTGAGGATATACCCTGTTTAGGGGTATAGGGTTTATCAGATGGGTTCGTCTTTTTAAGACTCGCAACGTCTTAATGGGGATGGGGTTATCATTTTTTATTAGCGAGCTATCCTGATAACAGTGATGGGCTTAAGCATTTAACGGCGACATAACTATGACACTTGAAGCAATTTGGCAGGAATATCGTGTATCCCTGCAGCGTTTTTTACAGTCCAGAATTGCCAATCCGGCAGACGTTGATGAGCTACTGCAGGAGATCCTGCTGAAAAGTTATCGCAACCTGCACACACTGGAAGCTCAGAGCAGTATCAAATCCTGGTTATTCCAGATCGCGCACAACGCTATTGTTGATTTTTATCGTAAAAAGGGCAGAACACAGGATAAGTGGGTGGAAGGCCTGGAGCTTGATGAATTGTTATATGAAGAAGAAAGCGGCGATATCAAACAGGAGCTATCCGAATGTATTGCGCCGTTTATTAACGCTCTGCCGGAAGAAAGCGCTCATTTGCTGACAGAGATTGATCTGCACAATGTACAGCAGAAAGAGTACGCTGAGGCTCATGGTATCAGCTACTCGACCCTGAAATCACGGGTACAAAAAGGTCGTAAGCAGTTACGAGCTTTGTTTGAAGATTGCTGTCATTTCAGTTTGGATAAGGACGGTAATATTATCGATTACCAGCACAAAGCGTCGAAATGCGGTGGCTGTGATTAGACGCAAGTGAGTGAACACTGCCTGAGCCATGCCAAAACCTGGAAAAGCCTAAAGGCCGGTAAACTCAAAGGTTAAAAATTTAAAAAAGCATCGTCTTTTACAAAAGGGCGGCGTCTTACAAGACAAACACTCACCGAATAGCAAAAAAGAGTTTTGTCCATGATCAAAGTTGTTAGCTTTAAAATCTGCCCTTTTGTACAACGTGTTACTGCACTGCTGGAGGCGAAAAAGGTTCCTTATGAGATTGAATACATCAGCCTAAGCGACAAGCCTCAATGGTTTCTGGATATCTCGCCGAATGGTCAGGTACCGTTATTGATTACTGAATCCGGTACTGCACTATTTGAATCCGATGCCATCGTAGAATATATCGATGAGGTATCCCCAGGCTTGGAAGCCAATGTATCTCCGGAGCAGCGTGCTCTGGATCGTGCCTGGAACTATCAGGCATCGAAACACTATCTGGTTCAGTGTTCCACTATGCGTAGTGCTGATAAAGCGACTCTGAAAGAGCGGGCCGAAAAGCTGGGCAAGGCGTTTGCCAAAGCGGAGAAAGCCCTGGGTGATGGCCCTTACTTTAAGGGCGAGGCGTTAAGTAATGTGGATATCACCTGGCTGCCACTACTACATCGTGCTGATATTATCAGACGACATACCTGTTATGACCTGGTAGGCAATTTCCCTAAAGTGAAAGCCTGGCAACAAGCGGTGATACAGACCGGGCTGGCAGAGAAATCCGTCGCTGAAGATTTTGAAGAGGCGTTTACTGGTTTTTATCTATCCGATAGTACTTTTTTAGGTTCTGGTGCGGACTGTAATCAATCAGCGGATACTGCTTGTGCAACAGGCTCTTGTTGCTGATTGAAAAATAACCAGTTTTCTCCTTTTTCACTGCACTTAGCCACTTAAGTGCTGCGTGCAGTGTTCTCCTCCTACTCTTTTCCACATCTTTCCATGCCTTTATTGATCAATCTGGTCGTTAAGACATCTGATATCGCCCCAAACAGCTAATTACAGTGTTTTCATAAGCTTATCAGGCTGTCGTATAGTTAAAAAGTTATCCACAGAAAAAGTGGGTAACTATGTGGAAGACTTACTTCTGCAGAACTTTTCTGATGATTATTGCGACAACTACAGCTTGTTTTTTATCATCTGAGCACACTTCTCACGCAGCATTTCCCGAAATGCAATCACCGCAGGAGACACCTGTTTTCGGCTTGGGCAAAGCAGATAAAGCTCTACCGGTGGTGAATCAAATTCTGTCAGCAAGGGCACTAAATTGCCATTGTTCAGATCTGCCGAGACATCAATCTGTGAGCGATAAGCGATCCCTTTTCCAGTAATAGCCCAGCGTCGCACAATATCGGTATCGTTACTGATACGATTACTGCTGACTTTGACCTTATAGCTGCCAGTCCCCTGCTTGAATTCCCATTGATTAAACAATCGGCCATCTAATCGATAGAGTAGACAGTTGTGTTGCCGTAGGTCGTCCGGGTGTTTCGGTGTGCCAAATTCTTGCAGATAAGCGGGCGAGGCACAGGTGATCCGTTTAAGCGTGGCAATATGAAATGCGACCATGCTGGAATCGACTGGTTTACCATAGCGCAGGGCGACATCGATATTATCTTGAAAAAAGTTCGACAGGGAGTCACTGACGTTTAGATCAATGGAGAGCTTAGGATGAGCGGTCATCATTTCATCCAGCCAGGAGAAAACAATATTTCGTCCCAGATCTGACGGTGCTGAAAAGTGTAAATTGCCACTGATTTCACCTTGTAGCTGATGAGCTGAAATCACCCCTTGTTCCAGAGAGTCCAGTGCCTGACGACAATAAAACAGAAACTCTTCACCCTGTTGAGTCATACGCAGTTGCCGTGTACTTCTGATTAATAACGACATGCCTAGCTCATCTTCTAATCGTTTCAGGGCATAACTGGCTGCGGCAGTGGTAATTCCCAGCTGCTTGGCTGATTCGGTAATGCTGCCATTTTCCACAATACGTACAAACAGGCTGAGATCAGAGGTGTTCATTATTAAATAATTTTTAATAGTCTTTATATGATTGTCCTGTTTTTACTCTAGCAAATGCCATCAATAATGTCCTCAAAGCACAGATTAAGACAGCTCATCCCAGCGATAGAGAAATTAGAGAGGACAGACTATGACAAATGCCACAAGCCCTGATCTGTTTCCAAACCAGCTATTAAGCCGTCCACTGACCCTGCCAAACGGTACAGTTTTGAAAAACAGACTGATGAAATCGGCGATGTCGGATTCTTTGGGGGATGGTGCAGGTAATGCCACCGAGACTCAGATTCGCTTGTATGAGCGCTGGGCTGAAGGTGGCGTCGCGTTATCCATTATCGGTGAAGTGCAGGTTGATCCTCGTTTTCCTGAAAAGCCGGGCAATCTGGTATTGGGGCCGGGTGCTGATTTGACCAAGCTACGAGAATTGACACGTCGGGCCTCGATTGAGGGGGCTCATATCTGGTCACAGTTAGGTCATGCGGGGGCACTGGCTTGTCGATCTATTAGTCAGCCTAAAGGTCCCTCTGAGCTGAACCTGACTGGTTTGCAATGCGAAGCAATGACTCTTAAAGAGATTCAACAGCTACCTGAGATGTATACAAAATCGGCTCTACTGGCAAAAGAGGTGGGTTTTACCGGTGTACAGATTCATGCGGGTCATGGTTTTTTATTAAGTCAGTTTTTATCGCCCTTGTTTAATCACCGCAGTGACTGTTATGGCGGGTCTATCGCAGCGCGATGTCGAATTATTGTTGAGATTATTGATCGTGTTCGACAGGCCGTCGGACCAGCATATCCTATTGGTATTAAGATCAACTCATCGGATCAGCTGGAGGGAGGGTTAACAGAAGAGGATGCCTTAGAGGCAATTCGTATTTTGAACCAAACCTCAATCGATCTGATTGAAATCAGTGGCGGCACCTATTTCCCCGGCGCAAAAGCCAGCTCAGACCGATCCTCTTCAGATGCTTATTTTGTCGATTTTGCTCAACAAGCCAAAGTGATAACCCAGATACCTATCGTAGCCACAGGTGGCTTTAAAACCCGAACAGAAGCGGTTCATTCATTGAGCTGTAATGCTTTAGATATGATCGGTATTGCACGAGCCATGGTGCTTAATCCATCGCTACCCAATGACTGGTTATCTGGTAAAAACACAGATCCTGAATTTCCTCGTTTTAGCGCCACAGTACCGGGAGGGATTACCGCTTGGTACACCATGAGACTTACTGCTTTAGGCAATGATAGTGAAGAAGATTTTATGTTGGATCAGGAGTCGGCGATCCAGCGGTATGAGGTCCGTGATAACAAGCGTTGTGTGTTATGGCAGAAGAGGTTTACAGGTATTTAACCCTGATCACCTACGAGGTCTGACCCTATAAGAGGCCTGACCTTATATAGGAGGCCTCAAAGAAGTGTTACAGACGGGCACAAATATAAGAAGAGATCATATGTGATAGTTTGATCTCTTCTAAATAATAGTCACATTGTCTCTTAACTCAAGCATCATGCCGAGACAGCTTTCGCCACGCATCTCGTAGGGGTTAAATTCTGAATCTCCCGAGTATTTCATGCACAGTGGTTTGGTCAGGTCACTTTCCGGTACATAACCCATGGCCCAGTTAGGGAACTCTCGTTGGGCGATTTCATCGTATTCTAACAGTACGATTTTGTTATGACGGGGGTCATTCAGAATACTGTGATAGATCTTGTTCACATTGGTGCGGGAGCCTTCCAAACACTGTAGGAAGAATTTACGGTTAAAGCATAGTAGACCGGTCACTTCATCTTTACTGTTATTCTCTTTAGCAGTGGAGATGATCTGCTCCACCTCCCGCATATTCAGTTCATGAGTCACAGCGCTACAGTAAATCAAACGAACTAGGTACATATATCCATCTCCTTTGACGCTCTACATCAGTGTAGATGGCAATATTTAAGCTGTGATCTGGCAACAGTTTTCCGGACACATTTTCAAGCAGCTGCTCGTAGTTTTGAC
>CAYFGP010000097.1:0-26832 GCA_964342385.1 uncultured Oleiphilus sp. | reverse complement strand
TTGGCAGGTGATTTTACCTGCGCCTGTGTGTCCGGGAAACTATAGCCACATCATCTCATACGTTATATAAGCACTCACACAAAAGTTTCTCTTTAGCCGAGGCCTTCATTCTTCAGCTATTAGCCGGAAAATATCGAAATACTTTTGTGTAAGTGTGTAATAGCTTTACGACTAAATCACCAGATCTGCTGTTTGAGCGATTTACGTAAGTGGTATTGCTCATCCAAAATTATTTTTCTGTGCCAAAATAGCCTATCAAAGTTATTTTGTTAGGCTATTTTGAGTCCTGTATGCTTCCAATACTTCGTGGTTTTTCCCAGATCGGTTTTCAGAGTAATACTGTTAGCGGTTTACTGATTCTTTTGGCTATTGCCGTAAATTCCTGGCCGATGTTGCTGGCCGCTACTCTGGCCGTGGCTATCGCTTATTACAGTGCTGATTACATTGGGCAAAATCTGGGCGTTGAGTCTTCTGATCTTGAAGATGGGTTATACGGCTATAATGCTGCTCTGTTAGGCATTGCACTAGTCAGTAATTTGCCATTGAATGGCTTGCTACTGTTTTTACTGCCGCTAGGTGCAGTCTTAACGGCTGGTCTGATGCTGATCTTTCGAAAAATACTCCGTGTACCCGCCTACAGTTGTCCCTTTATTTTATCTGCTTGGGTTACCTTGTTATTGGCTTTGTTGTTTGGAGAGTCCGTTGGCGGGTTGAGCTCTGTAGACACCGTCTCTGATGAGTTGAATCTGCTGAAAGCCGTCTTCAATGGTATCGGGCAGGTAAGCTTTCAATCATCACCTATCAGTGGTGTTTTAGTGCTGCTGGCACTGGCTGTGGGGTCTTTATCAACAGCTGGTTGGGCGTTAGTGGCTTCTATCGGTAGTGTCGTTTGGGCTTATGTAATAGGGTTGGATATAGCGTTAATCAATACTGGTTTTTTTAGTTTTAATGCGATTTTGGCAGTGCTAGTGGTCGTTGATCGTATGCAGTGCCGCTTTTGGCCATTATTGGCAATAGTGCTTTTAATGGTGGGTATTACAGTGTTGTTAGGTGCTGGCTTTGTACAGCTGGGGCTGATTGCATTTACGACACCTTTTGTACTCAGTGTCTATCTTCTGGGTTGTATCACACGATGGCGTTTTGGCTAATGTTTTTAGGCTTGCTTAAAATATGTTGGGGCAAAAAGTGCGTTCTTGAAATAGAAAGAGCCCGCATTTAGCGAGCTCTTGGTCAATCAGAAGTCAATTAGATTACTGATTGTTAGGATCCTGGTTAGGATCGAAGTTTGGATCCAGATTAGGGTCAAAGTTCGGGTCCTGATTAGGGTCGAAGTTTGGATCCAGGTTAGGATCGAAGTTTGGATCCAGGCTAGGGTCAAAGTTTGGGTCCAGGTTAGGATCAAAAATCGGATTATGATTAGGATCCTTGTTTGGATCATAGTTCGGATCTACATGATCACCGCTACCATCAGGTTGATCGTGGTTAGGCTGGTCATGATGTGGCTGATCAATGTCATCACCGGAGCCAGAACCTGTTGACTCAGGTAGTACATAAGCTGAAATAAACTGCACACCATCAAACAGTGGGTTATGAGTACCGCCCCACAGTACCGGATTCGCTACAGTACCGTATTGTGTACCGTCTGAAGTGTTATAAGTCGCTGGGTTACAGGTACCGTCATCGGTAAAGCCCCAAGGTCCACGGCTATAGAAGTAGAAGTTGCCCGCATCCTTATTGCCCACTCGAGCACGAATATCCACTTTAGGTGCGGTATTAGCATCAATCGGTGCGTTGATATCACGCAGAGCATTAACCGCATTACCTTTACAATCGGTCATGATGTTACCGACTTTAACACGGTGAGTTACAGGATCCTGACCCACTGGAATCCAATACACTTCGTACAGTACAAATGGGTTGTGGTTAGCATGATCCAGTTTAACGGTGATGGTGCCATCGTTATTGATTTTAATGCCGCCCCGACCCAGTAGATCACCACCACACACTTTGTCGGTACCATGATAGGTCATACCGTAGTATTGGCCATACGCGCCTTGTTCAAATTGAGTTTCCATGCAGCGTAACAGTTGTTGTTTAGTGGCTGCGAAACTTTGCGCTGAAAGACCTAATGCAGCTGCTGTACCTAAAATGCTCGCGATACGAGTTACTTTATTCATGTTGATATCTCCACAAAATATTAAATTCAATTTTTTACTTTGACGGAGGCTTCAAGCGTGATGTAGGCACTGGCAGTATGCGCATACTTAAACCAGAAGGTTGTAAGTTGCCAAGCTACTGTTGCTCTTGTCCGACACTTTAGTTATTACAAGTAAGATGCCAACTTTATGAATATTTAAATAACCTATTGAAATATATAATGTTTTTAAAATTTCATGTTGATTTTTTAGAATTTTTGCTCTTGACGGTCATGTGTTAACTTAATTTACATATTTTATCGGTTTTCCAGTGATAGTCCTGACAGAGCAAGGGTTGTAGCTTGAATGTATACTAAATTTACATGTGTAAACTTTAGAGACACTGTGAAATGGCTATATTAACTGCTGATCAGCTAAAGCAGCGTTTACAGGAGCTCAATAGCTTCTGGGACCCGCAGCAATACCGTAATTTGCTGGACTTTTACGTCTTGGTGTTGCCGAGAATATTTAGCTGTGAGCGCTGCGGCATCTTTATTGTCGATCCAGACAGCCATGAGATTATTTCTGCTGCTGGGACCAATATTCAGGAGGGAGAGCTTAAGGTTTCGCTTAACGATAGTCTGGCTGGCAAAGTGGTACTGACGGAGCGCCCCCTGTTGGATAACGAGCTGCGTAACCCTTCGGGTGGTCAAAGGTATGCGAAGCAGAAGACCGGTTATCAGGTCAATAATATTCTGTCAGTACCCCTGTTTGGTGGCTCCAGTCAACAAGTGATCGGTACGGTACAGCTTACCAATAAAGAACCCGATGGTTTTACACTGGAAGACAGCCAGTTATTGCAGCAAGCGGCACACTTTATTGCGGTTGCACTGGAGACACTGCAATTGGGTAAAGAGCTTATCTCTATCAACAATGAGCTGGAGTCTCAGATTGAGCAGCTACGTACCACTCTGCCCAATAACTTAATCGCGGAAAGTGCAGGCATGAGAGATGTGATCTCTCAAGTCACGTCCATTGGACCTCTGCCATTAGGGGTGATGATTACGGGTGAAAATGGTACCGGCAAGGAACAGATCGCTAAACTGATTCATCAGCATAGTCCCAGGGTTAAAGAACCATTTGTGGCCATTAACTGTGCGGCGATTCCGGATAACTTGGTGGAAAGTGAGCTGTTTGGTTATGAAAAAGGCGCTTTTACCGGAGCCAGTCAGGCACATGCCGGTAAGTTTGAGCAAGCCAGTGGCGGCACCTTGTTTTTGGACGAGATCGGTGAACTGCCTATTCAGGTGCAACCAAAACTGCTACGGGCTATTCAGGAGCAAGAAGGTCAGCGTCTAGGCAGTACCAAGACCAGTAAATATGATCTGCGAATCGTTTGTGCTACCAACCGGGATTTGAATCAAGCCATTGAAGAGGGAACTTTCAGGGAAGATCTTTATTATCGTTTGTTCTCTATCCACCTACATCTGCCTCCGTTGCGGGAGAGACCGGAAGATATTGTGGCGATGAGTCAATCTTTTTTGAGAGATATCAGCCAACAGTTTGGCAAGCAAACAAAAGGTTTTAGTCGAGACCTGGTCCGATTGTTTGAGAGCTACTCCTGGCCCGGAAATGTACGTCAATTGAGACGAGA
This sequence comes from uncultured Oleiphilus sp., assembly GCA_964342385.1. GTDB lineage: Bacteria > Pseudomonadota > Gammaproteobacteria > Pseudomonadales > Halomonadaceae > Oceanospirillum. Next base: position 23,043 of record CAYFGP010000097.1, on the reverse strand, counting down.
GATGGAACGTCTGGTGGCTTTAACTCCTGATGGAGAGATGCTTAGTTGTCATCACTGCTCCCCTGAATTACAAAAAGAATCCTCAGACTGTGATAGCAGTGATGCTGATAACTCGCAGATCTCTGGCACATTACCAGAGCAGGTAGAACAACTGGAGATCCGCTTGATTAAGCAGGTTTTGGTTGAGGTCAAAGGCAATAAACAGCAGGCCGCCAAACAGTTGGGGTTGAGCCGTCCAGGGTTGTACAAAAAACTACAACGCTATGGTCTTGATGAGCGCTTTTAATAATGAAAGGCGTAAAGAGGATGGCTTGTTAACACAAGGTATTTTGGCATATGGCTCAAATTTACTTAGATCCCATTGAACGCTTGGGTTTATTGCATTGTGAAAATCTTCAATATCGGCGAAAATAGCCGCCAATTTTTAGCAGCCCCTTAGGTTTTTCTGCACTACCTGTAACGGTGTTTAAGGCAGAAAGGCCCGGTTCGGCTGTTCTCCGTTTTCAGCAAGCCAGAAGATTTGATTAATGTCTATCCAGCTAGAAGTCGCTAAGCGTCGCACGTTCGCAATTATTTCGCATCCGGATGCCGGTAAAACCACTATTACTGAAAAGCTACTGCTGTTAGGTAATCTGATTCAGACCGCCGGTACGGTTAAAGGCAAAAAAAGTGACCGTCATGCGACCTCTGACTGGATGAGTATGGAGCAGGAGCGTGGTATCTCCATCACCTCATCGGTAATGCAGTTCCCGTACAACGACCGTATGGTTAACCTGCTGGATACTCCGGGGCACGAGGATTTCTCAGAAGATACTTACCGTACGCTGACTGCCGTTGACTCGGCTCTGATGGTGGTTGATGGTGCGAAAGGTGTCGAGGATCGTACCATCAAGCTGATGGACGTATGTCGTCTGCGTGATACGCCGATCTTCTCGTTTGTAAACAAAATGGATCGTGATATCCGTGATCCCATTGAGCTGTTGGATGAGATTGAAGAGGTTCTGAAGATTCAGGCTGCACCGATCAACTGGCCAATCGGCATGGGGCAGGACTTTAAAGGTGTTTACAACCTTTATACCGACACCATTCATGTCTTCCAATCCGGTATGGGTCATACGTTGCAGGATGATATTCGCATTCAGGGTTTGGATTCTGATGAAGCTCGTGAGCTGATCGGCGATCTGTACGATGACTTTGTTGATGAGATGGAGTTAGCTCGTGATGCAACCCATAAATTCGACAATGAAGCCTTCCTGGCCGGTAAACTGACGCCGGTATTCTTTGGTACTGCACTGGCTAACTTTGGTGTTCGTGAGATGCTGAACGACTTTGTTGAGTGGGCGCCGTCACCTATTTCCCGTAATACTCAGACCCGTACAGTTGAGCCGGATGAAGAGAAGTTCTCTGGTTTTATCTTTAAGATTCAGGCCAATATGGATCCGAAACACCGTGACCGTATCGCCTTTATGCGTGTGTGTTCCGGTAGCTATAACCGTGGTATGAAGATGAAGCACGTTCGTACCAACAAGGATGTGAAGATTGCTGATGCGGTAACCTTCCTGGCCGGTGATCGTGAGAACGTTGAAGAGGCTTGGTCTGGCGATATTATCGGTCTGCATAACCACGGCACCATTCAGATTGGTGATACCTTTACCGAAGGTGAGGCGCTGAAGTTTACCGGTATCCCACACTTTGCTCCTGAGATGTTCCGCCGTGTACGTCCAAAAGATCCTCTGAAAGTGAAACAGCTGCAAAAAGGTCTGCAGCAGCTATCAGAAGAAGGTGCTGTGCAGCTGTTTATGCCGTTGAACAACAACGATCTGGTTCTGGGTGCGGTAGGTCAGCTGCAGTTCGAGGTTGTGGTATTCCGTCTGAAGGATGAATACAAAGTTGATTGCATGTATGAGCCAGTGAACGTTCAGACGGCCCGTTGGGTTGAGTGTGACGATGATAAGATGCTGGATGAGTTCCGTCGTAAGAACGCCGATAACTTAGGTCTGGATGGTGCAGGCCTGCTGACCTATCTGGCACCAACTCGCGTAAACCTGAGTTTGGCTCAGGAACGTTTCCCGGATGTGGCTTTCCGTGCAACTCGTGAGCACTAAGATGCTAAGGTTCTATGGCTTGGACTTGTGATTTAATCCAAGTGAGAGCCGAATATCTTGTCCCAAAAACGGCTGCCAATAGGCAGCCGTTTTTGTTGATACTCAACTGATTCGTTGATCGCAAGGCGTTTGTGCTGATAGCCGGACAGTTAGACTTAGTGCTTGATACTCCAAGCTAATCTTCTAATTGATAGCAAGATCTCGCTTAGCCTCCCTGGGTAGCAAGCCAAACTGTTTACGAAAGGCGGCGCTGAAGTGGCTGACATTGCTATAACCAAGCAGCATGGCGGTTTCAGTTACGTTGTGTTTGTTTAACAAGGTCATGGCTGACTTCATACGTTCCTGTTGGAACAAGGCATAAATACTGCTGCCAAACATCTCCTTAAAGCCTTTTTTCAGTTTGCACTGGTTCATGCCCATCTGTTTGGCAATCTCTGCAATAGTTGGCGGTTGGCTCAGATCGCTAAGTAGATATTCTTTTGCTTCTAACAACTGTCGCTTTTCTCTAGGACAGATATAGATTGAGTCTTTACTGTTGTCATCTTTGAAGGCTGTCAGATGCCAGTAAATATAATCCAGCACTGCAGAGTGCAGACGCAATTTACTGTAGTAGCCCTGTTGTAATTGCAGCGCCAGCTGTTGTGCGGCTTGAGCGGCCTTTCGATTTTTACCCGCGTTACGTACAAAGAAGTGAGGCTGTTCTGACATATTAAGTGCAGTTAGTTCTTCACCGGCGAGCTGCCACAGCTGTTCTGGTGTTGCCATAATGGCCAGATTACAGAACTCCTGATCTGCAGGCATATGAAACACTTCGCCATCAGAGTAGCCCATATTGATATCGCCACTGCTATAGAACATGGCTTGATCCTTAATATGGGCTTTGAAGTTACCCTGTAGAATGCAATTTAAATGGAGAAAATCCTGATCGCCGGGAAAGCTGATCATATCCTGCTTCGCTGCTGGGAGTTCACTGGAGTGAGTGAGAGCCAAGCTCAAACCAGGCTGGATTTCCAGATAAGGAGGCGGTAGGTATTCGTGCTCCAGGTTGTTGGCAGAAAAATGGGCAGAAGATTCTGTTGGCATAGTGAGCATTCTTTTCTGACGGTAGCTTTGGCCTTTCCCTCAAGACTGTTTATTGTGCCTTGTCCTGAGTGATGGCTGATATCTTAAGTCCTTAGATTAACAGATACATCCAACTATTTAAATGAGAATTGTTTTCATTTGATGTGGTGTTTAATACTAGGTCACTCTGTAACAGGAAGCTATAGAAGAGGCAAGGTTGATCGATAGTAGATAGCCTAAAAAGACTGATCAAAAGCCGATGGATCGCAGTTGGTCCGATCGAGTGAGGGCCAATTGATTGTAGGCTGATCTAAAGCACCAGGGTAACCTGGTGCGATAGATGTGGGAGTGAAGAACCAGATGCTATGTCTTAGAAACGAGTTGTCAGGGTAATGCCATAACTTCTTGGGTCACCCGCTTCTACGGTGTGACCTGCACCAAAGTCAAATTCGACACTGGAGTAGTATTCATCTGCCGCATTTTTCACCCAGGCGTACGCTTCCCAGTTATCTGCTTCGACACCGAGCTTCAGATTCACCAGTTGATAGCTGCCTTGTTTAAACTTATTCAGGCTATCAAAATAGTAGTCACCGATATGTTGGATATCTGCACGGGCAAACAAGTCCAGGCTATCGGTTAATGGGCGACGGTTTTGGATCGCCAGGTTAGCAGTAACCTCCGGTGTATTGACCATTTTATTACCGTTACAGTTACTGACGGCACCTGTGAAATCACAGTCGGCGTAGGCCTTGTATTCTGCATTGGTGTAGCTACCGCCTAAGCTGACTAACCAGCCTTCTGCGGGGGTATAACGGGATTCAAACTCCACACCTTGGCTACGACCCTTACCGGCGTTATCGGTCAGGATAGTGCCTGTGATGGGTACCAGCTGTTGGACTTGTTGGTCTTTAATTTCGACATAAAAAAGTGCAGCACTCAGTTCTAGTGCGCCTTCTAGCAGAGAGGTTTTATAACCCAGCTCATAGTTGGTACTGGTCTCAGAATCGTAGGTTGGATCGGCTTCACTGGGATAGAGATGATCAAAACCACCGGCACGATAACCTCGACTCACACTGGTATACAGTAAGCTGTCATCATTCAGTGCATAAGATGCTCCAACCTTAGGTAACCACTCGGTAAAGCTTTTTTCACCCTTGATATCAACACCTTGGGCGCTTTGCAGATCGCTACGAATATCGGCTTTGCGCTTTTCTTTGTCTAAGCGTAGACCTGCGGTCAAAGTCAGTTGGTCACTCAAGCTATAGTCGATTTGGCCAAAAGCGGCATAACCACTGTTATCTTTGTCAACGATGGTTTTGTCGATATAGGGGCCACCCCAACCAAAGGCGGTATAGTCGACGGTATTGACGCCGTTAACTTTGTATTCACTCTTATAGGCATACAGACCACCCAGCCATTGTAGAGGCGAGTTTGTAGTGGATGCCCAGCGCAGCTCCTGAGAGATCTGGCTTTGCTCTTCATCTGATGAAGAATGCACCATATAGCCTGCCATACTACCAGCATCTTGGTCGGCGGAGTTCAGGCTGTCCCAATTACGCAGGCCGGTAACAGCAGTAAAGTCGAGAGTATCGAACTGCTTGGTGACAGACAGCGCCAGGCCGTAGGAGTCTCTATCGTCCTGACCTAAATAGTCATGATTGACTTTGTCTGGGTTGGCTTTGATAAAGCTGGCATTCCCCATGGTGTAGGAATCGGCACGTTGTTTTTCGTAATCCAAAATCAGGTCGGCTTCCAGAGTCTCAGAGGGCAACCAGCTGAACTTAACACGAGCGGTAGTATCTTTGCGCTCGCCATAATCTTTGCCGGTGTGGATGTTCCCCAAGTGGCCCTGATTATTAATAGTGGACAAGCTCAGACCGACATAGAGTTCATCTTCAATAATTGGTGTGCTGGCGCTTAGGCTCAGTTTACGACGTTCCAGGCTGTCGGCACTCAGGCTGAGTTTTCCTTCGGTATAGTTTCCCGGCTTTTTGGTGATAATATTGATAATACCGGCCAGAGAGTTACCTCCGTACAGAGTGCCTTGAGGTCCACGCAGTACTTCAACCCTTTCGATATCTGCCAAGTCCAGATCAAACATACCATTGCTGGTGTAGTTTACGCCGTCAACGTAGAAGCCCACGGTCGGATCAGTAAACAGACCTGGGCCGATACCACGAATAAAGATATTGTTTTCCCGGCTACCGCCCCAGGTAAAAATATGCAGGTTAGGGGTGTGCTGCCCCAGCTCTTCGATAGAGATAATCTCGGCGTCTTGTAGCTCGATTTCAGTTTTGGCACTGATACTGGAGCTGACATCCATCACATCTGCATCACGTTTTTCGGCGGTCACCGTAATGGCTTCCAGAGTGTTTGCGTTTGATGACGCATCTGGCTGATTGGATTGCGCCCAAGCGTTATTGGTCGCAAGAAGAGCACTGCCGGCGATCAGAAAAGTACTTACGCTAGCGGCCATCATATTAGTGAGAATCACTCTATTACCGATCCAGGTTGACAGGGGTTTCAACTGAAAACTTGGGCAAGAGGCGTGATGGATTAAGCGGCTGCCAGCACTGGACGTCTGGCATAGATTGCGTGTTGTGGCCTGCATCGCTTGATTGTCCTTTCAATAAGTCGCTTTTGAGAATGATTTTCGTTTGTTTTCAATAGGGGGCTAGTGTGCGTCTTCCATAACAAAGCGACTACCCGTAAAAGATTTGTGTACCCGGTTCGGGATTTATTTTGTTGCTTGTTCTTCTCCTGATACGGGGATTGAGGTGCTTTTAAGGGCGCTTTCTAAGCTGAACAAGCGGTCAATGGCATGCCATAAGGGTATTGCTTCTGCCCCTGTTCACGCACGATCAACTCGATATCAATACCAAACACCTGTTGCATCAGTTTAGGGGTGATCACCTCTAACGGTGTGCCATCGGCAATAATACGGCCCTGTTTCATGGTCAGAATACGGTCACCATATTGGCTGGCTTGGTTGATATCGTGCAGCACCATAATCACCGTGAGTCCCTGTTGTTGATTCAAGCGGGATAATAGATCCAGTGCCTCTAACTGGTGGCCGATATCCAGATAGGTAGTGGGTTCGTCCAGCAGCAGGATATCCGACTGTTGCGCCAGAGCCAGAGCAATCCAGCCCCGTTGGCGTTCGCCTCCGGACAGGGTATTAAAAATGCGATGTTTCAGTGGCTGCATACCGGTTTGGTTGAGAGCATTGTCTACCGCATCAATATCCTGCTGACTCATACGGCCAAATAAACCCTGATGGGCAAAGCGACCGTAACTGACTAACTGATGGACACTGATATCATCCGGTGCAACAGGGCTTTGTGGCAGTAGGGTTAGACGTCGAGCCAGGGCTTTAGGGCTCCAGTTTGATAACGTTTTATTATCCAGTAATACCTGCCCTTCGGTGGGGGACAGTAATCCGGCCAATGCTTTTAACAGTGTTGATTTACCGCAGCCATTGGGGCCGATCAGGCAAGTAATTTCACCTTCATTCAATGTCAGAGACACTTGAGGAATCACAATATTGTCTGATGCCTTTGGATTAGATTTTGGGCCAGACTTTCGGCTGGATTTTCTTCCAGACTTCGAGCTATAGCTTAGCGTCAGGTTTTTTACATGCAGGGTCATGGTTCTTGCCCATTATTTTGTTTGATTCACTTGTGTCTGTAATAGATACAGCAGTACCGGAATACCAATTAGGGTGGTCAGTGCGCCTGCTGGCAGTTCCAGCGGATTGAGTAGAGTACGACTGATGATGTCTGCTGCCAGTGTCAGACAGGCACCGGCCAACAGGCACACTGAAATCAGGGCTTTGATCTGCCCACCCACCAGCAAACGTGCCAGATGGGGCACAATCAAGCCAACAAATCCCAATGGGCCTGCCACGGCAATAGCGCTGGCAGCCAGGGCAACGGCAATAGCGATAGCCAGGATGCGCCAGTAGGCGACATTCAGTCCCATGGTTTGAGCTTGGGATTCGTTAAAACGCAGTAAGGATAGAGGATGCTGGATAAGCAGTAATCCGGTCAGTCCGATTGTAGTCCAAGGCAGAATAACCGCAAAGTGACTGAAGTCACGGCCATAAAGGCTACCGGCTAGCCATAAGATCGTTGTTTCAGTTCGGCTTCCACCCCAGACCACCACAATCCACATCACTGCCGCATTGAGCACGGCCCCCACGGCTACACCATTCAGGGCTAAACGCGCCGGGCTAATACTTTGTTTCCAGGATAGGGAGAGCACCAAAGCCGAGACCAGCATACCGCCTACCAAAGCAGCAAAGGGCAGCCAGTTTAATGACAGTACTACTGGCTGACCGTTGATCTGATAACCCGCTAGCAGTGTTTTGCTCAGCAGATCTGCCAATAGTAAAAACACCACAATGGCTAGACTGGCACCGCTGGATACACCAATGACACCGGGATCAGCCAGCGGATTACGTATCACAGACTGTAGAATCAAACCCGATAGGGCAAAGTGAATACCCACCAGAATGGCTAACAGGGTTCGGGGTAGGCGAAGGTTCCATAGTACCTCATAAGCCGTACCTGCACTGTTTGTGCCCAATAACGCCTGATAAACCTGGGTAGGGCTTAACTGAGCCGAGCCCATCAATAAAGAGGCCAACGTGAGTAACGACAGCAAAGCTATAAGTGCAGAAACAACCCAGACAAAACGTCGGCGGGAAAAGGCCTCTCTCAGGGGCTCGTCTTTAGATACTTCTGTGCTGTTTTGCTCATAAGATGCTTTAACTGAATTGGCTGAAGTGGTCATAGGGCATCCTGCTTTCGAATCAAATACACAAACAAGGGGCCACCCAGCAAAATACATAGAATACCGACGGGTACTTCCTGAAATTTAGCCCCCCAATCTGCCAAACAGACCAGGGTTGCGCCCGTGAGTGCAGACAGAGGGAGTATGATTTTATGATCCAGTGTCTGCTTGTGGTCTTGGGTCTGCTTGTGGGGCTGAATCGGTTTAAGCGCTTGTGCTTCAGGCTGCATCGTCTGGTCAGGCAGCGATTTAAGCTTGAGTGCCAGTTTGACGATATGAGGGGCGACCAAACCAATAAAAGAAATCGGTCCGGCAACCGCTACCGTGGCAGCGGTTAATACAACGGCAGTAAAACCCAGTAGTAAGCGCCAACGTTGTACCGGTAGGCCCAGTGAACGACTAGTAATATCGTCCAGCATGAGTAGGTTCAGTGGACGTGAAAAGAGAATTCCCAGAATTAAGCCGATACCGACAAAGGGATAGAGTTGTTCCACATGTTGCCAGGTGCGGTTCATCAGGCTGCCTGCCAACCAATAGTAGATACCATTGGCATCGGCATCGGCACTGATCAATAGAATCGTAATTCCCGCAGTAAAAAACAGCGCGATACTCATACCCGAAAGCGTCAGATGAATCGGGTTAAGATGCGTTTTCCAGGCGATAGCAAAAGTCAGTAAGCCCGCAATAAAGCCACCCAAAGTGCCCAGTGCCAGTAGCGATGCAGGCGATAAACCCAATAGCACAAAGCCCAAGACAATGGCAAAGGATGCACCCGCACTCACACCCATCAGGTCAGGTGTACCTAATGGATTGCGTGTAATGGCCTGCACCAAAGCTCCTGCCATACCTAATGCGGCACCGGCCAATAGACCTGTGACTAATCTTGGCAGGCGTAACTCCTGTACGATAAAGGCCTCAAAGCTGTCGGTGCTGTCGGTGCTGTCGTTAAGCGCTTGCACCACCTGACTATAGCTGAGTGGTGTATCGCCCATCGCCAGTGAAGCTAAAGACGCAGGCACCAGCAGCATTATGCATAGCAGAGTTAAGACTCGGGCATTGGAAATTGGCATTGGTTAACGGGCCAAAAAGGTCAGTGCTTTAGCCTGAGCCGCTGCAGGAATATCACTGGTCTTATCAAATACCTGAGGGTAAAACAGATGCGCCATCTCTCTTAATACCATATCCCGCGCGATAGGGCCGTGTGGCATCACGTATTGATCGTTAATGCGGTAAACACGTTTGTTTTGTACCGCCTTCAGCTTTTGCCATACAGGATGGTAGCTGATGGGTCTATCGTCGCCGGTAAAGGACAGAATCACATCAGGGTTTAAGCGCAGCAGTTTTTCCATAGACAGCACGGTGGAATCGGGCTTTTTCAGCGCTGGGGTTGGTGTTGCGCCCATCACATTCTTGACCTTTAGACGGGCCATAATATCTGTCGTTAAGTAATGGTCATAAAACGCATACAGAGTATCGGCCCAGTGCCAGATCAGAATAGCACTGACTTTACCCGGTGCTTGTTGCTCATATTGCGCCAGCTGATCAGAAAACTCCTGATTTAACGTCTGGCCTTTACTGTTTAAGCCCATCGCCTGACTGACTTTCTGGATTGCCTGATCCGAGTCCTGATAGGTGGTCAGGTCAAAGGCCATAAAGTGGCCGATCTCTTCAAATTTGTTGGCAAAAGGCTCTGTGTACTGCCGTAAACCGATAATCAGATCAGGGTTTAACTCGGTTAGGCGCTCCATATCGGTTTCATGGACTTCGCCTAGATCCATCATCTTTTTAGTTTGATCACCCAGGTAGGCGGATTGACGATGGTTTAACGTCGATAAGCCTGTGGCTTGCTGCCCTAAAGCGGATATCAGATCGGCACCAAAAACAGAGATAGAGGCGACAGATTGTGGAGCGTTGTCAAAGATGACGGTGACTTGTCTGTCATCCTGCACACTGACAGGAAATTGATCTGTAGTTGAGGTCGTATCCGTGGCGACAGCTTGTTTAAGTGTCAGACATCCTACCGCTAGGGTGAATACCAAACCCGCCATACGCAATAAGCGTGAACGGGTATTTGTAGTTTGGCTCCCTATTGGGTGACACAAGGCTAACGACATATCTGACCTCTTCGGTTTTTCTGAATCATAGGACTGACCGGCATTTTGCCGTTAACCGAATAAAGAGCACTACCCGAATCGGGAGAAAAAGCATTTTTGTAAAACACGGATAGGGGTATCGGTTATCGGATGCGGGTGGTGAGAAATAAGAGCTTCTCTTAAGCTGCGGGCAGAACAGATACTCACGCATCTATACATCCATATAAGCACTCACGCAAAAGTTTCTCTTTAGCCGATGGCCTCATTCTTTAGCCATTGGCTGAAAATATTGAAACACTTTTGTGTAAGTGTGTATCAGCACATATGAACAGATATCTAATTATGCAAAACAGTGATGAGGACATAAAACACCAGGGCACAGGTTGGCAAAGTCTCTGGTGGTTAGTTGGCAAGCAAAAAAAACGTTTGATTTTAGCTTTGCTGGCCGCAACCATTGCGGCGGTTTTGGAGCTGGTGCCTTTTTGGCTACTCTTTCTAACGGCAGAACAGCTTCTGCAAGTGATGCAACAACAAATGACGTTATTACTTGCGGCAGAAAACTTGTATCAATTAGCGCTATGGATGCTGGCTGCGCTGTTAGTGAAAACACTGGTCTACGGTATAGCCTACTATCTGAGCCATCAGGCGGCTTTTTTAGTACTGGCCGAAACACGAAGAACACTGGTGAATCGTTTGGCTTGGGCTCCTTTATCCTGGTTGCAGGGGCAGCACTCTGGCCAATTAAAACAGATGGTATTACAGGATGTGGCGCGGATAGAAAACCTGATTGCCCATCACGGTGTTGAGCTGACAGTGGCTGTGTTAAGCCCTCTGTTAGTGACCGGTTATCTATTCTGGCTGGATTGGCGTTTGGCTTTGGCCGCTCTGGCCGTTGCTCCCTTAGCCGTGCTGAGTTCCATGTTTTTTATGCGTGGAATGGACCAACAATATGATGCTTATCAGCAGCGTTTAACAGTATTAAATAACACTATTTTGGAGTATCTGCGTAATCGAACCGCGATGAAGCTTTTCCTGCAGGACAGTCAGCGTTTTACCAATCTGGTTTCTGCATTAGAGCGCTATTACGACTTGGTGGCAGGTTTAACCCGTAGAACCGTGCCCCGCTGGGCGTTATTTACCAGTCTATTGGGTGCTAACTTATTATTAATTCTGCCTGTGGGACACTGGTTGTGGCAGCAACAGGAACTTGAGCTGAATACCCTGATTATGGCCTTGTTGTTAAGCGGGGGTATGTTGCGGCCTTTGCTTAAAGTCAGTCACTTTTTTTCCGAAAGTAAAGAGGCCTTAGCGGGTATACGCCGTATGGCACCTGTGTTGGCCATGCCTGATAGGGACGTGAGTCACACGGATTCAGTTGGTAGTGCTCATATCGATATTTCTGGCGGTAATGTTGGCTCAGCTCTCGATAGTTCAGGTATAAAGCTTTCAGGTGTCAGTGTGCACTTTCAACAACTGAGTTTTGCTTATCCTGAACAAGATCTTAAACAAAACATCGGGCTTAAACAGATTGATCTAACACTATCTGCAGGCAGTAGCACCTTGCTATTAGGAGCATCCGGTAGCGGTAAATCCACGTTGGCACAGCTTTTAGCCGGTCTGTTAGTGCCCACTCAAGGCCGGATATTAATCAATGACATTGATTTGGCTTGTTTGAATAATCAACAACGATCTCAGTTAATCGCTGTTGCGACACAAGAGGCTTTTTTGTTTAAAGGTACGATTCGACAAAACCTGATGCTAGCCCGTGAAAATATCAGTGAGCAGGCGCTGCTGCTGGCAGTTCAGGTTGCCCAAGCCGAGTCTCTGATTGAGCAGTTACCTGATGGCTATGATACCCAGTTAGAAGAGTTAGGTGGGCGTTTATCCGGTGGTGAACGACAGCGAATCGCTTTGGCTCGGGCCCTGTTGGCTGATACTCCGGTATTGGTATTGGATGAAGCCACCGCTTTTGCTGATAACCTGACGCAGCAGGCTTTTTATCTGGCGCTACAGTGTCACTATCCCCATAAAACCTTATTGATTATTGCCCATCATTTGGCGGGCTTGCAGCAGGTGGATCAGATTGTTTTGTTGGATCAGGGGAGAGTTCAGGCCATAGGGGATCACTCCTGCTTGCTGGCGGATAATCCCGCATACCAAAGGTTGTGGACACTACATCAGCACAGTTACCTTTGGAGCTTAAGGCCTGAAAAGGACGGGGAGGCTTGTTTTCAGGCAGAACCAGTTTTTGGGACTGCAGGTTTTTCTAAGTTTGAATTAGGGGCTGAGTCCGAGCCTTTTAAGCCGGATCCCAATGCGTTGCAGGGAGGGGGCTTGTCATGACGCGCTTATTCAACCGATTGAAAACAGCATCAAATACCAACTCCGGCGCGACTTTGTTTACGGTGATGTGGAGGATTTTAAAGCGCAGTGGACACTCACCTCGGCGTTTTATCATGGGAGTTGCTTGGAGAGTACTGGAACGGATACTGGATCTATTGCCTTTGGTGTTGGCATTTATCTGGTTGCAATTGGCACTAGAGACGAAGCCGAGTGCTGTCGGATTATCGGCTGAAAACAGCTCTGAATGGACGAGCAGTATTCATGCAGGTATGGCTTGGTTGTTTTCTCTGGAAGGACTTATTATCGCTTTGGCTGCTCTCTTTCTATTGCAGTGCTTGGCTGCATGGCAAGGGCAAAAACAGAGCTTTCTCGGTGGTTACGCCATTCTGGCAGGGTATCGCAAAGGTGTACTGGATCAGCTGCATCACTTACCTCTTGGTGTATTGGCACAATATCGCAGTGGCCAGCTAGCGGATATGATGACTGATGATGTGCAACGGATCGAAGCCATTTTTACTCATCTGATTACTGAGCTGTTAACCAGTTTATTACTACCCGTGTTAGTGATTACAGGCTTGTTATGGCTGGGCGCAGAGTTATCGATTGCACTGGTCATCGGTTTTATACCGGGTGTGCTGGTGATGTATGTGACCCGTCAGATGTTTTTGACTGCCAGTGCTCAGAAGCAGGATACACAGCGTAATACTTCGGGGTTGGTGGTGGAGTTCGTCACCGGGTTACGTACTTTGCGTTTGTTTAATCGTAGCCAACTTTGGTTGTCCAGATTATCAAAACAGTTTGATCGTATGACAAAAGAGAGCATCGGTGTGGAAGCCTGGGCCGCAGGCCCTGTGGTACTGTTTCGTCTGTTTATTGAGCTGGGTTTAGTTGCTGTACTGTGGTTAATGGCAGAGCAGCTATCTCAATTGGCGGTGTTGGGGCAGTCAGTACTTGTAGATCAACAGAGTACAACTTCTGCAAATATGCCACTTGCCTTTGAGTCGCAGATCTTTCTGTTATTACTGCTGCTGTTATTAGCTTATCGCGTTGTTGCACCCTTGCTGGAACTGGCGGAGCATTTAACGGTGCTGCGCTTTGCAGTGCAAAGCGAACATAAAATTAATGATCTGATTGATATACCTTTACTACCTGAGCCCGATCTGGCTGCTATTCCTGCTGATTTCTCTTTATCCATGCGTAAGGTGAGTTTTAGTTATCCGATGGTTCGATCATCATTAAGTGCTGAAACATCTATTTCCCATCGAATCCTCAGTAATATTAGCTTTGATCTAAAGCCGGGAACCATGACCGCGATTGTCGGCCTATCTGGGGCAGGTAAAAGTACGTTGTTACATCTTTTAGCGCGTTTTTATGATCCTGATAGTGGTGAGGTCTGTTTGGGAGGCATGCCCTTGCCCCAGTTGGGTAGCCAGTGCCTCTATCAACACATCAGCATGGTATTACAACAGGTACAGCTATTTGACGGATCTGTGCTGGATAACGTGGCCATGGCACGACCTGATGCATCAGAGCAGGAGGTTATTGCGGCGTGCAAAGCGGCACACTGTGATGAATTTATCCGTCAGCTGCCCCAAGGCTATTACACTGCTATTGGTGAAGGAGGGATGCGACTTTCTGGTGGTGAGCGGCAGCGTTTATCTATCGCCCGTGCGTTGCTGAAAGATGCTCCGATACTGCTACTGGATGAAGCGACAGCAGCTTTGGATATGGAGAATCAATATCTGATTCAGCAGGCGCTGCAATACTTAATTCAAGGGCGTACCTTGGTGATGGTGGCTCATCGTTTAACGACCGTTCAATATGCAGATCAGATTTTGGTACTGGATCAGGGCTGTCTGGTAGAGCAAGGTCAGCATGAAGAGTTAATACTGCAGAAGGGGTTATACCAGCGGTTATGGCAGTCTCAGTCAGGTGAATTGAGCTAATCAAACCCAGTGAACTATGCGAGGGGGGTATATACACGTGGTTTTGAGACCTATAGTTGATATCTCCAGGCTATCAGGGTGTTAGTATAACGGATATGTTTTCTGCCATGATTGTTAATACAAGTATAAAGTAGAGCATAAAGCAGATTGAAACGCCGTGATAAGGACACCCTATGTTAGTTGATAGCCATAGCCATATTGATTTCAGTGATTTTCACCACGACAGAGCCACAGTTCTGCATCAGGCTGCAAGCGTCGGTGTTAAACAGATCGTAGTTCCAGGTATCACTTCCCGTTATTGGCCTCGTGTGTTGTCACTTACTGGCGAGTTCTGTGGCGTTAAACTCTACCCTGCTCTGGGTTTGCATCCTTTTTTCCTGACTGAGCATAAAAAAGCAGATCTTAAGTTACTGGAGCAATACCTGAAGCGTTATCAGGGGCAGGTTAGGGCCGTAGGAGAGATAGGGCTGGATTTCGCTCGTAAAACCGATAAAGAGGCTCAGCTGAGCTATTTTGAAGCTCAACTGGATTTGGCAGAAAAATATCAGCTGCCGGTGATTCTTCATGTGGTAAAAGCCCATGAACAGGTATTGGACATTCTTAAAGATCGCCCTGAGATCACTGGTATAGTACACAGTTATTCTGGTAGCGAAGCTCAGGCAAAACGATATATTAAGCAGGGTTTTTTGCTGGGTGTGGGTGGTGTGATTACCTGGCCTAAGTCCGACAAGAAGCGTGCGATGTTTGCTAAGTTGCCTTTGGAATCTCTGGTATTGGAAACGGATTCTCCAGATATGCCGCCTGCGAATATTAAAGGAGAAAGAAACACTCCAGAGCAGGTGGCAACCGTATTGGAGGCTCTGGCTGCTGTGCGCTCAGAGTCTGAGGATGAGATCGCAAAAACGACGACAGATAATGTCAATCAGCTGTTGGGCTTGAGCAAAGTATGTTTGCTGTGATTGGATGTAGGCTGATCGAAACGTAATGTAACTGCAGTGTATCTCGATAGTACTTGTGAAAATAATGGCATAGGGGTAAGTTTAGCCACTTGATTTCACAAGGATATTGGCTATGGCCCGGGAAAAAGTTCAGTTTCAGTCTTCCGCTTCAGCTCTACGCGCATTAAAGGTCGGCAAACGTAATCCAAACTGGGTTGATGCCGCAGAATATCTGATTGAACGGGCATCGCCGGAAGTGAAATTGTTGCTGGAAGCGGCTCAGGAGATTGAACGATCAAAGTGGAGCACCGACTCTGACGTCGAGAAAAAAGTAGTATCGACTATGTTTACTCCTCTGCAATGGACCATGATGCTGACGATAGGCGCTGCTTGTACCGGGCTTCTGATCTGGGTTGGTTCTTTGTTGGGTTCTGAAATCTGCTAAGCGCTCTTTCTAAGCGCTGTTTGAGGTGTTCTGTCGGCACATTATTAAGAGATGATTTAAGGGGGGGCGGTTAAGAGCGCTCAGTGAATATGTTGTGATAGCCGTTATTTGAATATCGGCTATTGGCCTTTCCTTTTCCCTTTCCCCTTGAGATTAGCCTTTGGCTTGGGGGAGGTCGACCCAGAAGGTTGTACCCACGCCTTCTTCACTGGCAAAGCCAATGCCGCCATCCATTAGCTCAATCAGGTTTTTGCATAAGGCTAAACCGATGCCTGAACCTTCAATATCAGACCCTTCAGCATTTAGGCGATTAAATGCCTGAAAAACCTGATCCTGCATCTCTGCCGGAATACCAACACCGGTATCTTTTACACTGATACGAATGCTGTCGTTATCAATCACTTCGATATTGACTGTTACCTCACCATCAGGGTGATTGTACTTAATGGCATTTGATAGCAAGTTGATCATCACCTGTTTTAACTTACCGGGATCTGCCAGTATCGGTGGCAGCTTTTCACAAATGGCGTTGAGTTTGAGTTGAATGCCATTCTGCTCTGCCAGATGTTGGATCATAGCGATACTTTCTTTAGTAACAGACAGAGCATTTGCGTTAATAGGGGTGAGTTGATATTGACCTGCCTCTGTTTTAGCCAGATCCAATACCTCATTGATTAGGGCAAGTAGGTGCTGACCACTTTGCATAATCTGCTCAGTGTACTCCCCCTGTTCTGGCGATAGCGGCAGATCAGGATCAGATTCCAGCAGTTGAGCAAAGCCGATAATGGCATTAAGCGGTGTACGCAGCTCATGATTCATATTGGAGAGAAAATCAGACCGGGCTTTTAAGGCGCTTTCAGCCATCTCTTTAGCATCTGACATTGCCTGATTAGCCTGTTTAATAGAGGTGATATCCTCTTGCACAGAGACAAAGTGAGTCAGGCAACCGTGGTCGTCATACATAGGTGCTATAGAGGCAACAACCCAGTAATGGCTGCCATCTTTACGCTTGTTTTTAAACTCATCGTACCAGCGATTACCACTGAGTAGAGTTTGCCACATCTTCTGGTACTCTTCGCGAGTTTTCTCCTGGCTACTAAAGATACGAGGGTTTTCGCCAATGACTTCCTCTTTGCTGAAACCTGTCATCTGCAGTAGCTTAGGATTAGCGTATTCGATTTCGCCTAGATGATCGGTGATCATGACTCCAGAGGGGCTATTACGTACAGCCAATGACAGTTTACGTCGTTCCTCTTCTGCTCGATGGCGATCACTGATATCTCTTAAGATGCCAACAAATACCCGTTGGCCCTGAAACAAGCTCTCCTGATAGCTCATTTCTACATAAACCACCTGGCCATTGCTCTGTTTTAAAGCAGCTTCCAAGCGTTGAGAACAATCGGGGGATTGTCGACCGTTAACAATACGGGTAAAGGTGGCATTGTGACGTTCCAGTAGGTGATCAGGTACCAGTACGGTAAGAGGTTGGTCTACCAGCTCATCTGGGGTAAAACCACTGATCTGCTCCATGGCAGGACTGGCAAACAGGATTTTGCCTTGGGTATCAACCGTTAGGATACCGTCGGCAATATTATTGACCACGGTACTAAACCACAGACTATCCTGTGATTCCTTTTCAACCCTTTTATGTTGTCCCCACTGATTAGCCAATGCTCCAGCGCCAACAGCAATTAAGGCACCTATCAACAGTCGATGCACGGCATCATCAATAGGGCAGAAGATATAGCAGAAGGTCAATGCCAACATAAACAGCAGCAGTGCCAGATTACCGATCGTCAGGCGCTTTTTGGCTTGGCGAATACAGCTCTCTGGGGCCAAAGACTGTTTAGTGTGTGTATTAGGCAAGGGAGCGCGCAATGGCTATACCTCTGCAGTGAATTTAGAAAGAGGTATTTTGCATTAATTTTATCTTGTCGCGAGTTAAAGAGAGGTAATACTTAGGTTAAGTCAATTAAATAACATATTGTTACAGAAAGCGGTTTAGAGTATTAACGTTATGTGTCAAAAAGCCAGCATTTAAAAGGAAATACTGGCTTTTTCCTTTGTTTTTATAGGGTTTTTTAGGGGCTATTATCCGGTAAGTAGAATTATCAACTGATCCATTTTAAACCTGTTCGGCAATACGTTGTCGCCGTTCAATCATAACCAACACTGAAGGCACAACAAGCAGGATCAGTACAGTGCCAAAAGCGAGACCAAAAACGATAGCTGTAGCCATAGGGATCAGGAACTTTGCCTGTAGTGATGTTTCAAACAGAATAGGTGTCAGACCTGCAATGGTGGTTAATGAAGTCAGTAATACTGCTCTTAAACGCTGACAGGCGGCTTCTTCGATAGCACTGAGTACATCCAGGCCTTTATCTCTCATCTTCTGGTAGAAAGTAATGAGAACGATAGAATCGTTAATCACGATACCGGACAAACCAAAGAAACCAAACAGCGATAGAATCGTCAGATCCATACCCAGCAGGAAGTGACCAAATATCGCGCCGGTCAGGCCAAAGGGAATGGCGATCATAATGGCAAAGGGCCAGCGGTAAGAAGAGAATACCCAGGCCAGAATAATATAGATCAGTGATAGACCGAGTAGCAGACCGGTTTTCATATCTGCCATGGTTTCCTGCTGACTGGCGGCGCGGCCCTCATAGCTGATCCGTACAGGGTAGCTTTGACGAATTTCCTGCAGCACACCAGCTTCAAGCTTATCGATAATTAGATTGGCATTGGTGATGGCATCGTCCACATCCGCAGAGACAATGACTGATAATTCACCATCCACGCGACGTAATAGATCCAAACCGCGACGGGATTCAAAATTCACTACGGTGGTTAGTGGAATGGTATCGCCATTGGCCAGGATAATAGGTAACTGTTCCAGATTGCTGAGATAGTCTTTTTGCTGATCTGGCAGCTGAAGACGTACATCAATATTTTCATCATTCAGGTAAAAGCTTTGTACCTCGATACCTTCCAGAGCATAGCGCAATTGACGGCCCACTTGGCTCAGGTTTAGACCGATGGCTTGTCCTGTCGGTGTCAGCGAGAAGATCAGCTGCTGTTTACCAAAAGGCAGGTCATCATCAATATTGCTGACGCCGGAATAGCTTTTTAGATTGTCCTGAATCTGTAGTGATAGACTCTTTAGCTGTTCGATATCGTTACCGGCTAGTTTTACCTCAATAGGCTTACCGGGTGGGCCTGCTCTGGGTTGGCTGATAATCAGCTTTTCCAATCCGGCGGGTTCTTCGATCTGCTCTCGCCATAAGGCGATCAGGGTGGAATTTTTTAGATTACGCTCTTCTGCCGGTTTAAGGGCGATGGTTAGGCTGCCAAACTCATCACCACTACTGGAGCCGCCAATTCCTGCGCCTAAAGCCGCTTGGTGATGGTTAATAACAATATGTTCGACCAGAGGCTGGCCGTACTCTTTTTCAGCCTGCTTAAGGTCATTAGAGATCTGATAGAGGAAATCTGCCACGGTTTCAGCGGGTGTACCAGAGGCAAACTGCACTTGGGCATTCAAAGAGTCGGAATCAACAGCCGGGAAGAAAGTAAACTTCACTCGTCCTCCGGCTAGCAAACCAATTGCCAGAATCAGTAATGCAAAGGCGGTAGCCAGAGTACTAGCGCGATGGCGTACGGCAAAACGCACGGTTTTTCTGAAACTATGATCTCTAAAGTGGTTAAATTTACTATCCAGCCATACCCGTACCTTGCCCTCCTTTCGGCCATTGTTTTTGCCAAAACTGTGGGTCAGGTGGCCAGGTAATACCAGAAAGGATTCCACCAGCGAGGCGACAATCACACAGGTCACTACGGTAGGGATATCGATCAGAATATTGCCTATGGTGCCGCCGACGAGAAATAGAGGCAGAAAGGCGGCGATAGTGGTTAGAGAGGAAGATACCACAGGGGCAAGCATCCTTTGGGCACCACCAATGGCGGCTTGTTCCGGGTCTTCACCCTGTTGCACATGAGCCAGAGTATCTTCACCCACCACAATGGCATCATCAACGATAATCCCCAGTGCCATAATCAAACCAAACAGGCTGATCATATTAATGCTGCCGCCAATCAGCTGCATAATGGCCAGAGTAGCCAGGAAGGAAACAGGAATACCAACGGCCACCCACCAGGCGACACGGACATTCAGAAACAGGAATAGAATACCGATCACCAGAATCAGACCACCCAGACCGTTATTAAGCAGCAGCTGAATGCGGTCACGCAGGAACTTCCAGCGCTCATTGTAAGCGATCACTTCGATGCCTTGAGGTAAGGCCGGCTGCACCTGCTCCAGCCACTGATTCATGATCTCTGCGGAGGCTAGGGTATCATCGGCAGTGGAGCGCTGCAGGCGTAACTCAACCGCGGGTCGACCTTCGTATTCAATTTCCAGTTGATCTTTTTTACCCTGCATCACGACCTGAGCAATATCACCCAGTAGTAGGTACTCACCGGAGTCATTGGCCTTAATCGGTAGGGTCAGAAAACCTTGTACATCTCTTTGTTGATTTAGGCCGCGAATCTGAATAGCACCGTCTTTTTTCGCGGCGATACCGGCAGGGAGATCCAGGCTACGGCTGCGGATAATGGTGGCTAACTGCTCCAGCGTCATACCCAATTCATGCAGTTTTTCAGCGGAGATTTGAATACTGATCTCCTGCTCAGGCAAACCATTGATGGTGACCTTACGGATACCCAGGCGCAGTAGCTCATCTTCAATATCCTGGACAAAGGGTCTGAGCTCTTCTCGGCTGCTTTGCCCGATTACCAGCAGCGTTGCGACATCTTCATAGCGGGTGATCTGCTGGATCAGAGGTTCTTCCGCTTCTGTCGGCAGTGTGGTCAGGTAGGACATCTGCTGTTTTACTTCGTCCAGTACCTGATTGATATCGGCAAACTCTTCTACTTCCAGCCGAATCTGGGACACACTACGGCGAGAGTCGGCGAAGACCTGCTTGATATAGTTAACGCTTTTTAACTGCTGCTCGATGGGAATAGTGATGCCCTGCTGTACATCTTCTGCACTGGCACCCGGCCAAGTCACCTGTACGGTGATGATATCCAGCTCAAAGTCTGGAAAAAACTGAGTGTTTAATTTTTTCAAGCCTAATAAGCCAGCCAGAATCATCAAAAACATCAGTAAGTTTGCAGCGACTTTATGGGTGGCAAACAGGCGGACAAAACCACGAATCATGCTGTATTCCTGCATGGTTTACTCCTGATCGCCGCTTGCTGTAATACGTACCGATAGCCCTGAGATTGCATTAGGTAGCTGAGTCACCAGGAGCTGGCTACCGTCAGGAATACTATCGGCTGAAATCAGAATATGGGGTTGATCGAAACCCTGACTAACCGTACCCAATCGTGCAACCTGATGGCTGACTAGTTTGTCGTCCACAATGCTGTAGATACGGTCCTGACCATAAAAGGCACTGCCGGGTAGGGCGATACTATTGTTAATGGATGGTAGATAAAGGGTTAGGGCGAGATTCTGCCCGATAGGAAGTTGGTGCAGACCATTGCTGGTGTTATGAAGTGTTAGTTCCTTGTTAATAGAGGACGAGCTGCTAGTAGAGGACGGGTTGAAAGAGGCATCGTGTGTGGTTTGTCCGTGTTTATTTAAGCTAGTTTCAGTAAAACGAAATAAGCCATCAGTGCCGCCCTGTCCTTTACTGATCTCACCGGATAGGCGATCTAGCTCCAGCTGATAGCTCTGGCCATTCACATCGGCACGGGCTTGTAGCGGTATGTTGCTATATCTGTTTTGAATCTGTTGTAACCAGTGGCTCGGTAGCTGAGTTCTGACTTCCAGCTGATCATAGGGATAAACCGTAGCCAGCTTAGTGCCTGGAGTAACACGATCGCCGGGCGCGACAAATAAATTACTGATGCGGGCATTGTAAGGTGTTCTGGCTTGAGTGCGAGAAAGGTCAAGCTTAGCCTGATCATACAGAGCCTGTTGGCGACTCAGTTGTGCTTGAAGTTGAGCCAGGCGATTGCTGAAATTACGAATGGCGAGTTCGCGATTGAGCACATTGATCTTCTGGCGAATAACCGCTTGTTGAGCATCTTCCAATGCGGAGCGGGAAGCGGATCCCTGCTTATTCAGTGTGGTTAAACGTTTCACGCTACCCTGGGTCAGTTTTAGCAGGGCTTGCTCTTGCTTCAGTGCGGCTTGATTATTCTGATGCTGTAAGCGTTCACTGGCGATTTGAGCCTTAAGATTATCCAGCTCAGCGCGACGTTGGCTCAGTAGTAAATGGCTATCCTCTGGCGACAGTTCAATTAATAGCTGATTGCTGTTAAGCCGATCCCCTTCTAAGGCATACACTTGACTGACATAGCCTGTAACAGCGGCTGTAAGAGTGCTCTGAAAAGGTGATTCCACTCGTCCCAGTAGCTGAACTTCCGGTGTATAACTGCTGGGTTGAGCTGGCATTGCTTCAACTGGCCAACGCTTACTGACTACAGGTTTGGCAGGAGCTTCTGGTCGGGTGTTCTTTAAGCCAATAAAGGCACCCACTGCCAAGGCAAGAATAAGTAGGGGAATTAGAAAGGTCTTTACCAGATTCAGTCGCTTTGTGGTCGGCATGGTATTTCCTTTTGCCACAGGAGGTTAGGCTAGTGGCTCCAATCATACCATGCTGATTTTGTATTAGCTTTTCTTTATGGAAGGGCTGACTGTTTTACCAGTCGATACCTTTGCGAGCTTTAATACCATTGTTAAAGGCATGTTTAACATCTTGGACTTCAGAAACTGTGTCAGCGTATTCCTGTAGCTGTTTCTGAGCCGCGCGACCGGTCAGAATTACGCTCTGGTTTTCTGGGCGATTTACCAGAGCTTCCATCAGTTCATCCATCTCCATATAGCCGTATTTCAGCATATAGGTCACTTCATCCAATACCACCAGATGGATGTCTGGATCTTGCAGTTTAGGGATGGTTTCCTGCCAAACCTTCTGGCAGGCCTCGGTATCCAGCTGGCGGTTTTGAGTTTCCCAGGTAAAGCCCGTACCCATGGTGGAGATACTCAGGTTGTCATCGTTGGCAAAAACATCTCTTTCACCACAATCCCAACCGCCTTTAATAAACTGAGTTACATGCACCTTATAACCATAACCCAGGCTACGGGCGACAGTGCCCCAGGCTGAAGTGGTTTTACCCTTACCGTTACCGGTAATCACAATCACAATACCCCGTTCCTCATCGGCTTGAGCAACCTTGGCATCAACAATCTCTTTGCGCTTTTGCATCGCTTTTTTATGGCGGGTATCGCGATCAGTCATGGTA
>CAYFGP010000096.1:0-26974 GCA_964342385.1 uncultured Oleiphilus sp. | reverse complement strand
GCTCCAGCTCCAGCTCCAGCTCCAGCTCCAGCTCCAGCTCCAGCTCCAGCTCCAGCTCCAGCTCCAGCTCCAGTGGTTGAGCCAAGTGTTCAAGCCGTTGTTGAGCCAGAACCTGCCCCTCAAGTCAGTGAACGTGAAGAGCGTCTGCAAGCGGTCACTATGCAAACTGAAGAAGGTGAGATCTGGAGTGTGGCGCGTTTCCAGAAACCACAGGATAGTGATATGGGTGAGGTTATCGGTGATCTGCCCGGTCTTGAGTTGTTAACTCAGGGTGATGCCGATGCAAAACCGAGCTATACCCATGAACAGCTGCAGGTTATGTCCGAGTTGCTGGAAACCCGTTTAAAAGAATTCAACGTGAAAGCGCAGGTGGTTGAGGTACATCCAGGACCCGTGATTACCCGCTTTGAGATCCAGCCAGCCCCTGGTGTAAAAGCCAGCAAAATTACCAATCTGGCAACAGATCTGGCTCGTGCTTTGGCAGTAAGTAGTGTACGTGTTGTGGAGGTGATCGCCGGTAAGTCTTCTGTTGGTATCGAGATTCCTAACCAGAATCGCGCCATGATTCGTCTGCATAAAGTGTTGGATCATGAGAGCTACCAAGAGTCAGATTCACCGTTAACACTGGCTCTGGGTGACGATATCGCCGGTCAGCCGGTGGTGGCTAATCTAGCCAAGATGCCTCACCTACTGGTCGCAGGTACCACAGGTTCCGGTAAATCGGTCGGTGTTAATGCCATGCTGATTAGCATGTTGCTGAAAGCAACACCAGAAGAACTGCGTCTGATTATGGTCGATCCCAAAATGTTGGAGTTGTCGATCTATGACGGTATCCCGCATCTGTTAACACCCGTTGTGACCGATATGAAGGATGCGGCCAACGCCCTGAACTGGTGTGTGGCAGAGATGGAGCGCCGCTATAAGCTGATGGCGGCCATGGGCGTGCGTAATATCGCTGGCTTTAACAGCAAGCTGGATGAAGCTGCCGCTCAAGGTGCACGCGTGGCAGACCCTACCTGGCAACCTAAGCAAGGGGAAACACCGCCAACACTCGACAAGCTTCCGTTTATCGTCGTCGTGATTGATGAGTTTGCCGACATGATGATGATCGTCGGCAAGAAAGTGGAAGAACTGATTGCTCGTCTGGCTCAGAAAGCTCGTGCGGCGGGTATTCACTTGATTCTGGCAACCCAGCGTCCATCAGTGGATGTGATTACTGGTCTGATTAAGGCTAACGTACCGACCCGTATCGCTTTCCAGGTCTCTTCTAAGATAGATTCCCGTACTATTCTGGATCAGGGTGGTGCAGAACAGTTGCTTGGTCACGGTGATATGCTTTATATGCCGCCGGGTTCAGCCCTGCCTGTCCGTGTTCATGGTGCTTTTGTCGATGATGATGAAGTGCATCGTGTGGTGGAAAACTGGAAACGTCGGGGTACGCCTGATTTTGTTGATAGTATTTTGAACGGTTGGGAAGAAAACGGTGTCTCAAGTGACGGTGGTGATGCTTCTGGTGATGAAGATAAGGATGTTTTATACGATCAGGTTGTGGAGTTCATCACAGAAACCCGACGTGTCTCGGCTTCCGGTATTCAGCGTCGCTTTAAAATCGGTTATAACCGGGCGGCACGTTTAGTGGAATCTCTGGAGGCTGCGGGTGTCGTATCTGGTATGGGTAGTAATGGTCAACGGGAAGTATTGGCGCCACCTCCTGCAGGTGAGTAGTAACTTTCACTGTACCCATAGCTTGCGAAATGCTCTTGTCAGCTGAAAGGAAAGCACTCTTACAAGACAGCGTAAGAGAATGGAATGTTAGGGTCGATACGTTTTAAAGCTCGACGGTTTTTTATAGATCGACTTTTTATAGGTCGAGAGATTTAAGGTTGAATCGTATGTTATTAAGATTAAGTAAGCCATTTATTGGGCTGCTTGTGATGTTATGTGTGTTTCTAGTGACGTTAAGCCCTGCTCAGGCGGACCAAGCCTCGGTACAACGTTTAACGCAATTGCTGAATCAAATGTCTTCATTGGATGCGGATTTTCAGCAACGTATTCTGGATGCCAGAGGCAGTCGTCTGCAGGAGGTGAGTGGTCATCTGAGTCTGCAGCGCCCAGGTCAGTTCTACTGGCAAACCGAAAACCCTTTTCCTCAAACCGTAGTGTCCGATGGCAAGACGCTGTGGTTGTATGATCCTGATTTGGAGCAGGTCACGATTCAACAGATGGCTGCTTCTGCATCTAAAACTCCAGCCATGTTGTTAAGTGGTGATGTGGATTCCATCGGTCAGCGTTTTAATGTAAATAGCATTCGCTCCGGTGAGCTGGAAGAGTTTGTATTGAACCCGAAGGAAGAAGAGTCTCTGTTTGAAGAACTGCGCCTGAACTTTGCCGATCAAGAGCTGCGAGGTCTATTACTGGTGGATAGCCTGGGACAAAGAACAGCCATTGAGCTATTTGATCGCAAACTGAATACCACCCTGGATGCCGGCTTATTTACTTTCCAGGTGCCAGAAGACGTTGATGTTATTCAGCAATAGATAGCAACAACAGATTTCGGCCGCAGACGTTATAGCACCATGGCTAATGTGATTAGATAATAGCTAATGTGGCAGGCAGTCTTGGTGTGGCTGATGTGAATGTGCTGTAACTATCCGGTTGGGTAATAAGTAGTAATAGAGGCGTTGATGGATCTTTTCTCTGATCAGCCAGTGTGGCAACCACTGGCTGCCCGCATGCGACCAAAAAATCTGACGGAATATTGCGGTCAGCAACATCTACTGGCAGAAGGTAAACCCCTGCGTCAGGCTATTGAGCGTGATCAGTTGCACTCCATGATTTTCTGGGGACCACCAGGCGTAGGTAAAACCACGCTGGCACGTCTAATTGCAGAACTGACTCAGGCTCGTTTTGATAGCATTTCGGCAGTGTTATCGGGTGTGAAAGAGATCCGTGCTGCAGTAGAGCGAGCGCAACAAGCCCGTGCTCATGGTCAGAAAACCCTACTGTTTGTCGATGAGGTGCACCGCTTTAATAAATCCCAGCAGGATGCGTTTCTACCCTATGTTGAAGATGGCACCTTTATCTTTGTTGGGGCAACCACAGAGAACCCTTCCTTTGAACTGAATAATGCACTTTTGTCTCGTGCACGGGTTTATATTCTGCGTGGTCTGGAAAGTGAAGACTTACAGCAAGTCCTCAGATCAGCACTGGATGATAAAGATCGAGGCTTGGGCGAACAGGGTTTAATCGTTGATGATGAATTGCTACAGCTCTTAGCCAGAGCGGCTGACGGCGATGCACGTCGGGCACTCAATCTATTGGAAGTAGCCGCAGATCTGGCGGTCGATAGTGAGCAGGGACTGACCATTAACCCTCAGATCCTGTCTGAAGTATTGGCCGAAAGTACCCGCCGTATGGATAAAGGCGGTGATCTGTTTTATGAGCAGATCTCAGCGCTGCATAAATCTGTGCGGGGTTCTTCTCCTGATGGGGCGTTGTACTGGTTCTGCCGTATGCTGGATGGCGGTTGTGATCCGCTTTATATCGCCCGTCGTGTGGTGCGTATGGCCAGTGAAGATATCGGTAATGCTGATCCCAGGGCCCTGCAATTGTGTCTGAATGCCTGGGATGTGCAGGAACGATTGGGTAGCCCGGAAGGTGAGTTAGCCATCGCTCAGGCCATTGTTTATTTGGCCAGTGCCCCGAAAAGCAACGCAGTATATATGGCTTACAAACAAGCACGAGCCCATGTGCGGGAAACCGGTGGTTTTGATGTGCCGGAGCATCTACGCAATGCACCGACTCAACTGATGAAAGAGATCGGTTACGGTCAGGAGTACCGTTATGCCCATGATGAACCCGATGCCTACGCTGCGGGGGAGAATTATTTTCCCGAAGAGTTAGCCGGTACTCGCTACTATCAGCCCGTACCGCGGGGGCTGGAAAGTAAAATCCAACAGAAGTTGGACTGGTTGATGGAAAAAGATAGAGTTAGCCCTTTACAAAGGTACGACTTAGATCAAGGCTCTGGGTCTTAAACCATGGCCTATGTATCTTACTGCGTGACCATTGATATAGGTCATGCTGTAAGTGCTGAGCTCTGACTATATTCGATAGTAGTTCTCCTTTTTTAATCGAATATTCAGGAGGTGCTCATGGCTGAAATCATGACACAGCTGCATCAGGATCATATCAATCTGAGCCGTTTACTGGCGGTATTAAAAGGCAAACTGGCTCAATTGAAAGCGGGTGAAAGACCCGATTATCATTTGATGCAGGATGTGATCAGCTATGTAGTTGATTACGCTGATACCCATCACCATCCCCTCGAAGACGTTCTCTACCAATACACCATCGAACACTACCCGCAACACAAAGATATTCTAAACGAAGTCGAGCATGAGCATGCTGTAATTAAGGCGGCTTCCGGCGGGTTCCAGGAGATGGTGGAGCAAATCCTTCTTGATGCTATTGTGCCTATGGATCAATTCACTCAACAGCTGGAAAGTTTTATCAATCAACAATTGGCACATTTAAATCGCGAAGAAGGCCGGGTATTCCCATTGTTGGAAGAATGTTTAACGCTAGACGATTGGAGCAAGGTGGAAGAGAGCCTGTTCCAGCGTGATGATCCACTGTTTGGCGATGAAGTTGCCGAAGAATATAAGCGTTTATACAAGGAACTGATCTCAGAAAGTGCAGTAGCCTAATTGACTGCTCTGCCGTCAGGGAAATTTGTAACACCAAATATCAAGCTTTGTGCACGAAGAATTGTATGAAGTCCTCTCATTAGCCCGCATTTAATGCGGGTTTTTCTTTTTATTATCTTTTCAATAGCCGTCTCATCCATTGATCCTCTTGGAGTAAAAGTCTCATTTTCTTTATTTCCTTAAGTTTTTAGCAAGTAAATGATCTTTTGGGCTTTGGTTAAGGTTCAGTTTTCACTACAATTATGGCCTTGAATTTCAGTGCCTTATTGGAAAAGCTCTAGCTCTCAAACAAGGGCTGGTAAACAAGGCTGAAAAGCAAGAGACGGAATAGAAGAGTGGTAAAGCAAGACCGTAACAGGAGCAAAAGATGAACCAGATGCTGGCCGTTGCCATTGGTGGAGCCATAGGTGCTATGGGCCGTTATTGGGTGGTGGGTCTGGTGACACAATGGTTCGGCCGTGGATTTCCCTACGGTACGTTGGCGGTCAATATTGCAGGTTCAATTCTGATCGGTTTGCTTTATACGGTGATCGTGCAACAGTTAAAGCTGGAGCCTCACTGGCAGGCGATCCTGATGGCCGGTTTTACCGGAGCTTTTACCACCTTTTCCACCTTTGCACTGGAATCACTGAATTTATTTCAAAGCGGGCGAGTCACTGCAGCACTGCTCTATATCATGTTAAGCGTTATGTGTTGTTTGGCTGCCGTGGCCGCTGGCATGTGGTTGGGTAAACAATTTACCTGATCGAAGGATAGACTAAAAACTTAATGGGTAATGATCGATGCTTGATCCTAGGCTGATTCGTGCTGAACTGGAAACAGTAGCAGAAAAACTGAAAATCCGTGGCTATGAGTTAGATACTGCGCGCTTACAAGAGCTGGAAGCACGTCGTAAAGAGCTGCAAACTGCAACTGAACAACTGCAGAGTGAGCGTAATACCCGTTCCAAGTCCATCGGTAAAGCAAAAGCGGCAGGCGAAGATATTCAGCCTCTGCTGGCAGAGGTAAGCGATCTGGGTGATCGCCTGGATGCGGCTAAACAGCAACTGAGTGAACTGCAGGAAGAGCTGAATGGTCTGCTGCTGACCATTCCTAACGTACCCCATGAGTCTGTACCTGCGGGTAACAGCGAAGACGACAACGTTGAGATTCGTCGTTGGGGTGAGCCAAAAGCATTCGATTTTGAGCCAAAAGATCACGTTGATCTGGGCGCGACGGATAGCCTGCTGGACTTTGAAACTGCAGCTAAAATCACCGGTTCCCGTTTTGCGACCATCAAAGGCCCTCTGGCTCGCATGCACCGTGCACTGACCCAGTTTATGCTGAACACCCATACCGGTGAAAATGGCTACGACGAAGTGTACGTGCCTTACATGGTGAACAAAGATTCACTGCGTGGTACCGGCCAGCTGCCTAAGTTTGAAGAAGATCTGTTTAAACTGCAGGGCGAAAGTGAGTACTACCTGATTCCAACTGCAGAAGTACCTGTGACCAATATCGTCCGTGATGAGATTGTTGCAGCTAAAGATCTGCCAGTGAAAATGACCGCTCACACCCCTTGTTTCCGTAGTGAAGCGGGTTCTTACGGTCGTGATACCCGTGGCATGATTCGCCAGCACCAGTTCGAAAAAGTTGAAATGGTACAGCTGGTCGAACCAGAAAAGTCTCTCGATGCACTAGAAGAACTGACTGGCCACGCTGAAATGATCCTGCAGCGTCTGGGCCTGCCTTACCGCGTTGTTACCCTGTGTGGTGGCGATCTGGGCTTCTCTGCAACCAAGACTTACGACATTGAAGTTTGGCTGCCGGGTCAGCAGAAATACCGTGAGATCTCTTCTTGTTCTAACTTTGGTGATTTCCAGGCACGTCGCTTGCAAGCACGTTACCGTAACCCAGAGACCAACAAACCTGAACTGCTGCATACACTGAACGGTTCTGGTCTGGCGGTAGGCCGTACTCTGGTGGCTGTAATGGAAAACTACCAGGATGCAGAGGGTCGTATTCACGTACCTGAAGCACTGCAACCGTACATGGGTGGCGTTACAGTGATCGGTTAATGCCTCAAAAGAGTGCATAACACACTGGGACAAAGTTGCTTGAATTGGGATCGCCTTGGTTTTATTGCCAGAAGTTTCTCAAAAGAAGTACTTTGTCTCGGTTGAAAAAGCGGCCATAAGGCCGCTTTTTTGTTGGTCGCCTAAACAAAAGTATCTCTGTAAAACTAAGTGTTACTTCATCGACAGCGGCTGGTGAAGATTGAAATATTTTTGTTTAGGTACACACTTACACAAAAGTGTTTCGATATTTTTGGCCAATGGCTGAAGCATGAGCCATTGGCCAAAGAGAAACTTTTGTGTGAGTGCTTATCTATGCTTAGAAAAATGCTTGGTGAGAATAAATTATGAAAATGCTGCCCTTGATGGTGAATACTCAAGAGTTCGGCGCTGTAGTGATCGGTCATGATGATTCTGCCCGACGTAAGCTTCAGGCTCTGTTACGTGTTAATGCTCAAGTGGCTGTGGCGTCAGAGCAACCGTTTTGTCATGAACTGCGTGAGCTGGTGCATAGCCATCAATTGTCTGAAGTGAGTGTGCAGGAAGCTCTGCAGCATAAAGACCGTTTTCCCCTGGTAGTCATTGCTGAGGGGGATCTGGAGTGGCAGCGTGAGCAAGCGATCAAGCTAAAAGCAGAGGGGCGTTTGGTCAATGTGGCTGAGCATGCCGAGCTATCTAATGCGACTTTGGCTTATCTAATTGACCGCCATCCCGTGATGATCTCCGTTGCTTCTACCGGTGAAGCACCGGTACTGACACGTATTCTGAAGGCCAGGTTGGAAGCGTGGATTCCACAATCCTATGGTCGCTTAAGTCATCTGGTGGCTGGTTGGGGCGATAGAGTCAAAACACTGTTCCCCAATAAAAAACACCGTGAACGTTTCTGGTCTCAGCAACTTCAGGGAGCTGCCGGTGAGTTGATGATTGCCGGTCGTGAACAGCAGGCGGAGCAGCTATTAGAAAACAATCTGGAAGCGATTGAAGCGGATCAGTTACAAGGTGAAGTTTACTTGGTGGGTGCTGGCCCAGGTGATCCTGAACTGCTGACCTTGAGAGCAGTACGTTTGATCCAGCAGGCGGATGTTGTTCTTTATGATCGCTTGGTAGCCCCCGAGATTGTTGACCTGTGTCGCAGTGATGCGGAGCGTATCTATGTCGGTAAAGCCCGTGCCGATCATGCAGTGCCACAGGGTGAGATCAATCAACTGTTGGTGGATCTGGCGCTACAAGGTAAGCGAGTGCTGCGTTTGAAAGGCGGTGATCCCTTTATCTTTGGTCGTGGCGGTGAAGAGATCGATAAACTCAGCCAACATAAAGTCCCTTTCCAGGTGGTGCCAGGCATTACAGCTGCAGCCGGTTGTGCCGCCTATGCGGGGATTCCGCTAACGCACAGGGATTATGCTCAATCCGTGCGTTTTGTTACCGGTCACTTGAAAGATGGTACGACGAACTTGCCATGGACTGAGCTGGCGAGTAGTGCTCAAACCGTTGTCTTTTATATGGGCCTGGTAGGCTTGCCAGAGATCGCCCGTCAGCTGGTTGCTCATGGTCGTGCGGGGGATACACCGGTTGCTTTAATTCAGCAGGGTACCACCCGTAATCAGCGTAATATCGTAGCAACACTGGATACCATTGTTGAACATATTGCTGATAAGAAGCTGGAGCCACCAACGC
The DNA here is from genome assembly GCA_964342385.1 of uncultured Oleiphilus sp. Classification (GTDB taxonomy): domain Bacteria; phylum Pseudomonadota; class Gammaproteobacteria; order Pseudomonadales; family Halomonadaceae; genus Oceanospirillum. Next base: position 18,537 of record CAYFGP010000096.1, on the reverse strand, counting down.
TGATTATTGTCGGTGAAGTGGTGTCCTTGCATGAGAAGCTGAACTGGTTTGATCCAGAGCAGGCTGGCGGTAGTCATGGTTTCTGGGCCAGAAGGGGACAGAGCTAGTTTTAAGAACCGACCAGGGATATTCAGGTTTCGGTGTGCTCTTGTTCTTCTGGACTTGTGTGCACCGAGCTGTCTCTCTATTTGCTGGTTCTCTTTATTTTTTTTGATGCCATTATTTTTAGTTTCTTTGACTTTCTATTCCCTCTGTAACTTCCTATAGCCTGTGTTCTATTGGCATTTTCCCTGTGCCTAATTTCTTACTCTAAGCACTTCTTTTAAATTTTTTCTGCATCCACTACAAAGCGTTATGCGTATCTATAAAGGCATACAATTTAGGGAGCAGAATATGAAACGACGTACTTTTCTTCAGGCATTAGCCAGCTTGCCATTTGCATACAGTGCTGTGAGTCAGGCTCATCACACTAAAGGTAATCAGATAGAAGAGTTAAAGCTGTCTGAGAAAGAGTGGCGTAAGCGCCTGACCTCTGAGCAGTTTTATATTCTGCGTGAAGAGGGCACTGAGCGCTCTTTTACCAGCCCTCTGAACGATGAGAAACGTCAGGGTGAATACCGCTGTGCAGGCTGTGATTTCCTGCTGTTCACCTCTGATATGAAATACGACAGTGGCACAGGCTGGCCTAGCTTTTTTACTGTGGTTGAAGGGCATATTGGCACCTCAACCGACTTTAAGCTGATCTACCCAAGAACGGAATACCATTGTGCTCGTTGTGGTGGTCATCAGGGGCATGTGTTTAATGATGGTCCTCAGCCTACTGGTGAGCGCTGGTGTAATAATGGTTTGGCGCTAAAGTTTGTACCGGCCTAGCATATTATGTATGTAGAATAAATTAATTAAGAATTAGTAAAGCTTTGTTTGTGCGGTTGCGAATAAAAAACTGTTAATTAGAGTAAAAACATGTATTAAAACTGTTTGCTAACTAAAAAACAGTCCATTTTTAGGACTAAAGTAGGGGATAACCACTTCTGCACAAAACGTATTATGGAGAATTGAGCACATCAATAAAAAACAATAAATCATCCCTGTGCACGCAGGCGGGAGCAGGAAGATAATGAGCCAAACTAATACTAATAAATTGGCCTATGTCGCGGGTGTCCCCTTACTGGCAGCTATTATTTACGGAATCACAACCGGTGAGCTGCCAATGGGGTTAGGCATTGTATTAATCGTAACGGCCTTATTGGCAGTGGCGGTGCCTTCTTTAGTCAAATCCGGAGGTGGATCACACCCTCTTCTACAGCAACTGGTCAATAAAGAGGAGCTGAGTTCACAAGATTTGGAGCAGGTCAGAAATAGCCTTCACTCTCAGGGGTTATCTGGTACTCCGCTGGGACGCTTTATTGGCGGTTTTGCTAAGTTACGTCAGATGGCGGTGTCTTTGGGAGGGACTTCCAGTCAGACTGCAATTTCCACGGCAGAAGTTTCGCATCTGGCAGATAAGATGGATAAACGTTTGGATGTCCAACAGGAAGAGGTGGAAAAGGTCTCGACCCGGGTAGAGTCCATTACGGTAACTATGCATCAGGTATCTGTTAATGCGGGTAGTGTCACTGAGTTGGCTACTCAAGCTAAAGAGTACAGCTTTACTGGTCGTGATGAGCTGCAAGAAGCAATTGATCAGATGCGTGATATCAGTTCCCGAACGGACCATACTTTAGGGCTGATTAATGAGCTGAATGACAAATCCTCCCGTATTCAGGATGTAACCAAGGTTATTGAAGGTATCGCGGAGCAGACGAATCTTCTCGCACTTAATGCGGCAATTGAAGCGGCGCGTGCAGGTGAGCATGGTCGAGGTTTTGCGGTTGTTGCCGATGAGGTGCGTAATCTGGCGAGTCGGACATCGGATTCAACTCAGCAGGTTGGTGATATTGTTCAAGAAATCCAAACCAGTACCCAGGAAGTTGTCAGCACCATTGAAGATCTGGTTTCTCGCATCTCATTCGGCTCTGAAAAAGTAGAGACCGTAGGGAATCGTTTAGGAGATATGGCTAATCAATTTGATGAGGTTGAACATCAGATTAGCGGTATTGCTGAAGCTGTAGGGACTAGTCACGAGCACATTGAAGATATCTCCCGCTCTATTAGCTCTTTAAAAGAAGAGATCACGTCTGGTAATGAGCAGATGCACACTCTGTCGAAGCAGGCAGAGCAATTAATGCAAGGGGCTGAGAAAATCACGGCTGAGCTAGCTCGTCAGGCGGTGGATGGCCAGCATAGAGATGCCTACATGGCCTGTCGTGATGGTGCGCAGCGAGTCCAACAAGCATTTGAGCAAGCAGTGCAGAGTGGCACACTCAGTATGGACGATCTGTTTGATCGCAACTATCGACCTGTTGAAGGCACTAATCCTCAGAAATTTTCCACTCGTTTTGATCAATTTACCGATAAGGTGCTGCCGGCTATTCAAGAGGATATTTTAACATCCAACGGTTTTGGTTATGCCATCATGATTGATGATCATGGCTATGTACCAACGCATAATAATCAGTATAACCATCCTGAAAGCGGTAACCCGGAAGTAGATCTGGTGAAAAGTCGCAGTAAACGTATTTTCAATGATCCTACGGGTATTCGCTGCGGACAGAATCAGGAAAAACTACTGTTGCAGACTTATAAACGTGATACCGGTGAAGTGTTGCATGATTTATCAGTTCCTGTCGTGGTAAATGGTCGTCATTGGGGGGGATTCCGAGTCGGCTATGTGCCTAAAGGTTAATACCTTTATTGTTCGTGAGAAGTATTGAAATCAATTTAGAGAAAAAACTTTAAAAGGAGTCTTTTATAGGCTCCTTTTTTGTATGAATATGGTAAATTAGCAGAATCAAAAAGAGGATTGGTTTTGTACTTATTGTATTCGATGTTTTCCGTTCTATTGGGTTTAATGGCAGCAACGGTATCCATTGCTGATTCAAAGCTATCAACTTCACAATCACAAAAGCTAAAATTAGAATCCTATGAGTTTGGTGTATTTCCCCATATGCCAAAAAATAAACTGTTTCAGGTTTACCAACCCATCGCCCAGAACTTCCAGCAGCTATTGCAGCATCCGGTAACTCTACTGACCAAGAATAATTATCACAGCTTCCAGCAGCAGTTGTCAGAGCAGCGCTATGATATTGCTTTTGTGCAGCCTTTCGATTATGTACAAGCCCATGACCACTATAATTATTTACCTTTAGCCCGAAGAAGTGCACCTTTAAGAACAATCTTTGTCGTGCGTAAAGACTCCCCGTTACAGAGTTTGGCGGGTTTGAAGGGCAAAAAACTGCAAGTTTTATCGAGTACCGCTGCAGTCAGTCGTATTGGCGTTAAAACCCTACAGCAGCAAGGCTTTGATCTTGATACGGATATTGAGATTCAACGTAGTAAAAATCATTTTGCCTGTATGCAAAGTGTTTTGATTGGTGATGCTGATGCCTGCGTTACAGCTCGACGGGCCTTGGCTCACTTCGAGAGTGTAAAGATTAAAGATAAACTGCGCATTATTCATCAAGCCACACCGATTCCTCATGCACTTTTTATTGTGCATCAGCGGGTACCGGAAAGTATTCGACAACAGTTGCAGAAGCGTATCCTTAGTTGGCCCAATACCCCAGGCGGCCAAGCATTATTGAGTAATGGCAATCTAATTCCCTTTGCTACTGCAACGGATGGGGAATATGACTTGCTGCGTGACTGACTAAATCTCTCTTGATTTTGGGTGTTGTAGACTTTTATATGGCTCGATTTCAATTCTCCTGGCACAAGTTGTTTTCCCTGCGTTATCGCATCGCTGCGACGGTGTTTGTGCTGGAAGCCATTATGCTGTTTTGGGTATTAAGTACGACGTTGAATTACCTGGAGCAGCGTGCTCACGAAGAAACGGTACAGCGTCATCAGGTAATCTCTGATTTATTGCTGGAGTTAACCCGGAACGCCATGCTGGCAGAGGAGTATGATGACCTGCAGCTTTATGTCGAACGCCTAAGCCAATCTGCTGATGTAGTCAGTATCAGAGTGGTAAACCAGAGAAATATTCTGGTGGCGCACTCTGATTTCAATCGAGTCGGTTCTGCCCCTCAATGGCAACAGGTTGATGAAGACCAGCGTCTGATGGAACTCCCCATTAATAATAGGGGGCGATTGCAGGTTATTTTCTCTGAGCACAGTATTCATCAGCAGATTACTGAGGGACGTCATCTAGGTATCTGGTTGGCGGTGATTGGTATGGGGGGTATCGCACTCGCGGGTATCGTAATCGGTAGTATTTTGACTCGACGACTGACTTGTCTGATGACCGCAGTACAGAGCTTTAAGCAAACAGGTCAATGGCAACAAGTGAATCATAAAGGTCATGATGAAGTCAGCCAGTTGTCCTCCGCTTTTAATCTGATGGGACAGGAGGTCGATCGCACTGTGGGTCAATTACATAAACAGCAGCAACTGCTGGAGCAGAGAGTCAATCAGCGTACACATGCATTACAGCAGGCTCATAATCAGTTGGTAGAGAGTAATCAAGCGTTAGAGAAGTTAGCTAACACTGATCATTTGACCGGTTTAAATAATCGTATTCGTATCGAGAGCAGTCTTGAACTGCTTTTACAGTGTCACACCCAGCAAAATCAGCCCTTTGCTTTGATTCTGTTGGATGTAGACCACTTTAAGCGGATTAACGACACCTATGGCCATGATGTAGGGGATACAACTCTGATCAGTCTGGCTGCACTACTGATGGAGCAGTTTAAACAGCCCTATCAGGTAGGACGCTGGGGTGGTGAAGAGTTTGTTATTTTATGTCCTGGTTTAACCCTTGAGCAGGGGATGCAAGCAGCGGAAGTCCTGCGTGAAGATATTGAACAGTATCATTTTTCAGAGGTGGGACAGGTCACCTGCAGTATGGGCGTGATATCTGCAGGCCTGAATACATCCAGTCGAGATTTGTTTCGCATGGCTGATGAGGCCTTGTATCGAGCTAAAGCTCAGGGGCGTAATTGTGTTAGAGCTGGCAAGAGAGTCAATGCAGACGTTGAATCACTTTTCTAAAGTTCGCTATCAGCCCAATAGAAAAAGCATCAAGTGCCGGAAAGCTGCCTGATGCTTTTTAGGTTGATAGCCTGCTGGTGAGACTGATAGAACAATTACGCTCTTAGATAATCAGCGAAGTTGATATCTCGTGCCGCGATCACAGCCTGGATGCGGTTGGAAACTTTCAGTTTACGCAGAATCGCCGACACATGGGCTTTAACTGTCGTTTCGGCAATCGATAGGTGGTAAGCGATCTGCTTATTGGACTCACCCTGAGCCATGCGTTGCAGTACAATAATCTGGCGACGAGTTAAAGAGGAGAGTAGTTCAGGATCGATCGTTTCGGCCTGTTTTTGCTGGCGTAATGCCTGGGCTCCTGACAGAGGTGCATTTTGTGGTGCATCGCCCCGGATAATATCTGATGGTAGATACACACTTCCTGCCAGAATCTGTTCCAGCGCTTTGTGCATTTGATCCCTGGGAGTGGATTTGGTGATAAAACCAACGGCACCAAAGGTAATGGCCTGTAGCACTACCTTTTTATCTTCCTCTGCGGAGACGATAACAACAGGAATTGTTGGTGCAATCTCTCTCAATTGCATCAAACCCTGAAAGCCATCCATACCGTCCATATTCAGATCAAGTAGTACCAGATCGACTTCATTATCATCGTTAACCAAATCAAGGGTTTCAGTGAGGTTGCATGTTTCCATAATCTCACTGTCTGGATAGCGGCTGCGGACCACATTAGAGATCGCTTCCCTGAAGATCGGGTGATCATCGGCGGTGATAATCTTATACACGAAACACCCCTCATTATTGTCGTAGTAGTGGGCTATAGTTGTTAGCTGAGCCGTTAAAGCACTTAGTACATATCATGCGCTGTAACGAAAAAAATATCTAGCCGACATTAGTCAACTTATTGTTTTAATAGATTTTTTTATTCTTTATAAGCATCTGATGGTAAACGGACTTTCTAGTACTTTAATAGAGTATCTTGGATCGTTTTCCACTAACTGAGCCTTGGCAGTCGTTTTGATAAGAAAACGCATTACTCTTTTGTCTGAATCACCAAATCACTTTTTATCTATCTTTACCTTAGCCTAATGGTGGGTAAATAAACTCCTGCTTTGGTGGTTTTGTGATCAGCCTGAAGTAGTAGTGGTTCTACTACTTCGGTACTGCTTTTGGCCTTTCTAATGTGCTTTAGGCTAACGTTTTTTACCTTTTGATAAACCTTTTTGCGGGTCAAAGCTGACGATAGCCAGAAATAGGAAAACCGCAGTAATTGCACTGACTAACAACAGGGATTGGATATCCAGTTCGCCATAGAGGCTAAAGCGAATGAGCTCTACGGCGTGAGTGAAAGGATTGGCATTACAGATGGCGTAGAGAATGGGTCCCGCTTCCTGCATTTTCCACAAGGGATAAAGCGCTGAAGAGAGGAAGAACATCGGAAAGATCACAAAGTTCATTACACCGGCAAAATTCTCCAGCTGGCGAATAAAACTGGAGATAAACAGTCCAATTGAGCCCAGCATTATTGCTACCAATAAGCAAGCCGGTAGCACCGCGAGATAGCCGATCAGGGGCGGATCAACATCCACAAAATAAGCGATAAACAGAAAGGCGTAAATCTGTGGCAATGCGACCAAGGCGTTGGCTAATAGCTTGCTAAACAGTAGAAAGCCTCTGGGTTGAGGACAGGTAAGCAACACCTTCATACTGCCCATCTCTCTGTCATAGACCATGGATAGTGCACTCTGCATGGCATTAAACAGAATGATCATCGCGACCAGGCCTGGGGCAATATAAACCTGATAGGTAATATAGGTGCCATAGGGAGGCATGATCGACACACCAAGCACCGCACGAAAGCCAGCAGCAAATACGATCAGCCATAACAGAGGGCGAATCAGTGCGCTAAGAAAGCGGCTGCGTTGTTGGACAAAGCGTAAAAACTCCCGCTGAGTAATGCCGACAAAGGTACGCCAATAACCAGAAACGCCCGGATTATAGGAGCGAAAAAGAGCGCTGGATGTGTGTTCAGCAGCAGAGGACTCTACAACACTTGAATCAGACATGGTCTACTCCGCTTTGGTGAGTTGTTGGATAAGTTGTTTCAGTTCCGTCACGCCTTGCTCTTTGATTAGCTCACTGCTCAAGCCTGAATATTTAGCTTCGCCTTTATGTAGAATGAGTACCGGGTCTTGAGGCTGAATCTCTTCAATGAGATGGGTTGTCCAGAGTACAGTCAGGCCTTCATCTTGGCAGCGTTGATGCAAGTAGTGGGTGAGTTGTTGTCGGGTGGACAGATCCAGTCCGACAGTCGCTTCATCTAGCATCAAAAATGCCGGTTGATGCAGTAGAGCGCGGGCGATTTCCACCCGGCGTTTATGGCCGCCATTCAGGGTGCGTACTGGATCTTTAATACGATCCAGTAGATTCAGTCGAGTGAGTTCCTCCTCGATACGCTGTTTGGCTTGTTTGCGACTCATACCATGGAGAGATGCGTGATAGTGCAGATTCTGGCCCACACTAAGATCCAGGTCTAAGGTGCTTTGTTGAAAGACGATGCCCAGATTGGCCAGATAGTCCGCATTGAGGCGTTTAATCACCTGACCACAAAAGCGCAGTTCACCCTGTTGAGGTTTGAGTAAGCCAGCCAGTAGATTAAACAGGGTGGACTTACCCGCGCCATTAGCACCCAGTAGTGCATTAAAAGCACCTGAGTAGATCTGATAATTAAGGTTTTTCAGCGCATCAAGTTTGCCATATCGGTGGCTTAGTCCCTGAATATCCAACAGTACCTGATTACTGATTGGAGTTGTTCTATCAGGTTCTGCTTTGGCTGTGGCCCGAGGCTCTGTTTTAGATATGGTCTGAGCTTCTGTTTCAAAAGCTATATCAGACGGTTGAGATGAATTGTAGCTATCAACCCGGCTATTCATAATGTGACTCCATCAAGGGAAGTAAAACAGGCGACTATCCTGAGATAGCCGCCCTATGGAGTGTGTCTTCTTTGTTATTTTCTTGGTGGTTTTTGGTTATGCAGTATGGTGAGTTAACTCAACGAGTTAGCGCTCAGCCTGGGCCGGGATAATCTTGTCTGCAGGCAGTACGGCTACACCCCATGGGTAACGACCTACCTTGATGCTTTTGATCACTTTCAGCTTATCGACATCAATCACAGATACATCACCACTGATACCATTAGTGGTCAGCAGTTTGCTTTGATCCGCACTGAAGTCCATATGCCAAACACGGCGGCCCACCAGCAGGTAATCAACCACTTCATAGCTCTTCGCATCAACAACAGCGATGTGGTTAGCTGGACCTAATGCTACAAAAGCGTATTTGCCGTCATCGGTCAGTTTTACGCCTACAGGCTGAATGCGATCAGGGTGAATACCTTTGATCTCAAAGTTAAGTTTTTTCAGGATTTCGCGATTGCTGGTATCAATTACAACAACGGTGCCACCGATCTCAGAAGAGGCCCACAGCAGGGAGCCATCTTTTGTGAATTCTACGTGGCGAGGACGCTGATCCACCTGGGTGTTGTCATACAGCTCATAGGTTTCGGTATCGATCCAGTGCAGCATGCTGGTGGTTTCAGAGGTGTTTACTGCGATCTTACCTGTTGGGCTTACCGCCATACCTTCAGGTTCTACACCCACATCGATCTGTGCCAGCACGGTACTGTCTTTGGTATCAACAACGGTTACCAGGGCATCATCTTCGTTTGAGATATACAGGTGACGATCATTCGGTGCCAGAGAGAATTGCTCCGGGTCTTCACCGGATGGCAGGGTATCGATGATTTCACCGGTCGCTACATCCATAATCTGTACGGTGTCGTCGTCACTGGCGCAGATATAAAGCTTGGTGTAGTCCTTGCTGAAGATAATACCGCGCGGACGCTGGCCCACTTCAATGGTTTCTTTCACTTCAAGAGTTTTCAGATCGATGACAGACAGAGAGTTGTCTTTCTCATTACTGACATAAGCCAGATCCGCAAAAGCAGGTGCTGCCAGCACAGATGAACCAAGAAGAGAGCCGAGCAATACAGATTTAACGGCACGGGTATTTAGCGCTTTATGGAAGAGTGATTTTTTAAACATGGTGATGCCTATTCGTTATCTTTTCACGGATTGTTGTTATGTGCTTATCGTTTTATGGCTTAGCCAGTTGCTTAGGAGCGGCTGGCCTTGCCAGAAGAACTCAAGAGAGCTGAAAAACGACAGGCATCAGGATTTATTCAGCTGACACTGACTTTCCTGTTGATCAAAGCCTAAGGTATCCAGCTCAGTAACCGGGTGCAGGTAACCTGACTGTGGTGACTGAGAGACCAGAGATCTGGGCTGTACTAAAGGAATCGGCTGACGCAGCTGACCATTCCAATTACGGTAGGTCAGCTTATGGCCCTTAAAGGCGGCCAAATGGAACTTGTCGCCGATCAGGAACTGCTTCATAGGCACTGCTTTATGCTGCTCACCCTTTTGCTTCTTGTTTTGCAGAATGGCTTCAGAGATCGAGCGAATCGCGGCCCAGGCGGCGTAATCCTTATCGTTCATATGACGCTTATGCAGTTTTTCAAAGCGGCTTTGCAGCTGCGCAGCTCCCCACTGCTCCACGACCTTATGCCAGGCTGTTGGTGTCAAACCCTGAGTGCCGGCCACAGGGCGTGGCAACCAGGTGTTGTAAGGCACGTAATGACCAAAATCACCGGCTTCATCGGCTACCAAAACCACATCGTAATTCGGGCCTTGGGTGAATAGAGGTAGCTCTTTTTGAGCGGTACGACGCAGGTCCGTATCAAAACTCCACTGTTTCTCCAGCACAATCTTGCTGCCAAAGCGTTTGGCCGAGCGTTTCAGGGCGTCAGCATAGGCTTTGTCTTCTGTCTCTGGGCCTTGAATCAGCAACCAGTCACTGAAACGGCGGGTCGCCAGCCATTGCGCCAAAGCATCGGTGTGCATGGCACGACTAGGATAGGTGTGCAGAGTGTTGTTCAAACACTGGCTGGTGCGCAGACTGTCGTCACTATTACCGACATTAAACAGCAAGGCGCCTTGAGATTTTGCGCGACTATCCGCTTTTGCCAGCAGATGACTGGGCGCATCCACCAGAACTAAAGCATCCTGAGCAACTACCTGATCAACAGCCGCCAGGAACTCCTCTTCAGACTTAAAGTGCTGGCTATTCAATTGGTAATGCTGGCCAGTAAAACGGCCCGTAGTATTACTGTCCTTAATACCTAGCTCAGCACCTGCCTGGCCACTATTTTTTGGTGGTGGTGTCAGGTTAGATAACACTGGTCGTGCCTTAGGCATCATGCGCAGATAGTGAATCTGGACTTCCAGTTTTGGCTTTTTGATTGCGGCTTCTGCGGTCGTGCTATGTACAGCAGCTGTCCCCACCAGACAGGTTGCTGTAACAGCGAATACGACAGGCTTGGCCTTGTGTGTGATTGATGGCATACCCGTACCTTCTAAATTGCTTTAAGCATTTTTCTTGTTATTCGTTAGCCAGATTAGGCGGGATGCTTCAATAGATGAATGGGAACAAAGAAGGAAGAAACTAGTTCTCAAGTAGCATATTTTGCACAAGCCACTGTTTCTAACATGAATATCAGTTTCTTGGAGGGGACAAAAAAATGAACTTAATGAAAACAACAATGATGGCTTTAACTCTGGCAGCTTTACCTGGCTTGGCAATGGCTAAAGGTGATCTGACTCGCAAAGCAACTGAACTGCCAGAGCTGGTACTGGGTACACAGGAAAGCGGTTACGGTATGTCGCAAACCGAATACCAGCTGGAAACCGGTAAGGCTTATAGTCTGGAGATTCAAGCCAGTGGTCTGAAAGAGTACGCGCTGAAAGCGCCAGATTTCTTTGCTTCTATCTATCTGCGTAAAGTTGAAGTGGGTGCTGCAGAAGTGAAAGCGGTTTCTCTGACTGAGCTGGAATTTGAAGATGCTGGTGAAGTAGAGATCTATTTTGTGCCAATTAAACCAGGTCGTTTTGAGTTCTACGCCGAAGGCCTGGAGCACAAAGGTATGAAGGGTGAGTTTGTGGTGCGTTAAGAGCCCGCAAATTTAGCTCACAATACCAAGATTATGGTTGTCCCCTGTATGCACTGCCCTGCGTATGGGGGATGGCTGTTTCTGGGGAGAAGAAAATCCATGCTCTATATGTGGTTTTTGGCCTGAGAACAAAAACGGATCTCTTCCCGGAAGATAATAATAAATAAACTCCCAAAACTGGCTTTTGGAGAATAATAAATGACCGCTTATAACCGTTTAAGCCAAGCTTTCCTAATCTCTTTATTACTGGCAGTAACTGTACTGATCAGTTTGCTGTTTTCACCAGTAACTCAAGCACGTTCCTATGACGATGTAATGGCATCCGGTTTTATTGAGATTGCTGTTTACAACGAGTTTCCACCTTACTCCTATAAGGATGAGGACGGTACAGCTAAAGGTATTGATGTTGAACTGGCCCAGCATATAGCTCAGCAGATGAAGCTGGAGCTGAAACTGCGGTGGATGACGCCGGATGAAACTCTGGATGATGACCTGCGCAACCACGTTTGGAAGGGGCACTACCTTGGCCGCACCATTGCCGATGTGATGATGCGTGTACCTTACGACAAAGAGTTTTCTTACCAGACCAACGAGTTTGGTGAAGTGAAAAACGATCTGGTACATATGTTTGGCCCATACCAGAAAGAGCGCTGGCGCGTGGGTTTTGATGCCAACCAGCTGGATTCGCTGGAGACTCTGGCGGTACTGCGCTATTACCCGGTTGCGGTTGAAACCGATAGCCTGCCCGATGTTTACCTGATGTCGGTCTTTAACGGCCAGATCCGTAATAAGGTACGCCATTTCATCGATCTTAGAGATGCTTACAGTGCTCTACAGGAGAAAGAAGTAGCGGCCATTATGGGTATGCAAAGCCAGCTGCAATGGCTGTCTAAACACCATCCAAAGCAGAAACAAGCATTCGAGCTATCAACTGTTGCACTACCTCGATTGCACCAGCTGGACTGGGATGTTGGTATGGCCGTGCACAGCAACTATCGCCAGCTAGCCTATAAATTGGGTGATATTGTTGAATTGGCATCGACTGAAGGTTTGGTGCAGCAGATCACGGCTGAATACGGCGTCGATTACCTACTGCCAGAGCTGTACAAGGTGAATCAATAGCAGAATGAGTACGGTTATTCATAACATATTAGATAAAAACAATGGAATGTGGGTGTTTTCAAAAAATGCAGACTTTTTTGTGCAGCCCAGCAAATGTTGAACTATAGTCAAAGACATAGATAGCTTTTGCTTGATGTGGTGCTTTTGCGATTTGCTTCCTTTCTATTTTCCTAACAAGCGTTCGGGCTTGTTGTTCTTGGGTTTTCACCCTCTTCGTAGCCGGTCAAATGACCGGCTTTTTTTTGCTTTTTTACTTTATGCTGTTTGAGCTGATTGAAAACTCTGCCTGCATCTTACAAATTAGAGATCGTTTAGAATTGATGGATCTGTGATCCCTGCTTTTTTCATTGCTTCAGCCAGATTGGTTTTCAATGTGTTGATCATGTCCTGCATCATCTGAACTTCCTGCATATGGGGTTCTAGCGTCTCAATTGTCGTACCAGGTTGACGCTTTAACTCTTCCAGTTGTTCCAGTTTCTCTTCAAGATCTTCTTTTAGTTTCTTAATCTGTTTTTTCAGTGTCTTGATATTGGCTGGCAGCTCTTCTTCTTTCTCTTCAGCTGCTGTTTTGGCCTTTTCACCACGCAAACGCTTCATACCCTCTTCAGAGAGGGTTACCTTATCTTTTTCGGCCTCTTCCTGTTGTTCTTTGTAGCGTTCAGTGATGTTTTTTTCTTTCTCTGGCGCTTGGCTTTCAGCTACAGATTGGGCCCTAAGTTCAGCAATGGTAGGAGGCTGATCTTTACTGGCAGCTTGTTTGATGCTGCTATTGATCATGCCTGACTGCATCTTCAGGTAAGAACTTTCCATAGTATTGTCCTGTCATCAGCAAATGAATTACGGGTATAAGGGATGTGTGTAGAGCAGAATTCTAAAGATAAGTATAGGTGAGCAGGGGTGGGAAATAAGCTAGAAAAATTACTCAGATAATTAGTTCGATATCTGCGGGAACAATGCAGGAATCAACGGGGGCTTAGTACGATATAAACCCCTGTTGATTTAAAAATTGGGTTTGGTTATGTGTAGCTCAGGTTTAAACTTAACCAATCTTCACACGGCTATCACTGGAAACCGTCGTACTACACGCCAGCGCATAACCTTGCTCAATATCCTCATCTGATAGATTCGCCTGGCTGCTGGATTCTGCTTCACCATCGGTAACCTGGCACTTACAAGCACCACATACACCGGCACGACAGGCGGCTGCCATATCCAGACCTGCTTTTTCAACTGCATCCAGAATAGACTGACCGGCTTTAATTTCGATGGTTTTCTGGCCTTCTACGTCCAGAGCGAAAGTGGCGGCAGCATTCATATCGGTATTCTCAGTTGGGGTTTCAGGTTGGAAGGATTCTTTAAAGAAGCGGTCCATATTAAAGCCACGTGCTTCTAAGGCTGCTTCTACATCTTTCATATAGCCGGTTGGGCCACAAACGTAGACTTCGGTATCTTCCAGATCAGTAATATTTTGATTTAACCATTCCGCACTAAAGCGCTGTGCATCGTCAGCATTATCTGGGCGGCTGAACAGCTGGTTCAGGTTAAAGTTGTCGTAGATCTCATCCAGCATCTCCAGGCGTTTCTGGAAGATGGTGTTTTCACGATTTGGTGAGCTATGTACAAAGTCAATTTGAGCAGTGCTGTTAGTATCCAGTAGCCAGCGTGCCATGGACATCACAGGAGTAATACCACTACCGGCGCTTAGCAACAGATAGCGAGCTGGCTGCTTACTGTTCTTCAGACTGAATTCACCCGCTGGGGCCAGTGCGTTCAGGCTCATATCTGGCTGTAAGTGGTCGATCAGCCAGTTTGATACCACGCCGCCTTCAACACGTTTAACGGTGCATTCCAGGGTAAAAGGGCGGGATGGGGAGGAGGACATGGAGTAGGAGCGGGCATACTCGTGACCATCAATCTCCAGTTGCAGGGTAATAAACTGTCCCGGAATAAAGTTAAAGACTGCCTGGTTGCAGGCTTCAAAGATAAAGGTGGTGGCATCCGGTGTTTCATCACGGCGGGCGACACAGTTGATCGGGGCAATAAAGGCACTGGTTTGACCAGTGAAGTTCAGCTGCTCAAGTTGCTGCATATTACTAATCACCTAGTTTTGTTTCTATTTATAGATATTTGCTGAGCGGTTGCTTCTACCGCTAAAGCTTGATTTCCGAATCAGACTGTCGTGTCTCTGTTCGATATTTAGATCAAGCCCGTAGCTGAGCGGAGAAGCAAAAGGGCCAGCAGTTGCTGACCCTTTTTGTCACTTAGGAAATGCTCAAAACCTTATCAGAATCAAATGTTTGGTATTTGATCCAGATCAGTTCTGAAACAGTTTTCGCTAATCTTTACTTTTCTTACATTTGCTCTTAAGCCGCGTTCAGCGCTTGAGCCAGGTCCTGCTCTGCAGTGGTGATGCCTTTCAGCTGGAACTGCTCAACCAGTACATTCACCAGATTGTCGGTCAGGAAGGCCGGCAGTGTTGGACCGGTGGAGATATTTTTCACACCCAGAGACAGCAGGGTCAGCAGAATCACAATGGCTTTCTGCTCGAACCAGGACAGCATCAGAGACAGTGGCAGATCGTTAATATCGCACTCAAACGCTTCTGCCAGAGCAACCGCCAGCTGGATCGCAGAGTAGCTGTCGTTACACTGACCGATATCAATCAGACGTGGGATGCCGTTGATATCGCCGAAGTCCTGCTTGTTGAAGCGGAACTTACCGCAGCCTAGGGTCAGTACCACGCTATCTTGTGGCACTTGAGTGGCCAGATCGGTGTAGTATTCACGCTCTTTCGCGCTACCGTCACAGCCGCCAATCAGGAAGAAGTGTTTGATATTGCCGGCTTTGATATTTTCGATAACCGCACCAGAGGCTTCCATCAGGGCATTACGGGCAAAACCAACAGTGATAAAGTGTTCGATCTGGTCGTGGTCAAAACCATCCAGTGCCAGCGCTTTTTCGATCACAGGGCTGAAGTCACCGTCAGCCACGTGGGTAACACCCGGCCAGCCTACGATATTGGAAGTAAAGATACGGTCGCCGTACTGACCCACTTTAGGATCAATAATACAGTTAGAGGTCATCACGATAGCACCAGGGAACTGAGCAAATTCAGTCTGCTGGTTCTGCCATGCGGTACCATAGTTACCGGCCAGGTGAGCGTATTTCTTCAGCTCTGGGTAACCGTGTGCTGGCAGCATCTCACCGTGGGTGTAAACGTTGATGCCTTTGCCTTCGGTTTGTTGCAGCAGTTTTTCCAGATCGTGCAAATCGTGGCCTGATACCAGAATCGCTTTACCCTTAATTGGGTTAACGTTGACTTGGGTTGGTGTTGGGTGGCCAAAGCGGGTGGTTTCACCACGATCCAGCATCTCCATTACACGGAAATTCAGTTTACCAATCTGCATGGAGCAACCCAGCAGCTCGTTCAGGTCTTCGCTGTCGTCTGCCAGCCAGGCCATAATCTGATGGAATTCAGAGCAGATATCTTCTTCGTACTGACCCAGAACGTGAGCGTGCTCCATATAAGCCGCAGCACCTTTCAGGCCGTAGATTGCCAGCAGGCGTGCGCCGATCACATCTTTGTTGTCATCGTTGCTACCACGGTTAACACTTGACTGAGCAATTTGAGCTGCCAGCGCTTCGTCGTTATCAGCCAGAGTGAATTCTGATGCTTCGGTTTCTGCATCAGGGGTTTTGCCAGCTGCTGTGCAAGCGGCGATATATTTGGCTTTTAGTTGATCTCGGTATTGTTGCGCCAGGTTTGCGTAAGCAACGATACGATCGCCATCAAAGTTAACGTTGGTCAGGGTAGAGAAAAATGCACGGGCAGCGAACTGATCGATGTCTTGATCAATGATGCCAGCGCTGCGGGCACGGTTGGCATAAATGGATAATGCTTGCAGCGAGCGTACTAACAAATCCTGTAGGTCAGATACTTCAGCTGTTTTACCGCACATACCTTGTGCATAAGCGCAGCCATTACCTACAGGAGTTTTCATGGTTTGTTCACACTGGACACAGAACATTCGCTTTTCCTCAAACTTGTTAATCAGGTAATAAGTGCAACCCGGTGATTCGGTGACGGATTATCAGGTTAATCATCACAGGGTTGGTTTTTATAACGGTCGTTGTATTTGACCTTTGTTGTAATAGGGCTATTGCAGGTGGCGTGCCAAAGTTTTAAACCCTACATAAACAGGGGCTTTCAGCGTGATGTTATATCTGTTTGATGTCTTTTTTACATCTTATGTATGATGTGTTTGTAACATCTTTCGATGTATTTAAGACATCGTTGGTGGTAGGGAATCAGAGAAAAAATGGCAAAAGAAGCCCTGACCGATATTAGTTGTCCACTAAATCAGAGCTTCTTTATTGGGCATGAGAGACGGGAAAACGAGGGGAGAATAGATGGTCGCTATAGTCGGAAATACGCTACATCCTTATCTAAACGTTCGGCCATCTGACTTAAATTGTTGGCAGCTTGCCAGACTTCATCAAAGGCTTCGTTGCTTTCGTTAGTAATGGTGCTTATCACAGAGATATTGCGATGGATCTCTTCGGTAACCAGGCTTTGTTCCTCGGCGGCGCTGGCAATCTGAGTATTCATATCGTTGACTGTAGTGATTGCTTCGCTGATCTTATGTAAGCTCTGCTGAGTTTGTTCCGCTAGGCTGACCGAGCTTTTTGCGACACTTTCATTTCTTTCCATAACCGCAACGCTTTGCTCTACACCGGATTGGATTTTGTGGACCATAGCTTGAATTTGCTGAGTGGAGTCATGGGTGCGACTGGCCAGGGTACGCACTTCATCGGCCACAACAGCAAAACCTCTACCTTGCTCACCTGCCCGGGCGGCTTCAATGGCTGCATTCAATGCCAGCAGATTAGTTTGTTCCGCAATATCGCCGATCACACTCAGGATGGTTTTGATCTCTTGGCTATCCTCCGCTAGTTGCGACACAACCTCTGCGGATTGATGCACTTCACTAGCCAATAAGTGAATGCTTTTGATACTGTCATCGACGATACCAAGACCCTTTTCCATTTCCAGTTCAACGGTATGACTGGCCTCAGCCGCTGCAGCCGTATTTTTAGCCACCTCATGAACTGTAGCATTCATCTCAGTCATCGCCGATGTGATTTGATCAGTTTCGCTTTTCTGAGTGTTCAACATATTGCGTGTCGCTTCCGTTCTCTGGTGCAGCTGGTTACCCAGAGCCGCAATATCCTGAGTGGAGCTTTTTACGTTTTGTACCACTGCTTTTAGATCTTGGGTCATACTGCCTACGGCGGCCAAGATACTGCTGTCGTGGCTATCACTGGGTGTTTGTATGGTCAGATCTCCCTGTGCCACCAACTGAGTTGTCAGTCGTACTTTTGCGGGTTCTGCACCCAACTGACGGGAGACCCTATAAGCAATATAGAGACCACAGGCGATACTGCCCACTAAAGCCAGGACAAGTAGACTACCTACCAGCGTCAACATCTTCTGATCCTGTGCCTGAGCATGGTCGTAATGTGCCTTGGCAACACTCAGCTGCAATTCGACCAGCTCATTGATTTTGCTGCTGATAGGATCAATGGAGCGATAGAGTGGGCCATTGATCTGATTGAGTTGGCCTTCTACATTGCCGGAAAAACGACCAAGAAGAGTCACCGCTTGTTGAATATCTTGATTTGCACTGATGAAGAGCGTTTCTGCTTCCTTGGCTAATTGTGCTTCTCTCGGTGTTAATTGAGTCTGTAGATAAGCACTCCAGATCTCTGTGATATTAAGTTGTGCCTTGTCGATACTGGTCTTAGCTTCTTCTGCGCTGATTAAACCCGCGTCTGCTTTGTTGACCGCATCAATGATTAAAACGGCGTAGTCATCGGCAATAGTTTTTAAACTCTGCAGAGGAACAACACGGTCTTCATAGACTGTTTTAAGCCCCTGGCTGGTTTCTTTTAGCGCCCAGATACTGATCGAGCCTAATAGTATCAGGGTCAGTAATGGGATCGAGAAGCCGAGTAATAGGCGGCGTTTAAAGGACATCTCCTGGCGGGAGGTGGATTTTAGCGTAGCTGACTTAGGGGACGTATTTTGGGGGGACGTATTTTGGGCGGTTGCTGAGTTAGCCATTGTCCTATTCCTTTTTGCAATCCTTACTTCAATCCGTTGGCTTTATTGTTGTGGTCTGGCAGATCGAAGAGATAGAGTGTTTGTAACTATTCAGCCCCCTCTCAACTATTCGCTATCTTGACGGATAGTTGAG
>CAYFGP010000095.1:0-27586 GCA_964342385.1 uncultured Oleiphilus sp. | reverse complement strand
ACCATAAGGCTTTCAGCCGTTTTTGTTTAGCCCTTACATGAAATATCCGGGCTAAGCAGCGAAACAAAAGCTTATAGAACAAGAAATGCCATATTCTCTGGCATCTTGAGTAGAGAATATCGAAATATTTTTGTTTCGCTATGTATTGAGTTGGAAAAGAGTAACCGTCTTTTTTCTTGTTTTACCCGACAAATGATTTCGCAATATAGAAAGGGAAGATATTGGTATAAATGGAGTATGCGTTCTACTTATAAAATACTCATTTTTCTTTTTGGCAGCTGCGAAATCCTGTTCCTATACTCAAGGTGTTGCGCTATCTGAGTTGTGCAAATAGGACTTTAGGACAGGTGGATACATGGATACCTTACTGAATCGCTTATCGACCCGAGCTAAGGTAATGGGTAATGCTATTATCTTAGTGTTGTTGTTAGTTTTAACCTCTTCTACTGCATTAGTCTCTATGGGCCAAGTTGGCGATGAATTGGAGGCGATTGCTCATCAGGATATTCCCCTCACAGAAAAAATTACTCTGATTACTGAACATCAACTGGAGCAGGCGATCCATTTTGAGCGGGGTTTGCGCTATGGCACCTTATTGCTGGTGAATCAAGCTAGTGATAATAGAGCTTCACAGCAGTCCCTTTATCAACAAGAGAAACAGAGTTTTGATCTGCTGAGTGTTCAGGTTGAACAAGAGATCAAGAAGGCCCAAAGCTTTGCGAATAGTGCGGCCAATAACGGGCGCAGTGAGAAAGATAAGCAAGCGTTCCAACATATTCTGCAGCAGCTGCAAGTGATAGAAAGTGAGCACAGAAGTTTTGAGCGGCATGCTGCTGAGGTATTTGACCTGTTAGAGCAGGGCAAGTTGACGCAAAGTGAGCGTTTAGCTGAGCGAGTAGAGCAAGAGGAAGATCAGTTAGACCTCCATCTGGCAGAGTTGTTAAAAGAGATAGAAGCGTTTACTCATCAAGCAACAGAGCGTGCTTTAGCACATGAGCAAGACGCTATCAGTCTACAGGCAACGATTATGTTGTTAGCTGCAGTGTTTGGTTTGGCGACCAGTGCGCTAATCAGTCGTAATGTGGTGCGTCGTTTATCGATGACTGTTCAGGATATGAATCAGGTTGCTAAGGGAGATCTAAGCAGAGATGTTACATCAGATGGTAGTGATGAAATAGGTCAGCTACAAAGGGCTATGGCAAAAATGCGTCATAACCTGTTAGGCATGGTCAAGCAAATCAGTCAAATCACCCATCAACTCACAGTCGCTTCAGAAGAGGTTGCGATGGCTATGTCGCAATCCAGTAGTAATGTGCAGAACCAGCAGGCGCAAACAGATGCTTTTGCCACAGCTATGAATCAGATGAGTGCAACGGTACATGATGTGGCAACAAATGTTGCCCAGAGTTCGGGCTCAGCCCATCAGGCAGATCTACAAACACGACAGGGGCATCGTTTAATGAGCCATGCGATAGATGAGTTGAGCACTTTAGCTAAACAGATGGAAAGCAGTAGCCAGCTGGTGACTCAGTTAGGTGAAAACAGTGAAACCGTTGGTAGTGTGCTGGAAGTGATTCGTAGTATTGCTGATCAAACCAATTTGTTGGCCCTGAATGCTGCTATTGAAGCCGCGAGAGCAGGGGAGTCAGGCAGAGGCTTTTCCGTAGTTGCTGATGAAGTGAGAGTCTTAGCGACTCGTACTCAGGAGTCTACAGAAGAGATTCAGGATATTATTGAACAGCTACAAACCGGTGCTAGTCGGGTCGTTGAGGCAATGTCTGCCAGTCGTGAGCAGACTGATACTGTTGTTGAGCACGCCCAAAAAGCGGAGCAATCACTTAATGACATTGCGCACTCTGTTGCCAGAATTAATGAAATGACCAGTCAGATATCGACTGCTGCAGATGAGCAAAGCCAGGTGGTAGAGGATATGAATCGTAGTGTGGTTCAGATTAATGAAATGGCTTATCAGAATGCTTCCAGCATTGAGGAAACGGCTCAAGCAGGCACTGATCTATCCCGTATGTCGAATGAGTTGGGGCAGCTGGTGGCCCGCTTTAAGTTGTGAAGCTTTGGTCCTTCTCTATATCTCTGCATAGCAGATGAGTAAGGTTTTAGGCCTTACCCATCTGATGATTATTTATACATTTTGTTCACTCGCCATCGGTAAAATCACTGCGTTCAAGCTCGTATTTTTTCATGCGTAGATAGAGCTTTTTCCGTGGGATATCCAGCGCTTGGGCGGTCAATTCTGCTTGGCCTTTGTTGGCTTTTAGAGCGCTGATAATCACCTGCTTTTCGTAGTTTTCTACCAGCTCATCCAGATTACCCTGCTGAGGAATCGGTGGCGCTTCGGCCAGATTGGGTAGGGGGAGGCCCAAGGCCCAGCGCTCAGAAGCATTACGTAGTTCGCGCACATTACCGGGCCAGGATTGCAGGATAAGCTGACTTAACAAGGCTTCTGGTATGGGGCGACTGTCCCGGCCAAAGCGTTGATTGGCTTGTTCAACAAAGTGGCTGAATAGCAAAGGGATATCGTTTTTACGTTGATCCAGACTGGGAATATCCAAGCTGGCAACATTCAGGCGATAGTAGAGATCTTCCCGGAAGCGACCTTCATCGGCGCTGACACGTAAATCTTCTTTTGACGCAGCCACGACTCTGATATCGACATTAATATTCTCATTGCCGCCCAGTCGTTGCAGGGTACGTTCCTGCAAGACACGCAGCAAACGGATCTGCAATGAGTGGGGCATGCTTTCGATCTCATCCAGAAACAGAGTGCCGCCACAGGCGTATTCGATCTTGCCGATACGGCGTTTATTGGCCCCGGTAAAAGCGCCGGCTTCATGGCCAAACAGCTCGCTTTCAATCACCGACTCGGTGACTGCACCGCAATTCAAGGCCACAAAGGGTTTCTTTGCTCTGGGGCTAAAATCATGCAGACACTTGGCGACGACCTCTTTACCTGTCCCCGTTGCACCATTGATGATCAGATCCACATCGATCTGGGCCAGTTGCAGCACCAGTTCCCTCAACTGAACCATGGCTGGAGTTTGACCCACCAGACGGTTTTCAATCTCATGCTGGCCGCCAATGGCCTGACGTAAACAGCGGTTTTCTAATACTAGCTGACGCTTATTCCAGGCCCGTTGCACGGTGTTGAGTTGGTGTTCCGGGTCGTCGTTTTTTTCCAGAAAATCGTAAGCGCCCAGACGAATAGCCTGAATGGCGACGGCAATATCCGCATGGCCACTAAACATAATCACCGGTATTTCCGCATCAATCTCCAGTATCTTCTGCAATACATCCAGACCGCCCATAATATCCATGCGTGCATCACAGATAATCACGCCCTGCCAATCCTGAGTGCAGTAAGCGAAGGCCTCTTTAGGGTCTTCAAAAGCCAGGGCTTGATAACCTTCCAACTCCAGAGTTTGAGTCATGGAGTCACGCACGATCTCTTCATCATCGATAACAATAACCTGACCATTGGGTGCAGATGCGCCTTGAGGAGAGAGTGCGGATGAACTCATATCGTTTTGAGAGGATGGGCTCATGGCTGCTGGCTCCGGTGTGCGGGAAGTTGAATACGGAAGGAGGCACCCTGCTCAGTCTGGTCATCAACCAGCAACTTGCCACCAAAACTCTGAATAATATTAAAGGAGATCGACAAACCCAGGCCTAAACTTAGGTTACGGGGTTTCGTGGTAAAAAACGGCTCAAACAGATGTTCTCTGGCCTCCTGGCTGATGCCTGGGCCGTTATCCTGTACCTGAACTTCAACCTGATCTTTACCATGGGTCATCGCTTCATATCGACAGTGGATACTGATACGTCGCTCTTCCTGCTCGATCATCGCATCTGGCTCTGACATGGCATCCAGGGCATTGGTCATCAGATTCATCACTACTTGTTCCAGTTGTACGGCATCGGCCTGGACCTTGGGTAGATCTTCCTGATAATGGATTTCGATGGTGGTCTGTTTTCTGACCTCATCGCCCTCCAGCATCTGCAGCACGCTTTCTATCACCTGTTGCAGATCCACTGCAACCAGATTGTTTTGCTGTTTGCGAGCCATGGCTTTTAAACGGGTGATAATGGTGGTGGCTCGTTTAGTCAGGTTAGAGATCTGTTTCAGGTTTTTCTCGGTATCTTCCACACGACCGGCATTGAGCAGGCGCACTCCGTTATGGGAGTAGTGGCCAATAGCGGATAAAGGCTGGTTTATCTCATGAGCGATACCGGCAGAGAGTTGACCTAGAGCGGCCAGTTTACCGGCTTGTACCAGCTCTTCCTGTAGAGTAGCTAGTTGATCTCTAAAACTCAGTAGTGAACGAGCCATAGCGGTGATCTCATCACTGCCTTTGACTTCAACATCCTGCTCAAGATTACCATCCGCAATAGCACGCATACTGGCATCCAGTCGGGTGATACGACCGACCATATTGCGGCCTACGTAAAGCCAGACAATGATAATAGAGAACAGCAAGCTGGCCGCCACCATTAACAGCATCCAGATACGTCCCTTACGAATGGTTTGCTGGGCATTAGCAGCAGAAACCTGAGCGGCTTGTTCCGTCTTCTCTGTCTGAGTGGCGATCTGTTGATTGAGAAGATCCAACTCAGTGCGACTGCGGTTAAGCTGCAGTTCACCTTCCTGCAGAATGGTGCGTTCCTTGCTGCGGATGGTAAACATATTGTTTTCTCCGCGGGTCAGAAACACGATATTCACGATGGTCTTTTTTAACGTTTGCACGCCGTGGAGTTTATCCAGTGCCAGCATATCCTGCCGGATGCGTTGGATAATCTCGTCGGAATAGGCTTGTGTGGCAATCAGGGAGTTGAGATCGGGCAGATGTTGTGCTCTATCTACCAAACTGATCAACAAATTCACATCAGCCTTGATTCGATACAGGTGCTGTAGGTTGGCATTGATGGTGTGAGTGGCTTCCTGACCGTAACTGTTCATCACGATCCAGGGGTCTGGCATCTGCTGATTGTAGTGGCTGAAGAGGCTGCGTTGTACCTCTTCAATCAAGGAATTAATATCACTCAGAAAGCTCGCTGCAACCCAGCGCAGGCGACGGTTTTCCGCCTGTTTCTGTTGTTGTATATCCAGCTTATGTAGCACATTTGTATTCAGTTCTGTCAAAGAGGCTTTGATGGCCTCAATCTGTTCAAACAGTTTTTGTTGTGCTTGATGATCTTGAGTCGCAGCAGAAATCTTTGGTAGCAGATCGGCCATAATCTGGATATTGATATTCAGTTCACGCTCAATCAGCTCTCGGCTGATTTCATCTTCTGCGGCCAGTAGTGTCGGGGCCATGAGCGTGATACGAGTACCTTGCTCTTTCAGCTCAGACATTAGGCTCAGGGTATGAATGTTGCCTTCCACTACCTGATTCAGTTCATCACCCAGGCGATTGTAGGACACCCAGCTGATAATCCCCGCCAGCAGCGTCAGCGCGCTGAGCGCACCAAAGGCAAAGAAAAAGCGGCTGCGGATACCAAAGCGATTGATATTTTTCATAATGTCGCACTTCTTATTTTCATAGCGCTGCACTTTCGGTGTTTATCCAGATAGGTGGCGTGGCTTTTCATCGTGTCGTGTTCAGATATAGCGAAGCAAAAGTGATTCGACATTATCTTTCCTGAAAGCCGTAGAACCTACCAATGTTACACACTTAAATAAAAGTATTTCACTATTCTTAGGCTAGCCGTTGATCCATTCGGTATTGAGTTGAAGAGAAACTTTTGTTGGAGTGCTCAGGACACTCATTGTCTTAAGCCTCTAATGCTTTTTCAAAAGTAAAGGCGTTGGCCGTAGGCTCTGGGTGCACTGCTTGCCATTAAAGTAAGATGCACCCATGAGTTTCAGTGATTTCTCTTTCGAAGACGGGGTTGGTATTCAGACTAGATCGTCTGTAGGGCTGGCTCAGCGAGAGAATTTCTCGCTGCGTAAATGAGCTTGTATAGGTCGTAGAAATTAAACTATGTTGTCGTGATTAAGCTAGCAGCTGTTAGCACTTATCTGAATAGATCAAATGGTGAACCTCTGGAGCAACGCTTTTTGAGATTCAGAAAACTGCAATAACTCATGGCTGCTATTAGCCGCTTGACCTGCCCCCTCGGCGGTTTCAGATGCTGCGCTATTAATCATGGTCAATGTCCGGCTGACTTCTTCAACTGCGATACTTTGTTTGTCCGCCGCATCGGCAATTTGAGTATTCATTAACAGAATATTGGTAATGGCATCATTCATAGAGGTTAGCGACTCGCGGGAGGTATTTGCTTTTTTCACACACTGCTGGGCTTGCTGACTACCGTTTTGCATCTCTTTAACCACTAGCGAGATACTGGATTGCATATTCTCCACCATCTCTTGGGTTTTCTGTGTTGAGCCCTGGGTACGGCTGGCCAGTTCTCTTACCTGGTCGGCCACTACGGCAAACCCCCGGCCTTGTTCACCAGCACGGGCTGCTTCAATGGCGGCATTTAAAGCCAGCAGGTTTGTCTGCTCGGCGATGTTTTGTATGGTATCGAGAATCGTATCAATATCGGAACTGTAGCTGGCTAGTTCATGAGTCACTTTGACGGCTTGATTAAGGGTATGGGCTTGTTCTTCAATGCTCTGAATCATCTCATTGACGTTACTATTCACATCAAGACTGATCTGTTCGCAGGACTTTGCAGCATCTAAGGTGATACCCGCGTGGCTGGCCACTTCGTTAACACTGCTTTCCATCTCTGTTGCGGCTGAGGCTGTCAGTTCCAATTGCTCGCTCTGTTGAGACATCAGTTCGGTGGCTTGTATGCTGATTGCGGCATTCTTTTGTGCCACATCGGATAGTCCTTTGGAGCCTTCAGAGATCTCTTGCAAAATATCTTTTAAGCCGTTGACTACAGCGTTAAGTGAACGGCCCAAACCGCCAAATTCATCTTGTCGCTGTTGATCAAATTCAACTCTTAGGTCGCCGTTTTGCACTTGTTTAAGTTGGGTTTGAATCTGTTGTAGGGGATTGCGAATGGCTCGAACGCTGATCACAGTCACTAGCAGCGCAAATAGGATAGAACCCGCAGATAAACTGATAATTAGAGTTTGGCTGGATTGACTGTATTCTGCCGCATCTTGACGGGCATAGTCTGCTAACGCCTTCGAGCGAGAGATAAAGCTGTCTGCTGCGGTTTTAGCCGTTGATAACTGTTCGTGAGTTATCGCTAACTCCTGCTTCAGAGCTTGTTGGCTGCTGCTGTGTTGATGGTATAGGTCAACAAGCCCCTGTTTGCCATACAGCTGAAGATCAATCTCATCTAAGAAACCTTTGATTTGCTCTGATCTGGGCTCACGGCGTTGCAATGCTGTAAACTTTTTCTTCAGCTTGCTTTTGGCTGATTCCAGATCCTGTAGCAGGCCATTGATATTACCGGTGCGTTTATAATTGGTCAGCAAGAATTGCTGAGCTTTTAATTCACTGGCTAAGCCCTTGGCCGCAAGCAGCTTCATGACACTCTTTTCTTTACTGGTATAACGTTGTACCCAAGCGATAATGGAATCAACCTGCCCCTGAAAGTTGATCTCCTCTTCTGTGATATGGGATTTCAACACGAGAATATCACTATGCTGCTGAATCACCTGTTGTGCGGTGGTGCCATATGTAGCGCTGGATTGTTGGATCTGTTCTAAAAGAGATAAGAGTTCAGGCCATTGCTTGATTTGGGGCTCAAGGCTGCTCAGCATCCCATTAAATTCAGAGAGATACTGATCAAAGCGCTGTTTCTCCACTTCGATAGCATCTTGTTCGTTACTCACCAGGGTGCTGGATAGAGATTGGTTGGCCTGTTGCAGTTTGATCATCTGATTAAAGCTGCCGATCAATACAGGTAAGGTATCGTCTGTTACGTGAGAGAGACGTTTATAAATGGCATTGTTGCCTACTAATCCTCCCGCTGCGACAATCAATATAACCAATACCATGGCTAAAAAGCCAAGAGTAATTTTATGTGTAATCTTAATGCTCATGTTACTCTTCCTTTTTATTACCTGTATTAATAAGTTATCAAGCTTGCTGCCGGATAAGCTGAATAATGAATGCGATAGTATTTTGAATAACAAATATCGGACCTCCCATTAACAAGGAGGTCGGATACTTAGTGTGATATCACTGAAATGATATGGGTGATAATCAAATGGTATTCTTGATATAGAGCTGTATATACCTAAGCGAAGCTAAGCACTCACACAAAAAATTCTCTTTGGCAGATAGCTTTATTCTTCAACTGCTGGCCGAAAAATATCGAAATACTTTTGTGCAAGTGCGCATTGAACAAATCAATACTATTTATTCATTGGCATTATCCGCCTGGACGCGTCTGACAGAATCCTGCCAGCCGGCATAAAACTCGTTGCGGGTTGCTTTGCTCATCACAGGTTCGAAGGAGGTATCGCAGTGCCATAGGGATTGCAGTGTTTCTAAAGAGTCAAACACACCCGCTTTTAAACCGGCTAAATAAGCCGCGCCCAGAGCGGTGGTTTCTATCACTTTCGGGCGGTCCACTTTGGCACCTAAAATATCCGATAAAAAGCTCAGTACCCAATTATTTGCGACCATACCGCCATCGACTCGTAAAGTCGTTGGGCGTACACCATCACTTTCCATCGCTTTTTGCAGATCTTTGGTTTGGTAACATACGGATTGCAAACCTGCAGTCACAATCTCTTTAATGCCGGTATCACGGGTTAAGCCAAAAATGGCACCTCGTGCATTAGGATCCCAGTAAGGGGCACCTAAGCCTGTAAAAGCGGGCACCATATACACACCATGATCCAGTGGTGTCTGCTGTGCCAGCGGCTCCGTTTCGGATGCGCCTTTAATCAGCTGTAGGCCATCTCTTAGCCATTGAATGGTGGCACCGGCAATAAAGATACTGCCCTCTAACGCGTAGGTCGGCTGGCCATTTAACCGGTAGGCTACAGTTGTTAGCAGTCTATTTTCAGAAGCTAGGGCTTGATCACCGGTGTTTAGCATCAAGAAGCAACCTGTACCATAAGTGCTTTTGGCCATGCCCTGATCAAAACAGGTTTGGCCAAACAGTGCGGCTTGTTGATCGCCTGCCATACCCAATACGGGGACTTTAGCGCCCAGGAGTTGCGAGCAGGTATAGCCAAAGTGATCTGATGAATCCATCACTTCCGGTAAGATGGCTGCAGGAATATCAAACAGCTCTAACAGCTCGTGATCCCATTGCTGAGTATGAATATTAAACAGCATGGTTCTGGAGGCATTGGTGGCATCGGTACGATGGACTTCACCCTGAGTTAGTTTCCACAGTAGATAGCTATCCACAGTACCAAACATTAACTCGCCATTTTGAGCGCGTTCTTTAGCACCTGGAATCTCTTCTAAGATCCAGCGAATCTTTGTTGCTGAAAAATAGGGATCAATCAACAAGCCCGTCTTAGCTTTAATGATCTCTTCCAGACCTTGCTTGGTGAGTTCCTGGCAATATTGAGACGTGCGGCGGTCTTGCCAGACAATGGCGTTGTAGATGGGCTCACCAGTCTTACGATCCCAAATCAGGGTGGTTTCCCTTTGGTTGGTTATCCCCAGTGCTGTCAGTTCACTGGCCGAAACATCATTATCTTTTAATACCTTCTGACAGGTTCTTAGTACGGTATCCCAAATATCGTCTGGCTTATGTTCGACCCAGCCGTCATTAGGAAACTGCTGTGCAAACTCTTCCTGAGCTAAGGCGTGAACACGTCCTTCATGGGTGAATAGGACGGCTCTTGAGCTCGTAGTACCTTGATCAATTGATAAAATATAACCAGACATGGTGATTACCCGTATTGTTTTTATATTCTTTATTTTTCGATATTGCACTATTTCGAAAAAAATAACAAATATAAATGTTCGTATTCGATCATTTTGTGGCTGGGTTCATTAAGCTTTTAACAAAGCGAAGGACTCTATGAGATAATCCCGGTGGTTTGTCCTACATGCTTTTTTCTACGGTGTAATGGAGTGGATGCGAGCCCTATCGGGCTCAAACTGAGTGGGAAAATAGCTCAGAAACACTTAACAACTGTAGGTGAGTAAAGGAAATGGAAGTAGGCCAGTAAAGGTAACTGAAAGATAAGGTTAAAGAATGAGTCAAAACCAGCGTCAACTGCAAATTACTGAACTTGTGCAGAAAAGAGGCTTTGTCAGTATTGATGAATTGGTTGAACATTTTAAGGTCACTCCCCAAACCATTCGCCGAGATCTGAACCAACTGGCGGAAGCCAAAAAGCTGCGTAGGCACCATGGTGGCGCAGGCAGTGAAGAATCCAGCACGGTCAACGTTTCCTATCAGTCGCGAAAAATTATGAACCTTGAAGCGAAAGAGCGTATTGCTCAAGCGCTGGTTAAGGTGATTCCCGATGGCTCCTCGCTATTTATCAATATTGGTACCACGACAGAAACTATCGCTAAGGCTCTGTTAAATCACAGAGATCTGAAAATTGTTACCAACAATATCCATGTCGCCGCTACCCTGTCTGCAAAAGAAGATTTCACTGTGATTATTGCTGCGGGAGAGGTGCGCCATAGAGATGGCGGTATCGTCGGCGAAGCGACCAGCGAGTTTATCAGTCAGTTTCAGATGGACTTTGGCATCATAGGGATCAGTGGTATCAATATGGATGGTTCGTTATTGGACTTTGATTATCGAGAAGTTCGAGTGGCTCAGGCGATTATTGACCACTCGCAAAAGGTGATTCTGGCAGTGGATCACTCTAAATTCGGTCGTAGTGCGATGGTGAAGTTGGGTAATATTTCTCAGATAGATCAATTGTTTACTGATCAGCAGCCGCCTGCGGAAATCAACGAGATTTTAACGGCGAATGAGATCAAGCTGAATGTGATCTAAGTGGCTGTTACCTCTTTTTATAGATCTTGCTGATCCTTTAATCCCTCTATAACCGCTCTACATCTGCCGCTGCTTTTTCTTCTCTCTTTCTGCCCGGATTGCATCGATCCGGGCCGAGTATTCATCTCTTATTCATTCGAACACACGGTTGTCACAATTTTCGCTTAATATTCTTTTTCGAAAATTATTTTCGTTTTTGATTGATTTTTTTCGCTGTAAAGTTCTATAGTGTAAGAAATCGAACTTATAAAGATAATTATGGACAACGGTACAGCGTGCCCTTGTAGCCGTTGAGGAGACCACAATGAATTCGAAACATGACATTTATGACATCTTTATCGTAGGTGGCGGTATCAATGGTGTCGGTATTGCGGCAGATGCTGCGGGTCGTGGTTTGTCCGTTATGCTGTGTGAAATGAATGATCTGGCTTCGGCTACATCATCCAATAGCAGTAAACTGATTCACGGTGGTCTGCGTTATCTGGAATATTATGAGTTTAGACTGGTTCGAGAAGCGTTGGCTGAGCGAGAAGTGCTGTTAAAAAAAGCACCTCATATTATTAGCCCTCTGCGTTTTCGTTTGCCTCACAGGCCTCATCTACGCCCAGCGATTATGATTCGAGCCGGTCTGTTTTTATACGATCATCTTGCTAAACGAGTCACACTTCCTGCTTCAAAAAGTATTAAGTTTGCAAGCAATAGCCCACTCAAAATAGAGATGAAGAAGGGTTTTGAGTATTCCGATGGTTGGGTTGATGATGCTCGCCTGGTGGTACTGAATGCATTGGCTGCGCAAGAGAAGGGAGCTTGTATAAAAACACGCACGCGCTGTATTGATGCGAAACGCACAGAACACTTCTGGACGATCACTCTGCAAGATACTCTGACTGGCAGCCAAGAAGTCGTTAAAGCCAAATCTATTGTTAATGCTGCTGGCCCCTGGGTTTCTAGCCTATTTGATGACGCCTTAGGCTGCAAAGCGCCGAAGCAAGTTCGCTTAGTGAAGGGCAGTCACATTGTTGTGCCAAAAATCCACAATGAGGAGCAGGCTTATATCCTGCAGAACGAAGATGGTCGTATCGTTTTTGTGATTCCCTATGAAGATAAATTCTCATTGATTGGTACGACCGATCAGGAGTATGTGGGTGATCCAGCCAAGGTGGCTATTGATCAAGATGAGATCGACTACCTGATTGCTATTACTAATCAGCATTTCTTTAAACAGGTCAGTGCAAGTGATGTGGTCAGCAGTTATTCCGGTGTACGCCCACTATTGGATGATGAGTCGGATTCGGCCCAGGCAGTAACGCGGGATTACACTTTTGAAGTGGATGCACCGGCATTAAAAGCCCCGTTAATTTCAATATTTGGCGGCAAGATCACAACCTATCGTAAATTGTCGGAAGCGGCAGTGGATCAACTGTGTGAACATTTCCCCGATGCCGGTGCAGCTTGGACTGCTGAAGCGCCATTACCCGGTGGAGATTTTCCTGATCGACAGAGTCTCCAATCTGTGTTGAAAGCGCAATATCCTTGGTTGCCAGATCCGATGATAGCGCGTTATGTACGCTGTTATGGCACGTTAGCCCACAAAATTTTACATGACAAAAATGCGTTAAGTGATCTGGGTAAAGAGTTCAGCCCAGGCTTTTATGAAGCAGAAGTGTGTTATCTGCTCGAACACGAATGGGCGATGACCTTAGAAGATATTGTTTGGCGCAGATCCAAGCAGGGTTTAATCATGAGTCAACAAGCGCTCGCAGAATTGGAGCTTTATATCGATAGCTACTTTGGCAAGCAGGTTAAAGCAGCGTCTTAATCTATCTTGCTTTAAAGCGTTTTATTTTAACTATCTTAATTTAAAAGCTCTGTAATAGTTTTATAGACTCTCGCTTAGGGAGCGGGAGTCTACTTCCAAGTCTTTAAATACTCACACAAAATTATTTCGATAATTTTTGACCAATGACTGAAGAATGTCGAAATAATTATACGTGAGTATATACATCGTTTTGATTTTTTGAGCTGTCTTATTAAATAAAGATAAGTCTCTTAATGCTGGGTATCTAAGCAAAATTAATCAGCAAGTATGCCGTCGCAGAAAGCATGCCGTTATATTCTGTGGCTATAGGCCGTGAGTGCTTAGGCGTATTTTGTTTGGGTACAGAATAACTTAAATAAATATAATAGGTGGTTATATGGCTATTAAGGTTGCTATTAATGGTTTTGGTCGTATTGGTCGTAATGTTTTAAGAGCGCTATTTGAAAATGGTTATGACGATCGTATTCAAATTGTTGCCATTAATGATTTAGGCAGTACAGAAATCAATGCCCATCTAACCCAATTTGATACGGTACACGGGCGTTTTGCGGCGAATGTTGCAGTAGAGGGTAACGCTTTAGTGATCAACGGTCAGAAAATTAATACTTATTCTGAGCGTAACCCTGAGGATCTTCCTTGGCAGGCATTAGATGTTGATGTGGTGTATGAATGTACGGGTATTTTTACCAGTCGCGAAGCGGCTTCTGCTCATATCAAAGCCGGTGCTAAAAAAGTGATTATCTCGGCTCCGGCCAGTGGAGTGGATGCCACCGTTGTTTATGGTATTAACCATTCTGTACTCACTTCAGAGCATCAAATTATTTCTAATGCTTCTTGCACCACGAACTGCCTGGCACCTATCGCCCAACCATTAAACAATGCCTTGGGTATCGAGAGTGGTGTTATGACCACGATTCATGCCTACACCAATGATCAGAATCTTAGTGATGTTTATCACCCTGATCTATACCGTGCCCGTGCAGCGGGTCACTCAATGATTCCTACTAAAACCGGTGCCGCAGCGGCCGTGGGCCTGGTGCTACCTGAATTGAATGGCAAATTAGATGGTATGGCCGTGCGTGTGCCTACGATCAATGTGTCTCTGGTTGATCTTAGCTTTATTGCTCAGCGAGAAACCAGTGTCGAAGAGGTGAATAGCATTATTCAGGAAGCGGCCCAGGGTGCATTAAAAGGCGTTCTTGAAGTCAATAAACTGCCTTTGGTATCGGTGGATTTTAACCATAATCCAGCGTCTTCTATTTTTGATCTTAGCCAAACCAAAGTGAATGGTCGTTTAGTCAAGGTGATGTCCTGGTATGACAACGAATGGGGCTTCTCTAACCGTATGTTAGATAACACTCTGGCGCTGATGGCGGTTTAAGTCCGCTGTGAACTGTTTTATCCGAACATTTACTCATTGCAAGGTTATTCAACCATGAAGCGCAGAACCAAGATCGTTGCTACATTAGGCCCCGCCACCGAAAGTCCAGAGGTTATTGAGCAGCTGGTGGTTGCCGGTGTCAATGTTGTTCGCCTGAACTTCTCCCACGGCAGTGCTGAAGATCACGCCCGACGAGCAGAGCTGGTCAGAACCAGTGCTCAAAAGCATGGCCGTTTTGTTGCCATTCTGGCAGATCTGCAGGGCCCTAAGATTCGCATCGCTCGCTTTGCCGACCGGAAGGTGGAGCTGAAAAAAGGGCAGGAGTTTATTTTAGATGTTGCTCAGGCCAAAGACTCTGGCGATCAATATAGCGTGGGCATTGATTACGAGGCTTTGGCCCATGACTCTCATTCCGGTGATATTTTACTGCTTGATGATGGTCGCATCGAACTTGAGGTGTTGCGTGTAGAGGGCCTGAAAGTTCACTGTAAGGTGTTGATTGGCGGACCTTTATCCAACAATAAGGGCATCAACCGTAAAGGCGGTGGTCTATCGGCAGCAGCCCTGACGGATAAGGATAAAGCTGACATTATCACTGCTGCCCAGTTGGATGTGGATTATTTAGCGGTTTCCTTCCCAAGAAGTGCTGATGATATTCATCTTGCCCGACAGTTAATGCAACAAGCCGGTGGCCATGCTCGCCTGATTGCCAAAATTGAGCGTGCAGAAACCGTCGATGATCATGATCTACTGGATAGCATTGTTGAAGCGTCAGACGGCGTGATGGTCGCCCGGGGAGATCTAGGGGTTGAGATCGGTGATGCCGAGCTGATTGGTATTCAGAAACATATTATCAATCGAGCCCGTTCGCTCAATCGTGTGGTGATCACCGCGACCCAGATGATGGAGTCCATGATCACTCAACCCATGCCTACTCGGGCGGAAGTGTTTGACGTTGCCAATGCGGTGCTGGATGGCACCGATGCGGTGATGTTATCGGCTGAAACCGCCGCGGGTGATTATCCCGTGGAAACGGTTGAGGCGATGAATCGCGTGATTATTGGCGCCGAGAAACACCCCCAGACTCAGATCTCTAATCATAGAGTGAATGAGGCTTTCACCCAGATCGATGAGTCCATCGCTTTAGCTGCCATGTACAGTGCAAATCATCTGCAAGGGGTTAAAGCCATTATCTGTATGACAGAATCCGGTGACACCCCGCTGCTGATGTCCAGAATTCGCTCCCACCTACCTATTTTTGCTTTCTCGTCACATCCCCGGACACAGAACCGAGTGGCGTTGTTTCGAGGTGTAAAAACGGTGCCCTTTGACAGTAATGATATTTCCAACGCCGAAGTTAACCGTGTCGCCGTGGAAGAGTTAGTGCGTAGAGAAGTGGTGAGTGAAGGCGATCTGGTCATTATTACCAAGGGTGATTATGTCAATGCCCATGGCGGCACCAATACGCTGAAGGTTGTTCGAGTCGGTTCAACCATTCGATAGATAGTACTGCTCGATCAGTGGCCGCTCATGATTTAGTGGTGGCTATTAAATTAAGTAGCTCATCCTAAATTAAAGAGTTTTGCTTAAATTAAACAGTTTTCTCAATAAGTTGTATCGTCTTCAGATAGGTACACCAAGGTTAAAATGATGCAAAAAAACAATAACAGATCATGCATATCAAGCTCAGGCATTGGCTCCGATCATTGGCCCAGAGACTTCGACTTTCGCGCTGAAGTTTCAGAGCAGCAGGAGATTCAGTTCTCATCGTTGCAGGATTACCAGCATTGGCAAGCTCAGCAGCAGGAGTCTCGTCAGCAACAGTCTGCATTGAAGACTCATTCCATTACATCGATCACCAGCAATTGAGGTATGCGCAATGTTAAGTCGTATTAAACAGATTATTGGCCGCGAAGTATTGGACTCCCGTGGTAATCCGACTGTTGAAGCCGATGTGATTTTAGCCAATGGTGTAATGGGGCGGGCGTGTGCCCCTTCTGGTGCATCTACCGGTTCAAGGGAGGCGCTAGAACTGAGAGATGGTGATTCACAACGCTATCTTGGCAAAGGCGTATTAAAAGCCGTTGCGGCGATTAACGGCAGTATTAATAAGGCCTTAGTGGATTTGGATGCCAAGGACCAACGAGCGTTGGATAGCAAAATGCTGGCCTTGGATGGTACAGATAACAAGGAAAACCTGGGCGCAAACGCTATTTTGGCTGTGTCACTGGCAGCGGCTAAAGCGGCTGCTCAGTATAAAGGCG
The DNA here is from genome assembly GCA_964342385.1 of uncultured Oleiphilus sp. Classification (GTDB taxonomy): domain Bacteria; phylum Pseudomonadota; class Gammaproteobacteria; order Pseudomonadales; family Halomonadaceae; genus Oceanospirillum. The sequence goes on along the minus strand of CAYFGP010000095.1, from coordinate 11,211 downwards.
TTCCCCTGTACGCTCATATTGCTGACCTCAACGGTACCCCTGGGCAATACTCTATGCCGGTACCTATGATGAATATCCTTAATGGCGGTGAACATGCCGATAATAATGTGGATATTCAAGAGTTTATGATTCAGCCGGTTCAAGCTCGTAGCTTTAGGGAGGCCTTGCAGATCGGTGCGGAAATCTTCCATCAGCTGAAAAAAGTACTGCAACAGAAAGGTTTAAATACCGCAGTAGGTGATGAAGGGGGTTTTGCTCCTAACCTGGCCTCAAATGAAGAAGCTCTGGTAGTGATTAAAGAAGCGGTAGAGGCTGCGGGCTATCAGCTGGGCAAAGAGATTACCCTGGCGCTGGATTGTGCCGCCTCGGAATTTTATCGCGAGGGCCAGTATCAGTTATCGGGTGAAGGGAAAAGCTTTGATGCTGAAGGATTCAGTGACTATCTCGCGGCCTTAACTGATCGTTATCCCATTATCTCCATTGAAGATGGTTTAGATGAATCGGATTGGCAGGGTTGGGCTTATTTGACAGAAAAACTGGGCCAGCAAGTACAGCTGGTAGGGGATGATCTGTTTGTTACCAATACGAAAATTCTGGCCCAGGGGATTGAGCAAGGTATTGGTAATTCGATTCTGATTAAGTTTAACCAGATCGGCTCTCTGTCGGAGACTCTAGATGCCATCAAGATGGCGCAAGATGCAGGTTTTACCGCAGTAATTTCCCATCGTTCAGGAGAAACTGAAGACACCACCATTGCTGATTTGGCGGTGGCGACCTGTGCGGGGCAAATTAAAACCGGCTCTCTGTGTCGCTCTGATCGAGTGGCTAAATACAATCAATTATTGCGTATTGAAGAACAGTTAGGCAGTCAGGCTCCCTATCGAGGTCGCGAAGAGATCAAAGGCCAATAAAAAGAGTGGGAGTCGTTACGATGAGTCAAACAAAGTCTATTTATCCAGGGGCGTTGCTATGAGACAGCCTCTAGTTATTGCGAATTGGAAAATGCACGGTGGCTTGCAGGCCAACCAAGCATTACTACAGGTATTGTTAGCCGAGCTGGGTGATACCTCTGGTGTATCTATTGCTATCTGCCCACCTTACCCTTATTTGGCCAGTGTCGGCCAGGCCATCAGTAGTGAAGGCCTGTTGTTGGGGGCGCAAAATGTCAGTACTCACGATCAGGGGGCTTTTACCGGGGAAGTGAGTAGCGCCATGTTAAAGGAGATGAGTTGTCGATATGTGTTGGTAGGGCACTCAGAACGCCGAACGCTATTCCAGGAAAGTGATGCGGCCATTGCAGAAAAATTTAGTCAGCTGCAGGCCCAGGGGCTAATCCCGGTACTCTGTATCGGTGAGACTCTGGAGCAGCGTCAACAGGGACAAACCACCGCTGTTGTTCAGCAACAGATTCAGGCGGTTGTCGAGCGCGTGGGTATTGAGAGCTTTTCCCGTGCTGTGATTGCTTATGAGCCTATCTGGGCGATTGGCACAGGAGAAACGGCTAGCGCAGAACAAGCGGAAGAGGTTCATGGAGCAATACGGCATCAGTTATCGGCGCAGAATCTAGCTGTCGCACAAAGCTTGCCTATTTTATATGGCGGTAGCGTAAAAGCGGAGAATGCCGCGGTACTGTTTTCACAACCAAATATCGATGGTGGTCTTGTCGGCGGCGCATCTTTGGATGGTCAAGGTTTTGCCCAGATCTGTCGGACTGCTCAGTTAGCGAATGCTCAAGCTTAAAATCTGAGGTTTTGATCAGTATTCACGGAGCACATCGTGCTTGTCTTCCCGCATCCGCTGGCCCCTCGCTACGGTGCGGGCTTTTTAAGCATGCATATTTTTGTTGTTGCTATGCACTTACGCAAAAGTGTTTCGATATTCTTCGGTCAAAGTCTGAAGAATGAAGCCATCTACTAAAGAGAAACTTTTGTGTGAGTGTTCACTTGTTGCTGTTGTTTATTGACGTTTCAACTTGCTATGCCCTGCACGCTTCCTGTCTGCAGGCTCCTGCACTATCGACCTCCGCAGGTTGGTATTAGGCGAATGCCGCTATGGCTTCGCCTCTTTTTGTTGCTCATGGCAAACTAAGATAGAACAGACAGGCCTTTCTCGCGAACGAGGTTCAACAATTTTAGAGATGGACCATTGGGCTTTTTATCGCCTTGTTCCCACTTCTGTACGGTTGATTTGCTTACATTAAGATAGGCTGCAAACACGGCTTGGCTAACGCTAGCTTCTTGCCTGATTAGCTGAATCTGCTCAGCGGTGTACTCTTGAACAGGTGGTAGGCATAAAGCATCAAACTCTTTCATGGTTGTATCAGGCAGGTGACCTGCTTGATGAAGGGCGTTGGCGGTCTTATGCACCATATCTAAAATAGGTTCTCCCATTACTAATTACCTCAAACCTTTTTTATTGCTTGATCCCAATCTCTTTTAATCGCTTGTACAGCGTATTCCGACTTATGCCTAACGCTTTAGCTGTGCGGGAGATATTGCCTTTGTTCTGGTTGTACTCCCTCAGGGTTTCCTCATTAAGCTGAGCCTGAGAATAAGCTTCTAAGCGTGGTGTGGCTACTTGTGTTGTTGCTTGTGTTATTGAGCCGGTGCCAGGGGCTGCAGAGGTAGAAATAGAGTGTGCAGAGCCTGTACCGAGACTTGTGGCGGTATTTGGCTCAGAAATGCTTCCAGGCTCTAAATCGGCAAAAAAATCATCCGGTAGATGCCAGGGCTCAATGGGATCTTCATCGGCCATTACCAGAGCGATGCTGAGGGTGTTTTTCAATTGACGCAGGTTTCCTGGCCAAGGGTGGCTTGCCAGGAGTTCAATCACTTCATCACTTAAACTATCCGGTTGCTCCGGTTTTTTTTCCGTTTGATGAATTGAACGGATCAACTCGGCTTTGTCTGCTCGATCCCGAAAAAGAGGCAACTCCAGTTTTAAGCCGCTGATTCTAAAATAAAGGTCGTTACGAAACAGGCCATCGGCCACTCTCTGCTTTAGATTTTCATTGGAGGCGGAGAGGATTCTAATATCCACCGGATAGGCTTGTTTCGCTTCTACTGGGTGCACTTTGCGTTCTTCTAAAACCCGTAAAAACTTACTTTGTAGTGCCAAGGGAATTTCACTGATTTCATCCAGAAACAGCACTCCCTTATGGGCTCTGCGGATGAGGCCGATACTGCTGTTATCTTCCTGATCGGAACCAAATAGCTCTAGTTCGAAAGAATTTTCTCGAAGTTCGGTGCAGTTGATCGTGATAAATGGGTGGTCTTTACGGGGACCGTTAGCGTGAAGCTCTTTAGCGAAGACGCCTTTGCCAACACCTGTATCCCCTTGTAGCAAGATGGGGACGTCTTTTTCAAATACGGCTTTTGCCATCTTGAGGCAACGATCGGTTTTTGCGTCACCGTGGCTGACTTGAATTCGAGGGAGGCAGCTCACCGTATCCACTGCAGGGGCATTTTTCCGATAATCCGGCGCGATGATATAGCCCTTGGTGGGTCGTTGAACCAAGGCATACATTTTATATTTACCCAAGGCAACGACCGCAGAAGGCATGCCCTCGGGCTGATTTTTCAGCTCAAACAGATGGCAGCCAAACACATCTTCAACATTTTTCAGTGCCAGCTCATACCTTAATAACATCTCGGCTCGGCGGTTGGCTGAGATAATGGTGCCGGCTTCATCGAAAACAATGAGTCCAACCCACTGACTATCCAGATTGTCGGTATTGGTATTAAAGGTCATAAGGAACTGATCAGTGCTGAACTTGCTGTAAATAAGCCTGTTCTCCACCGATTGTGACATCATCTTGACCATACCCAGAGTGTGGGCCTGGGGGAGATAGGCATCACTGGACACATCCAAAACAGCCAGTAACTCGTTATCGGTATTATAGATAGGGGCAGCAGAACCTATCATAAAACGATTGGCTTTCAGGTAGTGTTCATCCCGTTGCACCTGAACCGCCTGCCCCGTGGCAATTGCAGTACCGATCGCATTGGTACCATTGATGGGTTCAGACCAGTTCGCACCTTCTCTTAAATGGTGTTTGCGGTTTTTATTGATAAAACGCTGATCACCCCAGCAGTTTAAGACCTGACCTTTCTGGTCTGCCAGCATCACCAGGCAGTTGGAATTCGCCAGAATATTCTCGTAATAGGGCAGGACCTCATGGCCTGTTGCACCGAGTAGAAATTGATGCTCGTTTTTCAGATCTTCAATTTCACCTATACCCAGTTCAGGGTACTCCGCTTGTGAATCATGCTTTAAGCCAAACTGATCACAGCGTTGCCAGGATGAGGTGATTATTTTTTTCTGATCCGTTATGACCTTGTTCTGCTCTTTCATAAGCGTTACTTCTGCTGTCTATCGGTAATTAGTTTAGGGCTCTGGGTGTTCAATTGATAGCAGTTATTGTTCAGTAAAAGTGCTCAAAAGTGTTCACTCTTGATTTTATGGTGAACACTTTTTTTCGAAAAAGAAAGTGTTTTTGCGTATGCGAAAAATTAATTTTTAATAAATTCTTTATAAATCAGCAAGTTGAAAATTTTTTCCTTTTGTTCTTTCCTTTTGTTCACGATATTGTCATGATGTATTTTCGATATCGAACATTTGTGTTCGATTCTCCTAAGCTACATAAAGCAGAGATTGTGTAGTTCAGGAGCTGCAAATAAGAATAATAAAGGACACTATCATGTCTCTTTCTCTTCAAAACGTATCGCGCGTTGTCGATGGTGAATACCACATCGATAATGTGAACCTTACCCTGGAGCCAGGGTCGTTTAACGTCCTGCTTGGGCGTACCCTTGCGGGTAAGACGTCCTTGATGCGCTTAATGGCTGGATTGGATCGCCCTTCTGAAGGCCAGATTTTAATGAACGGTGTCGACGTGACCGGCGTACCCGTTCAAAAGCGCAATATTTCCATGGTTTATCAACAGTTCATCAATTACCCCAACTGGACTGTTTTTGAAAATATCGCTTCCCCTTTACGCCTGGAAAAAGTTGCAGAAGCAGAAATAAAGCAGCGCGTCACAGAAACTGCTGAGATGTTGCATATTGAACATCTGCTTGAGCGTCGACCTTTAGAGCTATCTGGTGGTCAGCAACAGCGTACCGCTATGGCACGGGCTCTGGTTAAAGATGCCAGTTTGATTCTCTTTGATGAGCCTTTGGTCAATCTGGATTACAAGCTGCGCGAAGAACTACGTCAGGAAATTCGTGAGTTATTAAAATCCCGGAACTCAATTGCTGTTTATGCCACAACAGAACCGAATGAAGCTTTGGCTTTAGGTGGCATTACCACGCTGCTCCATGAAGGTAAGGTTATTCAGAGCGGTCCTTCCTCTGATGTCTATCGCCATCCTGTGAATGTTGATGCGGCTGAATTGTTCAGTGAACCGCCAATCAATCTGATTCGTGGCTTTGTTTCCGAAACAGAGGTGACCTTTGATAACTCTGTTCACTTCCCGCTGAATCAGGACTTACAGGGCTTTAAACCCGGTGATTACTATTGTGGCGTTCGCCCGAATCATATTGGTCTGGTGCCTCATGCTGATGACGATCTCGAAGTTTCCGTTCGCGTGGAGGTGGCTGAAATCAGTGGTTCAGAAACCTTTATGCACGTCAAAAACGATCACTTCAATCTGGTGCTGCAACTGTCTGGTGTACATGAGTACCACACGGATACACCTATCAAAGTTTATTTGCCTACCCACAAACTCTTCATGTTCGGGTTAGACGGCAAGATGCTTCAGGCACCTGGTCGCCTGCATAAGGGGATATAACGATGGCTGAGATACATCTAAAAACGCTGGCGCACAGTTATAGTGCAAACCCGAAATCCCCCGGTGAATACGCAATTCGAGAGATGGACCATGTCTGGGAGCAGGGTGGGGCTTACGCTCTGTTAGGCCCATCGGGCTGTGGTAAAAGTACGCTGTTAAATATTATCTCCGGTTTGCTTTCACCTTCTGAAGGCGAGGTGCTGTTTGATGGTCAACGGGTTAATGAACTGTCTCCAGCGGAAAGGAATATCGCTCAGGTTTTCCAGTTCCCGGTGATTTACGACTCCATGACCGTGTTTGATAACCTGGCTTTCCCTCTACGTAATATGAAGATCCAGGAATCAAGGGTTCAGAAAAAAGTACTTGAGATTGCAGAGATCTTAGAGCTACAGAATTTGCTCAAGAACAAGGCTAAAAACCTGACGGCTGACGAAAAACAAAAGGTGTCCATGGGACGGGGCCTGGTGAGAGATGACGTATCGGCCATTTTATTTGATGAACCCCTGACGGTGATCGATCCAAACCTGAAGTGGAAGTTGCGCCGCAAGCTTAAGCAGATTCATGAGCAGTTCAATATCACCATGGTCTACGTGACCCATGATCAGCTGGAAGCCGCAACGTTTGCTGACAAGATCGCTTTGATGTATGGCGGCCAGATTGTTCAGTTCGGCACACCGAGAGAGCTGTTTGAAAGACCCAATCACACCTTTGTTGGCTTCTTTATTGGTAGTCCGGGGATGAACTTTATTGAAGTTGAGCGTTGTGAAGGTGGTGTTGCGTTTAGTGGTCAGGCAGTGCCTCTTGATCCTGGTTTGCAGGACGTCCTATCTCAAACATCCAGCAACAACCTGAAAATAGGTATTCGTCCTGAGTTTGTGCATATCTCAACCGAAGCCATATCCGGTGCTTATGAGTGTGATGTGCTGCATGTTGAAGACCTGGGCACCTACAAAATTCTCACCGTTGATTTAGCGGGTAACAAACTCAAAGCCCGTTTGGATGAGGATCAATTCGTGCCCGAAAAGAAAGCCTTTGCCAGCTTCCCTAAACAGTGGCTCAAGCTCTATGTGGATGAGTACTTGGTTGAGGAGGACGAGAAATGAACAAAGTTGAAAATAACAAAGCCTGGTTTTTAGTACTGCCAGTTGTACTCTTGGTGGCCTTTTCTGCCATCGTACCACTGATGACGGTGGTCAACTACTCTGTACAGGATATTTTTGACCAGAACACAGCTTATTTTGTTGGAGCTGAGTGGTATCGAGAGATTTTGCAGGACTCGCGCTTGCAGGACTCATTGTTACGTCAGTTCACTTTCTCCTTTTTTGTGCTGCTGATTGAGATTCCTCTGGGGATCGCCGTAGCGCTGATGATGCCAACCAAGGGGCGTAGTGCTTCATTATGTCTGATCTTGTTGGCGATACCTTTGCTGATTCCACTGAACGTGGTTGGTACGATCTGGCAGGTGTTTGGACGCACGGATATTGGTCTGTTTGGTTGGGCATTAACCGGCCTGGGTATTGACTATAACTATGCTTCTAACCCTATCGATGCCTGGCTTACCGTACTGTTGATGGATGTTTGGCACTGGACTTCCTTAGTTGCTTTACTGTGTTACTCCGGTCTGCGAGCGATTCCTGATGCTTACTATCAAGCCGCGAAAATCGACCGTGCATCGGGTTGGGCAATCTTCCGCTATATCCAGTTGCCTAAGCTGAAAAGTGTACTGGTGATCGGCATTCTGCTGCGCTTTATGGACAGCTTTATGATCTATACCGAGCCGTTTGTATTAACCGGTGGTGGCCCTGGTAACTCAACCACCTTTTTGAGCCAAACGCTGACCCAAATGGCAATCGGACAATTTGATATCGGCCCAGCGGCTGCCTTCTCTTTGATCTACTTCCTGATCGTATTACTGGTTAGTTGGTTGTTCTTTACAACAATTTCTCATCTGGATAAAGCAAAGTAGGGGGTTGAAGATGACTGCAAAAATGAAAGAACCACCTGTAGCCGGTGTTTATAAAAAGGGTAAGCAGAGCAAAATAGACAATAAGACGAAAAAGAAGTTTGGTATCAGTGCTTATATCTTCTTTGTCTTACTGCCAATTTATTGGCTGGTTAATATGTCTTTCAAGAGTAATGAAGAGATTCTGGGTGGTCTGACGTTCTGGCCAGAGAATTTTACCCTTGATAATTACGCCGTAATTTTTACTGATCCAACCTGGTACATGGGTTATGTCAATTCCATGCTCTATGTATCGATGAACATGGTAATTACGTTAGCGGTTGCTTTACCTGCAGCCTATGCATTCAGTCGCTATAAGTTTCTGGGTGATAAGCAACTATTCTTCTGGTTGTTAACCAATAGAATGGCACCGCCAGCGGTATTCTTATTACCTTTCTTTCAGCTTTATTCATCGGTTGGTTTATTTGATACCCATATTGCGGTAGCGCTTGCTCACTGTCTGTTTAGCGTACCTCTGGCGGTATGGATTCTGGAAGGCTTTATGTCGGGAGTACCTCGGGAGATTGATGAAATGGCCTATATCGATGGCTATAGCTTCCCTAAGTTTTTCCTGAAAATCTTTTTGCCTCTGATTCGTTCCGGTATTGGTGTAACCGCTTTCTTCAGCTTTATGTTCTCTTGGGTAGAACTGTTGCTGGCCAGAACCTTAACTTCGGTAGAAGCCAAACCCATTGGTGCCATTATGACTCGAACCGTTGGCGCGACGGGTATTGATTGGGGCGTTTTAGCGGCAGCAGGTGTTCTGACCATTATTCCTGGCTTATTAGTGATCTGGTTTGTACGTAATCATGTAGCAAAAGGTTTTGCTCTCGGACGAGTTTAATAGAGGTAATTATTATGAACTGGATGGCTTGGACACTACCAACGGCAGCTTTCTTCTCCTCTATTGCTGCAATATTGATTGGTATGACGGTTTATGAAATTAAATCACCCTGTATTGAAAGAAAGGGGTTTCTACCAATAGAAACAACACGAGGTGATCGTCTATTTATAGGTTTACTGACAAGTGCCTATATCCATTTACTATTTGCTGGCTTCACTGGAATCAGCTTATGGGTTGCATTAGCAATTTCATGTGTGTGGCTGGCAATAGTAATGCGCTGGGGATAAGTAACGCAGAATATATAAAAACGGTTAACAACCCTGGTAAAACCGAACGCTATAGACGCGATTATTAAGTCATAAAACATAACCGGTTTGTATATTGCCTGATGCTGAATTTCGGGTGGTACGGACAAGTCATGTCTAACACTTTTAATTACGCAGTTAGCGACTAAGCACTCACACAAAAGTTTCTCTTTAGTAGATGACTTCATTCTTCGACTGTTGGTTGGAGAATATCGAAACACTTTTGTGTGAGCGCGGATAAAAACTTTGCCTGATTGGTAAAGCGAGCAATAAGCAATTTATTTTTTGTGCAATAAAACAATAATCATTATGAGGTTGATATGAAAAATAATAAGTGGCCAAAACGTCTTATCCTTAGTGCTGCAATTTCACTAGCGAGTGCTGGTTCATTGGTACATGCGGACCAATACAGTGATGCTGCTAAGAAGTGGATTGCACAAGAGTTTCAGAAGTCGACACTGAGTCAACAAGAGCAGACTGACGAAATGCAGTGGTTTACCGATGCCGCTAAGCCTTTCCGAGGTATGACGATTAATGTCGCGTCTGAAACCATTGCTACCCATGAGTACGAGTCTAAGGTTCTGGCCAAAGCGTTCGAAGAAGTGACAGGTATTAAAGTTGTTCATGACCTGATTCAGGAAGGTGATGTGGTTGAGAAACTGCAAACCCAGATGCAATCCGGTCGTAACATCTACGATGCTTATGTGAATGACTCTGATCTGATTGGTACCCACTTCCGTTACGGCAAGGTGGTACCGGTTTCCGATATGATGGAAGGCGATGGTAAAGACTTTACCTTGCCATCTCTGGATCTGGCTGACTTTATTGGCCTTGATTTCACCACAGGTCCTGATGGCAAGCTGTATCAGTTGCCGGATCAGCAGTTCGCCAACCTGTACTGGTTCCGTGCGGATTGGTTTGAGCGTGAAGACCTGAAAAAGCAGTTTAAGGATATCTACGGCTATAAGTTAGGTGTGCCTAAAAACTGGTCTGCTTACGAAGATATTGCAGAGTTCTTCTCGGTCCATGTTAAAGAGATCGACGGTAAGCGTGTCTACGGCCATATGGATTACGGTAAAAAGGATCCATCTCTAGGCTGGCGTTTCACCGATGCCTGGTTCTCTATGGCGGGTGCGGGTGACCGTAGCCTACCAAACGGTTTACCGGTTGATGAATGGGGTATCCGTGTTGATGGCTGTCGCCCGGTGGGTTCCAGTGTTGCCCGTGGTGGTGCCACTAATGGTCCTGCTGCTGTTTATGCGACAACCAAGTATGTGGACTGGCTGCGTAAGTATGCTCCACCACAAGCACAGGGTATGACCTTCTCTGAAGCGGGTCCTGTACCTGCACAAGGTGCGGTAGCGCAGCAGATTTTCTGGTACACCGCCTTTACTGCAGGTATGACCAAAGAGGGTCTGCCAGTTGTGAATGAAGATGGTACGCCGAAATGGCGTATGGCACCTTCACCAAAAGGTCCTTACTGGGAAAGCGGTATGAAACTGGGTTACCAGGATACCGGTTCTTGGACCTTTATGAAATCGACACCGAAAGAACGTCGTCTGGCCGCTTGGTTATACGCTCAGTTCACGGTATCCAAAACGGTTTCGCTACAGAAAACTCTGGTGGGTTTAACGCCTATTCGTGAGTCGGATATCTTCTCTGATGAGATGACTGAAGCAGCGCCTAAACTGGGAGGTCTGGTTGAGTTCTACCGTAGCCCGGCACGTACTCAGTGGACACCGACTGGCACTAACGTACCGGATTATCCGAAACTGGCTCAGCTGTGGTGGCAGTACATTGCAGAAGCCGCTAATGGCGAAAAGACGCCTCAGCAAGCACTGGATGGTCTGGCAGCCGCTCAGGATAAAGTGCTGAAGCGTCTGGAGCGTGCGGGTGTGCAAGGTGAGTGTGGTCCTAAGCTGAATGCTAAGGTTGATCCTCAGGAGTGGTTAAGCAAGCCGGGTTCACCAAAAGCGAAACTGGCAAATGAAAAACCACAGGGTGAAACCATTGCCTATAAAGAGCTGCTGAAAAGCTGGCAGGTAGGTGCGAGTAACTAAGCCTGTCTTGTAAGCTATTCTTCAATCGCAACTCGGTGCAGGTCTATCTGTGATAGGCCTGCACCACCCTAGAGACTCTAAAGCATTACTTGCGGCTTTTTATTGGGAAAATAACTGTCTATGAGTTATGGAATTCCCGTTATCCAATCAGAGCGCTCTAGCCCGGATATTTCATAAACAAGCAGTAGCCTGTCACTTTTAGGTTCATT
>CAYFGP010000094.1:0-27809 GCA_964342385.1 uncultured Oleiphilus sp. | reverse complement strand
TCATATCAATGATTTGGGCGGAACTTGCCTTCTTTTATGAAATATCCGGGCTAGAACTAAAACAGAATAGCAAAGACCTTGATAACTGATCCCTTGATACCTCAGCCCTATCAAGGTCTTTGTTTCTGGCTAAAAGGAAACCTGCATTCTTCTCCATCAGTTCAAAAAACCATCTAAACTAAGGCTAATAAGCTTGAGGCAAGAGCCACATCCTGACTCATAAACGTGATAACTGGTTGTAATGCCTGATTTTTCAAGCTAAAAAGTAACACCGCTTATGGAAAATATCGTCACAAACGGAGCTTTACTATGTCCCTCTCTCCCGACGTAAAATTCAAATTTGTTTCATCAGCCGTGGATGAGAGCTTCTTTCAAGTACTCCAGTTTTCAGGGACTGAGAAACTAGGCGGCCTATTTCAGTTTTCCATTCAATTGCATAGCGAAAGCACTCAACTCACCGTCGGTGATCTACTCAACTCAGACTGTGAACTGGAACTTGATGTTTACGGTGAGAGTAGAACCATTCACGGCGTTTTATCCGATTTTGAGTATTTGTCACCCGTGGACAACGGTCACCTTTTCCGTGCGGTACTGGTTCCCCGTTTGTGGCGCTTAAGCCAGATCACTACCAATGAGGTCTATTTAGAGCAAGACTTAACCGAAACACTCGAACAGGTTCTGACCGAAGCTGGATTAGATAGCAGCCATTATGATTTATCCATGTTGTCTGGTTACAGAAAGTGGGACTACCGCTGCCAATTCGGTGAAAGTCACTACAACTTCCTAAAGCGCATTACCGAGCGTGAAGGGGTTTATTTCTACTTTGATCACACAGATGGAACGGACAAAGTCGTCTTCTGCGACAGTCAGAACCAACACCCAGAGACAGTTGCCGATAGCACCTACTCATCGCTCACAGGCCAGTCATTGGTTAAAGATGAGCCCATTATCTACCAGATCAAACAGGCTCATCAACGTATCGCCAAAACGGTTACGTTAAAGGATTACAACAACGATCAGCCCTCGGCCAATATTACATCAACTCAAACGGTAGACCCTCAGGGCTTTGGTGAGCTCTTTATTTATTGTGAAAATTTACAAGATACGGATGAAGCTGAAAGCTTGGCTGAAATTCGCATGGAAGAACTGAAGGTTCATAAGGAACAGTTCTTTATCAGTAGTCTCGATATCCGCATGAATCCGGGGCATAGCTTTGACTTAACGGAACACCCTTTTGACGAATTGAATAACGAATATTACCCGTTGGAAATTGAACACTGGGGTTATTCACCTGGCTTGCAATACCTGCATCAAAAGAGTGAACTGCCTTACAACAACTCAATCAAGGCCATAAAATCTGACATTCAGTTCCGCCCTGCCCTGGAGACTGAGAAACCCCGTTTCTACGGTGTGCTTAATGCCATTATCGATTCCGAGGGAGTCGGTCAATATTCCCACCTGGATGAACGTGGCCGCTATAAAGTCACTCTCCCCTTTGACAGAGTTGTAGCTGAGCGTGGCGAAGCCCAAGCTTCCTGGTGGATTCCCATGGCTCAACCCAACGCAGGAGAAAACAGTGGTATGCATTTCCCACTGTTGAAAGGTGCAGAAGTACTACTCAGCTTTATTGGTGGCGATCCCGACCGCCCTATTATTACAGGCGCGGTACCCAATGCAGCCAAACCCAGCGTGGTGAGAGAAGACAACCATACAGTCAATAAAATCAAAACAGCATCTAATAACATTATCGAACTGGAAGATGAGCAAGATAACGAACGGATCAAGCTATTCTCACCTAATAGCAACAGTTATTTCCATCTAGGTGCAGCCAACCCGGTCAATGCCAATGGTTTAATGATGATCACCTCAGGAGGTTATTACCAAGAGATCGGTGGCGGTTATCAGATATCCCTATTGACTACTCCCAATTTAAGCTCTGCTCTGCACACCCTGCCTCAAGATCACGATAATGACAGCGAAACAGAGAATATTGATGTAGCCCAAACCAGTGGTGTCACTGGCAGCTCGACCAGCACCAGTTTGCTGGATGGAACAGACAGTGCACTGGATCTGATTGATGAAACCAAGATGCACGTCTTCCAGAAAGCAGATGACACCGGAAAGCTAGGTGCAGAGATCAACCCGACTGAAGAACGCTCCGGTGACTACTTTATTCACAGAGAGTTCGGTGAGAAATATTTCTGGAATGATGGCAACACACACACCTTCGGTGGCTCAAAAGACTTTGGCTATGGCAATGGTTACGAAATCAACTACATCGACGAAGGCCTATGGGATGGCGACTTCCCTGAAGACAGATCTTTTACTGATGCCCAAATGGATGCCATGATTATCGGCAAAACCATTGGCCATACCTATGATTACCAAAAAGGAAAAAACGAAGCCGTTCATGTAGGCGATGTAGATGAATACCATGAAGGTTTTGCCAAGTCGGTTCACAACGGTAGCTCCAATGAAAGAACTTATGGCGGTGCGGCCACAGCAGGCGAAGCCATTGCAGCCAAACTGGAAGGTGCGGTACACGCTACCGATATTGCAGGCAAACTATCCGGGCTGTCCATTGATGCCAGTGTTCAAATTGTTAAAGCAGAGATTGATTTCAGTGCATTAAAACTGGATTTTTCTGGCGCACTGAAAACCATTGAGCATTGTGAAGGTGAGTTTGATCAGAAGGCCAGAATCAAAGCAGAGATTACTTCTCCGATCATCAATTTAAATGCGGCCCCTCTTGTCACCCCTCCACCGGCAACTCCAACGATGGGTGATAAATTCACCGCCTGGGCCAAAGGCTTTACCGAAAATCAAGGCATTGATGTATCAACGCCCGCTCCTGTGCAATTATCTCTGGAGCCTACTGGAGCAACATTAAAAGGCGATCCGGCCGTGAGTAAACTAGAACTCAAGGCAGCCAGCTCTACTTTGACAGGAGCCAGCACCAATGTGAAAGGGGCAACCACTAAGGTAGAAGGCACCACGGCATTAAACCTCGAGGGAGCTTCGACAACCCTAAAAGGCACCGGCACCCTGACCATGGAGGGTGCCACCGCCAGCCTGAAAGGTACAGGCACACTAAACATTGAAGGAGCAACACTGAATATTCAGGGTAAAGCCACAGCAGTGGTTAAAGCCTCAGGCGCGACACAGATTCAAGGCAGCATCTTACAGCTTGGCTAAACTAAAATAGTTGTAGATCAAATAGATAGATATCAAAAAAGTGCGTTTCACATGTGTTTAGACTTATGGGCATTCAACACAGGTCAACGCAACAGAAACCAGTAAAACACTACGGACAACCGGACCATGAGCTTATCACCCGATATTGAATTCAGCTTTACCTCAAAAGCCGTCGCTGATGATTTTTTTCAGGTGCTGGAGTTTAGCGGGTTTGAGCGGGTTGCCGATCTGTATCAGTTTGATATACAACTGCTGTGCCAATCGGAAGATTATGATCTGGATGATCTATTGAGCGAAGACTGCCAGCTGACACTGGATGTCTATGGTGAGCACAGAACCATTAATGGCGTACTGTCTGACTTTAAATACTTACACCCCAGCGAAAATGGGCACCTATATCAAGCTGTCTTAGTACCTAAATTATGGCGGCTCACCCAAATTACTACGAATGAAGTTTATCTGGATCAAGCTCTGCCCGAGACACTGGAGCAGCTATTACAAGAAGCGGACCTTAACTCCGAACACTATGATCTCTCGATGCTCTCTGGTTATCGAAAATGGGATTATCGCTGCCAGTTTGGTGAAAGCCATTACAACTTTCTGAAACGTATTACTGAACGTGAGGGCGTGTATTTCTATTTTGAACAAGGCAATAGTACTGAACAGATCATTTTTTGTGATGTAAAAAGCCAACATCCAGGAAACAGTATCAACAGCCTCTACAGCCCTTTAGTCGGCATGTCTTACAACAGCGCTGAACCAATTACTTTCCAATGGATAAAGAACAGCCAGCGTATCGCCAAAAAGGTAACGGTTAAAGATTACAACAATGATCGTCCTTCAGAAGAACTGTCAGCCTCTGTCGAAGTTGATAGTAAAGGCTTCGGTGAAGTCTTCCGTTATTGTGAGAATCTGGTTGATCGTGATGAAGCGGAGAACCTCGTTCAAATCCGCGCTGAAGAGCTATTAACACAAAAGCACCAGTTTTTTGGTGCCAGTCTTGATGTACGCCAACAACCGCTACAGGTATTTGTACTCAGTGAGCATCCCCTTCAAAGTCTGAATGACAGCTTTTACCCTATTGAAATCAGTCACAGTGGCTATGCTCCAGGCTTCCAATTCTCCCAACAAAGCAACGAGCATCCGTATAGTAACGAGATCAAAGCACTCAAAAGTGATATCCAATTTCGTCCTGCTTTAGTTACCGAAAAGCCTCGTTTTTACGGCGTGATCAATGCCATTGTCGATTCCGTGGGTGAAGGTCAATACGCTCATTTGGATGAAAGAGGCCGCTATAAGATTATTTTGCCATTTGATCGCGCCAACAAAGAGCGAGATGAAGCTCAGGCCTCCTGGTGGATCGCCATGGCTCAGCCTAATGCGGGTGAAAACAGTGGCATGCACTTTCCACTGTTAAAGGGTGCCGAAGTGCTACTTAGCTTTATTGCAGGAGACCCTGATCGCCCAGTCATCACAGGAGCTGTGCCCAACGCCGCAAAACCCAGTGTTGTGAGGGAAGATAACCATACGGTCAATAAGATCAAAACCGCCTCTAACAATATTATTGAGATGGAAGATCAGGAAGATAGCGAACGCATCAAACTCTACTCCCCTAACAGTAATAGCTACTTTCACTTGGGCGCCGCAAACCCAGTCAATGCCAACGGCTTAATGATGATGACCTCTGGCGGTCTGTACGAAGAGATTGCTGGCGGCTATCAGATGACCCTGGTCACCAAAGATATCTACACAGGGAATGTCGTTGCGGATAACACAACCACCGATGTCACCGCCAGTATCTTAGATGGCACTGATGTCGCCTACGATATGATTAATGAACAAAAGGTATTTGACTTTGCAAAAGTCGATAAAGGAGGTGACGGTAATGACTGCACAGGAAAGCTGTTAGGTAAATTGGGATCAGAATCCGGGACCTACCTGACTCAAACGGAAGAGCGTAGTGGAGATTATCTAGTCTATCGAGAAGCAGGCAACAAATATTATTTTAATGGTGGTGGAAACACCTTTACCTTCTTTGGCACCACCAAAGATTTCTGCTACGGCACGGGTTATGAAGTAACTTATGTAAACCCTGATGCTGTGTCTGAGTGGGACGGCAGCCTACCAAATGATCTGCATCCTGGAGCCGAAACACCACCCTCCAATATGATTTTGTCGAAGATGATCGGCGATACCTATGATTATCAAAAAGGAACCAATGAGGGCGTACATGTTGGCAAAGCGGTCTCTCATCATCATGGAGACTCTATAGAAACAGCCGTCGGTAGCTATTCTGTTGCAGGTAACGCCATTGCCAATCAGGTAGAAGGTGGGGTTTTTGCGACAGATATTGAAGGCAAACTCTGCGGTGTCAGTATCTCCGCTGAAGTCAATGTCGCTAAGTTTGAACTGGATCTAAGCGCCTTAACGGTTTCCCTGTCCAAAGCACATAAAGAAATAGGAATTTTTGAAGGCGATAAAGATGAAGATGCAGAAAAAAACTACTCTATCAGTGCAGGTAAAGTCTTTAGCGCCACATCTGCCCCCGCTATCCCTACAGCATTATCTGCTCTGCTAAAAGCAGGCGCTGCCGGTGCCTTGGGGGGAGCCTATGTCGGTGCTGCCGGGGGAGGAGAAGGCGCTGCATATGGCGCGGGCGCCGGAGCAGTGGCTGGAGCCTGGGCAGCCGCAGCCTTAGCTCCAGAAGCACCTAAAGTTAAAGATGCTACGATAGAGCTCGACTATACCAAGCATGCAAAACTGTCCTTCAATATAGGTCCGATTAAAAACTATGTTGAACTTACCAACTCTAAAGCCACTATCAAGCATATGAAGGCTATTTCCATTGAAGCCTTAAAGAAAGTGGATATTAAGTCTACGACTAACAATATTGTCCTTTCCGCCACGATAAAAAATATTGACCTTAAGGGTGGACAGAACGTCAATATTAAGGGCAATAAAAGCGTTAATATCACGGGTAATGCGACGACTATGGTCAAGTCTCAAGGGCAATTATCACTAAAAGGCAATGCTCTTCAAATTCAGGGGAAATCAGCCACTATGGTTAAAGCCTCAGGGGTAGTACAAGTCAAAGGCAGTATCCTCCAGTTAGGTTAAGATATGCAGTTAATTACGCCACCAGAAATATCCATACAAACCTATCCTTACGGCTGGAAACAGCAGCAAAGATTTGCCGTCACCCTGATGCTGGCAGTTCCGCTGGATAATGCATTGCCCTATTCTGCTCAGGATGCCTGGAGCGCCATCGCAGAACAGATTCCAGCAGATGAGATATTTGATGCAGGTTTCCCCAAACCCCGCGCAGAAGCCTTGATTTACGGTCATTACCATGCCCCTTCAGGTTACGCGGTCAGCGCCGATTTTGTTGAACTGGAGCTGGGTATTATCCGCAAACATCTAACCGTTACTGGTGAACGTCAGTGGCGTCGAATTTTAACTCCTACTACACCTGAGCCTCTGACCAAGTTAGCCCTAACTTATCAAAATAGTTTTGGTGGCGAAGACTACGACTACAACCCCTCTGGTATCGGCTTTGAGCGGAAAACCGATACCCCTTTGCCTCACCTGGAATACACCAACCAACTGCTAACGGATAAAGGCCAAACACCCAAACCAGCAGGTTTTAACTCAGTAAGTGTCGATTGGCTACCCAGAAAAAAACTATGGGGCACCTACGGGGATCACTGGGAAAAAAATGAGGCCCCCTTTTTTGCCAATGACCTGAACCCTGACTTTTTTATGCAAACCAGTCAGGACCAGTGGTTATCTGGTTATTTGTTTGGCGGCGAACGTTTTAAGTTAAGCAATATGCATCCGGATCTGCGCCTGATTGAAGGTGTAATTCCCTCATATCGCTTTAAACTGCTGGCGGGAGTCGATAATAAACCCGAGATTCTAACCACCTGCAATATTGATACAGCCATTTTCTTGCCTGACAGTAATGTGCTGGCACTGCTTGCCCGGGCCGAACTTCCGATCCACACCATGGACGGAGAAGAGATTCTCTATCTTACCGCCGCCTATGAAGATGCCGGAGAAACTGAAAAAAGCCACTCCCATTATCATGAACACACTAAAGCCCGTATTCAGGGTGAGCTGGACGATGAAGCTTTGCTGGACTGGAGCCCATTACGTCCCGTCAGCGTGATTAAAACTCTCTTAAGCACGGGTCAGTTATCTCAACTGAAGCCTCCCTCTAGCCCTAAACCCACTGCCGAAAAACCTGGTCTTGGAGCCATAGCCGCCCTTGGGCTTGGTGCTTTAGCCACAGCGGCAGTTGTCGGTGCTGCCATGGCTAAAGGAAAAAGTAGCACAGGAGGTGAAACTGGCGCCTCTCCTGAAGGCACTACAGCAGAAGATGCTGCAGCAGAAACCCAGGCTGCTCAGGTTGAAACGGCTTTAAACCAGCTGGAAGAAAAACTACCTACCGCGATGGAACAAATACAGCAGCAACTCACTGAGCTAGGTGCAGACCCCGCTACTACTGAGAAGCTACTAACCGGCCAGTCGGCTCAACAGGAGACCACAACAGAGGACGTGAATAAGGTATTAGCCGAAGTATTCCCTGAATCCGAAGAGGCCGTGGCTATACAAGCCATCGACCCTAACAACCCTGCAAGTATGGTCCCTTTAATAGACCAGAAAATTGCGCAGTTAACCGACCTACAACAGGAAAACTTATCAAACCTGCCTAGTAGTGGTGATCCTGGTTTCGATAACGCTATTCAAAAACTGGTCAATGAAAGAGAAGATATGTCTGATCTAAAAACCATTCCCTTGGATCAGGTTAAAAAATATCTTGACGATACTAACTCGGAGCTGACAGCGATGCTGACTCAATTACCCGAGCATAATGAACAGATGCCGGAAGACAAACAGATTCCATCAGACGCTCTGGTCGATGCCCTGAAGGATTTAATAGGAGAATATGGTGACTCCTGAGGACTTCATCATACTGCTCAACCAACCTGAAAGTGAGATCGATGCGGATCAAGAACTGCAAGGTTGTATGTTATCAGAGCAGAGTTTTAACCAGCAGCAGCTGAACCAGTGGCGTTTTGCAGAAGTCAGGTTTGAACAGTGCCACTTTAAACAGATAGTCTTCAATCAAAGTGCATTTGAACACTGTCAGTTTCAAGATTGTCGGTTCGAGCAATGCCAATTTATTGACAGTAACTGGCAAAATTGTGGCTTTGGCCAAATCAGCTGGCAAACCTGCTCACTTAATAACAACGAGTTTAACGAATGCCAGTGGCTACATCAGTCCTTTGAAGACTGCGAATTGAACCAGAGCAACTTTAACCACAACGATTTTCAACAGTGTCGCTGGCAACTGAGCCAACTAAGCGAAAGCAGTTTTTTTCAATGTAAGATGCCTAGAGCTCATCTTCAACAAATTAAAGCAGAAAAAGCCAGTTGGGTAGAATGCGATCTGTTTGAATGCCAGATCCAACAGAGCAATTTAGACAATGCTCGCTTTCTGGCGAAATGCCAATTAGAAAAGGCCCATATCACTCACTGCCAACTGAACAGTGCCAGCTTTGCTGAAGCAAACCTAAAAGAAGCAGATTTATCGGAATGTGATCTAACTTTTGCCAATATGTCGCAAGCAGACCTGAATGCCGCCAAACTGCACAGAATTAGCGCAGAGCGCAGCATCTGGACTAAAAGCAATCTTAATCGAGCCGATTTATATGGCAGTCAGCTGGTCTCAACCCTTTGGATTGCAGCCTGTTTAACCGGTACAGACTTCAGCTATAGCAATATGTACGCCGCTGATTTCTACCAAGCGATTATGGGCGATAATTTCTTCTTTCGAGCCAATCTTGAGCAAACGATTCTGGAGGACTGGCAACCATCATGAGTGAGATTAACACCCCAGATGAGCTTCAGTACAAGATCAAATCAGATCAGGCAATCGAAAAACTGCATTGGAAGAATCAAACCCTCTCCGATAAAGATTTGGCCTATGCACGCCTTGATCAATGTCGCTTTGAACAATGTCAGTTCAACAAAACTGACTGGCGCTTTAGTCAATTTGAGCACACTGTTTTTATTAACTGCCAGTTTAAACAAGCAGATTTGGAAGAATGCAACTTTGTCGAGTGTGAATTTATTCAATGCCAACTGGTGGAATGTGATCTGGGCCAAAGTCAGTGGCAAGGCGGACGATTACAACAAAGCACCTTTGATAGATGTGTACTCAGTAATGGTAGCTTTTATCAGGTCGATTGGGCCTACAGCCAGCTTAACCAGTGCCAGCTGGAATTTGCCTCCCTGTTTGCCAACCAACTGCATCAAGCTCAATTCAATCAATGCCAACTCAACCGCCTGAGCATCTTCGATACTCTACTCAGTCCGATGCCATTTCATGACTGCGCGCTAAATCAACTGATGCTATCCAACTGCCAGCTACAACAGCTGGACCTGAGCCAACGTGATCTGAGTATGACGCAGTTTCTAGGTTGTGACTTTAGCGGCACGCTATTTAACCAAGGTAACCTGACTCAGACCAATTTTACTGATTCCACAGCCACCAACTGTCAGTTTAAGGGCATTACGGCCACGGGAGCTCTCTTCGCCAGTGTTGATTTATCGGGCTCAGATTTTACCGGAGCGCTACTGGATAAAAGCAGCTTTCAGGAAGCAAACCTAACTCAATGTCAGCTTAAGCAATGTAATCTGGAAATGGCTCAGTTAACGGATGTCCAAGCCAATCACTGTCATTTTGATGGCAGTAATATGACTTATTGTGATCTCAGTAATGCAAATTTAAGCCAAGCCGTACTTGCAGGCTGCGAGCTACACAGCTGTAATCTACATAATGTGACAGAAGAAGATACCGATTGGTACAAGGCAAATCGTGATGAAGCCTTAGGTACTGACGAAAAACGTTTAAACGCCCAGCAGTGGCAAAAACCTGCAGCAAAGGGATAGTCTATGTTTGCCAATAATCAGCAAGGCCATATGTGCATGATGATGCCGGATGTGTGTAAAGTACCGGCTCCCCCTGCCCCTCCGATACCCACCCCTTTCCCTAATCAGGCTCAGGGCCTAATGGCTAACCCAGGGACAGCAGCCACCAAAGTACTGATTGCCAATATGCCTGGCCACTCACTAAAAACCGTGATCCCTATCAGTATGGGCGATACCGCAGGTGTTTTAGGCGGCATTATCTCCAGCAAGATCATGATGGAGTGTCGCAGTTTAATGGGTAGCACCAAGGTGATGGTACAGGGGCAACCCGCAACCAAGATGAGCGCTATTACCGGACAAAACGGTTCACCGCAAAATGGTCCGCCTGGCAATACCATTAAGCCTGCTCAAAGCAAAGTGATGGTGATGGGATAAGCCTCAAAGCCGTGCTTCTAGAGCACAAACTGAGACAGAGTTTTCAGACAGAGGCTTTATGACAACACCTCTAGTCTGAGAGCAGAATGTAGGAACATCCTATACCAACTTAGGAACGTATTATGTCAACGCAGCCTTTAATCCACTCTGCAGTTAATACATCGTCGACTATTATTCAGCAACCGACTGGAACTGTATTGGCTGTTGAAGAGGATGGGTGCTTACTCAAAACTAATCAGGGCATTCTAAAAGCACGTATCGCCTTTAGTTGCCTACTGCAGCCTGAAATAGAGGATACGGTACTTTACGCAAATACTGACCAAGGCTACTTTGTATTACAGATACTTCAGAGAGAATCTGAGTTTTCGGCAACCCTGACACAGCCTGGAGATCTGAAGATACAAACCGATGGCCAAGTTTCAATCCAGGCCAAACAAGGTATTAAGCTGGAAACACCGACTGAAACTCAGCTCTCTAGCAATCAACTGAATATCAATAGCCTGAGCACCCGCTTCAGAAGCTTGAGCGCCGTGTTCCATATCAAAGAAGCGGAAGGCCGTCTGGGACGCATCAAATGGCTAGCGGAATGGGTGGAGCAAAAAGCAGATAAGATCCGTCAACGCTTTAAGCGTAGCGATCGTGTTGTCTCTGAAAGCGATCAACAACAGATGGGGAGTCTTATTCAACGGGTAGATAAAACGGCATCTTTAAGGGCCGAACATACCATCATTAAGGCCAAAGAGGATGTACAGGTGGACGGTAAGCGTATTCACATGGGTTAAAACACTGCGTCTATTTTCTTATAAAACCTTTACCCACTTACACGGCTTTAACAGACCCTTAAACCGGTACCTCAAACACAAAAAATCCCCCACGAAGCAAAACACTTGCGGGGGATTTTTATTACCGATTAAGGTGAAAACACTCAGGTATTAAATAAATTCCTGCAACACCTTATTTGAAGAGCCCAGACGCTCTGCCAACAACATCACCACAAAGCGATGCAAACGTACCGCCATAAGCTGATTGTTAGCTTCCATATCCAACAGAGACCTTTCGGTAAGTTTCATCAACTGAGTATTTTCCATCGCCTTAGCTGACGCTGTGCGTGTACCGTTGGTATAAACACCCATCTCACCAATGATGGTACCTGGCATCATGGTTTTAATGCGTTTATGGGCATCCTCTCCCATTTCCAGCTGTATCTCGACCTTACCTTTAGTGATCAGATACATGGAGTCAGCGGCATCACCCTGCTTGATAAAGTACTCGCCCGCCTTCACATTCACCGGTTCAAAATAGCGCACCAGATGCACCACCTCATACGGCATGATATCCATGCGTTCGCGTAGGATAGACTCTAGAGGATATTCACCAGATTCATTCGATGGTAAACGATTCAACAGTTCATTTTCACACCATTCCAATGCACGATCCCAATCCACAAACTGACCGGCATTTTTCATAAGCACCTTGGTGTTTAAGCGAACCTGATCATCACTGTCATCCAGGATCGTCATACCAGAGCCTTCCAGCACCTCTTTCAAATCAGGTGGTACAGCGGTCAGTAATAACAAGACTTTGTTTTGCTGACAGTCCTGATGCAGGCGCATCAAAGCATTGGCCGTGGAAGAGTCACAACCAGACACTCTGCCAAAATCCAAAATCAAGAAAACACAAGGTGGTTCCATACTGGACTTGAGTTCTTCCAGCAGACTGTAAGCGGTACCAAAAAACAGGAAGCCTTTTAAGCGAACAATCCGTACACGATCACCGTATTTTTCCAGAGCCTTTTGATGACGTAATGGACGTTCAACCTGACTACGCAGCGTACGAGCATCAGTATTCAGATAGATCACTTTCAATTTACTGTACTGACGTACAAACATCAGAATGGTAATCAAAGTACCCAACAGAACAGCGGTCAGGAAGCCGTTGATCAAAATTACCGCAAAGATCAGTGCGATAACCTGATAATCCAACTGATTAAAGCGTTTACGGGAGCTAATCAGCCACTTATCCATAAACACCATACCCTGATAAACCAGTACCGCACCCACAGCAGGTAAGGGTAGGAAACTCCAGATGGCGCTGCCTGCCATACATACGAGCAACAGGATCACAGCAGCAATAATAATTGGCGCCTTACCTTCACCACCCAACTCTTTATTCAGCGTTGTTTGGCTAAGGGACAGAGAAGCCACTGTGCCGCCCAGAGCACCGGTCACCAGGTTAGCTCCAGCTGAGACCTTCAGCTCATGATCCAGCGACATCTCCTCGCCGGTAGCCAACTCCAGAGAACTGGCTTGCAACAGCATAGAAAACACACTGATCAGAGCAAGAGTCAGAATACCACTCCAAGGCAAACCGGCCAGGTCACCTAAACCATAGCTGGTATAATCTGGCAGCCACTGCATAGTAAAGAAGTGCTGACTGCGGCCATCCATAAACCAGTTGCCCGACCATTCAGGCATACCCGCACCGAGCAGATTGAAGAAAAAGACCAGAATTAAAAAGCCGGTCGGCAGTATCAGCGAACCACCCAGTTTTTTCTGGGCAAAGAAGAGGACAGCACCAAAACCCAATACTAGCCATAAAGAAGGACTGGCAATCGCGTCAACAGATAATAACTGAGGCACCACTAGCTTCAGGCCACCACTAAAGAATAGCCAACCGACACCTGCCAGGAATCCCGCTAATACGGGTAACGGGAGATAACGAATCGCCCGCCCTAAACGCGCTTGCCCCAGCACAATCATAATGAGTGCGGCTAATAAAGAACCGCAAACCATCAGTAAACGAATATCATCCTGGGCAACAGATTGCTCGGCAATTAAGGCTGCGGTCATTGCCACGGCACTGGGCAAAGGAATAGCGGCAACACCGCTTTTTGAACTGAACCAACCGATAGCCAAGGTGGCAATCACAGCAGTCAGTAACATGACTGAGATACCAGACTGGAAAGCTTCAAAGCTTCCTGAGCCAAATATCAAGGACGCAAACGACAGCGACAAGACTGTACTGATCAGACCTAACATCACGCCAGATGCCAGATTACGAAGGGCAGTTGTTATCATGGATTCCCTAACTTTATCGATCCAAAAGTTAAAATCGCACAGAGTGTTTCAATCAATAGCCATTATTGCAAGCGGCAACACTTGCAATCCTGTTGATTCACGTTATTTTGAATAAAAATACTACAGGACTTTTCTAATGAGCGCTGATCAGATGGACACTCTCAAACTTTCAGGCACTGAAAGTAATTCCCTGCGCGATTATATCGCTAGTAATCATACTACGGTACTCACCGTAATGTTTACTGATATCAAAGGGTACACTGATTTAGCAGAAACTCAGAGCGAAACTGTTGTCACACAAATACGTCGAGCCCATGACAAACTGCTCACAGAAATTATCGAGAAAGATCACTCCGGTTTAGTGTTAAAGACCATTGGTGATTCCTTGATGTCTGTATTTGCAGATCCGAGTTCAGCTGTTAGTAAAGCCTTGGAAATTCAACAGGCTATCCCTCAATTTAACAATGATAACCCTAACTGGGAAGACATTGAGGTACGTATTGGTATGCATATGGGTCAAGTCACCGTCGAAGGTGAAGTGACTCAGGATATTTTTGGCCGTCATGTAAACAGAGCTTCACGGGTAGAAGGGCTGGCCGATGGCGGACAAATTTATCTCAGTTATACCGTCTTTGACAGCGCCCGAGGCTGGTTAAGCCATCACGAAGAGCTGGGTTGGCAATCTCACGGCTATTACCGCCTGAAAGGTATTAAAGAGCCCATTGAGATCTTTGAAGTTTGGAATACAGAACTACGCAAACCTGTTGCACCGCTAAAAGCCAAACCGATCAAAAACCGTCCTAAAACCTATCTACTAGGAGCAGCTGTACTGGCTGGAGCAGCCTTAGCTTTGGTTCTGACTCAGATGAAGCAGACAGAGGTTTGGCTAAGTGTCCCCTACCCTAAAAACCTGATGCTCAATCAGTACGAGTCAGTTCAACTTGATGGGGCAGCTGAGGACAAAACCCGACGCATTGCAAATACCATTGAAGCAGGTAAACATAATCTGTTTTATCCGACCACTGGCAACAGCCTGCAATATACCCAAGTTGAAATTAAAGCCGGTGAAAATATTCTCAAACCGTCTTATCGGGAAATTCGCCTTCCTTCTACCAGCTTACAACAGAAAGCTTCAGAGTCAGGCGCTGTCACTAGCCGTTCTCTGGACTGGCAATATCAAAGCTTAGACGCCAAGGGCCAGCCTGTGCCCCATGAGATCAAAGTGACGATCAGTATGAAGAGTAAGCGAGTGGATAATCAGGCTCAGCATGCCATCACTTGGGCCCTGACGCCAAAAGATGCCGAGAAGGTATCTGGACAACTCACGCTTAAACATAACAAGGGTGATAAGAGTAAACATGAGCAGCAAACTTTACTGACATTGGACAAACACAAGTTTGTGCTTAAGACAGCGCTGATCAATCAGGTGGCACAGGTTAAAATTTCGGGCCAATTTGAATTATCGAAATAAGTAATTTTGAAATGACATCCAGGAGAGCTTTTCCATTCGGAAAGCTCTTCAAGCGGATCAATGACACTTGAGCTGGAGAAACGCCAATCTCACCACCTCAAAGTAGACGTAGAAGTAGAAGTAGAACGAAAACCATAACCCGAGTTAACAGCGTCTAAGTTCTACCTCTATTCACCCAACTCAATTTGTTGATCCAGCTTATTCAACAAATTGTGCAAATCACGATATTCCTGCGCGGTTAAGGTACTGACAAAACGCCCTTCCCAGTCCAAAGCCTTGGGTACAATCGCGTTGTAGAGTTCGACCCCTGCCTCGGTCAAACTCAAATGACTGATTCTATGGTCGTGGCGATCCTTTTCCCGTAACAGATAACCCAGTTTTTCCAATTTCTGTACCGCACGAGAGACCTTAGCCTTATCCATGCGAGTCTTCTGAGCAATATCCGACGAAGTCATCGTAGGTTGAGTCCCCAGCATGGCCAGAATCCGCCACTCGGAAATGGTAATACCAAACTCAGCCGAATAGATCGTCGACAGCGAATCACTGATACGTTCCGCCAGCTGATTAAAGCGGTAGGGTAAAAACTGTTCCAGCTTCAGAGAAGCATTGACCTTATCGTTCATCTGTTTTTCTTCATTGGGTCATTTAATGTAGATAGATTTGAGTTTGGTTTCATTTTCATCTATCCCCAAAGCGGATCAACTGACCCAAATAGAAGTAACATTCCCAGAAACCTATCTTTATTAGCGCCAAAATAACCTATTCGCCCCCTATAACACAAGACAATTAGTTTCAATTAAAACCACCCTTCTTTGTTAAACAGTCTCCTAACTCGACAAAAATCATTTGATTATCACAGAAAATTTGAAGAAATTTGACTTGCACCAAGAAAAATCAATCTCTATGATTGTTTCAAATGAAACAATCTTTTCATGAAGGATTGTGCAGGCTGATCTAGACTAAAAGCATTCATCGCCAAAAGAGAGCAAGATAATCTCTCGCTAACGGCACAGCTGGAACAGCCAAAGACAAGAACAAACGAATCAAACCTGAAAAGGATAGAAGAAGATGAAACTGGCTACATTGAATCAAGGCCGCGACGGCCAATTAGTTGTGGTATCCCGTGACCTGAGCCAGGCGGTAATCGTAGCGGATATCGCGCCTACTCTGCAGGCAGCACTGGATAACTGGGCAGAGGTTGAACCTAAGCTGCAAGCAGTATCTAAACAACTGAATCAGGGTGAGCTGGACAACACTATTCCTTTTGATCAAAAAGCCGTAGCGTCCCCACTGCCTCGTGCTTACCAATGGGCAGACGGTAGTGCTTATGTGAACCACGTTGAACTGGTGCGTAAGGCGCGTAACGCGCAAATGCCAGAAACCTTCTGGACCGATCCTTTGATGTACCAGGGTGGTTCCGATACCTTCCTGGCACCACAGCAAAACATCCAAATGGCTGACGATACCACCTGGGGTATCGACTTTGAAGGCGAGCTGGCGGTTATTACCGACGATGTAGCCATGGGCTCAACCCCGGAGCAAGCAGCGGATAAAATTCGCCTGATTATGCTGGTGAACGATGTGTCTCTGCGTGGCCTGATTCCAGGTGAACTAGCTAAGGGTTTTGGTTTCTTCCAATCCAAGCCATCCAGTGCTTTCTCTCCGGTAGCGATTACTCCAGATGAGCTGGGCGACAAGTGGCAAGATGGCCGTGTTCACCTGCCTCTGCTGGTGACCCTGAACGGCGAAGCTTTTGGTAAAGCCAATGCAGGTGTTGATATGAACTTCAACTTCCCTCAGTTAGTGGCTCACGTAACCAAAACACGTCCTATGTGTGCGGGTGCTATCGTAGGTTCGGGTACGGTATCCAACAAACAGGACACTGAATTCGGTTCAGCGATTAAAGATGGTGGCGTTGGTTACTCCTGTCTGGCAGAAGTACGTATGATCGAAACGATCAACACCGGCACCCCTAGCACGCCATTTATGAAGTTTGGCGATACCGTACGCATCGAAATGCAAGATGACGAAGGCAACAGCATCTTTGGCGCGATCGAGCAGACCGTTGAACAGTATCAAGGTGCGGAATAAGCCCTGAGCATATTCCAAACGTTTGATCGCTTATCCCAACAAACCCGCCTCATGGCGGGTTTGTGCCATCTGATCACGGCTTAGCGATCTTTCGGCGGCTACTTTTAACAACACGGAATAAAAACCGTCTTAGATAAAAGCACTCTCAAGAAGACCAGCTTTCCCAGTCACTAAACCAGAATGTAATCAGGACCGCCATTATGCAACTGTTTGATTATTTCCGTTCCTCTGCATCTTATCGAGTTCGTATCACACTCAATCTAAAAGGCCTGGACTGTGAGCAAGTGGGTGTTAACCTGCTGAAGGGCGAACATAAAGGTGAAGAACATCTCACTCGTAATCCGCAAGGTTTTGTCCCTGCACTAGCACTGGACTCCAGCGAGGTACTGACTCAATCTCTGGCGATTATCGAGTATCTGGAAGAGGTTTATCCAGAGGTTGCAGTACTACCGCAAGATGCCGTAGGCCGTGCCCGTGTCAGAGCCTTAGCACAACTGATCGCCTGCGATATCCACCCGGTCGATAATCTACGTGTACTGAAATACCTGACCGGTGAATTGGGTGTCAGCGAGGAACAAAAAACCCGCTGGTATCAACACTGGATCGAAGAAGGTTTTAAAGCGCTCGAAACCCGACTCTCAGAGAAAGAAACCGGAACCTTCTGCCACGGCGACAGCCCGACTCTGGCGGATATCTGCCTGGCCCCTCAGATCTTTAACGCCCAGCGTTTTAATGTTGATCTAACACCTTTCCCACGCATTATGGCGATCCATCAGACTTTTGAAGCATTAGATGCCTTTAAAGATGCTCGCCCGGAAAATCAGCCAGATGCAGGTTAATCCTGCATCTGGAGCGAATAAACAGCTTATAAAAAATCAAAAATAAAATAGCCTGCACAGAACGGCTAAAAAGAATAAAGAGTAGGGATGGATATGACAGGCACCATGATAGGCACAACGCCACTGTGGCAACCTTCAGCTCAACAGATCGAACAAAGCTTAACCCAAGCTTTTATCAACACGATCAACGAAAGATACCAACAGCAGATCTCCAACTTTGAACAGCTGTGGCAGTGGTCTGTTGATAATAACACCCAGTTTTGGACTGAAGTCTGGCAGTTCACCGATATTAAAGGTGACCTGGGTGAAGCAACCGTTGAACAAGCCGATCAACTGGAACAAGCACGCTGGTTCGCAGATAGCCAGGTTAACTACGCAGAAAACCTACTGCGAAAAAACAGTGATGACGATGCCATTGTTTTTCAGATGGAAAATGGCCCACGCCAAAGAGTCAGCTGGCGCGAACTGAATGAGCAGGTTTCTCAACTGCAGCAGCACCTGAAAGCGCTAGGCGTTGGCAAGGGCGATCGAGTCGCAGGTTTTATGCCCAATATTCCTGCAACTGTTGTGGCAATGCTGGCTGCAACCTCTCTGGGTGCTATCTGGACCTCTACCTCACCCGACTTTGGTGAAGCCAGTGTGATTGAGCGCTTTGGGCAAACCACGCCTAAAGTCCTGATTGCAGCAAACGGTTATCGCTATAACGGTAAAATCCATAGTGTAATGGGTAAAATCCAGGCAATATCCAGCCAGATTCCATCTATTGAGCATACCTTGATTGTGCCACTGATAGACGAGATTGAGATCAGCGCTGAGCAGAATATTGATCTCCTTATGGCACAGTATCCTGTCAAAGCCGTGGAATATCAGCGTATCGGCTTTAATGAGCCACTCTTCATTCTTTATTCTTCCGGTACAACTGGTAAACCCAAGTGTATCACCCACCGCGTGGGCGGTATTCTGATTCAGCACCTGAAAGAGCACCAGCTACATAGCAATATCAAACCCGGTGACAAAGTATTCTATTTCACCACCTGTGGTTGGATGATGTGGAACTGGCTGGTATCAGCACTGGCCAGTGAAGCCACTCTGATGCTATATGAAGGTTCGCCGTTTTATCCCGATGGTAATGTGTTGTGGGATTATGCTGAGCAAGAAAACTGTACCCTGTTTGGCACCTCGGCCAAGTATATAGATGCACTGAAGAAACAGGGCCTGTCACCGGCACAAAGCCATAACCTTTCGGCACTCAATACCCTATGCTCAACCGGTTCCGTCCTGGCACCTGAAAGCTATGATTACGTCTACCAACATATCAAACAGGATCTACTGCTGGCTTCTATCTCTGGCGGTACCGATATCTGCTCCTGTTTTGTCTTAGGTAACTCGATTAGCCCTGTGTACCAAGGCCAGTCCCAATGCCGCGGCCTGGGTATGGATGTACAGGTATTTAATGACGACGCCCAAGCTATCAGCCTGGAAAAAGGTGAACTGGTGTGTCGTAACAGCTTTCCAAACCAACCGGCTAATTTCTGGGGCGATGAAACCGGTGAAAAGTACCATAACGCCTACTTTGCTCGTTTCGACAATATCTGGTGCCACGGTGACTGGATTGAACTAACGGAACAACAGGGTATTGTGATTTACGGTCGTTCTGATGCCACCTTAAACCCTGGTGGAGTACGCATCGGTACAGCCGAGATCTATCGTTACGTTGAGCAATTAGACGAAGTCGTTGAAAGCCTGGTAATTGGCCAAGAGTGGGATAATGATGTCCGTGTTGTATTGTTTGTCCGTCTAAAAGAGGGCCTGCAACTGGATGAAGCACTGATCAAAACGATCCAGAAGACTATTCGTAGTAACTGCACGCCACGCCATGTGCCCGCCAAAGTACTGCAGGTCACGGATATTCCACGCACTAAATCTGGCAAGATTGTTGAGCTGGCGGTACGGGAGGTTGTGCATCAACGTCCAGTGAAAAACACTCATGCTCTGGCAAATCCAGAGGCACTGGACCAGTTTGCAAATCGTGAAGAGCTTCGAACTTAAACGGCATTAGTCCAAGCCTCATCTTATTTACAACCTAAAAAGGCTTCGTACTGCTCGAACAGTGTCGAAGCCTTTTGAATTTCTTTGTTTTACAGATGACCTGCTGTCTTAGCCGGCACCTAGCTCCAAGGGTTGAATATTATTAAGGACATTGTGCAGCTTCTCTTCCTCAATCTTCAGATCATAAGCCTGCTGCAGATTAAGCCAGGATTGCGCATCGCCACCAAAAAAGCGAGCTAATCTTAAAGCTGTATCCGGTGTTATGGATCGCTTCTGTTTCAGAATAGCGCCAATGCGAGTCGCAGGAACCTGCAGCGCAATTGCTAAGGCATTAGCAGACATACCTAAGGGTTCAAGATACTCCTCCGCCAAAATCTCACCGGGATGGATTGCTCTCATTTTGTTAACTGGCATGGTAAGCCTCTTCAGTGATAATCAACAATCTGTACACGTTCAGGTCCCGAATCATTCCAAATAAAACAGATTCTAAATTGTTGATTGATACGAATACTGTATTGCCCTTTACGATCTCCTGACAGCGCCTCCAATCGATTACCAGGCGGACTCTTTAAAAAATCCAACGTCTGAGCAGCATCAAGCATCTGAAGCTTTCGCTCAGCTTGGGCTTGAATCTGTAGAAAGCGTTTTGGGCAACGCCCCTCATACAGTTGTTGAGTCGCTTTATCAGCAAAAGACTTAATCATATGCCAAGCGTATTACGCACCACGTAATACGTCAAACGCACAATCACATGACAGCCCCCTATCAAACCACCTCAAATCTGGTATCCTCCTGTGCAATTTCATAACGATCTGGTACAGGAGACATACCATGTCTGACGCCCCACAAAAACGCCCGCGCCTAAAAGGCATTACTGCAGATGGTAAAGAGATTGAACTGCCAGATCTGGTTGAAATCCAGATGGAATGGGATGAAGGCTTACCTGCCAGTCTGTTGATCGCTCCTGAACACCTGCAAGGTCAGGCGTTAAGTCTGGAAGTCGGTAGTGCGGAAGATGAAGACGATGCCCTGACCGAGTACGGTGTCATTGTACTGCGCCCAGGTGCCAGCAATATGGTAGATATCAATATCGAGACAGAAACAGTGACCTTAGTGCCTGAAGAAGAGGCTAAAGAGGAAATAGCAACAGAAGAGTCAGAAGATTGCTGCAGTAACGGTACTTGCAAATAGTTGACGCTAACTCTAATGAAGCAGTGAATTGTTATCACTTCTGTTTTATTGGAAACAAAAAGCCCCCGGCAACGATTCAGTTACCGGGGGCTTTGAAAGCATTCTATAAAAGCACAACTATTTTATAGAGTTCCAGCTGTCAAAATAGCGATTAAGCCATTTTTTCCAGCAGTGCTTTCAGATTGTCCTTCAGCTGACGAGACTGCTCTTCTGGCAGAGCACTCAGCAGCTCAGCTTCTTCAGCGTGAGCAATAGCCTGCAACTTCTGACCAATCTCTTTACCCTGTTCAGTAATGGTCAGAGTTGCGTTATCGGCATAAGCCACATAACCTTTTTCTACCAGCCAATCCGCAGTTTGACGCAGAGCCACTTCTGGCTGCATTACCATGGCAGTCAGCTCAGCAATAGACAAGCTGCCCTTATCTGCCAAGCGAACCATGATGCGCCACTCTTCAGGGTTTACATCACACTCTTCCTGCAGTTTAGGATACAGCTGAGCACTGTGACGGCTGTAAGTTTCGCGCAGCAGGTACAGCAGGTAATCACCTACGAAGTCACCGGCCTCATCCATCAGAGGCGCTTTAACCATCTCTGGATGCTGAACGGATACCGCGTAGCTGCCACGAGCAAATACCAGTGGAGAAGTGGCATCGTTATAACGGTAGTCTTTAACTTCACCCACCAGAATCAGGTGATCACCACCTTCATAAACGGCCCAGGTTTTACACTCAAACTGAGCAGCGTAGTCGTCCAGAATAGGTGCATCACCCAGACCACCTTTGTAAGCCACATCTTTAAACTTGTCTTCACCACGGCTGGCAAAGCGGTTAGAGGTAGCAACTTGCTCACGACCCAGTACGTTCACTGCGAAGTATTCTGCTTTCTCGAACGCTTCCAGACTGTGAGCGCCCTTGTCGATGCTCCACAGAACCAGTGCAGGTTCGATGGAAACAGAGTTAAAGCTGCTGGCGGTTACACCCACTGGGTTGCCTTCCGCATCCAGAGTGGTAATTACGGTTACGCCGGTCGGGAACTGAGATAGTGCACGACGGAAATCTTTAGCATCAAAACCTGTGTCAGCCATTTCTTCACCTTTATCTACTTGTATATCGTTATTATTTTAGGAAACCTGATGTCTCTCTAATTCAGTGTATACACACCCAAACAAAAGCAGGTTGATATTCTCAGTATTGGCCAAAGAAACGGCCAAATTGCTATCTGAGACGCCTTTATTTCGATGTTTAGTGCTTATTCCGCTTTCCTTGTCACTTCTTATTACCAAAACGAATAGCACTTTGGCAGCAGTATAAGGAGTGACTGAACAACGAAAAATACCTTTTCCATCGCTTCAATTGTACTTTTCATAGCAAGAAAGAAATAGGGCCTATCTTTACGCTCTGATAATCAATTGATTTGAAAGGGATAAAACACCTTAAATTTACGGCCTATTTTATTCCTGTATTTGCGACTGTCTATACTGACTTGCCGTCATTCCCGCATGTCGGCGAAAAAAACGCGCAAAATAAGCTGGATCTTTAAAGCCCAGCTGATAACTGATCTCAGTTACCGGCGAGGTGGTGAACATTAGCAGTCTGCGCGCCTCTTGCATAATCCTGTCCATAATCAAGCGCTTAGAGGGTAAACCCGCCAATCTGCGACAGATCTCATTTAACCGCGCCTCTGTAACACCGATCTGCTCAGCATATTGGTCCAGCGTCAGATGTTCTTTATAGTGCTGCTCAATTAAGCTGTTAAAGGTATGAAAAACCCGCACATCTTCTTTGCGAGTATTCTGCTGGGGCTGACCCTGATCGGCTAAACGGGAGACATCGATCAGAATGAGTTGCAATAAAGCCTGTAGCGCCCGTCCGCGTTGCTGCCCCTGCTGATCAAACTCTTCACCAATCAGATCCAACAGGTGCAACATTCTGGCAGCGGTGGCATCTTCACCGGGGGATAGAGCCACACATAGCGGACTACTGATGGCGCTATTACTACTCCAGAGGCTTTTCTCCATACCGCCTAGCAGCTCCCACACCTGTTGCTGTTTAATAGTCAGCACATGGCCCTTGGCCGCATTATCTGTCACAAAGGCATGGGGCACCGCTGGCGGCGTCAGAAAGAACATCGGCCCTTTCACCGTATAACTCTGTTCATCCAGATGCACCCGCACCGTACCGTTTAAGATCACATGCAGCTGATAAAAGCGATCATGGTAGTGCACCGGCATATTGCGACCAAAAAACGCCGCCAGCTTCTCCAGATGCTCATAGTGGATCTCAGCATCTGTATAGTGCTGATCATAGGACTGACCAATATTGATATTCGGAATATCGTCGCCCTGGGGCACAACTGCCATAGGCACTATTTCATCCATCCATCACTCCCACTGTTATCAAGATAAAGTGCACTTTTAACAAAGTGAAATTACTGCACATTATTTTGTCGCCTTTGTACAATTCCGCAAGAAAAAGACAAGCCCAAAAGCAGTGCAAGCCGACCGATAAAAATTTAATACTTTAAAATCAAATACTTAAAAAACATATAAAGTCCAACCCTGATGATTTAATAAGCATATCCCACCAAACACTTTCTATGAAAAGTACAATAAAGCCTGTGAAAGATCCATTCTCAACGACCCTAACTGACTAGATAATGATTTCACAACACAGGCAGAGACGATCAACAAGGCAACAACAAACCTTCTGATATCACTGCCCCGGCAACAAACAGTTATTACAAAAAAAATAGTTAGACAAAGGTGAAGAACAGATGAACCGTCCAAATCCGTTACTTGAAAAACTGCAAGAAGTCCTGCCAACGATCGCAGCTAACGCGGTACAGGCTGAGCAAGAGCGTAAAGTACCAGACGAAAACATCCGTCTGCTGAAATCCATCAAGCTACACCGTGCTCTGCAACCTAAAGCTTACGGTGGTATGGAAGCGTCTCTGCCTGAAGTGACTGACTGTATTGCGGCACTGGCTGGCGCATGCGGTGGTACCGCTTGGGCATTCAGCCTGTTGATCACCCACAACCACCAGATGGCGATGTTCTCTAAAGAAGCGCAAGACGAGTTCTGGGCTGAGAACCCTGACGCAGTTGCAAGTAGTAGTATTGCACCGTTCGGTAAAGCCACTGAAACTGAAGGCGGCGTACTATTCAATGGCGACATGAAGTGGAGTTCTGGTTGTGACCACGCAGAGTGGGCAATCCTGGGCTTCCTGCGCGACAACCCTGAGACTGGCGAAAAAGATTACTGCTTCGGTGTAGTACCAAGTTCTGATTACGAAATCATCGATGACTGGTACTCAGCGGCAATGAAGCCTTCTGGCACTAAGACCCTGCGTATCAACAAAGATACCTTTATCCCAGAACACCGCATCGAAAAAGCAAAAGCGATGATGACTGGTGAATCTAAAGGTTTCGGTCTGTACCCAGACAGCAAGATCTTCTACACCCCATACCGTCCATACTTCGCTTGTGGCTTCGCGGCTATGGCGCTGGGTATCGCCGAGCGTATGCTGGTGGTTTACAAAGAGATGACCAAAAACCGTACTCGCGCCTACACTCTGGCTAACAGCGGTAAAGAGATTCCACCACTGATGCGTCTGGCTGAGTCTACTCATCAGGTTCACGCTGCACGCGCCTTCCTGGAAAAAACCTGGGACGAGCACAAAGCATTCGGTGAGCAGAAACGCTACCCAACTGACGACGAACTGGCATTCTGGCGTACCAACCAGGCTTACGGTGTGAAAATGTGTGTAGAAGCCGTTAACCGTCTGTTTGAAGTATCCGGTGGTACCAGCTGGATTCATGACAACGAAATTCAGCGTCTGTGGCGCGATGTGAACATGACTGCAGCGCATGCTTACACCGATTACGACGTATGTAAGCAGATTCTGGGCCGCTCTCTGATGGGCATGGAACCCGATCCAACTATGGTTTAATGGTTAGCTCCTAAAAGTTAATACCATTCCCGATAATTTTTTGATGTAACAACAATCAACTTATCGGGATTGGTAGCTTTGGTAACATCACCAAATTCGAGCCTCTCACAATGTGCCTGTGAGTTTAAGACCCCGCCAATGCGGGGTCTTCTTTTTTGCCCCGCTTATTCGTTTGCCATCTCTTTTTAGATAGATCAGTCCCTTATTCCTCCCCTGACTACCAGTTACTTGATCACCGCCATACGTCCCCTATCAGCATGTCATAACCCTCAGAAAAACCAAACCTTTTGCAGTACAGCAGGCAAAAATCGTAAAGCTGTGCAATGCTGAAAGGGTTACTGGATGAGGAAACGCCTATGCTACCGGATCATTGGAGTACAGACGGACGCGTTGCAGGACTGCAACAGCTGGATAGCCATGACTGGGATATTGTCATTATCGGGGGTGGAATATCTGGTGCAGGTCTACTGTTTGAAGCCACTCGCAGGGGCTATAAAGCCCTGCTATTAGAGAAAGACGACTTTGCTTCCGGCTCATCCAGCCAATCCAGCAAACTGGTGCATGGTGGCATTCGCTATCTGGCATCCGGTCAGTTCACTCTTACCCGTGAAGCGGTTAAGGCGCGCGAAAAGCTGTGTCAGCAGCTACCGGGCTTAGTGAATCACCTACCCATGATCATGCCCCACTACCACGAACGCCCACCCCGTCGCGCCAGCTTTCGTTTACTAATGTGGTGTTACGATGCCCTCGCCGGTAAGAAGCACCATCGAAATTTATCGAATGAAGAACTCCAACAGGATGCACCATTACTCAGAAGTCAGGGCTGCTACGCTGCAACCGAATTTAAAGATGCTCTCACCGATGACGCCCGCTTAACTCTACGAGTTCTGCTGGAAGCCAATCAACTGGGTGGCACTGCCTATAACTACAGTAAAGTGGAACGAGTGGAAAACAACGGCAAGGGCTATCAGGTCTATATACAGGCTGATCACTTTGGTGCCCTGCACGTCAATTGCCGTCAAGTGATCCATGCCACCGGAGCCTGGACCCAAACACCAGAAGGCGAACGAGTACCCTATCAGGTCCGACCACTCAGAGGCAGCCACCTGCTCTTCTCAGCAGAAAAACTGCCCTTAGAAAAAGGCGTCTGCCTATTCCACCCCAGCGATCAACGCCTGATGTTTGCCCTCCCCTGGATGGGCTATACCCTCGTCGGCACCACGGATCTGGATCATCAGGAATCACTGGATAACGACGTACGCATCCAACCGGATGAACAGGCCTATATTTACAAAGCCCTGCACCACTACTTCCCCGGTGCCTCCCTGACCTACGACGACTGTATCAGCGCCTGGTCGGGTGTTAGACCCGTACTCAGTGATCCATCAGATGATGAACTCCGTCCCTCAGATGTCGCCAGAGAACATAAAATCTGGCACTATCAGGGCCAGCTCTACCTATGTGGAGGCAAACTCACTACCTTCCAGGTCATGGCCAAAGACGCCATCGACCAACTGGACTTCCAACCCCTAAATAGTATCCCAGAACCCTGGCCAGAACTCGGTGCCAACACTCGCAACCAAGGCAGCCTACCCGTACCCGAAGCTCTGATTCAGCTTTACGGAGCCGATGCCGACCAACTGAACGAAGCCGAGCCCGCCCTTGATAAAATCCCAGAAACCCCACATTACTGGGCAGAACTGCACTGGGCCCTAAGATATCTGGCCATCAATCACCTCGACGACCTACTAATCAGGCGCACCCGCATCGGCCTATTTTTCTCCGATGGTGGTGAACACCTGATACCGGAATTAAAAGCGTTGTGTGAAGAGTATTTAAATTGGACTGAACAGCAATTTGAAAAAGAATGGGACCGATATCAGACGCTGCACAAGCGCTTTTATCAGCCCTATAGGAAGTAATTAACTATTTAAACAACAAATATACCTGGCCATTAAGTTAGCAACATTATATATTTTCAAAATACTCTCTAATAATCACCCTCTTCAATTCAGGGCATTTCACATTTGCGTTAACAATATAAATATCATCTAACGCCAGATCATCCCAATATTCATCGGTTTCAATATCAGCTTTAGCCTCATTTTGTTTGATGATTGTTCCCCCTAACTTTGACTCTATGACTTCAATAGGATGAAAATCACTACAGCTATGATCCTTATAGAACTTTTTTGGTAAACAAGCTCGAAGCTCAATATTCCATCCACTTTCAATGCTCAGCTGTAACTCTGCAAAATAGTGTGAAGACTCACCTGCATCAAAGTAGATATCTGTACATAATTCTTTTGCCAAATAGTCCGTCGATCTTAAAAAGTACCATGTAAACTCAATATATTCTTCACAGCGATCATGCGAAGGCGCTGTCTGAAACTGATGTTCTATACAGTTTCTCAGCTCAAGGAGTTTGCTCACCATCAACTTACGAATTAAGGAAAATTCAGCTAATGTCTCAAATGTGCCTTTGAGATCAAACAGCTTAGAAACTGGTTTAATATTATATTCTGGACAGTGCGAAGTTCTCGATAGTGGAAGCATAAGCTTGACGCCTCTCAGGCT